>NZ_CP018171.1:2194500-2816500 GCF_001889605.1 Aquibium oceanicum | reverse complement strand
CGCAACATGGCGACCGGCGCCTCGACGGCCGACCTGGCGATCGTGCTGGTCGACGCCCGCAGCGGCATCCTGCGCCAGACGCGCCGGCACTCCTTCATCGCCTCGCTGCTCGGCATCCGCCAGATCGTGCTCGCGGTGAACAAGATCGACCTCGTCGGCTACGACCGGGAGGTCTTCGGCCGGATCGCCGAGGAGTATCTCGAGTTCGCAAGGGACCTTGGCTTCGAGGCGATCGTGCCGATCCCGATCTCGGCCCGCTATGGCGACAACGTCACCACCCGTTCCACCAACATGGCCTGGTATTCCGGCCCGACGCTGCTCGACCATCTCGAACAGGTGCCGGTCGGGCATGTCGAGGCGGAAAAGCCGTTCCGCTTCCCGGTGCAGTACGTCAACCGCCCGAACCTCGACTTCCGCGGCTTCAGCGGCACGATCGCCTCCGGCACGGTTTCGAAGGGCGATCCGGTGGTGGTGGCGAAGTCCGGCAAGGCGTCGAAGGTCGCGCGCATCGTCACCCATGGCGGCGACCGCGAGAGTGCCGCCGCCGGCGACGCCGTGACGATCGTGCTTGCGGACGAGATCGACGTGTCGCGCGGCAACATGCTGGTCGCTCCCGCGGCGCGCCCGCACGTGGCGGACCAGTTCACCGCCGACGTCATCTGGTTCGACGAGCATCCGCTGATGCCGGGACGCACCTACATCCTGCGCACCCAGAGCGACCAGTGCGCCGCCTCGGTGACGACGCTCAAGCATCGGATCGACGTCAACACCTTCGCCCACGAGGCGGCGAAGTCGCTGGAGCTCAACGAGATCGGCTCGTGCAACATCTCCACGCAGCAGCCGGTCGCCTTCGACATCTATTCGGACGACCGCGCCACCGGCGCCTTCATCCTGATCGACCGGATGACCAACCGCACGGTGGGCGCCGGACTGATCCGTCATCCGCTGCGGCGTGCCTCCAACGTCCACTGGCAGGCGCTCGACATCGACAAGCAGGCGCGGGCGCTGCAGAAGCACCAGAAGCCGGTGGCGCTGTGGTTCACCGGGCTGTCCGGCTCCGGCAAGTCGACCGTGGCGAACCTTCTGGAGAAGAAGCTGCACGCGGAGGGTCGCCACACCTACATCCTCGACGGCGACAACATCCGCCACGGGCTCAACCGCGACCTCGGCTTCACCGAGGAGGACCGGGTGGAAAACATCCGCCGCGTGGCCGAGACCGCCCGGCTGATGGTCGACGCGGGCCTGATCGTGCTCGTCTCCTTCATCTCACCCTTCCGGGCGGAGCGGCGCATGGCGCGCGAACTCTTGGGCGAAGGCGAGTTCGTCGAGATCTTCGTCGACACGCCCTTCGAGGAATGCGCCCGGCGCGACCCCAAGGGGCTCTATGCCAAGGCGCTGAAGGGCGAGATCACCAACTTCACCGGCGTCGATTCGCCCTACGAGGCGCCCGAGAACGCCGAAATCCACCTCAAGACCTCCGGCCGCACGCCCGAAGACCTCGCCGAGGAGATTGGCACCTGGCTGAACGACAAGGGAATCGCCTGAACCGATGAGCGACACCGCACGAAACGACGGGGCGATCCTGGCGCTGTTCGAAGAACTGGCGCTCAAGGCCGGCAAGGCGATCATGGAGGTCTACGATGCGGGCTTCGTGACCGACACGAAGGCTGATTCCTCGCCGGTGACCGAAGCCGACCGCGCGGCCGAGAAGATCATCCTCGCCGGACTGCGCGACAGGCTGGAAGGCGTCGTCTGCGTCGCCGAGGAAGAGATCTCGGCCGGCACGGTGCCGGGCGATCTGGGCTCCGAATTCATCCTGATCGACCCGCTCGACGGAACGAAGGAGTTCATCGGGCGCAAGTCGGACTTCACCGTAAACATCGCCCTGGTTCGCGATGGAAAGCCGGTGATCGGCGTGGTCTTCGCCCCGGCGCGCGGGGACATCTATTCCGGCCGTCCGAGTCATGCGACCCACGGCCGCGTCTCCAGGTCCTTCGCGATCGAGGAGACCGAGGAAATGTCGGTGCGCGCCGCCGCCACTCCTCCGAAGGTCGTCGCCAGTCGGTCGCACCGAACGCCGGAGACCGACACCTTCATCGAAAAGTTCCCGGGCGCGGAAACCGTCTCGGTCGGATCGTCGCTGAAGTTCTGCCTGCTCGCGAGCGGCGAGGCCGATCTCTATCCGCGCTTCGGCCGCACGATGGAGTGGGACACGGCGGCGGGCGACGCGGTGCTGCGCGCGGCGGGCGGGGCGACGCGCCTGACCGACGGCGGGGCTTTCGTCTACGGCAAGCGCAAGCAGGCCGAAGACGTTGATTTCGCCAACCCATGGTTCGTGGCGGTAGGCGATGCGGCCCTGCTGGGCTCGATCGGCGGCGGTTGAGACGGCACCGCCAGTCCTCCCACGAATACTGCAAACGACGTAGCGTCGAACGTCGATCGGCCTTCGCGCCTCACAGATCCTTGTATTTCCGCATCCAGCGGCGGTCGTTACATTCCTTGACGGTCCAGACCCAGTCGCCCTGTGCGTAGAGCCAGCCGCGCGAGGCGATGGCGTGTTTGCCGCCGGTCGAGATGAGGGCGAGGTGGCGCTTCTGCGGGTGCCACGGGCGGGGCGACTCTCCCAGTGCGACGTGGCGGAGGTTGCGCGCCAGCGGCGGGCCGGCGCGCACGGCGTAGACGCCGGCCTTCTCGCGCGGCGTTTCCACCAGGGCCGCGCAGTCGCCTGCCGCGAAGACGGTAGTGTCGCCGAGCGACTGGAGGGTCGGCCCGACCATCACGAAACCTTTCTCGTCAAGGTCGAGACGGGTGTTCCGCAGCCAGCCCGGCGCAGCGGCGTGGGTCGTCACCAGCACGGCGTCGGCGGGTAGCTCTTCTCCGTCGGCGGTGATCACCGCGTCGGCGCGGACCTCGCGCACCCGGGCGTTCTCGACCAGGCGCACGCCCTGTTCGGCGAACGTCTTGCGGAAGGCCTGCTGCACACGATCGTTGTGGGTGGGCAGGATCGCGCTGCCGGTCACCAGCGCGAAGGTGAAGGCGTCGGGCGTCACACCGTTCGCCGGCGCGTCGCGGAGCAGGCGGTGCCTGAGCGACAGGATGAGTTCCACGCCCCCTGCCCCGCCGCCGATGCCGACGATGCGTCGCGGACCGCCGGTCTCGTAAAGCCGGCCCAGAAGCGCGTCGAACTTTTCCAGGAACCTGCCGATCGGCTTGACCGTGATGCCGTGCTCGGCCGCACCCGCGATCCTGTCGAGCGCCGGCGTGATGCCGACGTCAAGGGAGACGACGTCGTATGGCAGGGTCGCGCCGTCGGCGAGAAGCAATCGCCGCGCCGCGCGGTCGAGACCGGTCGCGGTGGCGTGGACGAGGCGCGTGCCGGTGGCCGCGCAGAGCTTTTCCAGATCGATGTAGACCTCGTCGCGGCGATAGAGGCCGGCGACGAGACCGGGCAGCATGCCCGAATAGGGCGTGTCGAGATCCTTCGTCACCAAGGTCACCCGGATGCGAGGATCGGGGCGGCTTCCGAACGCCTTCAGGACGTGAACATGGGCGTGGCCGCCGCCGACCAGCACGATGTCGCGGACCGCCTCCGCCCTGCCCTCCTCCGCCGCCTGCGGGGATGGTGTGCCGGTCATGCCGGTGTCATGCGGCGCGGTCAGCCGGCCTTGCGCTTTCGCGTGCGGTCGCGGCCGAGGCCGGTTTCGTCGAGCAGGCCGGCCCGCTTGGCGTCGTAGTAATAGCCGCGGGCGTAGAACTGCACCGCCCGGTCGTGATTGCCGCCGGCGACCATGTAGGCGCCGCGCAGGTAGCGGACGGCGTAGCGCAGGTTCGTCTCGGCATCGAGCAGGCCTTCGGCCGGGCCATCATAGCCCATGCCCCGGGCGGTCGCGTGCTTGATCTGCATCAGCCCCCAGTGGCCGCGATTGTAGGCGGCGGGGCGGAAATTGCTCTCGCGCTTCACCACCCGGCGCACCAGATCCTCCGGCACCTCGTATTCGGCGGCGTAATGGGTGATAAGCCGGTCGACCTTGGCACGCTCGTCGGGGCTCGCGACGGCCGGCGCGAAAGCTACGGCGGCCGCGCTGATCGACGACGGCGTCGGTCCGGCATAGGCGGCCTTGATCTCGGGCGTCGGGTGGAGGACGGCCTCCTCTTCGGCGAGCGAAAGAATCGGCCCTTCGGCGGGAAGCACCGGATCGGCCATGGGCGCAACCGATAGCACGGTCGCGGCGTCGACGCCGCTGGTGCTGCAGCCCGCGCTGGCGAGCAGCGGGAGGCAGAGGGCGCCGAAAATGAGATGTCGTACGGAATGCACCGCGTCAGCCTTGCCGTCTCGTCGTCCCGCCCGGATTTTCCTTACCGGAGAGACGCTTGCCGGGCAAGGGCCGGTGGCGGTCGTCCGGCCAGGGTCGTTCGAAGCGGTGGACGGCATGAAGTTCCTTGTTTGTTCCGATATCCGGATATGCTAGGAGGCCAGCATGAGGAGCACGGCGGAGGCGGGATGAGACCGGCAGCCATGGGCCATCACCTGGTCGAGACGCGGTTCGGGCCGGTCGGGATCGCGTGGAGCGAGCACGGGCTGACGCGGCTGCAGCTTCCCGGCCGGGACGCGGCCGAGACCGAGCGGCTGCTGACCATGCCGCGCAACGGGTTCCACAATGCCGAGTGCCGCGCCGATGCCAAGGTGATCCTGGAAGCGCTGCTGCCGCCCGCGATGGCGCAGCTGGCGGGGAGCCTGAAGCGCTATGCGGCCGGCGAGCGCGTGGATCTTCGCGCCGTTCCGGTCCACCTTCGCGGCGTGGGCGATTTCCGCAAGGCGATCTACCGCGAAGCCCGGACGATCGGTTTCGGAGAGGTGACGACCTATGGCGAACTGGCCGAGCGCGCCGGGCATGCGGGCGCTGCGCGCGAGACGGGCCAGGCAATGGGCTCGAACCCGTGTCCGCTGGTGATCCCGTGCCATCGCGTGCTTGCCGCCGGTCGCAAGCCGGGCGGATTTTCTGCGCCCGGAGGCGTTTCGACCAAGACGCGCCTGCTTTCGCTCGAAGGTGTGCGGCTCGGGCCGGACGCGCCCGCCCAGACGAGCTTCGGCTTCTGATGCGCGCGGGGCTCATCGGCGGGCTCAGTTGAACAGGACGTCGTCGTCGTAGTTGACCGGCTTGCAGGCGCGCACGAAGCACTGCGCCTTGTCGGCCGTCGGTATCCAGTCGTTGGCGGCGTATTCGCCGACCGCGCAGAAGCCGCCGTGCTCGACGTATCGGTCGTAGAGGGTAAGGCTCGGCTTGCGCTTCGACGGATAGCGCAGGATCACCGCCCCTTCCCGCGCCACGGCCGACTGCACCTGGGCGCAGCTCATGTCGAGCGAATTGTAGCGCGAAATCGCCTGCGCGGGCGCCGCCACGGCGGCGAGCGCGATCGTCAGTGCAACAAGTTTCATCGGACCTCCTCGCGCGCGGCCGGCTCTGCTGGCGCGCGCCCGTTCCTTCTTGACGGCCATTCAGTCCCAGCATTGCGGCGAGGTTGCGGCGACGGCAGACCCGCGCCCAACGCCCGACGCGCCGCGCGGCGCATTCGCCGCCCGGCCATCCGGATCAAATGTCGGACGTTGGCCAGCAACGGCATTCAGGAGGTGTCGATGCAGGGGATAATCCAGCCAAACGGCGCGGTGAGGCACGCACGGGCATCGGACCGCAGGGCTCGCCGGCTAAGGACGATCACCCAGCCGTCGTCCAGGTCAGCTGGGTCCAGCATGGCGAAGACGAGCGACGCGAGCGCGCGCAGGCGCATGGCGATCGCCATCGCGTCTGCCGGGCCGTACCCCGTTTCGGGATCGCCATGGACGTAGAAAACATCCGCCTCGAACGTCTCGGCCACAAACAACAGCGCCACCGCCTCGGCGTGTCGCAGGATGCACAGCACGACGAAACGCACCGGGAAGGACCGGCCGGCGGCCCGCTCTGCCATCACGGCGAACGAGACGAGCAGCGCCACAATGCGCCTCATCGTCCGATCGTCCAGTGTTGCAGCCATGCCCGCGCCTCGTGAAACCGGTGGGCATTGTGGCGTGGGTGGGTTGGGGTGTGGATGGAACAGGGACAGAATTCGCCCAAGGTGTTGGTATTGTTGCAGGCGGAGGTCCGGCTTTTGCACAGCGATACGAGAAAATACTAGCTCGCCTATAAACGCCATCACCGTTATAAATAGCCGGTACCGAACATCGGACCAGCTTGTGAGCATGCTGTTCGCTCATGAAAATTGCCGCTGTCGCCATCCTGAGTTTGTATGAATAATAAATGGATATTCAATTTGCCCGCCTCAAATCGTAGGCAGCACGATTTTTTCCCGATGATATATGCTTAAAGAAATTAAAGATAAACAATTCTATCTTCAGATAAGGAGAGCACATGGATAATACTAATATTCCGCTGAAGCACGCAGATATGATATCTGTTGTGAAGAGGACGAATTTAAGGCCGAATGTTGACAACTTTCTTCTACCCGTATTCGAGTGCATCTCAAATGCATACCACTCTATTACCGAGCGCTTCGATACCAAGCAATTAGCGAAAGGAAAGATCGAGATTGAAATCAGCCTTTCACCTGTATTTGCTTCGATAAAAGACAATGGGGTCGGCCTCACCGAAGATAATTTTGATGCCTTTCTTACCCCCTTCACTGGTCATAAACTACGAAAAGGCGGAAAAGGTTTCGGACGATTTATTTCCTTTAAGGTTTTTAATGAAATATACTACGCTTCACGGAGTAAAAAGGACACCGCTTTCGAAACGAGGGCATTTTCGTTCGATATTTTTGCGCCTCCGGAAATTAAGTTCACCAACGTAGACACAATTTTTATTGATGATACTGGCTGTTCTGTCCGATATTCTGGAGTAAAACCTGATTTTGTGAATGTCGTGGAAAATATCAATCCCGATCAAATTGTAGATCGAATCATTCGCTATTTTCTTCCTTATTTTGTTTCCGGCAGAATGCCCCAGATATCTCTTAGTATAGATGGAACAATTTACGACGCTGCCGACCGATTCAAAAATCTATTTAGCTCCGAAGTGACGTTGAATGAGACGATCGAGATAGATGGCGAACTGCACGACTTTGAAATAGGAACTTCACTCTCCGAGAAAGGAAACCTATTCCCGAGGCATGCGATGCTTTTGTTTGCGGACGGCCGAATAATTGGTAGCGGCAGAAGCCTGGAAGGTAAGATCGGAACTCCCTCGTTTCTTGGGAGAGACGGCAAAAGCCGCGTCGTAATCGCAAGTGTTAGTGGAGAATTTCTGAATAATCGCGCGAACACGGCACGGACGGACGTAGAAGCAAATGAAGATGAGATTGACGCAATTGCAAATCGTGTCGCTGAACTCGTACTCGATCAACAGAACGAGTATCGAGAGGCTCGTCGTACCGATCAAGCAAAAAGCCTTGTCTCCGTCTTCGTGAGGAACCCTTTGTTGAGGACCGCCTTGAAGGGAGCCCCCGCTGACTACGTCCGTTCGAAGCCCATGAGTTGGGGAGCAGAGCAATTTGTTTCGGACCTTGCCCTACGGAGGTATCGAGATCAGGGCAGATGGGAGAAGGAGCTAGAAGAGAAAACAAGAGATTTTGAGTCTCTGAAAGCGGCTAGAGAGGAGATACTTTCTCACATCGAGCAAGAGAACAAGGAAGCTCTTGCGGCGTACGTAGCTCATCGTCGCACCGTCATAGACTTGGCGGAGAAGGTAATTGGAGTGCGCGAGGATGGTCGAACAAGTCTTGAAGATGTATTCCATGATATTGTGTATCCTCGACATAAAGATAGTGAAAACATAAAGTTTTATCAGCATAATTTGTGGATGATTGATGAAAGACTTGCATTTGTAACGTACATCTCCAGCGACAGAACTATTCATGGAGGGCGGCGACAGGCGGGAGATAAAGTTGCGGACTTGATAATGTTCGAGGAGTGCGCTGTATATCGAAACAGCGATGCCAACTCCATTGTCCTCGTGGAATTCAAACGACCCGGGCGAAATGACTATTTTTTTGGTGATTCGAAGAAGGATCCGATTCAGCAAATCTACGAGACTATTGCGAAAATTCGGACGGATGGAAGTTTGATCTCTGCAAGCGGGTCGCGCATACAAGTTCCGGAAGGTACTCGAATCTTTAGTTATTTGGTCGCGGATATAGAGCCAACATTGAGAACGGTAATTGATGATCATGATTTCAACGTTTCCTGGGATCATCAAGGGTTCTTTCGTTACCATGAACGACGCGATGCTTTTGTCGAGGTGTTGGGGTACGAAAAACTAGTCTCCGATGCCAAGAAGAGAAATAGCGCGTTCTTTGAGGTTTTAATGGGAGATATTATTTAGAGAGTTTTTGCCTGTCTGTGGGCTTTGTCCGCAGGAGTTGGATGAAACTCCCACTTCCGTTTTGGGACCAGAGAAATTGCGCGCTATCTCACCCACGCCCGATACTCCTCCAGCAGCCCCTCAAACTCCTCCATCGCAGGGAACTCCTCGAAGCTCCTCTCCGCGCCCGTCTCCGCGAATGGCAGCTTCGTGCTGGTAAAGGTCTCCATGAAGGGCCGGAACCAGGCGGTGTCGTCCAGCATGGTCGGCCGCACGTTCACGAACCAGTCCATGCCTTCGGCGCGCGTGAACATCCAGGTCATGCAGTGGTCGCAGAAGAAGTGGTGGCTCTGGGGCCCGTGCAGGCCGCCGATGACGGGCTCTCCCTTGGTCACCTCGAAGCCGTCGGCCGGGATCATGGCCGTCAGCGAATAGGCGCTGGCCGACATCTTCTGGCAGCCGCGGCAGTGGCAGGCGCTGGTGGCGATCGGCGGTTTCGACACGCGCATTTCGACCCGGCCGCAGCGGCACGAGCCCGAGAGCGGAAGAGGCAGTTTTTGCATCGCAGTCTCCATTTCGTCGGCGGCGGACGGTGCCATGCTGGCGCAGGCTCCGACCTCCCCCCATCCCGACCGTGTCGAAAAATCAATTCCGCCGGTAGAGCCAGAGCGTCACCGGCGCCAGCAGCAGCGTGAGCAACACCGGCGCGGCCAAGGCCAGAAGCACCTCGCTGCCGCTCGCGGTGCCGGCCATCAGGCCGCGCAGCGCGGTCGTCATGTGCGAGACGGGGTTTCGTACCACGAAAGCCTCGAGCCAGGCCGGCATCGTCTCGGGCTGCACCATGATGTTGGAGGCAAAGACCATCGGGAACATGAAGGTGAAGCCGACCGTCATCACCGTCATCGGCGTGCGGATGATCAGTCCCAGCACGATGAAGATCCAGCCCGTGCCGAAGCCGATGGCGAAAAGCAGCAGGAAGGAAGCGACGACGCCGGCAACACCCGCCTGCGGCCGGTAGCCTAGCGCCAGGCCGACGCCGAGGATGATCATGCCCGCGATCAGGTGGCGCAGGACGTCTCCCACCATCAATCCGGCAAAGGGCGAGAGCTGCCAGATCGGCAGCGAGCGGAAGCGCTCGAACAGGCCTTTTGTCAGGTCGGTCGAGAGCCCGACGCCGGAATAGACCGAGTTGAACATCACCGTCTGCACCAGGATGCCCGGCAGGAAGAACTGCAAATAATCGCCCGGCGAACCGGCCAGCGCGCCGCCGAACACGAAGGTGAAGAGCAGCGTGAACATGAGCGGCGTCATGATCAGGTCGAAGAGCTGCTCGGGCAGATGGCGGAATTTCAGCACCGCGCGCCAGCCGAAGGTGAGCGCGTTGGAGAACGCGCCGGCCGGCCGCGGCGGCGCCACGGTGGACAACATCGAGGGCGACCGCGCGGTCATGGCGTCACCTCCACGGGTCCTGCGTCGTCGCCGGCGGCCTCGTCGGCCGGCGCGCCGGTGAGAGCGAAGAACACCTCGTCCAGGCTCGGCGCGCCCATCGAGAAGTCGGCGATCTCGATGCCCGACGCGATGAGCGCCGCGATCGCTTCGTTGGCCTGCCTCGCCGATGCGGTCATGACCGAAAGGCGCGCGCCTTCGGCGTTGCGCTTCACCGTGCCGCCGAGCCGGGCGGCCAGATGTTCGGCCGCCTCGTCGAGGCGCGACGGGTCGGCCGGCGTCACGTGCAGGTAGCCGGAGCCGGTCGCGGCCTTCAGCTCGCGGCTCGTGCCTTCGGCGATCTTGCGGCCGTGGTCGATGACGGCGATGCGTGCGGCAAGCTGGTCCGCCTCCTCGAGATACTGCGTGGTGAGCAGGATGGTGACGCCGCCGGCCGCCAGGTCGCGGATCATGCGCCACACGCCCTGGCGCGCCTTCGGGTCGAGCCCGGTCGTCGGCTCGTCGAGGAAGAGCACGCCGGGCGTCACCACCAGCGAGGCTGCGATGTCGAGCCGCCGGCGCATGCCGCCGGAGAAATCCTTCACCTGGCGCCGCGCGGCCCCCGTCAGATCGAAGGCGGAAAGCAGTTCGTCCGCCCGCTCCCGCGCGGCGCGGTGACGGAACCCCCAGAGCCGCGCCAGCAGGATGAGGTTCTCGCGCCCGGTCAGGTCCTCGTCCAGCGAGGCGAACTGGCCGGTGAGCGCGATCGACGCGCGCACGGACTGCGGCTCGGTGAGCAGATCGTGGCCCATCACGGTTGCCTGGCCCGCGTCGGGCGTCAGCAGCGTCGCCAGCATGCGGATCAAGGTCGTCTTGCCAGCACCGTTGGGACCCAGCACGGCGAAGATCATGCCGCGCGGCACGTCGAGGTCGACGCCGTCGACCGCCTTCACCGCGCCGAAATGACGGACGAGCCCGCGCGCGAAAATGGCGAGCGGTGCATCGGGCGCCGGGGACGCCGGGGCCGCGGCCTCATGAAAATTCCTGACAGTCTCGTTCATCGCAATCTCTCAAGACCGCCCCCGGTAAGACCGCCCCGCCGTTCGGAAGCGGGCCACATACAGGAAGTTGCAGGTTTTTGAAGGAGGGGCGGGAGGATGCTAACAGAGGAGGCACCTCTCCGTCTCCCCTTTCGGGACCTCAGGGACGATCGAGCTCCCGAAACGAAAAAAGGCCGGGGGTGACCCGACCTTTCCATCGTTGCGCCGTCACGGGCGATGCCAGTTCATCCGTGGTCATGCGACCGGAGACGCGGGCCGCACTCGGTGGTCCGGTGCGGCTGGGTGAACCAATAGCGGGCTCATGTGACGAGCCGATGACGGTTTGCCGGGAGCGAGCCGGCTCCGTTGCCCGCCCCGCGAGTGCGGTCGGCTCAGGTGCCCTGCCCGCGCTTGACCGCCTTCTTCTTCGGGGCGGCCTTCTTCTTGGGCTCGTCGACGGGCGCCTCGGCTTCCTTGGCGAGGCGCGCCAGGCGCAGGCGCTCGGTCTTGGCCTCGCGCTTGTTCAGTTCGGCGTCCATGATCTCGCGCGCCACGCGCGTGGTGGTGTCGGCCTTGGCTTCGTGCTTGGAGAGTTTCGGCGCAAAGGCCGCTTCGGGGGCGAATGGGTTCTGCATCGATGTGCTCCTCTGATGAAAAAAGGCCGGGGGTTTCCCCGACCTTCTCTTCAGCGCCTCCACGGTCGCGCCAGTACATCCGTGGTCGGACCGGAGGCGCCTGAAACTTATGCCGCCTGCAGGTTTTCGGCCGAGCTCCTGCCGTCGCGATTGCTCTTGACCACCTCGTAGGAGAGCTTCTGGCCTTCCACGATGGTGTTCATGCCCGCGCGCTCAACGGCGGAGGCGTGAACGAATACGTCCTGGCCGCCGGCGTCGGGCTGGATGAAGCCGAAGCCCTTGGTGGCGTTGAAGAACTTTACCGTTCCGGTTTCCATGTCGATTTCCTTTCAAATCGGCGTTTGATCCGCCGGCCGGCCGCGTGCCGGGCCCGGTCGGGCATCGAAATCGAGAAGGAGAACCGAACGCGCCGGGGCGCGATAGCAATTGTTCGTCAAGAAGATCGATGGCTCAGATATAGGGCGCGGAGCGGCGCTCTTCAATGCCCGCCGGAGGCCGTGGGCCGTCCCCCGCCGCGGTTTCCGCGATCGCGGAATAGGATCCCCCACTGGAATGAGGAAACATCGTCGGCGTGCGTCGCGGATCCCGAAAGCGTATCTCCCACGCGATCTGGCAACATTCGGGTGCGGCTCACCCCCTGTCCCTGGACGAGGCTTGGACGGGGGATTTTTCCCGGCTCCCGGAACGGCTTGCCCCTACAATGCCTCCCCGGGAGCCGGCGACTCTCCCGGGCGGTCTCCTGACGCTCTGCTGTCAGGAGCGGCGTGCTAAGTCTTCGGCCTGATCGAGCCGCACCCGGAATTGCCACCATGCTGACTTTCTACCACGCCCCCTGGTCCCGCTCGTCCGGCGTCTTCTGGCTGCTGGAGGAACTCGGCGTCGACTACCGGATGGAGATCGTCGACATCCGCGCCAAGGGCGGCGTGGACGAGGCCTACCGGTCGATCCAGCCCAACAAGAAGGTTCCGGCGATCGTGCATGACGGCGTGACCATCACCGAACGGGCGGCGATCTGCATCCATCTGGCCGACGCGTTTCCGCAGGCCGGACTGGCGCCGGCGATCGGCGATCCGCGCCGGGGGCCTTATCTCACCTGGATGGTCTACAGCGATTCCGTGTTCGACCCCGCCGTCGCGGCGCGCGCGCACGGGCTGACCTATGGCAGCAACGACTATTCCTTCGGCTTGTTCGAAGACCTGGTGGGCAATCTCGAGCGGCATCTTTCCGCGAACGCGTTCGCCGCCGGGGACGCCTTCACTGCCGCCGACACGCAGCTTGCGAGCGGCATCGGTTTCACAATGAACATCATGAAGGTGCTGCCGGATAAGCCGGTCTTCCGAGACTACCTCGCCCGCGCAACAGGTCGCCCCGCCTATGGCCGCGTGCAGGAAAAGGACGCCGAACTGGCGCGGCTGCATCCGTGGGAGCAGAATTTCGGCTGACCCGCCGGGAGATCAGCCGTTGTAGCCGAATTTCTCGGCCGCTTCGTCCGGCGTGTAGTAGCCCATCGCGACGTCGCGCCTGACGAGGGCCGGATCGCGCTCGCGCGGGTCGCCATAGCCGCCGCCGCCCGGCGTGCCGACCGCGACGCGGTCTCCGGGCTGCATGGGAATGTCCTGTTCCTTGGAAAGATGTTTCGGGACGTGCGCCTCGCCGCCGCGCCACACGGTGACGGTGTTGACCGCGCCGTCCTCGCCGCCCAGTGCGCCTTGCGGGCCGAAGCGTCCATGGTCCATGACGAAGGAGGCGCGCGCCTCGCCGCGCAGGAGTTCGATCTCATAGCTTAAGCCGAAGCCGCCGCGGTGTTTCCCGGCTCCGCCGGAGCCTTCGCGCAGGGCATAGTGGCGGTAGAGGATCGGGTAGGCCTGCTCCATCACCTCGATCGGCGGCGACTTGGAGATGCCAATGGTGGAGCAGCCGTTGGAAAGCCCGTCATGGTCCGCATTGCCGCCATAGCCGCCGCCCGAGAGCTGGTAGAGCACGAAACCGCGGCCCCGCGCCGGGTCGAAGCCGCCGAGCGCGAAATTGCCCGACGAGCCGGCGGGCGCGGCGGTGACCCGGTCGGGGATCGCCTGGACGAGCGCGGCGAAGACGGCCTCGGCGATGCGCTGCGAGACCTCCGCCGCGCAGCCGGACACAGGGCGGGGATAATGCGCGTCGAGGAAAGTGCCTTCCGGCCGCTTCACCACCAGCGGCTCGAAGGCGCCGGCGCTGATCGGCACGTCGGGGAAGACGTGGCGCATGGCGAGGTAGACGGAGGAGAGCGTGGTGGCGAGCACGCTGTTCATCGGCCCTGTGCACGGCGCGCTGGAGCCGGAGAAGTCGAAAGAGAGCGTCTCGCCGGCCTTTTCGACGGCGAGCGCAATGGTCAGCGGCTCGTCGACGACGCCATCCGAATCGACATAAGCTTTCGAACGGTAGACCCCGTCGGGGATCTCGGCGATGCGAGCGCGCATCTGGTCGGCGGCACGGCGGCGCAGTTCCGCGATGGCCTCGGAGATGGTGGCGTCGCCGTAGCGGTCGAGAAGCTGGCAGAGCCGCTCCTCCCCCACCATCAGGGCCGCGGCCTGGGCTTTGATGTCGCCGATGCGCTGGTCCGCGATGCGGATGTTGGAAGCGATGATGGCGTGGATCTCGGGATCAAGTTTGCCGCGCTTGAAGAGTTTGACCGGCGGCAGGCGCAGGCCCTCCTGCTCGACCGCGGTGGCGGAGGCCGAGAAGCCGCCGGGCACCGAGCCGCCGATGTCGGGCCAGTGGCCGGTGTTGGAGAGCCAGCAGAAGATCTTTTCGCCGCGCCAGACCGGCATGGCGAAGCGCACGTCCATCAGGTGTGTGCCGCCGAGATAGGGGTCGTTGACGATGTAGATGTCGCCCGGCTCGGGCGGCTGGCAGCGGCCATCGGCAATCATCTCGATGATGGTGCGGGTGGAATACTGCATGACGCCGACGAAGACCGGCAGGCCTCCGATGCCCTGCGCGATCAGCGATCCGTCCTCGGCGGAATAGATGCCGTCGGAGCGGTCGTTGGCTTCCGCGATCACCGGCGAGAAGGCGGCGCGCGAGAAGGTCAGGTCCATCTCGTCGCAGACCTGCGCAAGGCCGGCCTGGATGACGGAAAGCGTGATGGCGTCGAGCGAGCTCATGCGGACTTTCCCACCTCCACGATCAGATTTCCGTCGACATCGGAGCGGACCCGGTCGCCGGGCTCGATGACGGTCGTGGCGTCCATCTGCTCGACGATCGCCGGTCCCTCAAACGACGCGTCGAGCGGCAGTCTTTCGCGGTCGTAGACGGGGGTATCGTGCCATGTGCCGTCGAACCAGACGGGCCTCGTGTGGAGAAGCGCGTCGGCGAGCGCGGCGCCCCGGCCGGAGGGATCGATGAGCGTCGACAGGTCGACCGGCGCGCGTTCGCCAATGATGGAGGTGTTCAGATTGACGAGATTGGCGCGGATTTCCGGCAATTCGACCTTGAAGCGCGCGAAATAGGCCTTTTCGAACAGCGACTGCAGCACGTACCGGTCGACGGCGGCTGAGGGAAGCGGCACGTTGAGAAGGTGAGTCTGGCCGACGAACTGCATGTCGGCGGAATGGACGATCCGAACCGCCGCCGGCTTGACGGCTTCGCGGCCGATGGCTTCGCGTCCCTCGGCGGCCTGGGTCTCGAGGATGTCGCGCACCGCCGCCTCGTCGAGGCCGGCGACGGGCTGGTTGACCGTGCGCACGAAGTCGTGGCGCAGGTCGGCGACCACGCAGCCGAGCGCGTTTGTAATGCCGGGCCGTGCCGGGACGATAACCCTGGGGATTCCGAGTTCGCGGGCGAGCGCGGTGGCGTGGAGCGGGCCGGCGCCGCCGAAGGCGAAGAGGGCGAAATCGCGCGGGTCGTTGCCGCGCGCGATCGACACCATGCGCACCGCGCCCGCCATCTTGGTGTTGGCGATGGTCAGCACCGCGCCGGCGGCGGTCGTCGCGTCGACGCCGAGCCGTTGCCCGAGCGTGCGGGCAAATGTATCGCGGATGAACTCGACGTCGACGGCGCCGTCGACCGAAAGGAGCTTCTTCGCATTCAACCGTCCAAGCAGCAGGTTAGCGTCCGAGATGGTCGGCTCCGTCCCGCCGCGCCCGTAGCAGATCGGGCCGGGCATGGCGCCCGCGCTCTCCGGTCCGACGCGCAACAGGCCGGCGTCGTCCACCCGCGCGATCGATCCGCCTCCGGCGCCGACGGTGTGCACATCCACCATTGGCACGTGGATCGGCATGGCGTACTCGATCTCGATCTCGTTCGAGACGGCCGGCTGGGCGCCGCGGATCAGGGCGACGTCGGTGGAGGTGCCGCCCATGTCGTAGGTGATGACGTTGGCAAAGCCGGCGCGGCGCGCGGTGTAGGCCGCCGCCATGACGCCCGAGGCGGGCCCCGACATCACGGTCTTGGCCGCCTCGCGGGTGACCAGGCCGGCCGAGATCATGCCGCCATTGCCGTTCATGACCAGAAACTCGCGGGCATAGCCGCGCGACTGCAACTCCGCCCGCAGGCGGCCGACGTAGCGTTCAAGGATCGGCTGGACCGAGGCGTTGACGGCGGCCGTGACGCCGCGCTCGAATTCGCGGGCTTCCGACAGCAGCGCGTGGCCCATGGTGACGTGGCCGTTCGGCCAGAGTTCGGCCGCGAGCTCGGCAGCGCGCAGTTCGTGCACCGGATTGGCATAGGCATGCAGGAAGTGGATGACGAGGGATTCGCAGCCGGCATCGAGCAGCTTGCGCACCGCCGCCTTCACCTCCTCCGCGTCGAGAGGCACGCGCACGGCGCCCGACGCCTCGATACGCTCCGCGACTTCGAGCCGCAGGTCGCGCGGAATGACCGGCACGAAAACGCCGGTCATGCCGTAGGCTTGAGGCCGGGTGCGCCGCCCGAGTTCGATCACGTCGCGGAAGCCGGCAGTGGTTATCATGCCGGTCCTGGCCAGCCGGCGCTCCAGCACCGCGTTGGTCGTGGTGGTGGTGCCGTGCACGAGGAGATCGATGCCGGCAATCGGAAAATCGATCGATTCCAGCGCCTTGACGACCCCGAAGGCCTGGTTGTCGAGCGTGGTGGGCGTCTTTGCGAGGCGGACCTTGCCGCCGTCGCGACCGTCGATGAGGATCAGGTCCGTGAACGTTCCGCCGACGTCCACGCCCGCGACCACTGCGGCCGGTGAAACGCCGGTTTTCTCGTCCATGGCGGATTCCCGAAACGTGCGCCCTACGGATCAGGCGCCATTTGGAATGGGCGTCTACCCCTGCGCCTTGACCCGATTTTCATTTGTATACTAATAAATTCACCGAGCAAGAGAGAGGTTTTCGACGCCTCGTCCACCTACTTGGGCCGCTTGCGGAACCGTCGCCAGTGGTCATGCCGAACGTACTCCAGACACGAGGGTCGAGCCGATGATTCCGGTTCCCGCCAACGCCAATGCCGAGCCGCTGAAGTTCCCGATTCCGGCGAACGTCCACGCCGAGACGGTGGTTTCGGTGAAGCACCATACCGATCGTCTGTTCTCGTTCCGCATCACGCGCCCGCAGAGCTTTCGTTTCCGCTCGGGCGAGTTCGTGATGATTGGCCTGCCGAACGCGGAAAAGCCCGTGTTCCGCGCCTACTCGATCGCGAGCCCGGCCTGGGACGACGAACTGGAGTTCTACTCGATCAAGGTGCCAGATGGTCCGCTGACGTCGGAGCTGCAGAAGATCGTGCCGGGCGACACGGTGCTCCTGCGCCAGAAGTCGACGGGCACGCTGGTGGTGGACGCGCTGAAGCCCGGCAAGCGTCTGTGGATGATCGCGACTGGTACCGGCATCGCGCCCTTCGCCAGCCTGATCCGCGATCCCGACACCTACGAGAAGTTCGAAGAGATCGTGCTCACCAACACCTGCCGCGACATCGCCGAACTGCAATACGGCGACGCGCTGTTTCAGAGCGTGTCGCAGGACCCGCTGATCGGCGAGCTGACGCAGGGGCGGCTGTCCTACTACGCCTCCACCACACGCGAGTCCTCCGCGCGCAACGGCCGCATCACCGACCTGATCGCTTCGGGCAAGCTCTTCGCTGACCTCGGCGTGGCATCGTTCGATCCGGCAGTCGACCGGGTGATGATCTGCGGCTCGCTGGACATGATCCGCGACGTGAAGGACCTCGTCGAGAAGGCCGGGCTGGTGGAAGGATCGAACGCGGCACCCGCCGATTTCGTGGTCGAGCGCGCTTTCGTGGGATGATGGCGGCGCGAGGTCGCGGTCGCGCGTCCTTGTAGAGGGATTTGAATGACTGATCCCTCTCGTGCGCTACACGAAAAAAGCCCTGCCGCGGTCACGCGGTCAGGGCTTGTTCTGTGTCAGGGGTCTTCCTGAACTGCCGGACAAAACTTCCGGTCATGTTTCGGGCGCTGCGCGATCTGGATCGACGGCCCGACTACAGTCTCTGATTGTGATGTGAACGGCGGGTCGGGGGAACGGCCGCTTCCCCGGCGCCCTCGCGCCTATGCCCGCCGCGGCTCCGCGGCATTCGAGCGGAGCCAGATGGGACTGTCCGGTGGAGTCATTCCTCTCTCCTCTGCCTGTTGCATCCGCGTCGCTTCGCGCTCGAGCCTCCTGCGTCGTCTCGCTGGGGCCCCGCTTCTAGCGATCGGCCCCGAATGGAGGCGTTCGCGAAGGACATTTGGAGAGTGACTCCAGGGTCCGGGCCTGTCAACGAAATCCGCCGCCCCGACGCAAAACGTGATCGCATGTTTCAAGCCGGTCCGCCGGTTATGCACAGGGCGGTGTCAGGAGGCTGTTGCCTTTTTGTTCCTTGCCCTTGCCCCGCTGCGGCATTCGCGGCTAACTCGTTGCGGCGTGCGCGCGCGTCCCTCGACGGAGCGGCGAAAAATCCTACATGGGGGTGCTGCGGGATCGTTGCCCGCATCCTTCCTCCCGAGACCAAGCACGAGGCTGCGACCGGCCATGGCCGACCAGAAATACATTTCCATCCGCGGCGCGCGCGAGCACAATCTCAAGAACGTCGATCTCGACATCCCGCGCGACAGTTTGACCGTCATGACCGGCCTGTCGGGCAGCGGAAAGTCCTCGCTCGCCTTCGACACCATCTATGCCGAGGGCCAGCGGCGCTACGTCGAGAGCCTGTCGGCCTATGCGCGGCAGTTCCTGGAGATGATGCAGAAGCCCGACGTCGACCAGATCGACGGCCTGTCGCCGGCCATCTCCATCGAGCAGAAGACCACCTCGCGCAACCCTCGCTCTACCGTCGGAACGGTCACCGAGATCTACGACTACATGCGCCTGCTCTACGCGCGCGTCGGCGTGCCCTATTCGCCGGCCACCGGCCTGCCGATCGAGAGCCAGACGGTGTCGCAGATGGTCGATCGCGTGCTGGCGCTCCCGGAAGGCACGCGGCTCTTCGTCATGGCGCCCATCGTGCGCGGCCGCAAGGGCGAGTACCGCAAGGAACTGGCCGAGCTGCAGAAGAAAGGCTTCCAGCGCGTTAAGGTCGACGGCGCCTTCTACGAGATCGCCGACGCGCCGACGCTGGACAAGAAGTACAAGCACGACATCGACGTCGTGGTCGACCGCGTCGTCGTGCGCGGAGACCTTGCCGCCCGGCTGGCGGATTCCATCGAGACCGCGCTGCGCCTCGCCGACGGGCTCGCCATCGCGGAATTCGCCGACCGGCCCCTGCCGGCCGAGGAGACGTCGGGCGGCGGCGGCGCCAACAAGTCGCTCAACGACACGCACGAGCGCCTGCTCTTCTCGGAAAAATTCGCCTGCCCCGTCTCCGGCTTCACCATTTCGGAGATCGAGCCGCGGCTGTTCTCCTTCAACAATCCCTTCGGCGCCTGCCCAACCTGCGACGGGCTTGGCAGCCAGCGCGCCATCGATCCCGACCTCGTCATCCCCGACGAAAATCTCACGCTGCGCGCCGGCGCCGTCGCCCCCTGGGCGCGCTCCACCTCGCCCTATTACGGCCAGACGCTCGACGCGCTCGGCAAGGTATTCGGCTTCAAGGTCGGCGACCGCTGGTCGGACCTGTCCGACGAGGCGCGCCACGCCATCCTGCACGGCACCGGCTCGCGCCAGGTCACCTTCGCCTATGACGACGGCCTGCGCTCCTACAAGACCACCAAGACCTTCGAGGGCGTGATCCCCAATCTGCAGCGGCGCTGGAAGGAGACCGAGTCGGCCTGGAGCCGCGAGGAGATCGAGCGCTACATGTCGGAGACCCCCTGTCCGGCCTGTTCCGGCTACCGCCTCAAGCCCGAGGCGCTGGCGGTCAAGATCGACGGCCGCCACATCGGCGAGGTCACCGCGCTATCGATCCGCAAGGCCGGCGACTGGTTCGAGACCCTGCCGCAGGCGATGAACGCCAAGCAGAACGAGATCGCCGCGCGCATCCTCAAGGAAATCCGCGAGCGCCTGCGTTTTCTCAACGACGTCGGCCTCGATTATCTCGCTTTGTCGCGCAATTCCGGCACGCTGTCCGGCGGCGAGAGCCAGCGCATCCGGCTGGCCTCGCAGATCGGCTCCGGTCTCACCGGCGTGCTCTACGTGCTCGACGAGCCCTCGATCGGCCTGCACCAGCGCGACAATGCGCGCCTGCTCGATACGCTGAAACACCTGCGCGACATCGGCAACACCGTGGTGGTGGTCGAGCACGACGAGGACGCCATCCGCACCGCCGACTACGTGGTCGACATGGGCCCGGCCGCCGGCATCCATGGCGGCCGCATCGTGGCCGAAGGCACGCCGGCCGAGATCATGGCCAACCCGAAGTCGCTCACCGGCCAGTACCTCTCCGGCGACCTCGCCATCCCGCTCCCCGAGCAGCGCCGGCCGCTGAAGAAGGGCCGCCGGCTCAAGGTGGTCAACGCGCGCGGCAACAATCTGAAGGACGTCACGGCCGAGATCCCGCTCGGCACCTTCACCTGCGTCACCGGCGTGTCGGGCGGAGGAAAATCCACCTTCCTGATCGAGACGCTCTTCAAGGCCGCCTCGCGCCGCATCATGGGCTCGCGCGAGCACCCGGCCGAGCACGAGCGCATCGAGGGCCTGGAATTCCTGGACAAGGTCATCGACATCGACCAGTCGCCCATCGGCCGCACCCCGCGCTCGAACCCCGCCACCTACACCGGCGCCTTCACGCCGATCCGCGACTGGTTCGCAGGCCTGCCCGAGGCCAAGGCGCGCGGCTACCAGCCCGGCCGCTTCTCCTTCAACGTCAAGGGCGGCCGCTGCGAGGCCTGCCAGGGCGACGGCGTCATCAAGATCGAGATGCACTTTTTGCCCGACGTCTACGTCACCTGCGACGTCTGCCACGGCAAGCGCTACAACCGCGAGACGCTCGACGTCACCTTCAAAGGCAAGTCGATCGCCGATGTGCTCGACATGACGGTGGAGGAAGGCGCCGACTTCTTCGCCGCCGTGCCGTCCGTGCGCGACAAGATGGAGACGCTGAAGAAGGTCGGCCTCGGCTACATCCACATCGGCCAGCAGGCCACCACGCTGTCGGGCGGCGAGGCGCAGCGCATCAAGCTCGCCAAGGAACTCTCCCGCCGCGCCACCGGCAAGACCCTCTACATCCTCGACGAACCCACCACCGGCCTGCACTTCCACGACGTGGCGAAACTGCTCGAGGTGCTGCACGAGCTCGTCGACCAGGGCAACACGGTCGTCGTCATCGAGCACAACCTCGAAGTGATCAAGACCGCCGACTGGGTCCTCGACCTCGGCCCCGAAGGCGGCGACGGCGGCGGCGAACTGCTCGTGGCCGGACGTCCGGAGGACGTGGTGGCGGTGGAGCGGAGCTATACGGGGCAGTTTTTGAAGGAGCTGCTGGAGAGAAGGCCGGCGGGAGGGAAGAGGCAAGCGGCGGAGTAGAGGGTTAGCCAACGCAGAGCTCGTGCTTATCTAACGTCGCCACCGCTCCATCGGCCACGGCGAAACCCGCCGGGTGGCGACGACCGGTCGCGTCCGCAGCCGGGACCGGGCCGCCCGCCGCTATTCCTCTTCGCCCAGATACCGGAACGTCAGCGCGTCCCAGTCTTCGGTCTCGAGGAAGGTGAGCAGGGCGTTGTTGACGGCTTCGCGCATCGGGCTGCCCTGCGGCAGGGCGATGCCGTAGTCCTGGCGGCCGAAGGTACCGCTCAGCACCTCGGTCTCGCCGTCGTCCATATCGGCCGCGAGATATTGCAGCAGCGGCTTGTCGTAGACGAAGACGTCGATGCGACCGTCGGCGACGGCGTCCATGCCCTGCGCGACGGTGTCGAAGTTGCGGAAGTTCACCCGCCGCTCGGCGAGCCAGATCTCGCTGGCCGAGCCCTGGATGGAGCCGACCAGAGCTTTCGGCAGGTCGTCGGGGCCGCGGATGGAGCCCGAGATGCGGTCGGCCGTCAGCGCCGAGGCGATCATGCCGGTGAAGGTCGAGGTGATGATGATGGCGGTGAACATCCACACCAGTGCCACCGCCCGCCCGCTCGGCGTGCGCGGCGCCTTGTCGCCGTAGCCCACCGTGGTCATGGTGACGGCCGACAGCCAGAAGCCCGAGCCGAGCCCCTTCCACCACTTGCCGCCGAACTCGTCGGCGTTGCGCTTGCGTTCGAACAGCCAGAACAGGAACCCCACCACCGCGATCACGGCGGCGAGCAGCAGCACCGCCTGGAGGAACTGCCACGACAGGAGCCCGAACAGCATGCCCAGCCAGTTCACCCGCTCCTGCGAGACCGCAAGGCCGAAGCCCGTGGTGTAGAAGGGATGGGAGAAATCGACGACCGCCTCGCGCTCGGGCGTGATGGTCAGCGCCGCGACCGCCGCGTCGTATCGGCCGTCCTCGACGCCGTCGATCATGTCGGCCAGCGAGGCTTCCTCGAAGCGGTAGTCGAGCTGCAGGTCGCGTGCGATGTGTTCCCAGAGCGCGATGGAGATGCCCGACCATTTGCCGTCGGCATCCCTCATGGCGAAGGGCGGCGCCTCGCGCGTCGCGACCGTCAGCGTCTCGGTCGCCAGCACCTGCGCCCGCGCGCCGGTGGCCGCGAGCCCCATGGCAAGGGCGAGCGCCAGCATCAGCGCCCGCGGCATTCCAGTCGATCTCATTCGTCCTCGTCCCCGCTCGTGAACCGCAATGCGCCGCTACATAGGGCGGACGCAGAAGGAGACGAGTTCGGGTCGTCAGCGATACGGCGAGAGGCAGACGCGGCGCGGGCCGTGATAGGGCTGGAAGGTGTCGCTGCGCGGATCGTAGGAGCGGTAGCGCGCGAGGCACCAGTCGACGTGCATCGAGGGCGCCGCGCGGAACGCCCGCACGACGGGATCGCCCGCGTCCAGACGATGGATCGGGATCGGGTAGCCTGCCAGATCGTGCGGGTAGCCCGGCAGATGGTTCGGATGGTAGCTGTAGTATTGCGCCACGCCCGTGCCGATCCAGGGCGGCTGCCGATACCAGGGCGCGCCGTGGGTCTCGTGGACATGGATGACGACCGGGTGCCGGTGATGGTGCCGCTCCCCCGCGCCGGCCGGCGATACCGCTCCTGCTGCCGTTGCGGCGAGGACTGCCGCGGTGAAGGCGCCTTTCGACATGTTCCCCTCCTTGGGAGATCGTTTCGTGGCGGCTCAACAGGCGTGCGGCGCGCGCGGTTCCCCGGCACCGCCGCGCAGGCTTAATGCTTCGCAAACGCCATCCGCGAAGTTCGCTATGTCTGTCAGGAGCGTCTGCGCGATCCGCCTTCGCCCCATGGACATCGCTGCCGCTCGTGGGCCATGACTTCCGCCATCCCAGACGGACGCAAACCCGGAGAACGACGATGACCAGATCAGGCACGATCCGCTGCGGCATCGGCGGCTGGACCTTCGAGCCGTGGGAGGGCACGTTCTATCCCGACGACCTACCGAAGAAGCGCCAGCTCGAATACGCCTCGCAGCGGCTGAGGACGATCGAGGTGAACGGCACCTACTATCGCGGCCAGACGCCGGAGACCTTCGCCAAATGGGCCGCCGAGAGCCCGGACGGCTTCGTCTTCGCGGTGAAGGGCAACCGCTTCGTCACCAACAAGAAGGTCTTGGCTGACGCCGGCCCCTCGATGGAAAAGTTTTTCGCGCAGGGCATCGAGGAACTGGGCGACAAGCTCGGCCCGATCGTCTGGCAGTTCGCCAACACGAAGAAATTCGAGCCCGAAGATTTCGAGGGCTTCTTGAAGCTGCTGCCGGACAAGCACGCCGGCCTGAGGCTGCGCCACGTGCTCGAGGTGCGCCACCCGACCTTCATCGACCCCGCCTTCCCTCCGCTCGCGCGCAAATACGGCGCGGCGATCTGCTACGCCCACCACCACGACTATCCCGAGATCGCCGACGTGACGGCGAATTTCGTCTATGCGCGGCTGCAGAAGGGCGAGGACGACGTGCCCACCGCCTATGCGCCGACCGAGCTCGACGCCTGGGCTTCGCGTGCGAAGACCTGGGCGGAAGGCGGCGTTCCGGACGACCTGCCGCTCGCCGACCCGGATGCGAAGGTCGAGAAGAAGCCGCGCGACGTCTTCATCTACATCATCCACGAGGGCAAGATCCGCGCGCCGCAAGGGGCGATGGCGCTGCAGGAGCGCGTCGGAGGCTAAGAACTTCCCAGGCGTTCGCCGAAATGGTTTGACCGTCACCATGTCGAAATCGCCGCCGGGCATGCTAGACCGGTCCGGTATCGAGCCAGGAACGCGGAACAGACCTACATGACCCAGCACGACGCCCCCGCCCCTTCCGACTTCGACGAGGCGGCGCTGTTCTTCCACCGCTACCCCTCGCCGGGCAAGCTGGAGATCCAGGCGACCAAGCCGCTCGGCAACCAGCGCGACCTGGCGCTCGCCTATTCGCCGGGCGTCGCAGCGCCCTGTCTCGCCATCCGCGACGATCCGGCAACCGCCGCCGACTACACGGCGCGCGCCAATCTCGTCGGTGTGGTGTCGAACGGTTCGGCCGTGCTCGGTCTCGGCAACATCGGGCCGCTCGCCTCCAAGCCTGTCATGGAAGGCAAGGCGGTTCTGTTCAAGAAGTTCGCCGGCATCGACGTCTTCGACATCGAGATCGACGCACCGGAGATCGACCGCATGGTCTCCACAATCGCGGCGCTCGAGCCGACCTTCGGCGGCATCAACCTCGAGGACATCAAGGCGCCGGAATGCTTCGAGGTCGAGGAGCAGCTAAAGGCGCGGATGAACATCCCGGTGTTCCACGACGACCAGCACGGTACGGCGATCATCGTGGCGGCGGCGGTGCTCAACGGGCTGGAACTCGCCGGCAAGGCGATCGAGACGGTCAAGATCGTCACCTCGGGCGCCGGCGCGGCAGCACTCGCCTGCCTCAACCTCCTCGTCTCGCTCGGTGCGAAGCGAGAAAACATCTGGGTCACCGACCGCTACGGCGTCGCCTGGCGCGGCCGGGCCGAGGAGATGGACCGCTGGAAGGACGCCTACGTCAAGGAGACGGACGCGCGCACGCTCGCCGACGTCATCGGCGGGGCGGACATCTTCCTGGGGCTTTCGGCGGCCGGCGTGCTGAAGCCGGAACTGCTCGCGGGCATGGCGGAAAAACCCCTGATCCTGGCGCTCGCCAACCCTGTCCCTGAGATCATGCCGGAGGTTGCGCGGGCGGCGCGGCCGGACGCGATGATCTGCACCGGCCGGTCGGACTTCCCCAACCAGGTCAACAACGTTCTCTGCTTCCCCTACATCTTCCGCGGCGCGCTCGACGTCGGCGCGACCGCCATCAACGAGGAGATGAAGATGGCGGCCGTTCGGGCGATCGCCGCACTCGCTCGCGAGGAGCCTTCCGACGTCGCCGCACGCGCCTATGCTACGGAGACGCCGGTCTTCGGGCCGGATTTCCTGATCCCCTCGCCCTTCGACCCGCGTCTCATCCTGCGCATCGCCCCGGCGGTCGCGCGAGCCGCCTGCGACACCGGCGTCGCGGTGCGGCCGATCACCGACATGGATGCCTATCTCGATCGCCTGAACCGCTTCGTGTTCCGTTCGGGCCTGGTCATGAAGCCGGTGTTCTCGACCGCGCGCACGGCAGCGGCCAACCGGGTGATCTATGCCGACGGCGAGGACGAGCGCGTGCTGCGCGCCGCTCAGGTGGTGCTGGAGGAAGGCATCGCGCGGCCGATCCTGATCGGGCGTCCCGACGTCATCGACACGCGGCTCAGGCGCTATGCGCTGAAGATCCGGCCGGGCACGGATTTCGACCTGATCGATCCCGAGGACGATCCGCGCTACCGCGACTATGTCGACCTTCTCATCAGGCTCGGCGGGCGGCGCGGCGTCACGCAGGAGGCGGCGCGCACGCTGGTGCGAACCAACACGACCGTGATCGCGGCGCTGGCCATGGTGCGCGGCGAGGCGGATGCGATGATCTGCGGCCTGGAAGGACGCTTCGAGCGACACCTGCGCAACGTCGACCTGATCATCGGCCGCAAGCCTGGCGTGCGCGATCTTTCGGCGCTCTCGATGCTGATCATGCAGCGCGGCGTCACCTTCTTCACCGATACCTATGTCACTGTGGATCCCTCGGCGGAGGAACTGGCGGAGATGACCATCCTCGCCGCAGAGGAAATCCGCCGTTTCGGCATCGAGCCCAAGGCCGCCCTGCTATCGTTCTCCAACTTCGGCTCGCGCGACACGGCGAGCACGCTCAAGATGCGCACCGCCGCGGCACTGATCGCCGAACGCGATCCCGACCTCGAAGCGGATGGCGAGATGCACGCCGATTCGGCGCTCTCGGAGGCGCTGCGCAATCGCGTCTTTCCGCATTCCAAGCTCAAGGGCGAGGCGAACCTGCTGGTCTTTCCGAACCTCGACGCCGCCAATATCGCGCTCAATACCGCCAAGGCCATGACGGATGCGCTTCATGTCGGGCCGATCCTGCTCGGCACGGCGCGCCCGGCGCACATCCTCACACCTTCGGTCACCTCGCGCGGCATCGTCAACATGACCGCGCTTTCCGTGGTGGAAGCCTCGCAGGCCGCTTTGCAGACAGCGTCTGCGCGGGAGACATCCTAAAGAGACGGTTAACTTCGATCGCCTATCCTCCCGCTCGCGCGAAATGCGCCCGGAAACGAAGGCCCAGCCGGCAGAGGATTTCGATGAGGAAGCGGTGGAGTATCCGTCTGCGCGCTGCCCTTGTGGCATTCGCGGCGGCGTGCGCCGTCTTTTCCCTGATCGGTCAGGCAGTTGCCCAGACTCGTGTCTGCCGCGACCTCGAAGCCCAGCTTGCGAATTTCTCTGCCGGCGGCGGTTCGCCCCGGCAGGCACGTCAGTACGAGCGCGCGATCGAGCAGCAGCGCGCGCAGATCGCCAAGGCCGAGGCCCAGAGCCGCCGGGCCAATTGCGGCGGCGGTTTCTTCTCGCGCGGCGATCCGGCCCGTGTCTGCCAGTCGCTTTCGAACACGCTGGACCGGATGCAGGCCAACCTCGCCTCCCTGGAGCGCAAGCACCGGCAACTGGGCGGCGGCGGCTCGCGGGCCGAACGGGCCAACATCCTCGCCGCGATCGACCGGAACGGCTGCCGCGAGCGTCAGGCCAGCGCCCGCGAAAGGCAGATGGACGGCGGCAGGGGCGGCGGAAATCTGTTCGACCAGTTGTTCAAGGCTCGCGCCGCGCAGGATCGCAGCGAAAACGAATCCCGGCGATTCCCACTGGAAGACGAAGGCCGCCGGCGCATCGTCGTCCGTCGCGGCAATCTGATCGAGGTTCAACCGCGCGTTTCGGGCACCTTCCGGACGCTCTGCGTACGCACCTGCGACGGCTACTTCTTCCCGGTTGCCTATTCGTCTCATGCCGACGATCTCGACCGGGATGCGGCCGCGTGTTCGGCGATGTGCCCCGGCACCGAGGTCGAGCTCTACATGCATCGAACGCCAGGTGAAGAGACGAACCAGATGATCTCGATGAGCGGCGTGCCCTACACGGAGCTTCCGACCGCGTTCCGCTATCGGGAAGCGGGATACCAGCGGCCGCCCGGCTGCGGCTGCTCGGCGGCGACGCGCAGCTTCTCGATCATCGCAGGGGAAACGGCGCCACCGATGAGCATCGGACCCGTCCCGCTGCAGGAACCCGTCGTCCCCAGGCCTGCCGCCCGTCCCGATCCTGCCGCCGATCCCGAGACGCTCGCCAATCTTCAGGGCGGGCTCGATGCCGCGGCGATCCGCAAGCTCCTGGGCGGCGAAAATTCTGGCTCCGAGTTGACGGCCTCCGTCAGCGCGCCGACGACGCTGCCGCCGGTCGAGGAGCGCAGGATCAGGGTCGTCGGGCCATCGTTCCTTCCCGACCCAGAAGCGGCAATAGATCTGCGAGCTCCGGCCCCGAATCCCGTCCCGTGAGGGCCAGCCGGATCGGCATGAACAGCCCTTTGCCTTTGCGGCCGGTCTCTTCACGGATCCTGCCCACCCAGGCCTTGAACGTGCCGGCGTCCCACGGCTCTTCCGGAAGCAGGTCGAACGCCGTCCGGAGGAACTCCGTGTCCTCGTCGCTCAGTTCGGCGCCCGGCTCAGGCTTCACCGTGACGATGCGCCACCAGGGTTCGGCGTCCGGCAAGCGGTCGAGATTGCCGCGCACAGCCAGCCAGAAGGCCTCGGCTTTCTCGCCGAAGACGCCGTAGGCGAGCAGCCGGTCCCGCGCAGCCCCGAACGGCATTGCCTGCAGGAGCGTCCGGTTCAGGTTGACGAGATCGCCCGGCTCGAACTTCGCGGAGGAGCGCGACGTCGCGGCGGGATCGAATTTCTGCGCCAGTTCCGACAGCGAGCTCTCCGGCGTAACGTTCTCCGACGTTCCGGTCAGAACCGCCATGGAGGCGATCGCCATGGGCTCGATTCCGTCTTCGCGCAGGCCTTTGATCGAAAGCGAGCCCGTGCGCTTGGATAGCGCCTCGCCGCTCGACGTGGTCAGAAGGTTGTGGTGGCCGAACTCTGGCTCCTGCGAGCCGAGCGCCCGGAACAATGCGATCTGCACCCCCGTGTTGGTCACGTGGTCGTCGCCGCGGATGACGTGGGTGATACCGAAATCGATATCGTCGACGACGGAAGGCAGCGTGTAGAGATAGGAGCCATCCTCGCGGATCAGGACCGGATCGGACAGCGAGCCCAGATCGACCGTCTCCTGGCCGCGCACGACGTCGTTCCAGGAGATGTCGGTGCGGACCATTTCGAACGGGTCGCGCTTGTAGTTCGGCAAAAGGAAACGCCAGTGCGGCCTGCGCCCGTCCGCCTCAAGTTCGGCGCGCTCCTTGTCGGTATGGGCGAGCCCGTCGCGGCCGTAGATCGGCGGCAGCTTGCGCGACAGCCTGATCTTGCGCTTGAGCTCCAGTTCCTCCGGCGTCTCGTAGCAGGGGTAGAGCAGCCCGGCCTGCTTCAGTTTCTCGACCGCATTCTCGTAGGCCGTGACGCGTTTGGACTGGTACTCCATCATGTCCGGAAAGATGCCGAGCCAGTGCAGGTCGTAGACGATCTGGTCGGCGTATTCCTGCTTCGAGCGCGCCGCGTCGGTGTCGTCGAAGCGAAGCACGAAGCGGCCGCGGTGCTTTTCGGCGAACAGCCAGTTGAACAGCGCCGTTCGCGCGTTGCCGATGTGGATGTTGCCGGTCGGCGAGGGAGCGAAGCGGACGGTGACGGTCATGATCGCGAGGTATCCGAAGCCCGCGGCGCTGGCAAGGCGCGCGCCTTGATGCGTGCCGACACGTAGGTCATCAGCGCCACCATGGCGAGGCAGTAGACGCCCATGACCACGACCTGGCCCGGCAGCGGGAAGCCGAGGTCGATCAGGTAGCCGGTGAGGCCGGGACCCATGGCGGTGGCGAAGACGAGGATCGCCACCGTGATGGCGCGGATGGAGCCGAGGTGTTTCAGCCCGTAGATCTCCGGCCAGAGCGAGCCGAACAGCGTCGAGGAGAAGCCGTAAGAGATACCGAGCAGCCCCATGAAGACGTAGGCCGCCCATTGCGCGTCGAGCAGCCCGAGCGTCAGGCAGGAGAGCCCGAGCGGGACCAGGAAGCTCGGCAGCAGCGCCACCGAGGAGAACCGGTCGACGAGTTGTCCGGCGACCAGCGCGAAGGTGATCGTCATCGCCGCCATGAAGGTGAAGGAGGTGGCGAAGAACTCGAGCGACCAGCCGCGTAGCTCGACCAGATAGACCTGGTGGAAGAAGATCGTCGTGCCGATGAAGCCCGGCGCCATGACACCCATCAGGAGGAGGTAGAACAGCGGATCGCGCAGCACCTCGCCGCGCGTCCAGTCGCGTGCCTCGGTCTTGCGCGAAACCGGATCGGTGGCGCGTGGCGCCCGATCGACGGCGATCAGGCCGGCGATCGCCGGCAGCGCCACCAGCACCAGCACCGCCGCCGCGACGAGCCAGGAATTGCGCCAGCCGACAAGCCCGGCGACAAAGACGAAGAGCAGCGGAAAGACCGCCTCGCCGGCATTGTGGCCGAGCGTCGTCACCGAAACGGCCCGTCCGCGCTGGCCGGAGAACCAACGCGCCATGGCCGTGAAGGCGTTGTGCGTCATCATTCCCTGCCCGAACAGGCGCAGCATGTAGATGGTGACCACGAGCAGGATAAGGTTCTGCGAGAACGCCATCAGCACCGCAGCCAGCGCCAGCATCGGCATGATGAGGAAGGCCACTCGCCGGGCCGAATGGCGGTCGACGATCTGGCCGAGCCGCGGCAGCGTCAGCGCGCTGCCCAAGGTGGCGATCATGTAGATCAGGCCGAAATCGCCGTGCGAGAGGCCGTACTCCGTCCGGATGTTTCCAGCCGAGAGCGAGATGAAGAAGGTCTGGCCGAAGGAGGAAAAGAAGGTCATCAGGAAGCCGCCGGCGAGCCAGCGCGCATTGTCGCGAAGGAAAAGGAAGAAGGACATCCGGCCGATCGACAACCCTTAAGCGATCCGGCGCGGTGCGGGCGGATCGCGCCCGCGATGCCGGATCGGTTCGCTTCTAGTGGCTATCCGGATGGAAGGACAACCGCGAACCCGCCCTGGACCAACGCTATGACAAGCCGCACCGTCGCATGGCTGCGTCGCGTCAGGGCAGATGACGCAGGCGCGCCAAGTGTGCTATGGGCGCGACAACTCCCTTACATCATGTCGAAAGCCGTCCCATGAACGCTCCGCGCGTCTCCTTCGTCAGTCTCGGTTGCCCCAAGGCGCTGGTCGATTCCGAACGCATCCTCACCCGCCTGCGCGCCGAGGGCTACGAGATCGCCCGCAAGCACGATGGTGCCGACCTCGTGGTCGTCAACACCTGCGGCTTCCTGGATTCCGCGCGCGACGAGTCGCTCGCCGCCATCGGCGAGGCGATGTCGGAGAACGGCAAGGTGATCGTCACCGGCTGCATGGGCGCGACGCCGGAGCTGATCCGCGAGAAACACCCCAACGTGCTGGCGATCACCGGGCCGCAGGCCTACGAGAGCGTGATGGCCGCCGTGCACGAAGCGGCGCCGCCGGCGCACGAGCCCTTCGTGGACCTGATCCCGCCGCAGGGCGTCAGGCTGACCCCGCGCCACTACGCCTATCTGAAGATTTCGGAGGGCTGCAACAACCGCTGTTCCTTCTGCATCATCCCGGCGCTGCGTGGCGACCTCGCCTCGCGGCCCGCCGCCGACGTGCTGCGCGAGGCCGAAAGGCTAGTGAACGCGGGGGTGAAGGAACTGCTGGTGATCTCGCAGGATACGAGCGCCTACGGCGTCGACGTCAAATACGCGACCAGCCTTTGGCACGACCGCGAGGTGCGGGCGAAGTTCCTCGACCTGTCGAACGAACTCGGCTCGCTCGGTGTCTGGGTGCGCATGCATTACGTCTACCCCTACCCGCATGTCGATGAGGTCATCCCGCTGATGGCCGAGCGCAAGATCCTGCCCTATCTCGATATCCCCTTCCAGCACGCCTCGCCGCAAGTGCTGAAGAACATGCGCCGACCGGCGCACCAGGAAAAGACGCTCGAGCGCATCGCCCGCTGGCGCGAGATCTGCCCCGACCTCGCGCTTCGCTCCACCTTCATCGTCGGTTTCCCTGGCGAGACGGAGGAGGATTTCGAGATGCTGCTCGACTGGCTGGACGAGGCGAAGATCGACCGCGCGGGGTGCTTCAAGTACGAGCCGGTCGGCGGTGCGCGGTCCGAGGAGTTGGGGCTGCCCGAGGTGCCGGAGGAGATCAAGGAAACGCGCTGGAACCGCTTCATGGCCCGACAGCAGAAGATCTCGGCCAACCTCCTGAAGAAGAAGGTCGGCAAGCGCCTGCCCGTGATCATCGACGAGGCGAACGGCACGGCTGCCAAGGGCCGCAGCCGCTACGATGCCCCGGAGATCGACGGCGCCGTACACGTCCAGTCGCGGAGGCCGCTGCGCGTCGGCGACATCGTGACGGTGAAGATCGACGAGGCCGACGCCTATGACCTCTACGGCCAGGCCGCCTGAGGCCGGTTAATGGTTAATTAAGGAAGTTCCCCGAGCGGCAACCGAAAGCGCTATTTTCCGGGCCTGAAAGACAGGAGCCCCGAATGGCCGCATCCGCATCCGACAGCAGACGGACCGCAGCGAAAAGCGACCGCTTCGCCACGCTCGATCTCCTGCGCCTCGTCGCGGCCTTGGCGGTGATCGGCTTCCATTATCTCTATCGCGGCGCTGCGGGCGACTCCTACCTCGACACCGCCTATCCCGAGGCGGCGCCGGTCGCGATCTACGGCTACCTCGGGGTCCACCTGTTCTTTCTCATCAGTGGCTTCGTCATCGCCTGGTCGGCGGACGGGCGCGACTGGCAGTCCTTTGCCATCGCCCGCTTCGCACGCATCTATCCCGGCTTCCTCGCCTGCATGGCGATCACCTTCGCGGTGCTGTGGGTCGTCGCCGATCCGCGCCTGCCGGCGAGCCCGGAGCAATTCGCGGCCAACCTGATAATCCTGTCGCCGGCGCTTGGGCAACCCTTCATGGACGGCGTCTACTGGTCGATCGTGCTCGAGCTCGTCTTCTACGGCTGGGTCGCGCTTGCGCTGGTCCTCGGGGTCTTCGACCGCTGGAAGATCGCGCTTGTCGCCGGCTGGCTGGCGCTTTCGGTGCTCAACGAGTTCTTCGTCGGCAGCGGCGCGATGCGCATGCTCTTCATCACCGAATACGCGCCGTGGTTCGCGAGTGGCATCCTGCTCCAGCACGTCTGGAAGCACGGCCGATCCGCCGAGACGCTGCTGCTTCTGGCCGCGAGCTTCCTGCTCTCGTGCAACATGCTGCTTCCGGGGCGGGAATGGATGCTGGTGCACTACGGCGAAGCCATCGCGCTGCCGAACCTGCTGGCCGCCAACGTCGCGCTCTTCGCGGTTGCGATCCTCGCCATCCGGTTCCACAGAACAGTGCCCGCGACACCCATGGTGCTGGCGCTCGGCGGGATGACATACCCGCTCTACCTACTGCACCAGCACATCGGCTACGCAGCCATCAATGCGGTTGCACCGGACCTCGGGCGCTGGCCGGCCGTGGCTCTCGTCACAATGGGGATGCTGGCGCTCTCGTGGGCGGTCTGGCGGTTCGTGGAGACACCCGCGCGGCCGGCGCTCGTCGCCATGCTCGCGACGGCGAGCACAAGGGCGCGCCGTGCATTCGCCCGCGGCACCCGTGCCACGGCGCACTGAAGGGACGTCAGGCCTTGTCGAGCAGCGCCAGGTTGGCCTCGATCACGACATCGCCGGGCAGCGAGCGGCGTGCCTCCTCGAGCAGCGCCCGCGCCTTGGCGGGGTTGCCGCGCAGATAGTGCGAATAGCCCATGTTGGAAACGACGCGCGGCTGGCGCCCCGCCAGCTTGACCAGCTGGTCATAGGCGCGGTCGGCAAAGTCGAACCGGCCGAGTTGGTCGTATGAGGCGGCAAGACCAAGCCAGGCTTCGGCGTTGTCGGCGCGCAACTCCACCGCCTTGCGGAAGTGCTTCTCGGCCAACCCGTAGTTCGCCTCGCGGAAATTGAGCTTGCCGGCCGCGAGATCCTTCTGGCTGACGTCGCCGTACCCGGCGATTGCCGTCGTCTGCGTCGTGTCGATCCCACCGGTCGTGTTGCTGCAGCCCGTCAGCGCCAGAACGGTCAGCGCGATGGCGGCAACGATGTGCCTGGAATGAGTGGTCATGGCCCCTGCCCCCGAATGCACGTCCTCGATTCCGGACCATAACAGGCGCGCGTTAAACCCCGGTTTGGCGACTGCGCGGATTTTGCGGGAACAAGATCACGAGCCGTTAACCAGACGGCTCACTCGATGCCGACCGAGTACTTCACGATCACGGGGATGATTGCGATCAGGATGACGACGGGGAGGATGCACACCGTCACGGGGACGGACATCTTGGCCGGCAGCGCATGTGCTTTCTCCTCGGCGACGGACATGCGCTTGTTGCGCATGTCGTCCGAAAAGACGCGCAGCGCGCCCGACAGGCTGGTACCGAGTTCCCGCGACTGCTGCAGGAGCGTGGCGAAGGAACGGACTTCCTCCAGGCAGAGCCGGTCCCCGAGCGATTTCAGTGCATCGTCCATGCCGCGCCCGGCCCGAAGCTCGATCGAGACGAGCTGGAGGTTCTGCCCGAGCGAGGGATAGGTGACCGAGATTTCGCGCGCCACACGTTCGATGCCGGCTTCCATGCTCATGCCGGCGTCGCAGCACACGATCATCAAATCCATGAAGTCGGGGAAACCGTTGCGATACTCCGCCATGCGCGCCGATACGATGCGCGACAGCACCAGCCCCGGGAGGAAGTAGCCGAAGATCGCCAGCGCGCCGATAGTCCCCCAGCGCTCCAGGGGCGACGAACCGAAGCCGAGAATGTTCACAAGGACGAAGCCGGCGACGGCACCCGCCAAAAGGCCGCCGAAACGGCACAGGAAGAAGTTGCCGACGGCGCTCGGATCCATGTAGCCCGCCTGGATCAGCTTCAGGCGGATGCGCGCGACGCTTTTCGGATCGCTCTTGGCGTAGAATTCCTGCGCGGTCTTCACCGCCTTGTCCTGAACCGCGCTCTTGCGGCCGCGGCGCTCGGTCCGGCTTGCGCCGTCCTCCTCTGCCAGCCCTTCAACGCGCAGCCGCCGTTTGACGTCGCTCTTGGCGCTGTCGCCGGCGAGCATGGGCCAGGCGAGCGCGCCTCCGCCCAACAGGAGCAACGCTAGCGCGGCGATGGCCGTCGGTCCTATTCCCGAGAAGGATGCGAGGTGCTCCAGCATGTCAGAACCGGAAGGACGCCATCTTGAACATCATGAAATTGCCGAGGAACAGCCAGAAGCCGGTCGCCCCCAGCAGATACCAGGTAAGCGGCTCGCCGATCACCGCGCCGTACATGTCTGGCACCAGGATGAGCATGGCGAGCGCGAGCAACATGGGAACCGCCGTCAGGATGTAGGCCGACATGCGGCCTTCGGTGGAAATCGACTTTACCTTGCGCCGCAGCTTGCCGCGCTCGCGGATCACGGTCGCCAGCCCATCGAGGATCTCGCGCAGGTTGCCGCCCGTCGTGGCCTGGATCGAGACGGCGGTGACGAACAGCGGAAGGTCTTCGTGTCCGACCCGCTGGAACATGTTGTTGAGCGCCGTCACAAGGTCGGAACCATACGTCACTTCGTCGGCGATTAGACCGAACTCCGTCCCGATGGGATCCGGCATCTCGCGCGCCACCATGGCGATTGCCACCGGCACGGGATGTCCGGCCTTAAGGCTTCGGGTGATCAATTCCAGCGCCTCCGGAAGCTGGATGCCGAAGCGCTTGTGCCGCTTCTTGCGCAGGAAGCGCAGCACCAGGAAGGGCAGCGCCAGCGTCAGCGGCGGGAGCGCGAGAAGGCCGAAGCGCATCGAAAGCCCCATGGCGATGGCACCGAGGACGAGCGCGAATGCCACGCCGGACGTCGCCATCAGGAACTTCGCCAGCGGCATCACCAGCCCTGATTGCGTGCGCAGATCGCGAAGGCGGGCAAGCGAGAAGACCGAACGGGAGGTGCCGACGCCGCGCTCCTTGCGCAGCTGGATCAGCACCTGTTCCTGGCTGAGCTGGGACTGCTGCAGCTTCATGCGGCGGTTGATCGTGCTGCGCCGGTCGCTGCGGCCGGCAAAGAGCAGGTACGCGGCCTCGGCGATCAGGATGCCGCAGATCGCGGCCGCGGCGTAGACCAGGTGTACGGTGGTGAACTCCTCGACCACGGTCTACTCCTGCGGCCGACCCGGCTCGAAATACTTGCCGGGGAACTCGATGCCCATCGCCTTCAGGTCGTCGAGGAAACGCGGCCGGATGCCAGTCGCCTCGAAATGGCCGACGATCTTGCCGTCATTCTCGGTGGCTGTACGCACGAAGCGGAAGATTTCCTGCATCTGGATAACGTCGCCTTCCATACCCGTCACTTCGGCGACGCTCGTCACCTTGCGCTTGCCGTCGGAAAGGCGGGTGAGCTGGACGATGATGTCGAGCGCGCTGGCGATCTGGCTGCGGATCGAGGAGACGGTCATCGGCATGCCGGTCATGCCGAGCATCTGTTCGAGGCGGCCGATGGCGTCGCGCGGCGTGTTGGCATGGATCGTGGCCATCGAGCCTTCGTGGCCCGTGTTCATCGCCTGGAGCATGTCGAACGCTTCCTCGCCGCGGCACTCGCCCAGGATGACGCGGTCGGGGCGCATGCGCAGCGCGTTCTTGACGAGGTCGCGCTGCCTGATCTCGCCATTGCCCTCGATGTTGGGCGGACGCGTTTCCATGCGCGCGACGTGCGGCTGCTGGAGCTGCAGCTCCGCCGCGTCCTCGATGGTGATGAGGCGCTCGTCCTCGGGGATGAAGGCCGACAGGGCGTTGAGCATCGTCGTCTTGCCGGTGCCCGTGCCACCGGAGATGATCGTCGTCTTGCGGGCATGCACCGCCGCCGCGAGTACCTCCGCCATCGGCTGCGTGATCGCGCCGAACTCGACCAGCTTGTGCAGCCCGAGCTTGTTCTTGGAGAATTTCCGGATCGACACCAGCGGCCCGTCGACGCCGACCGGGCGGATGGCGGCATTGAAGCGCGACCCGTCGAGCATGCGCGCGTCGACCATGGGCGAGGATTCGTCGACCCGCCGTCCGACCGCCGCGACGATCTTTCCGATGATGCGCAGGAGGTGCGCCTCGTCCTTGAACGGAACGTGGATTTGCTGAAGCTTTCCATGCCTTTCGACGAAGCAGTTCTCATGGCCGTTGATCAGGATGTCGTTGATCGACGGATCCTTCAACAGCGGCTCCAGCGGCCCGAGGCCGACCATTTCGTCGACGATGTCGTCCACGAGATCGTCCAGCTCGGCGACGTTGATCGCCATGCGCTCCTCGCGCGTCTTCTCGGAAACGAAGTCGTGCACCTGGCGGCGCATCTCGTCGCGCGGCAGCTTCTCCAGCGCCACGAGGTTGATCTCCTCGATGAGCATGCGGTGGATACGGCCGCGCGCCTCCATGACCCGGTTCGAGGTCTTCGGCTGCGCGGCGGCCGCGTCGGGTTTGGGCTCCGGTTTGCGGGTGGTCGGGATGACGACCGGCTTCGACCGCTCGGCAACCGGCGTTTCCGGCCTGGTTTCGGTCGCGATCGTGCGGTTCTGCAGTGCTGAAAATCGGCTCGACATGATCTGCGTCGTTTCCTGTCCCTACCCGGCCTTCTTCAGGAAGCCCGGCCGGTAGCCGAACAGCGACCGGGACCTGGTCGCCACCGCTTTCGCTTCGTCCGGCAGGATGATGCGCTTCAGGTCCTTGACCACGTTCGCCTCCGGATCGATCTCGTGCAGCGGAACGCCGCGGTCGACGGCCTCGCGTACGAGCTTGTAATTGTTCGATATTCCGCCGACGAAGTGCTCTCCCAGCAGCTCCTCCACGTCGGACTGCTTGACACCGTTCTCGAAGCGGCGCTGCTCGAAGCGGTTCACGATGACGCCGGGATGCACTTCCCTGCCCACCGTCTGGTGAAAAGCCTGGATCAGCCGCTGCGTCTGGCGCAGGCACGGCACCGTCATCTCCGTGACGATGTAGAGCTTGTTGGAGCCGAGCAGCACGGCTTCCGTCCACGGAAACCAGGTGCGCGGCATGTCGATCACGACGTTGTCGAAATAGGCCGACACGAGATCGAGCATGCGCACCACGATCTCGGTGTCGAAGGTGCGCATCTCGGTGGGGCTCGTCGGCGCGGCCAGCACGCAGAGGCCGCTGGCGTGCTTGGAAAGCATCACGTCGAGAAGCTGGCGGTCGAGCCGCTCGGGCTGGCTTTCGACTTCCGAGATATCGAAGCGCGGCTCGAGGTCGAGATACTCTGCGCACGCGCCCTGCTGGAGATTGAGGTCGACCACGCAGGTGGAAGCACCGTGCAGGACAGAGTTGTGCAGCTGAAACGCCGTTTGGAGGGCGAGTGTGGTGTTGCCGACCCCGCCCGCGGCAGGGACGAAGGTGTGGATCTGCGCCTCGGGATTTTCCTCCCGGCCTGGTCCATGCAGCGCGCGGATGCCGGAACGGACTAGATCGGCGGTCGTCACCGGCTTGACGAGGAAATCGGCGACCTTGAGCTGGACCAGCATGCGGGCCGCCGCGGCATTGAAGCTGGCGGTTACCACCACCACCGGCGTCCGACCTTCCAGCTTCCGGATCAGCCGCTGGAGGGCCTCGATGTCGCCGATTTGCGACGCGTCGATATCGACGATGATCGCTCCGGCTTCAGCCTGCTGAACCTCGCCGCGCAACTCGGCGACGGGCTTCTCGATGACGACCAGTTCGATCGCCTCGGACGTCGCGAAGGCGACGCGGGTTTCCTTGACGAACTCGCGGTCGGTCGAAATCAGCGCAATGCGCTTCTTCTGTGCTTCGGCACTCATCGGCTGCTCCTAGTCATCGGTGCCCGCATCGGCCACGGCGGCGTCGTCCTTCGAGGTCGACGTGGTCAACAGAGTGCGGTCGGCCGGTACTGTGAGGTCCGCGTCCTCGACTCCGGGCTGCCAGGGATCCACCATCTGCATCACCGTGTTCGCCGCGATGGCATCGCCGGCACCGCGAGTCACGCCGTCGACCCGCATGTAGTCGGACGAGGTGCAAGCCGGCAGCGCCGCGAGTGCGACGAGGCCCGCCACGAGTTTCATGCGTCCGAAGGACATCTGGGGCTCCTCAGTTCAGGTCCAGGAAATGGCCCGGTCCGCCTTCCCTGGCGATTGCCAAGCCCTGCCGCGCCGCCGTCTGCACCCGCAGGGCTTCCGCGACACGGCCCTCGTCCTGGTTTCCGAGAAAGTAGTCGACGCTGCTGGCCGGCGGCACCTGATCGATCGGGGTGACGGGCTTCCTGGACGGGTCGATCGGCTGTACGAGATACGGTGTGATTATGATGACGAGATCGGTTTCGCGACGCTGGTAGGCCTTCGACGAGAACAGGTTGCCCAGCACCGGAAGCTTCGACAGACCCGGGACGTTCTGGGTGGTGATGTCGTTCTGCGTCTGCAGCAGGCCGGCGATCATGAAGCTCTGGCCACTCTTGAGGTCGACCGAGGTCTGCGCGCGACGCACGATGAAGCCCGGGATGGCGATGTCGCCGACCTTGTAGGAGGAAGAAGGATCGACAGACGAGACCTCCGGTTCGATGTCGAGGCTGATCAGGCCTTCGCTCAGGACCTTCGGCGTGAAGTCGAGGCTGACGCCGAACTTCTTGTACTCGACGGTGATCTTGTTCTCGTCCTGGGCGACCGGGATGGGAAACTCGCCGCCGGCGAGGAAGCTCGCCTTCTCACCAGATCTTGCGATCAGGTTCGGTTCCGCCAGACGCCGGGCGACGCCCTTGTCCTCCAGCGCGGTGATCGCGAGATCGATCGTGAGACCACCTGTCGTCAGCGCGCCGATGATCCTGGCCGCGGGCGTGTTCGATGAGGCCTTCGGGCTGCTGTTGAAACTGATGCCGCCATTGCCGTCGGTGTAGGCGACACCGAGCGCGGCGCCCAGTTCCTGCCCGACCTGGCGGTTGATTTCGACGAAGCGGACGTTGAGCTGGACCTGCTGCGACGAGGAGACGTCGACCGAGTTGATGATCTCCTCCCCGTCCGAGAACCGCGTGGCGATGCGGTTGGCCTTTTCGGCGGCAACCGCGTCCTCGGCCGATCCCGACAGGACGAGCCGGCCGTTTGCCGATTCCACCTTGATGTCGGCGCCCGGGACGGCATCGCGGATCGTCGCTGCGAGCTTGCCCGTATCGAGTGTGACCTCGATGTCCACAGTACCCACGAGTTGCTTGTTCTCGTCGAACAGGGCGATGCCGGTGGTGCCGAGCTTGTTGCCGAGTACGTAGAAGGACCTGTCGGTGAGCGGACTGACGTTGGCGATCTCGGGATCGCCGATGACGATCTCGTAGAAGGGCGTCGCCGTCTTCATCGTCTGCGGCTTGCCGCGCGCGACCTTGATCGACGCCGGTCGGGCGGAGGAGACGTGGATCACCTCGCCGTTCGCGAAGGCCGGCGATCCGCCCGAGCCGGTCCATGCCATGGCGCATGCGGCGACGAAGATCGCGCGCGCCACCCTACCCAGGCCTGATGTTCTCCCGATGGTCTGCATGTCTGTCTTGCCCCAGCCTGCGTGCAGGCCCCCACTGCTTACCTAGTGTGCCTACCTGTTGTCCGGCACCTGGTACGACTGTCCCTCTTCGGTTCCCCGCGTGACGATCACGGTCTTGAATTTCGGTTCGTCGCCGCCGCTGGCCACGGCCGCAACCGCGTTCGCCGCTCTGGCCATTTCCTCGCCCACCGAGCCGCCGAACGCCGAAATGGTCATCAGGCCCGCCTTCGACACCTTCGCCTCGCCCGCCGAACGGAGCGACAGCGACAGCGATCCGATGGTGCGCGCCAGCGCGATCTTCTGGGCTCCCTCGGCGTTCACCTCGACGGTCACGGAATTCACGACCTTCGGATTGACGTCCCTCGTGTCGGCGCCCTGCCCGACCGTCAGCACCTTGACGTTCTCCAGCACCACCTCGCTGGTGACGGTCGATCCGGAGGCTTCCTTCGCCGCGCGCTCGACCTCCATGATGCGTCCCGCGTCGCGCGTCAGCATGATGTCGATGCGGTCGCCCGGCGTGATGAAGCCGCCGACGCCGGCGACCTCGTCGGTCTTGATGGTGACGGCGCGCATCCCCGGCGACAGAAGGTTGGAGAGCGTGGCGCGCCCATCCGGCCCCGAGAGCTTTGACAGCAGCACCGGTTCGTTGACCTCGACGGGCGACAGCACGACACGCTCGCCCTCGGCGAGGAGCGCGTCGATCCCGGCGAAGGCCCCTGCCGGCAGGGATTCCTGTGGCCAGGCGATCTCGGAAAGCATCTCGCGCGCAACCGGCGTGCCGTAGCGCAGCGGCTGGTTGGCGACGACGATCTTCCCGAATGCGACCGCTGGGCCGGCGGGAACCTCCACGGTCACTTCCGCCGTCCGCGCATTGGCAGCGCTCTTGATCCAGAAGTCGGCCGCGAAGATCGAAATCGCGCCAAAAACGGCCGCGATCCCGATCATGGTAACAATCCTGCTTCTCACGCTTGCCCCTGAGTAGCCTGTTTCGATCGGTAGCCTTCGACATTGCGGGTGGAATCCTCAACAAATGCCAATCGGGGCGCAGGCCGCTCGCACCGATCGCGCACCGTGGTTATCGCCAGGTTAGGAATTTCGTTCGATTTCGTTGGGACAATGGGCCGAACGGAACAGGAACCGATATCGCCCGGCCGTCCTTCCGTGGCACTATTGAATGTGATTCGCTGACCGGATATCTGCACCGCATGGATGACAGCAACAACGATCTCTTCGCAGCGCTCGACCGGGCGCCGCCGCAGGAAAAGGCATCCGCGGAGCGACCTGCATCGGCGCCGAGGAAACAGGCCGCGCGGCCGCAACCGGCGGCGAAGGACGCCAGCGACGCCTACAGCGCCGCCGACATCGAGGTTCTGGAAGGGCTGGAGCCCGTCCGGCGCCGGCCGGGCATGTATATCGGCGGCACCGACGACAAGGCGCTGCACCACCTCTTCGCAGAGGTGATCGACAACTCCATGGACGAGGCCGTGGCCGGCCATGCCACCTTCATCGAGGTCGAACTCGGCGCCGACGGCTACCTGACCGTCACCGACAATGGCCGCGGCATTCCCGTCGACCCGCACCCCAAATTCAAGGACAAGTCGGCGCTAGAGGTCATCATGACCACGCTGCATGCCGGCGGCAAGTTCGATTCCAAGGTCTACGAGACCTCGGGCGGCCTGCACGGCGTCGGCGTCTCGGTGGTCAACGCGCTGTCCGACGACCTCGAGGTGGAGGTCGCACGCGGGCGAAAACTCTATCGGCAGCGCTTCTCGCGCGGCGTTCCGCAAGGCCCGCTCGAAATGCTCGGCGACGTGCAGAACCGGCGCGGCACGCGCACTCGCTTCCATCCCGACGAGCAGATCTTCGGCAAGGGTGCGAAGTTCGAGCCGGCGCGGCTCTGCCGCATGGCGCGCTCCAAGGCTTACCTGTTCGGCGGCGTCGAGATCCGGTGGTCCTGCGCGACTGAACTCATTACCGGCAAGGACGAGACGCCTGCCAAGGCGGTATTCCACTTCCCCGGCGGACTGAAGGATTATCTTGCCGCCTCGCTCGGCGATGACTTTCAGGTCACCCGCGAAATCTTCGCCGGCAAGAGCGACAAACAATCCGGCCACGGCTCGGTCGAATGGGCCGTCACCTGGTTTGGCGGCGACGGCTTCGTCAATTCCTACTGCAACACCATTCCGACGCCCGAGGGCGGTACGCACGAGGCCGGCTTCCGTGGCGTGCTGACGCGCGGCCTGCGTGCCCACGCGGAACTGACCGGCAACAAGCGCGGCTCGATCATCACCTCGGAGGACGTGATGATCTCGGCCGCCAGCATGCTGTCGGTGTTCATCCGCGAGCCGGAATTCGTCGGCCAGACCAAGGACCGGCTGGCGACGCTGGAAGCCCAGCGCATCGTAGAGACCGCCGTGCGCGACCAGTTCGACCACTGGCTGGCGGACAATCCGCAGGAAGCGTCAAAGCTGCTGGAATGGGTCATCGCGCGCGCCGACGACCGGGTGCGCCGCCGCCAGGAGAAGGAAGTCTCGCGCAAGAGCGCCGTGCGAAAGCTGCGGTTGCCCGGCAAGCTGGCCGACTGCTCGCAGAATGCCGCGGCCGGGGCGGAGATCTTCATCGTCGAGGGCGACTCGGCCGGCGGCTCTGCCAAGCAGGCGCGCGACCGCGCCAGCCAGGCGATCCTGCCGCTGCGTGGCAAGATCCTGAACGTCGCATCGGCCGGCAGCGAAAAACTCGCAGGCAACCAGCAGATCTCGGACCTGATCCAGGCGCTCGGCTGTGGCACCCGCTCGAAGTACCGGGACGAGGATTTGCGCTACGACCGCGTGATCATCATGACCGATGCGGACGTGGACGGTGCCCACATCGCCTCGCTGCTCATCACCTTCTTCTATCAGGAGATGCCGGACCTGATCCGCGGCGGCCATCTCTACATGGCGGTGCCGCCGCTCTACCGCATCAGCCAGGGCGGCAAGGTCGCCTACGCGCGTGACGATGCTCACAAGGACGAATTGCTGGCCAACGAGTTCACCGGCAAGGGCAAGATCGAGATCGGCCGCTTCAAGGGTCTCGGCGAGATGATGGCTTCCCAGCTCAAGGAGACCACTATGGACAAGAAGAAGCGCATGCTTCTGAGGGTCGAGGTGCTGGACGACGCGGCGGCGACGAAGTCGATGGTGGATGCGCTCATGGGCACCAAGCCGGAAGCGCGCTTCCGCTTCATCCAGGAGCGGGCGGAATTCGCGCATACGGAAGAGCTGGATATCTGAGCGGGCGGGTTAGCCGCAGATCGGCCGCCGCCCCCTTCCCTCACATACCCTCGGGTCCGCGGTTCATCGCCGCCACGCCCGTGCGGCACACCTCGACGAGCCCCAGCGGCTTCATGATCGCGATGAACTGCTCGATCTTGGAGACGCGGCCGGTGATCTCGAAGATGAAATGCTCGGTGTTGGCGTCGATCACCTGGGCGCGGAAGGCGTCGGCCAGCCGCAGCGCCTCGACGCGGTCATCCCCAGTTCCCGAAACCTTCACCATGGCCAGTTCGCGTTCCAGCGGACGGTCCTGACCACGCTCCTGCGCCACGACGGAGAGATCGACCACCCGGTGCACCGGCACGATGCGCTCCAGCTGATGCCTGATCTGCTCCAGCACGTGCGGCGTGCCGCGCGTGACGATGGTGATGCGCGAGAGATGTTTTTCGTGCTCGGTTTCCGACACGGTCAGGCTATCGATGTTGTAGCCTCGTCCCGAAAACAGACCGATGACGCGCGCGAGCACGCCGGGCTCATTGTCGACGAGGACGGAGAGCGTATGGGTTACCGGCTTCTCGGTCTCGCTGGCGATGAAGTAGGCGGAGCCGGTGGGCTGAAGCTGGGCGTTCATTTCGGGGTATTCCTCAAGTTTGCAAGCGCTTCGTCTGGTGTGCCGCCGACCGCGATCCAGAGCGGTGGATCTACCCAGAATGTTGCCGCCTCTACATCCGACCCAGATGGCCCGTCATCCGATTCTAGGCAGAAGCCGATGCGCGTCTCTTTCCCATCCAGTCCGTCAGTCGCGCTTGCTACCGCCAGCCAGCGTCCACCGGAATAGACGCCGGTATAGCGATCCTCGAAAATGGCAATCGGAAAGGTTTCCATCGGCTACACAAGTTCCCTGCCCTTGGCATCGATGGCGTTCGCCACCACTTCGTCCGTCGCCTCGTCGGGCAGGAGCATCTCGTTATGCGCCTTGCCCGACGGTATCATCGGGAAGCAGTTGGCGAGCGTCGCCACCCGGCAGTCGAAGAGCACCGGTTTCCTCACCTCGATCATCTCGGCGATGGCGTCGTCGAGGTCGCCCGGCTTCTCGCAGCGGATGCCGTGGCCGCCATAGGCTTCGGCGAGCTTGACGAAGTCGGGCATCGCCTCGGTGTAGGAATGCGACAGCCGGTTGCCGTGCAGCAGCTGCTGCCACTGGCGCACCATGCCCATGTACTGGTTGTTGAGGATGAAGATCTTGATCGGCGCGTCGAACTGGATGGCCGCGCTCATCTCTTGGATCGTCATCTGCACCGAGGCGTCACCCGCGATATCGATGACGAGCGCGTCGGGATGGGCGATCTGCACGCCGAGGGCGGCCGGTAGGCCATAGCCCATCGTGCCGAGCCCGCCCGACGTCATCCAGCGGTTCGGCTTCTCGAAGCCGTAGTGCTGGGCAGCCCACATCTGGTGCTGCCCGACCTCGGTGGTGATGTAGGTATCGCGGTCCTTGGTCGCCTCGTAGAGCCGCTGGATGGCGTATTGCGGCATGATGACATCGTCGTTCGGGCGATAAGCGAGGCAATCGCGCGCGCGCCAGCGTTCGATCTGCTCGAACCACGGATGCAGCCCGCTCTTGTCCTGTCGCACGGTCGCCCGCCACAGGCGAACCATGTCCTCCAGCACGCGGCCGACATCGCCGATGATCGGCACGTCGGCGCGCACGTTCTTGTTGATCGACGACGGATCGATGTCGATGTGGATCTTCTTCGAATTCGGCGAGAAGGCGTTGATGCGGCCCGTGATGCGGTCGTCGAAGCGCGCACCGAGGCACAGCATCACGTCGCAGTCGTGCATGGCCATGTTGGCCTCGTAGGTGCCGTGCATGCCGAGCATGCCGAGCCACTTCCTGCCGCTCGCCGGATAGGCGCCGAGGCCCATCAGCGTGGACGTGATCGGGAAGCCGGTCAGGTCGACCAGTTCGCGCAGGAGGTGGCTGGCTTCGGGTCCCGAATTGATGACGCCGCCGCCCGAATAGATCACCGGCTTCTTCGCCGTCGCCATCAGCGCCACCGCGGCCTTGATCGCTTCGAGGTCCCCCTGAACCTTTGGCTGGTAGGAGGTGCGAGGCGCGGTCTGGGGCGGCGTATAGATGCCCCTGGCGAACTGGACGTCCTTCGGCACGTCGACGACGACCGGACCGGGGCGCCCCGTGGTGGCGATGTGGAAGGCCTCATGCAGGATGCCGGCCAGCTGGTTGACGTCCTTCACCAGCCAGTTGTGCTTGGTGCATGGCCGCGTGATGCCGACGGTGTCGCATTCCTGGAAAGCGTCCGAGCCGATAAGCGAGGTCGGAACCTGCCCGGTGATGCAGACCAGCGGGATGGAATCCATCAGCGCATCCTGCAGCGGCGTCACGGCGTTGGTGGCGCCCGGACCCGAGGTGACGAGCATCACGCCGGCCTTGCCGGTAGAGCGGGCATAACCTTCGGCAGCGTGGCCGGCGCCCTGCTCGTGGCGCACGAGGATATGCTGGACCTCTTCCTGCTGGAACAGCTCGTCATAGATCGGAAGTACCGCGCCGCCGGGGTAGCCGAAGATGTGCTTGACGCCGTTGTCGATGAGCGCCTGCACGACCATCTCGGCTCCCGTCATCTCGCGCCTGCCGGTGTCGCTGTGAGCCTTGTTCATCGTCCTGTTCCCGTTGCTGTCCGCCTGCCGAGGCGTTTGAAGCCGTGTAGTTCCGTTTCGAGCAATAAAAAAGGCCCCCGGAGGAGCCTGTCTGTCGCGCATGGGGTGCTGTCGCCCGGCGGTTACACCGCCTTGCCCATGCGCGCGCCTACTACGAGAATGATCCCTGTCGTCATGGGCGCGGACACTACGGCGCAATGGTTCGGCCGTCAACGCAGAAAATGCGGCTCGGCCATAGCGCGGAAGACGGACCTTCCGTCAATCGCACCGCGTGCGTTTACCGGCCGTGAACCATCCACTCTCACGCGTCCTTAACTCCGCCAGGTTAGTCTTGACTTTAAAACGAACGAAAAGACGGGGACGCGATCGATGTATGCCGAGGACGGAGCGCGCGGCGAAGCGACGGCCCAGGACCGCCGTGATCCCAGGCAGCCCGATGCGCGCATGCTCGGCCGCGTCATCAACTGCGATGGCGCGCGCGCCAGCATCGCCTCCTACGCCGACGCCGCCGAAGGCGCGCCGACGAACCTGTGGAACATCGGAAAGCTCATTTCGGTCAATACCGGCCATTCACGCCTCGTCGGCCTGGTTTCCTCGATCGAGATGCCGTCGGGCATCTGGCTCGAGGATTCCCACAACCCCATCAAGGTGCATCTGGAACTGATCGGCGAGGTCCGCGACGAGGAAGGCACCAGGAAGCCGATCTTCGACCGGGGCATCACGACCTATCCCAACATCGGCGCGATCGCCCACCAGATCCGCGTGCGTGATCTGGAAGCCGTCTACCAGCTCGCGGGGCGCAAGTCCGTGTCCATCGGCTGCCTGTCGCAGAATTCCAACATCAGCGCGCGGATATCGGTCGATTCGATGCTGAACCGCCATTTCGCGATCGTCGGCACGACCGGCGTCGGAAAGTCGACCGCGGTCTCGCTTCTCCTGCACAAGGCGATCGAGGAGCGGCCGGACCTGCGCATCCTGATCCTCGATCCGCACAACGAGTTCTACGTGGCGTTCAAGTCGAAGGCGGCGCGCCTCGACCAAACGACGCTCGACCTGCCGTTCTGGCTGTTCAGCCTAGAGGAACTCACCGAGGTTCTTTTCAGGGGGCGCGACAACGTGGTGGAGGAGATCGACATCCTGCGCGACCTCATCCCCGTCGCCAAGGTGAACTACCGCAACCCCGGCGGCGCTCTGCGGCTGCGCCGCTCGTCGGACATGGGGTCGATCACAGCCGACACGCCCATTCCCTATCGCATGTCGGACGTCCTGCGGCTGATCGAAGAGCGAATGGGAATGCTGGAATCGAAGGCCGAGCGCCCGGCGCTGAAAGCGCTGAAGGGACGCATCGAGAGCGTGGTCAACGATGCCGCCTTCCGTTTCATGTTCGGTTCGCACATCGTCGAGGACAACATTCACGAAGCGATCGGCAAGATCTTCCGCGTGCCGCACAACGGCAAGCCGGTGATGTGTTTCCAGCTCGCCGGCATGCCTTCCGAGGTCGTCAATTCCGTCTGCTCGGTTCTGGCGCGGCTCGCATTCGATCTCGCACAAGGCAGCCAGGGCAAGCTGAAGCTCCTGGTGGTCTGCGAGGAAGCGCACCGCTACATGCCGTCCGACCACAGGCTGGGGTTCGCGCCGACGCGGCACGCGCTCGCGCGCATCGCCAAGGAGGGGCGAAAGTACGGCTGCTATCTCGGCGTCGTCACGCAGCGACCGGGCGAACTGGACCCGACGATCCTTTCGCAGTGTTCCACGGTCTTCGCGATGCGTCTGGCCAACGACCGTGACCAGGATATCATCCGTTCGGCAATCGCGGATTCCTCCGCGTCCACGCTGGCCTTCCTGTCGTCGATGGGCCAGCGGGAGGCGATTGCCTTCGGCGAGGCGGTAGCGACGCCGATGCGCCTCAAGTTCGAGGAACTCGAGCAATCGCTGATCCCTGGTGCCCACGCGGACGCCAGCATCGGAGAGGCCTCGCGGGACGAAGAGGTGGACCTCGCCGCCATCATCGACAGCATGCGCCGCATCGAGCGGCCCGCGCTGGGCGCGGATCCGGAAAGCGACCCTTCCTTCTTCGGAGAGCAGAGCCCGCTACTCAAGCGCCCGGTGGCCGATTTCGAGATGTCGCGGGCGCAGCGCCCCGAAACACCCGAAAGGCGCCCGCTTCGCCGCTTCGGTGACGGCGCCTTCCGGCAGAACAACGACTGATCCCATTCGCCCAGCCTACAGGCGAACCTACCGCTGCTCTTGCCTGGGACCATCGATCGGTACCCTCGCCAGCAGGCCAATTTCCGGCCGGCGGGCGACCATGGCGTCCGGAGCATGTCCAAGCCGCGCTGCGAAATTTCGGATTCGCTCGCCCTGCACTAGGGGTGTCTATCTCTTGCGGATGTCGTTTTGCCCGAACCGGCTACCGGCCCCGGGAGACAACGCCAGACTTCAGGCACAGACGCGGTTGCGGCCCATTCTTTTCGCCTGGTAGAGCATCCGGTCGGCGCGCCGGAAAAAGTCCTCCGCACTTTCCTTGCGATCCCAGACCGCCAGGCCGACGCTCGTCGTGACGCGCAGCGTCACGTTGCCGGAACTGACCGAAAGCTGGGCGATGGCGATGCGGATGCGCTCGGCGAGTTTCGCGAGCGATTCCATGTCCATGTTGGGAGCCACGACCGCGAACTCCTCGCCGCCGAGGCGCGCGGCGACGTCATGGTGCCGGGTGAAGTCGCGCAGGCAGTTCGCCACCGCCTTGAGCACCTCGTCACCGACATCGTGGCCATGCGTGTCGTTCACCGCCTTGAAGTGGTCCAGGTCGAGGATGACGAGCCCGACCGGCTTGTTGATGCGCCTGAACTCCTGCAGGTACTCGCCGAGCGCATCGTCGAAGTAGCGCCTGTTCTGCATACCGGTGAGGCTGTCGGTCAGGGCGGCATGCTCGAGCGTCTGCGAACGCATGCTCAGGGATTCGGTCATCGCCCTGAGCTTTCCCTCTTCCCTGACCTGCGTGCGGATCAGCGGATAGATGAAGAACATCCCGAACGTCAGCGCCGTGGCCGTGAGGACGGCGGAACCGAAAAGCAGGCGTGCCACGGTGAGGGTGTCCACGCGCGGGACGTAGCCGAAACCGTAATCGCCAACCGAGTGATAGGCATAGACGGTCAGCACGCCCGATACCAGGATCAGGGCGACGAACACGAAGAATGCCGTCTCCGATTTGTGGAAGCGCATCTGACCCCTATCAAGCTCGAAGCATGGTCGCACGATCCGAATTACAGGCGCGTTAATATCTGCAACTCATGCGCGAACATGAACTAAACGCCAAAGGCGTGCCGACTTCTAATTCCCCAAAGGTAAATCAGGGTTTTCCGACGTCGTCGGCATTTGGATCTTTCGCCATTCAGGACCGAATTGCGTGCGAAACCAGGTGGCCTGACGCTTGGCATATTGCCGCGTTGCCGCTTTCGCACGTGCCACGGCTTCTTCCCTGGAGACCTCGCCCCGCAGGAACGCGCCAAGTTCGGGAACGCCGATCGCCTTCATCGCCGGGAGGGCGGGATCGAGTCCGAGGTCGAGCAATCGTCTCACCTCGTCGATAGCGCCTGCCTCCAGCATCCGGTCGAAACGGCCCTCGATCCTGGTTTGAAGTGCGGCGCGGTCCGGATCGATCACGAACAGTTGAACGGAGTTTCGGTCGACCAGAGGCCGTCCCGGTCGCGATTGCCACGAGCCAATGGGAAGGCCGGTCGCCTCCAGAATTTCCAGCGCCCGCACGATCCGCTGGCCGTCGGCGGGGCGGATGCGATCGCCGGACTCCGCATCCTTCTTCCGAAGCACGCGATGAAGCGCCTCGGGTCCTTCGTGAAGCAGGCGTTCGCGCCACTTGTCGCGGATTTCGGCGGCGACCGGCGGCATTTCGGACAAGCCCTCCGTCAGCGCACGAAAATAGAGACCGGTGCCTCCCGTGAAGATGTAGCGTTTCGGCCGACCGTCGGATTGCCGCGGCAAAGCCTCGACGTCGCGCAGCCAGGCGCCGGTCGAGTATCGCCGATCGGGCGGCACGTGTCCGTAGAGATGGTGAGGCACTTTCGCGCGTTCGGCTTCGCCGGGCCGCGCGGTCAGGACGCGCAGGACCGAGTAAACTTGCATGGAATCCGCATTGACGATTTCGCCACCGGTCGCCTTGGCGACCGCCACGGCCAGTGCCGACTTGCCGCTGGCGGTCGGTCCCGCTATCAGGATCGCGTCCTTCAGCGGCCCCGGGCCGACCTCCGGAGCGCCCCCTTCCGTGCCATTCGTCGCCACCATCATCTCCAGCCCCGAAACGGCGGCCGTCACCGCCGAGGCGGCGAATAACGCGATGCAAGCGATTGGTGCAAGCCGATGCCGATGGTTGGCCGACGGCATTGCCTGCGACATCGCCGTGCCGGAGGTACCTGACCCGAGCCAGGTCGAGACGGCGCTGCGCGACGCACTTGCCGGGTTGCCGATCGACGTCGCGGTCCAACCGGAGGACGGCCGGCGCAAGCGGCTCCTGCTCGCCGACATGGATTCCACCATGATCGATCAGGAATGCATCGACGAACTCGCGGCCGAAGTCGGGCTCAAAGAGCATGTCGCCGCCATCACGGCACGCGCCATGAACGGCGAAATCGCGTTCGAACCGGCCTTGCGCGAAAGGGTGGCTCTCCTGAAGGGATTGGCCCTCCCCGTCATAGACGCGGTGATCGCCGGACGAATTACCCTCGCGAAGGGGGGGCGCGAACTGATCGCCACGATGAAGCGGCACGGCGCGTGGACGGCGCTGGTATCGGGCGGCTTCACTCTGTTCACAGGTCCCGTGGCTGCGAAACTCGGTTTCGACGAGCATCAGGCGAACACCCTGCTTCACGAAGACGGAAAGCTGACCGGAATGGTCGCCGAGCCCGTGCTCGGGCGCGAGGCGAAGGCGACGGCCTTGCGTGCCGCCTGCGAGCGGCTGAGCATCGCAACCGACGCGGCGCTTGCCGTCGGAGACGGAGCCAACGACCTCGACATGCTAAAGATTGCCGGAATGGGCGTTGCCCTCCATGCCAAGCCTTCCGTCGCCGCGCAGGCGCGCTTCCGTATAGACCACGGCGACCTGACCGCCCTGCTCTACCTCCAAGGCTACACAAGCGAAGAGTTCGCCGCATGAGGACGCTGCGCACCCAGCGCCTCGTCATCCGCAACTGGGAGAGCCGCGACCGGGACCTGTTCCACCGCGTCAACTCCGACGAGGCGGTGATGACCTTCTTTCCGTTCCGGCGGAGCAGGCAGGAGGCCGACGACTTCATGGAGCGCCTGCGGGCCGGGATCGCGGCACGAGGCTACGGCTTCACGGCCCTGGAACTCGCAGCGACAGGCGAGACGATCGGCTTCGCCGGCCTGAACCCGTGCGGGCTGGAGCCTATCCTGCCGGGGGACACGATCGAGATCGGCTGGCGGCTTGCACCGGAATTCTGGGGCAAGGGCTTGGTCACCGAAGCCGGCGAAGCACTTCTCGACTTCGGGTTCGAGGAACTCGATCTCGACGAGATCGTCTCCTTCGCAGTCTGGAACAACGATCGCTCGATCGCCGTCATGCGACGCCTCGGCCTACGGCCGGATCCCGAGCGTGACTTCGCTCACCCCAAGGTGCCCGACACGCATCCGCATCTGAAGCGGCACGTGTTCTACAGCCTGAAACGGAGCGACTGGCGCGAACGGAAGAAGGCGGCCCTCTAAGCCGCCTTTTCTCTTTCGCAAAGATGCTTGCGCCGGTTCTTTCACGCCAGGCGTGAATTCAATCCATTCGCAGGGTGATGAAGCGCAGTTCGCCGGTCTTGGACGCGAGCATCAGAAGCGCATTGCGGCGGCCTTGCTCCTTCAGCGCGGCAACCCGGTCCATCACGTCCTGCGGCGACGAGACCGATTCCTGCGCGATTTCCGTGATGACCTCGCCAGCCTTGACGCCCTTTTCGGCCGCGGCGGAGTTTTCCGCGACCTCAGTGATGACGACACCCGAAACATCCGGCGATATCTCGAAGCGCGTGCGCGTTTCGTCGTCGAGTTCGCCGACCGTCATTCCGAGCACAGACGCCGTCGCCAGGGGACCGTCTTCCTCTTCCTCCCCGTCGCCGGTTTCTGCAGAGGCGAGCTGCTCCCCGTCCTCGAGCCGGCCGAGCGTCACTTCGACGGTCTGTTCCTCTCCCTTGCGGATGATGACCACTTCCACGGCCTGCCCGACCGGGCTGTCGGCAACGATGCGCGGGAGGTCGCGCATCCCATCGATCGGCTTGCCGTCGAATCTGGTGATGACGTCGCCAGGCTGGATGACGCCGTTGTCGACCGGACCGCCCTTGATGATGCCGGAGACCAGCGCGCCCTTCGCACTCGACATTCCGAGGCTCTCGGCGATGTCGTCGGTCACGGGCTGGATACGCACGCCAAGCCAGCCGCGATGCGTCTCGCCGAATTCCCGCAGCTGCGCTATGACGTTTTCGGCCAGCTGCGACGGAATCGAGAAGCCGATGCCGATGGAACCGCCGGACGGGGAGATGATGGCCGTATTGATGCCAATCACCTCGCCCTCCATGTTGAATAGCGGCCCGCCGGAATTGCCACGGTTGATGGCAGCGTCCGTCTGGATGAAGTCGTCATAAGGTCCGGAATTGATGTCGCGGTTTCGGGCGGACACGATTCCCACCGTCACCGTCCCGCCGAGCCCGAACGGATTGCCGATGGCCATGACCCAGTCGCCAATCCGGATGGCATCCGAATCGCCGAACGACACGGCCTTCAGCTGCTTCTTCGTCGGATCGACCTTCAGCACCGCAAGGTCGGTCTTGGTGTCCTTGCCGACCAGTTCGGCCTTGAGCTTGGAGCCGTCGGAAAAATTCACCTCGATCTCGTCGGCGTCCGCGATGACGTGGTTGTTGGTGACGACGATGCCCTGCTCCGCGTCTAGCACGAAGCCGGATCCGAGCGACTGCACGCGCCGGGGCATGCCGTTGCCCTGCCGGTTCTGGAAAAACTCGTCGAAGAAATCTTGGAACGGAGAGCCTTCCGGAAGATCCGGCATCGGCACGTTGTCCGACCCGCCGCCTTTGGAATTCTGCGAGGTCGAGATGTTGACCACCGCCTCGAGCAGGTTTTCGGCGAGATCGGCGACCGACGCCGGTCCGCGAGTCTGGGCCACCGCGGGAACGGGCGGGAGCGCCAGTCCGACCAAAGCGGCCGCTGCGAAGGCGGATATCGCTGTCTTGCGGATAAGAACCGGCATTCGCATCAGAGCCATGAATACATTCTCCCGAGCCACGTGGGCGCCGCATGGAGCCGGACCCGGCAGGCGAGAGTGCCGCCACGCATTCCGACGTTCAGACCGTTTGCCAGAATTAGGGCGCGTTTGCGACAGGATACAGGCGCGGCGGATAAATCCTGCGTTATCCCCGCACCATCCACACGACGGCGACCCCCAGTGCGACGGCGGCGAGACCGCCGTAGCGCAAAGCGTTTTCCGGCATCTCCTGCATCTGCGATGCGAGGCGCTTGGCCGTCGCGGGAAAGCCACCGTAGATGACGCCCTCGATCACCAGTACGAGACCGAGGGCGGCGAAGAAGTCGCTCATCCTATTCGGCGGCGGGGACGGAGGTCCCGGTCGTTGCAGGCGCAAGCGGCGCCGTCGCGGGCTCCTGCGCCACGGGCGCGGCGTTGCTCGCTCCGGCGTCCGCGCCATCCTGCAAGGCACCAGTGGGCGCCGGATCGGCCGGCGGAACGGGATTGGCCCGGCCGCCACCTCCACCGCTACCGAAATAGCGGAAGAAATCCGAATCCGGCGAGAGAATCATGGTGGTTCCCGTTCCCTCGAGCGCCTGCGAATAAGCGGCCATGGAGCGGTAGAACTCGAAGAACTCGGGATCGCGCTGGAATGCGTCGGCGAAGATCGAGTTGCGTTCCGCCTCGCCCTCGCCTCGTAGGATCTCCGATTCCTTCTGGGCTTCGGCGAGGATTTCGACCACTTCGCGGTCGGCGCGGGCACGGATGCGCTGCGCCGCCTCGCGTCCGCGCGCCCTGAGCCTCTCGGCTTCGGCAAGGCGCTCCGCGCTCATGCGGTCGTAGGTCTGCTGCGAGACCTCCTGCGTCAGGTCGGTGCGGCGGATACGCACGTCCTGCACCTCGAGGCCGAGCGATGCGGCGTCGGGACGAAGCTGTTCGGCGACCTCGCGCATCATCGACGAGCGCTCGTCGGAGAGCGCCGCCTCGAAGCCGCGCAGGCCGTAGACCCGGCGGAGGGCGGCGTCGAGACGGGTGCGCAGCCGCTGTTCGGCCAGAGCCACGCTGCCCGACACGGTCTGGCGGAAGGTGCGCGGATCGGAGATGCGGTAGGCGACGAAGGCGTCCACCTCATAGAACTTACCGCCCGAGACCTGGACGCGGATGTCGTCGAGATCGAAGCGCATGACCCGGTCCTCGACGATCTGCACGTTGTCGGCCTCGAGGAAGCCGAACGGCAGCTTGAAGTAGATGCCTGGCTCGGTCTTGACGTCGACGATCTCGCCGAAGCGAAGGACGATCGCCTGCTGGCGTTCGGTGACGACGAAGAAGGACGAAAGCGCGACGACGAGCACGATCGCGACGGCGACGGCTATGAATGCGAGGCGGTTTGTCATTGGCTATTGGCTCCCGGGCGGCGGCGAAGCTCGTCGAGCGGCAGATATGGCACCACTCCCTGGCCGTTCGCTCCCTGCTCGATGATGACTTTGTCGGAGTCCCGCAACACCCTCTCCATGGTTTCGAGGAAGAGGCGCTTGCGGGTCACTTCCGGCGCCTTGGCGTATTCGTCGTAGACCGAGACGAAGCGCTGAGCCTCACCCTCGGCTTCCTGAACGACGCGGTTCTTGTAGGCCGCGGCCTCTTCGCGCAACTGCGCCGCCTCGCCTCGCGCCTGTCCCAGCTTCTGGTTGGAGTACTGGTTGGATTCCTCCACGAACCGGTCCTCGTCCTGCTCGGCGCGCTGCACCTCGTCGAACGCGTCGGCGACCTCGCGCGGCGGAGCCGCGTCCTCGATCGAGATGGCGTTCACCGCAATGCCCGCGCCGTAGTCGTCGAGCGTGGACTGAATTGTGTCGCGCACGCTGTCGGCAATGCCCTGGCGATCGTCGCGGAAGATGTCCTGCGCCGGACGGCGGCCGACGACTTCGCGCATGGCGCTCTCGGCGATCTGACGCACCATCTCGTCGGGGCTTGCCACGTTGAAAAGATAGGCGCCGGGATCCGTCACCTGGTAGGCGACCGAGAATTTGACGTCCACGATGTTTTGGTCGCCCGAAAGCATAAGCCCCGAGGAGGTGCCGCCGCGCAGTTCGCCGACGTCGATCAGCTTCTCGGCCGTGTTTGCCTTCTCGACCGTCTCGATCGGCCACCAGTGGAAGTGCAATCCGGGCTGCGACAGTTCCGGCTTCGGCTTGCCGAATCGCAATTCGACGGCGAGTTCGTCCGGTTGCACGGTATAGACGGACTGGAATGCCCAGAGCGCGACGAGGGCCAGGACGACGATGGCCACGATCGCAGGATTGAACCCGCCGCCGCCGGGCAGCGCCCGTTTCAGCCTGTCCTGTCCGCGACGGATTATGTCTTCAAGATCGGGCGGAGTGCCCTTGGGGGTCTGTGGACCGCGCGGACCCTGGCCCCACGGGCCACCGCCGTTGCCGCCGCCGCCCCATGGACCGCCGCCTCCGCTCTGATTGCTCCAGGGCATCGATTTCCTCTCGTTTCGAAGCCGGCGCCCGCTGATTGTTGCCTGAGCGGGTCGCGCCGTTCGGCCGTGTTATAGGCATCGGCACCCACCCTTTCAACGCGGGCGGGAGCCGCGCGCAAGCGAAATCGCGCGCAGGGACCAGAATTCGGCCCGAAACCATCAGAATCGGATATAACGATATTGTCAGCCAAATGATCCGCGGCGGCGGTAGACGACATGACGAGTCGGGTGACTGTCCTTTTCGCCCGCCGGATGGTCGCTGTGGCGGACCTCTTCCCAGACGGCGGGATCGATCGCAGGGAACGAGGTGTCGCCGTCGATGTCGGCCAGGACATGGGTGACATGGAGCCGGTCGGCCTTCTCCATGGCCTGCTCGTAGATCTCCCCGCCGCCGATGATCGCGATCTCGCTGGCGCCGCTCATGCAGCGGGCACGCACGTTGGCGAGAGTGATCGCGTCGTCGAGCGAGCCGGCCGTCTCCACCCCTTGCGCCGACCAGCGCGCGTCGCGCGTCACCACGATGTTCAGCCGGCCCGGTAGCGGCTTGCCGATTCCCTCATAGGTCTTGCGCCCCATGACGATTGGATTGCCCATCGTGTCGGCCTTGAACCGCCTGAGGTCGGTCGATAGCTTCCACGGAAGTCCGCCCTCGCGGCCGATCACGCCGTTTGCGGCCACGGCGACATGGATTGCGACAGGCAGCATCGGCTCAGTTCTGGTTCACCCGCTTGAGGATCAGGACGTCCAGGTTTTTCTCGGGATAGAAATCCGTCGCCTGCATCTGGAAGGTGGTCGGACCGATCTTCTTCACGCCGGAGCCGCAGAAGCTGATGAGATTCTTCGGATCGCCCTTGTCGATGGTCAGGGTGAAGTCGCCGATCGTGCCGCCGCCCCAGTTGCCGCCGGTCTTCAGGATGTAGGAGATCCACGTCTCGAAAAGCGGCGGGAATCCGTCGGGTGCACCGCGTGACGCTTTCAGGATCGCCGCCTCGAAGCCCTCGTCCATGCAGTAGCGCGACTTGTGGTCCCGATAAGCGTCGCCCTGGAACTTTCCGCCGTAGAAGAAGGATAATCCCACCGTGGCGCCGACGCTCGGGGTGTAGCTGTGAGAGACCCGGATCTCGGCGCCGGCCGGAAAGACCATCGGCCACCAGTAGGTCGAGCGGAGCGTCCAGAACGGAGAGGGGACGCGTTTCCAGCCCGAGCCGTCGTCATATTCGTCAAAGATGATGATGCCGCGATCGCGCCAGTCGGCGACGATGTCGTCCGGCAGGCCGGAAAGGGCCTGCGGCGCCGCCTCGCCATAGGGAAAGAGTGGCACGCCGTTCGACCGTAGTTCGTCGGTGACGTCGATCCCCACCGCGATCGCGCGCTGCTCCAGCCGCGGCTGGACCGGCTGCCCCTCCACCGAGACCTTGAAGCCGAGGAAATTGTCGCCGGTACCGTCGGGGATGGAGACGTTCAGATAGGGGTTCGCCTCTATGTCGGGCATCGGAAAAGCGACCAGCGTCTCGACGTCCTCCTCGGTGCTGTTGCGGAAGACATAGTCGACTCGCACCTGCTGCTCGGAAATGAAAAGGTCTTCCTTCGCCATGACGATAGCGTCGCTGCGCGACAGGATGAGACCGCCCGCGCCCAGTTCGGCGGTGGTATCGTTGGCGAATGCCGACGCACTTGCAGACGCAAGGAATACCATGGCTATGGCGAAGCTGCGAATCACGAACAAATCCTTCCTCAAACCGCGATGGGCGCTTTGATGTTGGCGTCCGCCTCGTATCCCTCGAGCCGGAAGTCTTCATAGCGGAAAGCGAAAAGGTCCGTCACCTGCGGATTGATCCACATGGTCGGCAAGGGTTTCGGCGTACGCGCGAGTTGCAGCCGCGCCTGCATGAAATGGTTGTTGTAGATATGCGCGTCGCCAAGCGTGTGGATGAACTCGCCGGGCTTGAGGCCGGTCACCTGCGCCACCATCATCGTCAGGAGCGCGTAGGAGGCGATGTTGAAGGGCACGCCGAGGAAGATGTCGGCCGAACGCTGGTAGAGCTGGCAGGAAAGCCGCCCCTCCGCCACGTTGAACTGGAACAGGCAGTGGCATGGCGGCAGCGCCATGCGGTCGACCTCTGCCGGGTTCCAGGCCGACACGATCAGCCGGCGCGAGTTCGGGTTGGTGCGGATCTGCTCAACGACGTTTGCGATCTGATCGATCGTGCCGCCGCTGCCGTCCGGCCAGGAGCGCCATTGCGCGCCGTAGACGGGACCGAGATCGCCGTTCTCGTCGGCCCATTCGTCCCAGATCGTGACGCCGTTCTCGCGCAGATAAGCGACGTTGGTGTCGCCCTTCAGGAACCACAGAAGTTCGTGGACGATCGACTTCAGGTGCAGCTTCTTGGTCGTGGTGACGGGGAAGCCTTCCGAAAGGTCGAAGCGCATCTGGTGGCCGAAGACCGATCGGGTGCCGGTTCCGGTTCGGTCGCCGCGGTCGGCGCCGTGGTCCATCACATGGGCAAGCAGATCCAGGTACTGGCGCATCGGTCTTCCGCATCGATTCCGGTGCAGCCATCCTATAGGATCGCTTGCTCCGGTGCACGACGTACCCAGCCTTTTTCCCCACGACCTTTCGCCACCGCCCGCGTTGCGGACGATCCGCCGGACGGGGCTTTCCATCCACGCGCCCGCTCCCTATATTGGGCCTGTCGGCTTCGGTCGACTATGGCGATAAACGGCCGATGAAATAAACCATTCGGACCCGGGGGCGGTACCCGGCGCCTCCACCAAAAACCGCGGCATGTCAGTGACTTGCGGCTTTTGATGGGGGCGAAACAGGATCGACGAGGGTGTAAAGATCGGACTTTCGCTCGGCATGGTACCACCGTTATCGGGCTAAACTTATAGTTGCCAACGACAACTATGCGGAAGCACGTCTCGCCGCGTAAGCAGCGCGACAGCTTCAATTCAAGCCCTAGGGGTTCGCACTTCTAGGCGGGGTTCGGAGGCACCTGGCAACAGAAGCCTCCACTTCCATTCAAAGCCGCCGATCACGATCGGCAAAACAGGCTTCGTCACGCGCCACGAGCGCGCTATATCCGGTTTACGCCGAGCCCCGCCTTCATTACATCTAGGCACACTCCGAGTCACTCGAACCGCGGAAGCAGATGGCAGACGACCACATACGCTACGACATTCTTGCCCAGGAGGCGCTGCGAGGCGTCATGCGCAAGGTGCTCGGAGAGGTCGCGCGTACCGGCCTGCCGGGCAACCACCACTTCTTCATCACCTTTCTGACCGGCGCGCCGGGCGTGCGCGTCTCCAGCCGCCTGCGCGAGCGTTATCCCGAGCAGATGACCATCGTGCTCCAGTACCAGTACTGGGACCTGAAGGTCACCGACACCGGGTTCGAGGTGGGGCTGTCCTTCTCGGACGTGCCGGAAAAGCTGGAGGTGCCGTTCGCGGCGGTGCGCGGCTTCTATGATCCGTCGGTGAACTTCGAGCTCGAGTTCGACGTGAAGGCCGAGGCTCCCGTGCAGGCCGCGCCTGATGCTGCCGCGCCGCAGCCGCAGCCGGCACCCGCCAAGCTGCCTGGAACCCCCAGAAAGCCCGAAAGTGCAAAGAAGCCCGCGCCGGCCGCCAAGGAAAAAGCTCCGGCGGCAACCGAGGAAGGGGCCAAGGGTGCCGAGGTCGTCTCGCTAGACGCTTTCCGCAAGAAGTAGTCCATGGCCGAGATCGTCAACCTGCGAATGGCACGCAAGCGCGCCGCGCGGGCCGAGCACGACAGGGCGGCCGACGAAAACCGCATCCGCCACGGACAGCCAAAGGCCGAAAAACTCGCCCGGCGCGCTGAAAAGCGCAGGCTGGACGTGCATCTGGAAGGCCACCGACGCGACCGCAAGGATGACGAATGAGAGTCGTGCGCAAGCACTCCGTCTCCATCCGCGGCCATCGCACGAGTTTTTCACTCGAAAAGCCGTTTCTCGACGAACTGGAGCAGATCGCCCGCGCGCGGAATCTGAGCCTCGCGGGCCTGGTGGCGGAGATCGACGACGAGCGCGAGCGCACCACGAACCTCTCGTCGGCCCTGCGACTGCACGTGCTCGAATGGCTGAAATCGGCGGACGATCAGCAGCCTTAGGCGCGGGACGGGCGAAAGCCAAGGGTCAAGGCTGCTCGGGCGTCTTCCTCAGTAGGTTCCGGATCGCGTCCGGATCGAACATAGCGGGGCTGGAACCCTGAGGGGCGGTGCCCGGCAGCGGTGTCCGGCGGATCACGTCGCCTACCGTCGTTTCCTCGGCGGCGGCTTCCATGCGGGCAGCCTTCTGCGCCTCGATGCGAGCGGCCTCGTCAGCCGCCTTCTTGGCTTCTTCCGCCTGCCGCCGCTTTTCTTCGGCCGCCTTTGCCTTCGCCTCTTCTTCCGCCTTGCGCTTCGCGGCTTCTTCGGCGGCCGCCTTCTTCGCCTCTTCCGCCTCGATGCGCTTTTGCTCTTCGGCGCGCGCCTTGGCCTCCGCCTCGCGTGCGGCTTGCGCCTCGGCCTCGCGCCTGGCTTCCTCCGCTGCCTGCAGGGACGTCGCCTCGGCCTCGGATTTGAGGCGGGCTTCCTCGGCGATGCGCTCCCGCTCCGTCCTCTCCTTCTCGACCTCGCGGAGTTCCGCCTGCTGGACGAAGTAGCGCGTCTCGCGGCGCAGCCTCTGCTTCTCCAGCAATCCCGCCTGCATCGCCTCGACGCGCGCCTGCTCGCGCTCCAGCGCACGCTGCGTCAGGAACTGCGCGAGCGGTTCGGTGTCGAAACGGCGCGTGGTGTCGCCGTAGGATCCGGTGACGGCGATGTTCACGACCGGCTCGGAGCCCGCCAGAGCCTCGTCGCCTTCCGCGTAGCCGATCGAGCCGTCGACCGCGATGTCGTTCGCCGCAAGATCGGCCTTCACCTCAACTTCCAGCCGCGCGCCCTCGGTCTCGAGATAGATCGGCGGGGTGCGCAGGACGCCTGCCGCGACCGTAAAGGGCACGTCGACTTCTTGCGCGGCGAAGGAGCCGCGCCCGAGAACGTCCGGCGCGTAGCCGGCGACCTTGGCGGCATCGATTTCGCGCCCGATCTCGTCCGCGCCCTTGATGATGGCGGCGAAGGCGCCGGGGTCCACGCCGGGGACGACCAGGTTCTCGACATGGGCGGTTCCGGAACCGGCGAGCGAGGCGACCATGCCGCTGACCGACTTGCCGCTGGCTGTGACAGCCGCGCTAGCGTCCATGCGCCCGTCGATGCCGGATGCGCCGAGAACCCGGGCGGCGTTTGCATCCTTCAGGCTCATCTGGGCCGAAAGAAGCCCGGTGCCGCCATTGTTGCGCAGTTCCACCAGCCCTTCCGCCTTGCCGCCGAGCGCGTCGGCCGAGATTCCGGAGAGCGCGAGACCTTCCGCGTCCAGGCGCGCCGTCATGTGGACGTTCTCGGCGGCCGCGAAGTTGCCTATGTCGAGAGTATCGAATTCCAGCTCGATCTGGCCGCGCACTGCCAGCGACAGCGTCTCGACGAAGGGAGTATCCGGCCAGCCCTCCCCGTCGCTCTGGAGCGCCGTTTCCCCCAGGACGAGAGCGACGGCGTGGTCGAGGTCGAAGCCTCCGAGCGTGAGCTTGCCGTCGACCACGGGCACGTCTTGGTCCCAGGAGCCGTCGAGGTTACCAGCCACCGCGACATCGGCAATGGTGCCGCCAATCTTCGTCAGCCGCAGCTGCCCGGGGACCAGCGTCGCGTCCGCCTTGAGGTCGGCCGGCATTCCGAGGCCCATGCCCGGCAAGGCGAAGCCGGCGGTGATCATCCACGGCTCGAAATCACTGCCGGAAAGCAGGAGGTTTCCATCGGCCGCGAGACCGCCCTCGCCTTCGGCGGCACGCAGGCTGCCATCGAAGCTGGCCTGCGCTTCCGGCGAGGCGATCTCGAATGTCAGCCTGGCGCCGTCGGCGACCTTTCCGTTCAACGAGAAAGCGGTCGTTCCCTCGCTCGTCATGCCGAGATCGTTGGCGGGCAACCCGTAGAGAGCGAGCAGTTGGGCCGTGTCGGTCGAATCGGCTGAGAGTTCCACCGCGAGCTCCCCCTGCTCCAGTCCGTCCTCGAAACCGGTGGCAGCCCCCGAGAAGGCGAAGTCGTTCGCACCCGTGTGCCCCTGGGCGTGCAGCGAAATCTCCGGCGCGCCGTCCGCGCGATCGAGATTGGCCACCAGGTCGATCTGGGCGTCGGCCATCATTGCCGGGAACGCGGCGGCGCGCTCCGCGGCAGCGGCTGCGAAAGGGTTGGCGGGGAAACGGTCGGCGAGCAGTGTCAGGAACGGCCCGAGATCGGCGGCCAGCACCGACGCGTCGAGACTGCCGGAGGGCTCGGCGTCGATGTCCTGGATGGTCCCGGTTGCGCTGATGTTCGCGCCGGCCAGCCCGGCAATCGCCAGCCGGTCGATCTCGAGATGATCCTCGCGCAGCCGCATGGCAGTGCTGACCTTGTCCGCGCTCAAGCCCGCCAGGCTCACCGGCCCCGCCTCGAGGTCGAAATCGACGTCATGATTGCCGAAATGCGTGACGCCGGCATCGCTGACGAAGAGCGAGGCGAAGGCCGTCATGCCCTGCACGTCGAGCGCGTCGCCGTTCAGGCGCGCGATGATGGCGGGTCGCACGCCTTCGCGCGTCAGCCGTTCGAGCAGCCCATGGAACCTGGCATCGCCGAGGATCAGTTCGACGTTGCGGAAGAGCTGCCGCTTCTCGTCGAGTTCGACGTCGGCGGAGAAGCCGGCGGCCGGCAGCCGGCGGATCGCGTCGTCGACGTCACGCGCCGCCCAGGCAGCGAAGCCGGAGGGTTGCGCCACCGCCAGGAGCAGCTTGCCCTTGAAGCCGAAATCCTCCTCGCCGCTGCGCAGGTAGCCGCTCGCCTCCAGCGTGGTGCGGCCCGGCAGAAGCGCCGAGAGTGTGTTGACCGCCCAGCCTCCCTCGCTCGGCTCGGCCGAGAGCCTGACGTTCCGGATCGTGGTGTCGCCCGCGACCACGGCGGGAAGGTCGATGTCGAGCGTGCCCTTTATGGCGGGGCGCGGAAGGTTCTCGAGCGCCGTCTTCAGGCCCTCGAACCTGTCTTCCAGCGTCGCGCCGGAGTATTCGTTGCCCTTGCCGATCGCCTCGTCGAAGCGCACCTGCGCGCCGGTCGCCTGGATCAGGAAACGCGGCGTGGCGCCGAAGTCGAACAGGGCCGTGCCATCGGCGGTATAAGGGTCCTCGCGCGGTCCCGTCTCCAACCGGAATTCGGGGATGTCGAGGCGCTTGTGGTCGAGCTGAAAACGGCCGGCGAAGCGGTAGTCGGCACCCGCGTCCTGCCCGGCCTGCCCGGAGGCCACGAAGGTCTCGCCGTCACTGCCGCGCAGCACCGTCTTGTCGCGGTTGTCGGCGTCGAGGTGGAAGGTGCCCGAATAAAGCGGGGAATCGGGCTTGAACTGAGCCGAGCCGTCCGCTTCGAACGCGACCGGATAGCGCTCAGGGTCGGCCCTCAGGCGGACCCGCATGGTTCCGTCGGGATTGGCCGTGCCGGTGGAGACGGAGACGTCCGTCAGCATACCGTCGAGCCTGAGCGAGCCGTCGACGCGCCAGGGACCGGCGAGCGAGTCCGCCGAGAGATCGGCGTTGATCTCGGTGAGGGTGTGCTGCCGGCCGCTCGCCTCGTGGAGAAGCGTGACCTTGCCCTCGACGACACGCACCTTTTCGAGCCGGATCTGGTTGGGATCGAAGCGGCTGGAAGGCCGGACGGCCCAGTCGACCTGACCGTCGGCGCCGATCCGGATGGTCGCCTTGGGTCGGACCAGCCGCATGTCGAAGATCAGGATCTCGCCGCGCATGAAGGGGGCGAGTTCGGCGTCCATCGAGAATTCCTCGACGGTCATGGCCGGAGACGTCTCCGTCTCGCCGGCGACGTGGACGTCGGTGAACGATACGGACGGGAACGGCAGGAGCCGCGCGGTGACGTCGCCTTCCACGGTTACGTCGCGGCCGAGGATGCGGCTCACCTCGCGCTCGAAATCCGAGCGGTATCCCGTCCAGTCGACGAAATAGGGTCCCACCAGCGCCGCAAGCAGCGCCAGCACGAACAGTCCACCGAAAAATACAAACAGCCTAGCCAGCGTTCAGGCTCCGGAATCACGCATATGATAACGGTTGTTTAGACCAGTTTATCCCCATCCGCGTGTCCATAAAGAGGCAGGGCGGCGGAGTTTGTTCGCACGCCACCGTGCGGTGGGTATCGGACGATGCCTGCCGGGGATCATTCGGGTCGGAAAAGGTCGCTCAGTGCGAGAGCCACGTCCGTATGACGAGAGCCACGAGGCCGACCGCGCCGACACCGGCCAGCCAAAGGCCGGCGAACCATGCGAGCTTCCGTGCGAGCGACCACTGCGGGCCGCGCGGCGGCTCGCCGGCAGGCCTCCCGGTCAATGGTACCCCGCTTCCGGGTCGATCTTGCCGCGGAAGGTCCAGTAGGCATAGGCCGTATAGGCGAGGATGAGCGGCACCAGCACCAGCGCCCCTACCAGCATGAACATCTGGCTCTTCTCCGGCGCCGCGGCGTCCCAGATGGTGACCTCGACCGGAACGACATAGGGCCACATGCAGATGCCGAGCCCGACGAAACAGAGCGCGAAGAGCGCGATCGCCTGGAGGAACGGCCGGTATTCGTGGCGGTGGACGTTCAGGCTGTGGAACATGCGCCACGCGACCAGGAGCACCGCGCCGGCGACGAGGACCGCGAGCCCGATGCCCCAGCCGGTGAACCAGCGATTGTAGTAGCCATCTTGGAGGAACGGGGTCCAGGCGCTGACCAGCCCGATGAAGGCGAGCGTCGCCAGTCCGGCGAGCCAGGCGATGCGGCGCATGCGGTCCTGCAAATCGCCTTCGGTCTTCATCACCAGCCATGTCGCACCGAGCAGGCAGTAGCCGGCCATGACCGCGACGCCGGTGACGACCGAGAACGGCGTCAGCCAATCGAACCATCCGCCGGCATAGCTGCGCGTCGCCATGTCGACCTCGATACCCTGGAGCAGCGCACCGAGCGCCACCCCTTGCGCGAAGGATGCCATCGAGGAGCCGGCGATGAAGGCGAGGTCCCACACCCCGCGCCAGCGCACGGTGCGCCAGCGGAACTCGAAGGCCACACCGCGGAAGATCAGCGCGAGCAGCATGGCGATGATCGGCGCATAGAGCGCCGGCATGACCAGGGCATAGGCGAGCGGAAAGGCGGCGAAGAGCCCTCCTCCGCCGAGCACCAGCCAGGTCTCGTTGCCGTCCCACACCGGCGCGACCGAATTCATCATGACGTCGCGGTCCCGCTCTTCCGGCGCGATGGCGAAGAGCATGCCGAGCCCAAGATCGAAGCCATCGAGAACGACGTAGGCGAAGACCGCGAAGGCAATCAGGAATGCCCAGACCACGGTGAGGTCGAGGTTGACTGCGAGACCCATGTCCATCACTCGCGCTCCCTTCCCGACGGCAATGGCCGGCGGTGGCCGCCGGCCTCCGGCTGAGCCGGCCCGGGCGCGATGCCGGCCGTGCGGATCGGGCCGCGCACCTCGTCCCAGCCTTCGAGTTCCTCCATCGGCCGCGGCGCGTGCGACATCAGCCGCAGCAGGTAGAAGGTGCCGGCGCCGAACACCGCGAAATAGACGATCACGAAGGCGACCAGCGAGGTGCCGACGGCCGCGGCATCAAGCGGCGCGGCGGAATCGGCAGTTCGCAGCAGGCCGTAGATCGTGTAGGGCTGGCGCCCGACTTCCGTGGTTATCCAGCCGGCGAGCACGGCGACGAGCCCTGACGGCGTCATGGCCACGGCGAAGCGATGCAGGGCCCGGTTCTCATAGAGCGTGCCGCGCCAGCGCGCGTAGAGCGACCAGATGCCGACCGTCAGCATCAACATGCCGATGCCGACCATGACCCGGAACGACCAGAAGACGATGAAGACCGGCGGCTGCTCGTCGTCCGGAACGGTGTCGAGCCCTGCGAGCGGTTCGTTCCACCCGTGGCGAAGGATCAGCGAGGAGAGTTTCGGAATGCCAACGGCGTAATCCAGCCGCTGCTCAGCGTCATTGGGAATGCCGAACAGGTAAAGCGGCGCGCCGTCGGGATGGCTCTCGTAGTGGCCCTCCATGGCCATGACCTTCGCCGGCTGGTGCTCCAGCGTGTTGAGGCCGTGCAAGTCGCCGACGAAGATCTGGATCGGCGCCACGATCGCAGCCATCCACATGGCCATCGAGAACATGCGCCGCGCCGCCTCGTTGGGCGCCGACCTGTCGCGCAGCAGGTGCCAGGCGCCGACGCCGCCGACGATGAAGGCGGTGGTGAGGTAAGCCGCGATGACCGTGTGCACCAGACGATAGGGGAAGGAAGGATTGAAGATCGATTCCCAGAAGCTCTCCGGCAGGAACTGGCCGGTCACCGCGTCGATCGTATAGCCGGCCGGGGTGTGCATCCAGGAGTTCACCGAGATGATCCAGAAGGCCGATAGAAGGGTTCCGACCGCCACGGTCGCCGTCGCCAGCATGTGGAGCCCGTTGCCCACGCGCTCGCGACCGAACAGCATGATGCCGAGGAAGCCCGCTTCCAGGAAAAAGGCCGACAGCACCTCGTAGGCCATCGGCGCGCCGATCACAGGCCCCGCCTTGTCGGAAAACACGCTCCAGTTGGTGCCGAACTGGTAGCTCATGACGATGCCGGAGACGACGCCCATGGCAAAGGCGATGGCGAAGATTTTCTTCCAGTAGTCGAAGAGCACCCGGTAGACCGAACCGTAGCCGGCGAGCCACAGCCCGTTCAGCACCGCGAGATAGCTGGCGAGCCCGATGGTGAAGGCGGGGAACAGGAAATGGAACGAGACCGTGAACGCGAACTGGATGCGCGCCAGGAGGACTGCATCGGCGTGTTCGAACATTTTATTCCCGCCGCCCCGCCGATCGCGGGGCCTTCATTGCCCTGATGTCGATCTCGATTGAATGTAAGCGCGCGAGAATGAGGGACAACCGCGCGGCGGTGCGGCAAATTGGGCGTGCTTGCTGTGGGGCGATGCGATTTTCCGTCCCGCGCTTCCCTGGGAGGCGGCGGCATCGGCGGACTCATGCGGCGGCTTCGTAGCCGCCGCGATGGTGCCTATCAGGCTGCCCTTCGTGCCGGGCGCGCCATGGCCGCCGCCGAGCCTGGCTCGCGGATTCGAGCGCGTCGGTTGAGCTTGAAGCGACCGACGAGCGAGGCGAGAACGCGCGCATTGTCGGAGAGCATCCGGGAGATAGTGGTTGTCTCCTCCACCATCCCGGCGTTCTGCTGGGTCATCCGGTCGAGTTCGCTGACCGAGATGTTGATCTGCTCGATCCCGGTGGTCTGTTCCTCCGCCGCGCGTGCGATGTCTTCCACGTTCGCATCGATGGTGGTGACGAACCCGGTGATGCTCGACAGCGCCTCGCCAGCTTCACCGACATAGCGGACACCGGTCTCCACCTCGGCGGTGGAGACCCGGATGATGTCGGCAATCTCCTTGGCTGCGACCGCCGAGCGCTGCGCCAGTTCGCGCACCTCCTGCGCTACGACGGCAAACCCCCTGCCGGCCTCGCCTGCCCGCGCAGCCTCCACGCCGGCGTTGAGTGCCAGCAGGTTGGTCTGAAATGCGATCTCGTCGATCACGGAGACGACAGTGGAGATTCGCTGCGACCCTGCCTCGATCCTGCGCATGGCCTCGACGGCGTTGTGTACGACTTCCTGCGATGCGCGCGCAGAGTTGCGCGCGTCGCCGACATAGTCGCGGGTCTGGCGGATTTTTTCGGCCGTCGACCGGATCGTCGCGGTGATCTGCTCCAGGGCCGCCGACGCCTGCTCCAGCGCCGCGGCCTCCTGTTCGGTCCGCCGTGCCAGGGCGTCGGCCGAGGAGTGCATCTCCGTCGCACCGGAGTCGAGAGCCTTCGTCTTTTCCATCACCTCCTCGAGCGTTGCCTGGAACAGTCCGATCGAATTGTTGAAATCGCGGCGCAGCGGCTCGAACTGCTCGGCGAATGGTACGTCGATCGTCACGCGGATGTTGCAGTCAGCCAGCCGTTCCAGGCCAGCACCGAGATCCTGCACGACCACGGCGAGCTTTGCAGCCTCCGCTTCCCGCTCGGCAAGAGAGGCGGCCCGTTCCTGCTCGGTCCACTCCTGCGCCAGGCGGTTTTCGTCCTGGAGGCGAAGGTTGTCGAGCCCGGACTGGCGGAACACCGCGATCGAACGGGCCATTTCTCCGATCTCGTCTCTCCGGCCCGGATATGGCGGTTCGCTCGAGTAGTCGCCGGCCGCCAGTTTCATCATGAAGGCAGACATCCGCCGAATGGGTACCAGAGCCCGGCCCCAGACGACCCACGCGCCGACGAGACAGCTCACGAGCGTGAACGCGCCGGCAGCAAGAGAGGCGGCTCCGAGGGTGCTTTCGCTCTGCGCTGCGGTGGTCTCCTTGTCCGTCAGAAACTCACTGGACATCTCCACCAGCTTCACCACGGCGGCGCGATGGGCATGGAACTGCTCGCGTAGGTTGTCCATCACCGGTGCCATTTCGGCTCCCCCACCCAGACCGGCACGGAACGGCCCCTCGAGCGTTGCCCACAGTGCATCCGCCTTCGGCAGGACTTCGCCTTCGAGTTGCAGCCGGAGATCGTCTCGCAGAGGAAATGCCTTCCAGTACTCACGCCTACCGTCATACTCCTTCCGGAGCTCGGAAATGCGGGCGAGGTTTTCGTCGGCAAGCTCTGGATGAATCTCCGCCTCGTTGGCCAGGAGGTAGGATTCCACCAGGAACATGGGCGGTGGAAGGATGTCGGCGATCAGGTCCTTGCCCGCCACCACCTGTTCGTAGAGTGGACCGTTCACCTTCAATGTATTGAGCGCGTAGGTCTGGATGCCGAGACTGGTTGCGATGCCGGCTCCCACGAACAAGGCTACGGCCACCACGAGCTGCCAGATGCGTAGGGTCATCAACGTCGTCCCGGAATTGAGTCGCGGGCGCGAGTTTGTTGAATATTGCTTTACGAAACGTTGCTCCAGCAATCTCGGCAAGACGTTTGTCGCAGTGGCTCATTCACCTCGACGCGACGTTTCGACGTCATCACCAGCAGAAGAGCAACGACAGTCTACGGGCTGATCCGTGATGCCTCGCACCGGCGGTCCCTTGCTATCGCGTCAGCTTGCGAAAGACGGCCCGCCTTCGAGTGACCGGCCGACTTAAAACCCGAAGATCTTACCCGGGTTCATGATGTTGTCTGGATCCAGCGCGCGCTTGATCGCCCGCATGACGTCGACGCCCGTGCCGATTTCCAGCTCCAGGAACTTCATCTTGCCCTGGCCGATGCCGTGCTCGCCCGTGCAGGTGCCGTCCATGGCGATGGCGCGCTCGTTGAGCCGTGCGATGAACGCTTCCAACACCTCGATCTCCTTCGGGTTGGAAGCATCGATCAGCGGCGAGACGTGGAAGTTGCCGTCACCGACATGGCCGACGATGGGGGCTATGAGGCCGATCTCGGCGATGTCGCGCTCGGTCTCGACGATGCACTCGGCCAGCCGCGAGATCGGCACGCACACGTCCGTCGCTACCGCCTGGGTGCCCGGCCTGAGCGCCTTCGCCGAATGATAGGCGTCGTGACGGGCCTTCCAGAGCTTGGCCCGCTCCTCCGTCTCCCGGGTCCACAGGAAGGGTCCGCCGCCGTGCTCGGAGGCGATCTCCGAAAACAGCTCCGACTGCTCGGCGACGCCTGCGTCGGTGCCGTGGAACTCCAGGAACAGGCACGGGCTCTCCGGGTAGTCGAGCCCGGAATAGGCGATCATCGCCTTCATCTGCAGCTGGTTCACCAGCTCGATGCGAGCCACCGGAATGCCCATCTGGATCGTGGTGATCACCGCGTTGCAGGCTGCCTCGACGCTCGGGAACGGACACACGCCGCCGGCGATCGCCTGCGGGATGCCCTGGAGCTTCAGCGTCAACGAGGTGATGATGCCGAGAGTCCCTTCAGAGCCGATCATGAGCCGCGTCAGGTCGTAGCCGGCCGAGGTCTTCTTTGCCCGCTTGGCCGTGGTGACGGCGCGGCCGTCGGCCATCACCGCCGTCAGCGACAGCACGTTCTCGCGCATGGTTCCGTAGCGCACGGCGTTGGTGCCGGACGCGCGCGTGGCGGCCATGCCGCCGAGGCTGGCATTGGCGCCGGGATCGATCGGGAAGAACAGGCCGGTGTCGCGCAGGTGCGTGTTGAGCGCCTCGCGTGTCACGCCGGGCTCGATGGTGCAGTCGAGGTCCTCGGCGTTGACCGAGAGGACGCGATCCATGCCCGAGACGTCGACCGAGATGCCTCCGCCGGGCGCGTTCACCTGGCCTTCGAGAGAGGAACCGGTGCCGAAGGCGATGACGGGCACGCGATGTTCCGCGCAGACGCGCACGATCTCCTGCACCTCTTCGGTGCGCTTGGGATACGCTACACCGTCGGGCAGTTGCGCGGGGATGTAGGTCATGGTGTGGGCATGCTGTTCGCGGATCGACTGGCCGGTCAGGAACCGCTCGCCGAAGCGCTGCTTCAGGATGCCGAGTACCGTTGCGATGCCGTCCTCGTTGCGCTCCAGGCGCTTCAGATCAGCCAGTGCCATGACATTCCTCTCCCTCGCGCGGCCGCTGGCCGGCCCTTGCCGCGGCCCGCTCCATGGGTAATGTGCGGGCCGGTTCGTTCCGCTTATCGGCTGGACGTTCGCCACGATCAAGCGGGGATTACGATGACTGCAGCGGCACCCTTCCTCTCCTCCATCATGGAGCTGGAACAGAACTGGATCGACTACAACGGCCATCTCAACATGGCCTACTACAACGTGCTGTTCGATCGGGGCGCCGACCAGGCTTACGAACTCCTGGGCATGGGGCCGACCTATGCCGCCGAGCGCCGGCTGACCAGCTACACCGCCGAGGCGCATGTCTGCTACGTGCGAGAGATCCATCTGGGCGACCGGGTGGAGTGCACCTTCCAGCTTCTCGATTGCGACGAAAAGCGTCTCCATTCCTTCCAGGAACTGCGCCACGTCGACGGCTGGCTGTCTGCCACCTGCGAGGTGCTGATGCTGCATGTCGACATGGCCGGTCCGAAGGTCGCGCCCTTCCCGCCCGACATCCGGGAGAAGGTGGAGGCCATGCGCGCCGCGCATGCCGGGCTGCCGAGACCCGAACGCGCCGGCCGCACGATCGGGATCCGGCGCAAGGGAGGCTGAACCCGGCTCCGGAGCGCGACGACCATGCAGGCTCTCGCCAGGCGAGCGGTGGCCGCGCTGCGCGGCTGGGTCGAGCCGAACCTGCGAACCTTCCAGCAGGAGCGCCAGCCGCTGGTCTGGGCGCTGGCCCTGCTCATAGGTCTCGCGGCGGGCGCCGTCGCGATCCTGTTCCGCGAGACCATCGGCCTCGTCCAGTGGCTGTGGCTCGGCTCGGCGTCCGAGAACACGCTGACGGCCGCAGCCAACGTCGCCTGGTGGATCATCCCGCTCGGGCCGGTGCTCGGCGGCATCGCGGTCGGCATCCTGGTCTACCGCATCTCCACGCGCCGCGCCGGAGGGGTGGCGGACGTCATCGAGGCGCGCGCCTATTCCGGCCGCAATCTCGGCCTGTCGGATGGCATCTGGTCCGCGGTCGTTTCCGCGATCACCGTGGGAGCCGGCGGAAGCGCCGGGCGCGAGGGGCCGATCGTGCATCTCGGCGCCACGCTCGGCGAAGCCGTGTCGCGCCGGGCGGCGCTGCCGGAATGGTGCCGGCGCACCCTGCTGTCGGCGGGCGTCGCCAGCGCCGTCGCCGCCTCCTTCAACGCCCCGTTCGCCGGCATGCTGTTCGCCCACGAGGTCGTGCTCGGCCACTACGCCATCCGCTCCTTCGTGCCCATCATGCTCGCGTCCACGGCAGGCAGCCTCCTGTCGCGGCAGTGGTTCGGGCCTGACGCAGCCTTCGCGGTGCCCGACTACGCGATCGTGTCGAACTGGGAGTTTCCGGCTTTCGCGCTGCTCGGCGTCGTCTGCGCGGCGGTGGCGCTGCTGTTCCAGCTCGCCCTGCTGCTGGCCGACGGCCTCGCCCGGCAGGTCACGATGCCGCTCTGGCTGCGGCCGGTGCTCGGAGGCGTCATCGTCGGGTCGATCGGGCTGGCTTTCCCCCAGGTTCTCGGGGTCGGTTACGAACTGACCGATCTCGCCCTGTCGGGCGAACTCACGCTGTCGCTCGCTTTGATCCTCATCGTGATGAAGACGCTCGCCACCGCCGTCACGCTCGGTTCACGTTTCGGCGGAGGCATCTTTTCACCCGCGATCGTCCTGGGCGCCCTTGCCGGCAGCGTCTTCGGCATGCTCGCCGCCGCCGTCTTTCCCGGCCTCGCCTCCAGCGGCGGCCTCTACGCCATGCTGGGCATGGGCGCGGTCGCCGGGGCGGTCTTCGGCGCGCCCATATCCACCGCCATGATCGTCTTCGAACTCACCGGCGGCTACGGCCTCTCGGTGGCGCTGCTGCTGACCGTCGCCATCTCGCAGGGCATCGTCCACGCCGCGCACGGCTATTCCTGGTTCCAGTGGCAACTGCGCATGCGCGGGCTCGACCTGCGCGAAGGTCCGCACAAGCCGCTCGGTTCGAATGCCCGCGTCATGGACTTCATGGATCCCCTGCCGCCGGAGACCGAGCCGCAGCGCTTCGATCCCGAGCGCGGAACCACCGCCCTAAAACCCACCGACACCATCGCGGCGGCGCTGCGGGCATTCGACACCGGCGGGCACGACCGCCTTCCGGTGGTCGATCCCGCCGACGCGACCACGGTGATCGCTTGGGCGAGCCACGTGGCCGCGCTGCGTCACTTCAATCGGGCGCTGGTCGGGACCTCCGTCGAGGAGCATCGCTGACACCGGCGGCGTTAACCCTGACCGGCGAGGACGGTGGATCGTTTGCGTGGTGTTGTTGTGGCCGGCGATGGACTTCGGGACAATCCTGGGCGGCTGGCGGAGGGCACCCATCAGTCCGGAGGTGCTAGGCGATGACCGACGTGAACCGGATTTCGGACAGGCTGGCAAACGATCCGCTCGTCACCGACTATGACTTCTGGCGCGCCATCAAGGACGTTGAATACGAGATCCACTCGGCCGACACCAGCGGCTCCCCAATCCCCATCGACCTGCTGCAGTGGCGCAAGATCCTGCGTAAGGCACAGTCAAAGCGGCAGGATAGCGAAAGGTAAGCCGGCGCGCCGGCCTACCCGAGTTCTTCCTTCAGAAACGCAACCGTCCGGTCCCACGCCAATTCGGCGGCCTGCTCGTCGTAGCGCGCCGCGGAGGTGTCGTTGTTGAAGGCATGCTGGACGCCCTCGTAGACGTGGATGGTGAAATCCTTGTCCGCCGCTTCCAGCGCCTGCCGATAAGCCTCGATCCCGGCGTTGATGCGGGTGTCCTCGCCGGCGTAGTGGAGGAGAAGCGGCGCCGATATCCGCGACACCTCGGACGGATCGGGCTGCCGGCCGTAATAGGCAACCGCTGCGTCGAGCGACGAGGCCTTGACGGCGAGATTGTTGACGGCGCCGCCGCCCCAGCAGAAGCCGACCGCACCGACATTGCCGTTCGAGCGCTCGTGCGCTTGCAGGTAGGCGATCGTGGCGATCCCGTTGTCGGCGACGCCGGCCGCGTCGAGCTGGCCGATCATCCCGCGTGCTTCGTCCTCGTCGTCCGGCGTGCCGCCAAGCGGTGACAGATAGTCCGGTGCGAGTGCGATAAAGCCTTCGACCGCGAGACGCCGCGCGATGTCCTGAATATGTGCGTTCAGACCGCGGTTCTCGTGGATGACGATGACCGTGGGCAACTGTCCGCTCTGGCCCGCCGGCTGGGCGAGGTATCCAGTCATCTCTCCGTCCGCGCCCGGATAGGTGATCATTTCCGTCGTGATGCGCTCGTCCGTCTCCGGCACCACCGCAGCGCGCGCCGGGTTGGCGGCGAGCATCGGGGCGATCGCCGCTGCCGCGGCACCCGACCCGGCAAGCCGCGTCAGCTTTTCCATGAAGCCGCGCCGGTCGAGCGTCAGGTGGGTGTACTCGTCATAGGCGTCGATCATCTGCTGCGTGATCTTAGGCTCCGGCATCGGTCCCTCCAGGTTTGCATGCGTATCCAACAGTTAGCGGCGGTTCCCGACGTTTCGAATCAAGCGTGCGTGATACCGCGCTGCCGCCGCACGGTCTCCTTGATTGGAGGCCCTATCCGGTGTTGCCGCCTGCGCGATCCCACCCCTGCCCCGGCGATGCCGGACATGTTATGATCACGGGACCCGCCAGTCAGGCGGTTGGGAGGGAAATCATGGAAGCTGAAAACATCATCGTCTCGATCATCATCTGGATCATCGTCGGCGGCATCGCAGGCTGGTTAGCCGGGATGATCGTCCGCGGGGGCGGCATGGGCCTGATGGGCAACGTCGTGCTCGGCATCATCGGCGCCATCGTCGCCGGCTGGATCCTGCCGGCCATCGGCATCGTCATCGGCGGCGGCATCATCGCGGCGATCATCAACGCGGCGATCGGCGCCATCATCGTTCTACTTATCGTGTCGCTCGTCAAACGAGCATAACATCTGCCCGGCCTCTCACGGGGCCGGGTTACCTTTCCGCCAGGACGCGATTTACGCTCCGCACGCCTCAGGCCGCGGCGATGGCGAGGGCATGTCCGCGTGCGTTCTCGCGCAGGGCTTCCAGGTGAATGGACTTGAGCAGCCCCGCAAGCGCGCCCTTCTCGTCGGTGACGGCACCGGACGAGACCGCTTCTTCCAGCACCCGCAGCATCAGGAAACTCACCTCCTGCGGTCCGGCGATCCGTTTGCCGTTGGCCACCTCGCGCCAGACCTTGAGCGCGCGCAGGATCACGCCGTGCGAGACGAGCGGCAGCCGCGCGGCACGAAACAGCGAGGACAGCGCGACGTCGCGCCCGCCCGAGAGCAGCGCGCGCACGCGCCCCTGCTGCTGCCCGGCGAGCGATACGAGCGCGGCGCCGAAGAAATCTATCCGGCCATAAGCGACGACGCGCACCAGGAAGGCGGTGGTCAGTTCGCCGCGCATGCGCAGATGCTCGACCAGCGCGGCGTGCTCGTCCTGCGCGGTGCGCTCGATCAGCGTCAGAGAGGCGCGCACGCAGGCTTCGCGCATCATGCGTTCCGCCCGGGCCGACGTCATCAGCGCCCTGACCAGCGGCGATTCCCGCAGCGCCTCACCGAGCTTGAACAGGAGCATGTGGCGGATGTCCGACGGCAGGCGCCGGTCGGAGATCAGCGCCTCGCGCAGTCCCGCGTCGTGGCCGAGCCGTTCGGCCATGCGGCGAAAGCTGATGGAGGCGATCTCGGCGCCGGAGTTCTTCATGAGCGCGACGCAGGCCGGCGCGGCCGCCACCTCGGCGATCGCGGCGGAGAGAGACATGGAGACCTGCGCCCGCGACGCGATCAATGTCTGCGCCGCCTCGCTTCCGCCCGCGGCGAAATCGATCAGGTCGTTGTCGGTCAGCACGGGCGAGAGGGCGAGCACGGGCGCGGCCACCTCCGGCTGGTCGCCGGCGAGCGCGGTAATGATCTGCTGGGGCGCACGCAGGCTGAGCGAGAGCGGCTCCGCCATCGCCAGCCGAACCTTGGGAGAGGGATCGTCGAGAAGCAGCGTCAGGGCGGCCTCGGCCGCGCAGCGGTCCTCGAAGTCGAGGTCGGAAACGATGTAGGCCCGCGCCAGCGCGTTGGCAGCGGCGGCACGCTCCGCGACGCGCGCCGTCTCGATCCATTTGATGAAATGTTCGATGATCATGTTACGCATGCACCCCGTGTGAGGGGGACGTTAGCGGCAATAGGTTTACGAACGGTTCACCATGTCCGTTAACCGGCATCCGCACCCGCGATGTTGCAGGACGCCGCCGCCGCGACTATCAAGCCCCCTGCAACGAGGCGGGGGTGACATGCCGGGGCTTTATTTCGAAGAGTTCGAGCCGGGTGCCGTCATCAGGCATTCCCTCACCAAGTCCGTGACGGAGAGCGACAACATGTTCTTCTCCGTCATGACCCTCAATCCGCAGCCGCTGCACATCGATTTCGATTTCGCCGCCAGGAGCGAATGGGGCAAGCCGCTGGTCAATTCGCTGTTCACGCTCGGCCTGATGATCGGCATTTCCGTGCACGATACGACCCTCGGCACGACGATCGGCAATCTCGGCATGACGGAGACCGTCTTCCCGCATCCGCTCTTCCACGGCGACACGGTGCGCGTGGAGACCGAGGTGCTGTCGGTGCGTGAATCGAAATCGAAGCCGGATCGCGGCATCGTCGAGTTCGAGCACCGCGCCTACAACCAGAACGACGTGCTCGTCGCACGCTGCGTGCGGCAAGCCATGATGCTCAAGCGGAAGGCCTGATCCGATGCGCTCCATGCTCTTCGTCCCCGGCGATTCCGAAAGGAAGCTCGAAAAGTCTCTCCAGTCGGGCGCCGACGCGCTCATCGTGGACCTCGAGGACTCCGTCGCGCCCGCCAGCAAGGAAGCTGCCCGCAAGGTGGCGGCAGGTTTCCTCTCCGCCCGCACCCGCGATACCGGCCCTGCCCTCTACGTGCGCGTCAACGATTTCACCACTGGCCTGACCGACGACGACCTCGCGGCGGTCATCGCCGCTCGGCCCGACGGCATCATGCTGCCCAAATCCGCGAGCGGGCACGACGTGACCCGCCTGTCGGTGAAACTGCGCGTGCACGAGGCAGAGGCAGGACTGGACGACGGCGTGATTCGCATCATTCCGCTGATCACCGAGACGGCCGCCGGCCTGCTCGCCGCAGGCACCTACGACGCCTCCCTGCCGCGCCTTGTCGGCGTGACGTGGGGCGCGGAAGACCTTTCCGCAGATGTCGGCGCCCGCACCGCTCGCGACGCGAACGGACGCTTCACCGAGGTGTTCCGGCTTGCCCGCGCCATGACGATCCTCGCCGCAGCGAAGGCGCAGACGCTCGCCATCGACACCGTTTTCACCGACTTCCGCGACATGGAGGGGCTGCGCACCGAGTGCCTGGAGGCCGAGCGCGACGGGTTTTCCGGCAAGCTCGCGATCCATCCCGCGCAGGTTCCGGTGATCAATGAGGCATTCACGCCATCGGCCGAAGCGATCGGGGAAGCCGAGGCGATCGTCGCCGCCTTCGCGGGTGCCGGCGACGTCGGCGTGGTGGGGATCGGCGGCAAGATGTACGACCGCCCGCATCTCAGGCGCGCCGAGCGCCTGCTGGCGCGGGCGCAGGCGTAAGCGTCGCCCGCTATCCGAAGAAATGACGCCCGGCGATCAGCACGGCCGCGCCGCCGAGGAATACCGACAATATTCCGCCGCGCAATCCGATCAGACCCGCCGCGACGAGGGCTGCCGCCTCCGGTAGCCCTGCGTTCATGGCCGCCGGTGCGACCAGTGTGGTCAAGACCGCTGCCGGCACGGCGTTCAGGGCGGCCTCGACGCGCGGATGGATGCGCGCAAAGCGCGACAGCACCAGATGCCCGCCGCAGCGCGTCAGGTAGGTCATCGCCGCGCTGGCGAGCACGATCCAGGCGATCTCGCTCATACGCTCTCTCCCGCGTCGTCGGCAGGCGGTTCGTCATAGGCGGCGCGTGCCTCGGGATTGACGGGCATGCTCGCGGCCAGCGCGACGCCGGCCAGCGCGCCGATCGAAATGTGCCATGGCGACCCGACCAGCTTGTGGGCGATCACCGACACCACGGCCGCGGTTATGACGATCGGCAGCCAGAATGGTCGCTTGCGGAAGCCGATCACCAGCCCCAGGAAGTAAATCGGAAGGAGAAAATCGAGCCCGAGCTCGTGGGTGTCGGGAATGAGTGAACCGAAAGCCGCGCCAAGCCAGGTACCGACGATCCAGAACGGATAGATCGCGGCCACCATTCCCATGTACCAGACGAAGGTGATCTCCCGTCCGCTCTCGGCCCTGCGCTCGGTCTCGGCATATTGCGGATCGACCAGAAAGAAAAATCCCAAAATCTTCTGTGCCGCCGACCAATGGCGGATGCGACGTCCGACGGCTGCCGAGTAGAGGGTGTGACGGAAATTCACGGCGAAGATCGCGAAAACGATGAGCCACGGCGCGGTGTGCTGGCCGAAGAGTTCGATACCGACCATCTGGCTCGCACCGCCGTAGATCGTGGCGCTCATCAGCACCGTCTCAGCGATGGTGAAACCGTTCTTCACCGCGATGGCGCCGAACAGCACCGCGAACGGGGCCGACGCCACAAAAACCGGGACGCCGAGGCGCACTCCGCTCCAGAATTCGGAGGCGAAGGTGCGGTTCGAGGTCAAGGCGGACAAGAGGCTGCTCCGGCGAAAGACCGGCTACATAGGTCAGCCGCATTGACCTGTCACATCAATTCCGTTGAGCCACCGGGACAGTCCCGTTGATGAGCCGCGCGGTGCGGCCCAGCCTTCGCTTCAGCCGTGACAGCCTTCCCCATGGGCTCTCGGCGTCTCCTCGCCGGCCAGCCCATCGATGATCGGGCAGTCCGGGCGCTCGTCGCCGTGGCAGTTGGCGACGAGGTGGCGCAGCATCTCGCGCAGGCCTTCCAGTTCCGCGATCTTGCGGTCGATCTCGCCGAGCTTGGCGGTGGCGATCGCCTTCACGTCCGCACTCTCACGCTCCTGGTCGTTGTAAAGCGAAAGGAGCTGGCGGCACTCGCCCACCGAAAAGCCGAGCCCGCGCGAGCGCTGCAGGAAGCGCAACCGGTGCAGGTCCGCCGCCGAATAGTCGCGGTAGCCGTTCTCGTGGCGTTCGGGCTTGATGAGCCCGATCTCCTCGTAATAGCGGATCGTCTTGGCCGGCAGTCCCGAGCGTTCCGCCGCGGTTCCGATATTCATCGTGCCATCCCTCCCCGCCTCAGAGCCTGAGCGTGCGCAGACGAAGCGCGTTGCCGATCACCGACACCGACGACAGGCTCATCGCCGCCGCCGCGATCATCGGCGAGAGCAGCAGGCCGAACACCGGATACAAGATACCCGCCGCGACCGGGACCCCGACGGCGTTGTAGACGAAGGCGAAAAACAGGTTCTCCTTGATGTTGCGGATCGTCGCCTGCGCCAGTGTGCGCGCCCGCACGATGCCGTTCAGGTCGCCCTTCACCAGGGTGATGCCGGCGCTCTCCATGGCCACGTCTGCACCCGTGCCCATCGCGATGCCGACGTCGGCCGCGGCGAGCGCGGGGGCGTCGTTGACCCCGTCGCCGGCCATGGCGACGCTTGCGCCCTTGGCGCGAAGATCCTCGATCAGCTTCTGTTTGCCTTCCGGCAGCATGCCGGCGCGAACCTCGTCGATGCCGAGCTTTTCGGCAACCGCGCGCGCGGTGCGCTCGTTGTCGCCGGTCGCCATGATGATCTTGAGGCCGCTTTCGTGCAGCGCGCGGATGGCGTCCGCTGTCGTCTCCTTGATCGGGTCGGCCACCGCCACGATGCCCGCCATACGGCCGTCGACCGCGACGAACATCGCCGTCTTGCCCTCGGCTCGCAGGGCGTCCGCCCGGTCGTCGAGCGCGGAGGCTTCGGCGCCGATGTCGTCCATCATCGCCCGATTGCCCAAGGCGACCTGACGGCCGGAGACCGTTCCCGAGACGCCCTTGCCGGTGACCGCATCGAAGGCGCTTGCATCGGAAAGGTCCGCGCCGCGTTCGCGTGCGCCCTCCACGATCGCCTCGGCCAGCGGATGTTCCGATCCGCGCTCCAGGCTTGCGGCGAGCGACAAGATTTCTCCTTCCGAGAACCCGTCCACCGCGACGACGTCCGTCAGGCTTGGCCGGCCCTCGGTCAGCGTACCGGTCTTGTCGACGATGAGCGTGTCGACCCTGGCGAACCGCTCCAGCGCTTCGGCGTCCTTGATCAAAACGCCGGCCTGCGCGCCGCGCCCGGTCGCGGTCATGATCGACATCGGAGTGGCGAGCCCCAGCGCGCAGGGACAGGCGATGATGAGCACCGAGACCGCTGACACGATGGCGTAGGCCATGGCCGGTTGAGGCCCGAGCAGCGACCATGCGACGAAGGCGATTACAGCCACGAGCACCACGGCCGGCACGAAGAAGGCCGCGACCCGATCGGCCATGCCTTGGATCGGGGCGCGCGAGCGTTGCGCCTTGGCGACCATGCCCACGATCTGCGACAGGACGGTGTCGGAGCCGACCCGATCGGCCCGCATGATGAAGGAACCAGTCTTGTTCAGCGTGCCGCCTGTCACGGCCTCGCCTTGCGTCTTCTCGACCGGGACCGGCTCGCCGGTTATCATGGATTCGTCCACCGAGGAGCGGCCCTCGAGCACGGTCCCGTCGACCGGCACGCCGTCGCCCGGTCGCACGCGCAGCCGATCGCCGATCCGCACCTGATCGAGCGGCACGTCGTCCTCCGACCCGTCCTTCGAAAGCCGCCGCGCCGTCTTCGGCGCGAGATCGAGCAGGGCGCGAATCGCGGAGCCGGTGCGCTCGCGGGCGCGCAGTTCGAGCACCTGTCCGAGGAACACCAGCGCCACGATCACCGCCGAGGCCTCGAAATAGACCGGCACCGCCCCGCCATGGCCGCGGAACTGGTGGGGGAAGATGCCGGGCGCCAGCGTTGCGACGACGCTGTAGACGAAGGCAGTACCGACGCCGATGGCGATCAGTGTCCACATGTTGGGGCTACGGTTGACGATCGACTGCCAGCCGCGGTGGAAGAAGGGGATCGCCGCCCACAGCACCACGGGTGCCGCGAGCAGCAGCTCGATCCAGGTCGCCGCGGGCTCCCCAATCCAGCCGCGGAAGGGCAGCCCGACCATCGGCCCCATGCTGATGAGAAGAAGCGGGATGGAAAGCGCGGCACTGATCCAGAAGCGTCGGGTGAAATCCACCAGTTCCGGGTTCGGCCCCTCGTCGCCGGTCGGGATGCCCATCGGCTCCAGCGCCATTCCGCATTTCGGGCATGCGGCCGGCTTGTCGCTGATCACCTCGGGATGCATCGGGCAGGTGTACTTCGTGCCCTCCGGCATGGGTTCGGGCGCGGGCACGCCGGCCAGGTATTTTTCGGGCTCCGCCTCGAACTTCTCCTTGCAGCGGGCGGAGCAGAAGTAGAACCCCCGCCCCTCGTGGCGAGCGAAGTGCCTGGCGTCGGCACGGGTGACGCTCATGCCGCAGACCGGATCGGTTGCGGTCATGAAATCCTGCGGCGCGGCCAGGAACTTGGTGCGGCAACCTTCGGAACAGAAGTGATAGTCGTGCCCGTCGAGCGACGCGGTCGGCTTGTTCTTCGCCGGATCGACCGTCATGCCGCAGACCGGGTCGCGCAGCAGCGCCGGAGCCGAGGCGCCCTGCCCCGAGCAGCATGCTGCGTCCGTATGATGGCTGTGATCGGAATGGTTCATGGTCTTGTCCCTGTCATATGGGGACCATGCGTAGTCCTTCCAGTGACTGGAAGGTCAAGCGCTTTCCCGTGCGGCCCCGGCATTGCGGAAATAGTCGCGCGGCGCCGCCCCTAGCATGCGGCGGAACATCGTGGTGAAGGCCGGCACACTCTCGTAGCCGAGGTCGAGCGCCACGCCCGTCACGGGCACGCCTTCCGCCAGTCGCGGCAGGGCGGCGAACAGGCAGGCCTGCTGGCGCCAGACGGAAAGGCTCAAGCCCGTCTCGCGCTGGAAGGCGCGGGTGAAGCTGCGCCGACTCATGCCGGCCGCGTCGGCCCAGGCGTCGATGGTCGCCTGCGGCGAGGGTCGCTCCACGAAGGCGCGGCAGAGCCGTGCGAGCTTGGGATCGGCCGGCAGCGGCAGGCCGAGCGGCAGTTCGCGCAGCCGCGGGATTTCCTTCACGATCAACGCCATCACTAGTTCGTCGCGCGGGTCTGGCGCGGCATCTTGCGCGCGTTCGGCGGCTTCGGCGATCAAGCTGCGCATCAGGTCCGTGAGCGCCACGACGCGCAGGCCGTTGGGCGTTCCGCTCGTTGCCGCCGGGTTCACGTAGACCGATTGCATGCGCACGCTGCCCAGCATGTCGACGGAATGGTCGACGCCCGACGGGATCCACATGGCGTGGTCGGGCGGGACCATCCAGCGGCCTTGCCCCGTCTTCACCAGCACGACGCCGCTGCGCGCATAGAGAAGCTGGCAGCGGTTGTGCCGATGTTCGGGCACCCGATGGCCGTCCGAATAGAGATCCGAAAGGGCGAGCACATCACCCGCCGTCCTCTCCAGCCATTCCACGCGCCGCCCGTGCCGAGCGTCCGATTCGATCGTCGAAGCGCTTATCGAGAACGTCGGTGTCGTCATCCGGAATTGGCCCACTCGCGAAACAAACGGACCAAAGCACGAAAGAAGGTCGCAATCAACGTGCCTATAAGGCGAGCTGCAAAGCCGTACCCATTGCAGGACCTTCGACGTGACCGACACCACCGCCACGACCAGCGCCCCCGTCATGACACCCGAGCGCACGGCTTATGCCGTGCTTCTGGCGGTAAGCTTCTGCCATCTCCTCAACGACGTCATGCAGTCGCTGCTCGCCGCGATCTATCCGATGCTCAAGGACGGTTACGGTCTGGCCTTCTGGCAGATCGGCCTGCTCACCATGACCTTCCAGGTCACGGCGTCCCTGCTCCAGCCACTGATCGGCATGACGACGGACAAGCGGCCGATGCCCTATTCGCTGCCCTTCGGCATGGGTTCGACGCTGGTGGGCCTGCTGCTGCTTTCCAGCGCCGCGACCTATCCGCTGCTGCTTCTCGGCGCGGCCTTCATCGGCTTCGGCTCGGCGATCTTCCACCCCGAATCCTCGCGGGTGGCGCGGCTGGCGTCCGGCGGGCGCTACGGTCTCGCGCAGGCGGTGTTCCAGGTCGGCGGCAATTTCGGCACGGCAATCGGGCCGCTACTCGCAGCCTTCATCGTCGTTCCGCGGGGCCAGGGCTCGGTCGCCTGGTTCTCCGTCATCGCGCTGGTCGGCATGATCGTGCTGTGGCGCGTCAGCGGCTGGTACGCGCGCTACCGCGCCGCCAGTGCCAAGCGCCCGGCGCCGAAACCAGCCGTAACCCTGCCGCGCAAGAAGGTCGTGACCGCGCTCGCCGTGCTGATCGCGCTGGTCTTCTCCAAGCACGTCTACATGGCCTCGATCTCGAGCTACTACACCTTCTTCGTCATCGAGAAGTTCGGCGTCTCGGTGCAGGACGCACAGATCCTGCTCTTCATCTTCCTCGGCGCCGCCGCGGTCGGAACCGTGATGGGCGGCCCGATCGGGGACCGCTTCGGCTCAAAGACGGTGATCTGGTTCTCGATCCTGGGCGTGCTGCCCTTCACGCTGATCCTGCCCTATGCGAACTTCTTCTGGACGCCGATCCTGACCGCCATCATCGGCCTGATCCTGGCTTCCGCCTTCCCGCAGATCGTCGTCTTCGCGCAGGAGCTGGTGCCCGGACGGGTCGGCATGATTGCCGGCATCTTCTTCGGCTTCGCCTTCGGCCTCGGCGGCCTGGGCGCGGCGGTGCTCGGCGTCGTCGCCGACGCGAAGGGCATCGAGTTCGTCTACGGCGTGTGTTCGTTCCTGCCGATGATCGGCCTGCTCGCCGTGTTCCTGCCGAACATGAGGAAGGAACGGGAAGTGTACGCCGCGCAAAGCGCTGTCGGGGCAGTGCGATGACGACCGCGCGCCGGTGAGGCAGATGCCGTAGGGCGAAACGCGGATCGGCTGAGCGCAGGCGTACGGAACGCTGGCGCTAGCGGCGCCACGGCTGGCGCCCCTTGAGGTTCGCGCCCGCTGCAATAGCTTGGCAACGCGGGTTGGTGGACTGGCCTGCCGATGCCTACGACGGAGGTCGTTCAGCCGGGCCCGCCTCTCTCGTTCGGAATTCAGGCGCCTGCCCTGCACTGCGCTTTTGTCGAACGCAGCACCGCGAGCAAGCACCTTCGATATGGATCAGGAAGACTCAGCGGCCTCGTCGGCTTCGCGCTTTTCCTTCGCCGCCGCTTCCCTGCTGCGGTTTCTTTCCACGCGGCGGGCAAGCCAGATGGACACCTCGTAGAGGAGGATGGTCGGGATGGCGAGCCCGAGCTGGCTCACCGGATCGGGCGGGGTCAGCACGGCAGCGACGATGAAGGCGATGACGATGGCGTATTTGCGCTTGTCGACCAGGCCCGCCGCCGTGAGCAGGCCGACGCGCGCCATGAGCGTGGTGACGACCGGGAGCTGGAACACGAGGCCGAAAGAGAAGATCAGGGTCATGATGAGACCGAGATACTCGGACACGCGCGGCAGCAGTGAGATCTGGATCTCGTTGTCGGGCCCGACCTGCTGCATCGACAGGAAGAACCACATCACCATTGGGGTGAAGAAGAAATAGACAAGCGCGCCGCCGATCAGGAACAGGATCGGCGAGGCAATGAGGAATGGCAGGAAGGCGCCGCGCTCGTTCTTGTAAAGGCCCGGCGCGACGAACTTGTAGACTTGCGCCGCGATCAGCGGGAAGGCGAGCACGAGGCCACCGAACATGCCGAGCTTGATCTGGGTGAAGAAGAATTCCTGCGGCGCGGTGTAGATCAGGTCGACATTCGTCGGATCGAGTCCCGCCCAGCCGGTCGCCCACTGGAAGGGGATGACCAGGAGGTTGAAGAGCTGCTTGGCGAAGAAGAAGCAGACCAGGAAGGCCACGAAGAAGCCGCCGATCGCCCACATGAGCCGCGAGCGCAGCTCGATCAGATGCTCGATCAGCGGCGCCGAGGACTTGTCGATGTCGTCGTCATGGACGTTCACGAAGAGGCCCCGGTGGTTTTCTTCGCTGCGGGCTTCCTGCGCGGCGCGGGACTGCCGGAGTTGGAGGCAGCGGCGGGCTTGGCGGGCGCCTTTGCGGCAGGAGACTTGATGGCCGGAGACTTGGCGGCCGGAGATTTGGCCGCCGGAGACTTGGTCGTTTCAGACTTGGCGGCCGAAGCACTCGCGGCTGCCTGCTTCGCGGTCGCGGGCTTGCTGGCCGACTTGGCGGTGCCTGCCGAGGCGGTCTTGGCCGCCTCGGACTTGGCGGCGGGCTTCTGCGACGCGGAACTGGCGATCGCCTCGTTGCCCGGTCCGGCGGTTGCACCGGACTTGGCAGGTTCCTCCGCCTTGGCGGGCGCGTCCGGCGCGGGAATATCGGCCGGTTTAGGCTTCATCAGGCCGTCGAGGCCGGCGCGCACATCGGAGGCGGCCTTCTCCATCGGGTTCAACGCCTTGCGGATATCGGCCGCGGGGTTCAGCTTGCGGGCGCTGTCGATCGTCGACTTCACGTCGTCGAGCTCGGCCTCCTTCAATGCCTCATCGAACTGCTTGCGGAAATCGCCAGCCATCTTGCGCATCTGCGACGTCGTCTTGCCGAATTGACGCAGCATGCGCGGCAAATCCTTCGGCCCGACGACCACGATCAGGACGACCGCGATCACGAGCATCTCCGGCCAACCGATATCGAACATGGCTCAAATTCCGGCGAGGCAGTTCTGCGGGACCAAGGCCCGGATCAGGACTTGCTGGCCTTTTCCTTCGGCGTGGCGACGGTTTCGTCGTTGCGGTGCTCGACGGTGCGAGCCTTCTCCGCCTCGTCCTCGTCCGACATACCCTTCTTGAAGCTCTTGATGCCCTTGGCCATGTCGCCCATCAGCTCGGGAATCTTGCCGCGCCCGAAGAGCAGCAGCACGACCACGAGCACTATGAGCCAGTGCCAGATCGAGAAGGAACCCATGACAATCCTCTTTCGAAAGAAACTCGTACCCTGACTTAAGCGTTCTCGGCCCGTCTTTCAAACACAAGCACATCAGACTTTCTGACCGAGAGCCAGATATCGCGTGCGCCTGGGGACAATGCGCCACACCTGATCCGCCCCCGCACCGGCATTTCGGCGCCTGCGACCGCCGCCTCGAGGATTTCCGCATCGCCAAGGAAGCGCCGGGATATCACCCTGGCCTCGGTCGCGCCATCCTTTTCGTACTCGTGCGCCTCGATGGCGGTGGGGCGCACCGCGACCGTCACGTCCTCGGGCGAAGAAAAGCCCGGCGCCGCGAAACGGCCGAGCGGCGTATCGACGCTGCCGTGGTCGGCGCGTCCGTCGAAGACGTTGAGTTCTGAGAAGAAGCCGGCGACGAAGAGATTGGCCGGCCGCTGGTAGAGCTCCTCCGCACGGCCCACCTGGACGAGTTCCCCGTCGCGCAGGAGCGCGATGCGGTCTCCCATGCGCATGGCCTCCTCGGCGTCATGCGTGACGATGATGGCGGTGGCGCGGCTTTGGCGCAGGATCGCGAGCGTCTCAGCGCGCACGCTGTCCTTCAGCCGCGAATCGAGGCCCGAGAACGGCTCGTCCAGGAGAAGCACCGCCGGACGCGGCGCCAGCGCGCGTGCCAGCGCCACGCGCTGCTGCTCGCCGCCCGACAGGATGTGGGGAAACGACCGGGCGTGATGCTCGAGCCCGACGCGCGAGAGGGCGGTCATGGCCTCGCGTTTCCCCTCGGACGCGGACAGCGCCGTCAGCCCGAAGCGGACGTTGTCGAGGATCGTGTAGTGCGGGAACAGCGCGAAATCCTGGAAGACGAGGCCGATGGAGCGCTTTTCCGGCGGTACGAAGACGGCGGGACCGGCGATTTCGCGGTCGTTAAGGAGCACCCTGCCGCTGGTCTGCGTCTCGATGCCGGCGGCGATCCTGAGAAGCGTGGTCTTGCCCGAACCGGACGGACCGAGAAGGCATAGCACCTCACCCGGTTCCGCCGTCACGCTGACCCCGCGTAGGGTTTCGGCACCTGGACCGAAGGAATGCCAGATGTCGTCGAACGCAAGCCGGGCGGCGAAGCTGACCCCGGTCGGGGAGCGGCTGCCGCGCCCGCTTTCGGACCGGGTTGTCGTGGATTGCGTCATGATGCCTTCGTCGGAGCGAAACGCGGCGGAATCTTGCCCGCGCAACGAAGGATTTCGTCAATCATCCCCGCCGCGGGGTGTCAACAGGCCGAGTTCCTCCAGATCGATGTCGGTTAGCGGATCCTCGTCCTCGGTGAGTTCGTCCGGATCGGCCGGCGGCAGGGGAACCAAGAAATTAGACGGCATGCGCGCAGACAGCAGCCCCGCGCCCTTCAGTTCGTCGACGCCCGGCAGGTCGCGTAGCTCCGCCAATCCGAAATGGTCGAGGAAGGCGGTGGTCGTACCGTAGGTCACCGGGCGGCCCGGCGTGCGGCGACGCCCGCGCATGCGGACCCACGTGCTTTCCATCAGCGTGTCGAGCGTGCCCTTCGACGTCTCGACGCCACGAATCTCCTCGATCTCTGCCCGGGTGACCGGCTGGTGGTAGGCGATGATCGCCAAGACCTCGAGCGCGGCGCGCGAGAGCTTCTTCTGCTGCGGCGCGTCGCGGCTCATCAGGAAGCCGAGGTCGCCGGCGGTGCGGAAGGCCCAGGCGTCGGCGACGCGGACCAGGTTGACGCCGCGCTTTTCGTACTGGCGCTGCATCTCGGCCATCACGGCGGGAACGTCGATGCCTTCGGGCAGACGCGCCGCGAGCGCCTTTTCGGTCACCGGCTCGGCGGAAGCGAAGACGATCGCTTCAGCCATGCGTATCGCCTCGGCGAGGTGCAGGCGCTCGGCAGGATTGTCGTTCTCGGCCACCGGATCGAAATCGTCGTCATCGTCGAGTTCGTCGGGGAACGTCGCATCGGCACGCTTGATCTCAGGCATGGCTCACCTCGCTGCCAGGCGACTTGGCGCGCGACCGCAAGTAGATCGGCGCAAAAGCCTCATGCTGACGGATTTCCAGCGCCCCCTCGCGGACGAGTTCGAGCGACGCCGCGAAGGAACTGGCGATCGCGGTCGCCCGCTCCTCGGGCCGGGCGAGATATTCGACCAGAAAGCGGTCGAGCGCGGTCCAGTCCTTCATGCGGCCGACAAGCCGCGTCAGGAGTTCGCGCGCGTCCTGCAGCGACCAGACGGTTCGTCTGGCGATGCGGACGTTCGTCACCGCCTGCCGCTGGCGCTGGATCGCATAGGCCGTCAGGAGGTCGTAGAGCGAGGCCGAGTAGCGCGTCTGTTTCTCCAGCACCACGACCTCCGGCATGCCGCGCGCCATGACGTCGCGGCCGAGCCGGTTGCGGTTGACGAGCCGGGCGGCCGCATCGCGCATCGCTTCGAGACGCTTCAGCCGGAATTGCAAAAGCGCCGCGAGTTCCTCGCCGGTCTCGCCTTCCTCTCCAGGCTGTTTGGGGATCAGGAGCTTCGATTTCAGGTAGGCGAGCCATGCCGCCATGACCAGATAATCCGCCGCGATCTCAAGCCGCAGCTTGCGCGCCGTGTCGACGAAAACAAGGTACTGCTCGGCCAGCGCCAGGATCGAGATGCGCGCGAGGTCGACCTTCTGGTTACGCGCCAGATGCAGCAACAGGTCGAGCGGGCCTTCGAAGCCGGCGACGTCGATGACGAGCGCCTCGGAGGGTTCGCGCACGTCCTCCTCCGGAGCCCACAGGCGCTCCAGAGGCGTGGGCGTGCCCTTCGATCCCTTGCCGGCCTCAGCCAATCCGCTTCTTCCTCATGCGACCGCCTCGAACAGGGCGGCGAACTCCTCGCGTGCCGCAGTCTCGTCGGCGCCGTCCTGTCGTCCCAGCAAAGATAGCGCGCGTTCGGCACGTTCCAGTGACGGACCGGCGAGCACCGACGCCTCGCCGGCCACCGCGCGCATCTCGTCCATGACGCCGTTGCAGTGAAGGACGACATCGCAGCCCGCGGCAAGGATCGCGCGCGTCTTTTGGCGGAAATCCCCAGAAAGCGCCTTCATCGAGACGTCGTCGCTCATGAGCAGGCCGTCGAAGCCAATCTCGCCGCGGATGATCTCGCCGATCACCTTTGCCGAAGTGGTCGCCGGGTTCTGCGCATCGAGCGCCGTGTAGACGACATGCGCGGTCATCCCCATCGGTAGGTCCGAGAGCGTCTTGAAGGGTGCGAAGTCGTGGGCGCGCAGTTCGTCCAGACCGGCATCGACGACCGGCAGCGAAAGATGGCTGTCGGCGAAAGCGCGGCCATGGCCGGGCATGTGCTTCATCACCGGTAAAACTCCGCCGGCGACCAGTCCGTCCGCCGCCGCCCGTCCCATCTCGGCCACCACCCCCGGAACTTTCGCATAGGCGCGGTTGCCGATGACGTCGTGGGCGCCCTCCACCGGCACGTCCAAGACCGGAAGACAGTCGGCATTGATGCCGAAGCGCATGAGATCGAACGCGTGCAGGCGCGACATCAGCCAGGCCGCGCGCAGTCCCGCCTGGGTGTCGCGCCGATGGAGTTCGCCGAGCGCGGCGGCGGTCGGATAGCTCGGCGCCAGCGGCGCGCGGATGCGCTGGACGCGGCCGCCCTCCTGATCGATGAAGACGGGCGCATCCTCGCGTCCCACGGTTTCGCGCAGTTCGGCCACGAGATCCCGGATCTCGCCGGCCTCGCCTATGTTGCGCGCGAAGAGGATGAAGCCCCACGGCTTCTCGCCGCGGAAGAAGCCGCGCTCCTCGTCCGTCAAGCTCTTGCCGGCACAGCCGAAAATGATCGCCTTTGATTCGCTCATGCCGGGAGTCTAGACGAATCGCCCGTTCGCCGCACCTGCCTGGCGCTGCCCTCGCAGGGAGCCACAGGCTTCGTTGGCTACTGGAAACGAAAATGGGCCGCCCGACGGCAGCCCATTCGCAATACGCGTGAGACGGTGTCCCTTATCTGGCGACGAAGCAGCTTCCGCCGGCAGCCTTGAGGCGTTCACAAAGCTCCACCGCGTCCGCCTTGGACTGCGCCGGGATACGGACCCGCCAGAACGTGCCCTTACCGGCGATGTCGGCCTTGACGATGTTGACGCCGCGTCCGCCGAGGATCGAGCCGTAGCGCTGCGCGAGATTGACGTAGCTCTTCTGGGCGCCTTCGGGCGAAGGCTGCGACGCGATCTGCATGGACCATTCGCTCGTCGGCCCGGCCGGGATCGCGGGCACTTGCGCCGCCGCAGGTGCGGCTGCCACCTGGGTGCCGCGCTGGTTTCCGCCGGCGCTGCCGACGATCTCGACCGGCTGGTCGGAAGGCCGCGTGGGCGCCAGGGGGCCGCGAGCCGGCGTCGAGCTTCCATCCGGCTTGATGGTCGTCGATTCCACGACCCGCACGGGTGCGGTGTCCGACGTGTCAGCGGCGGGAGCCGCTTTGATCGGCGCGGCTTCGGAAGCAGCCGGCTGGGCGGCCTCCTGCTCCGCGGGCTTCTCGATCACGCCAGCCGGCGGCGGCTGGGTAGCCTCCTGTGCGGGGGCCTGGCTTTCCTCTGTGCTTTCGAAGGTGGCTTCCGGGACGACCGCGGGTTCGACGAGGCTCGCCTGCTGGATTGGTTCCTGCGGCTCCGCGGCTGCCGGCTCTTCGCGCGGAACCAGCGTTCCGTCGGGGCGCACGATCAATGTGCGTACCTTGCGCGGGGTCACGGTCGCAATCTCGTCGACGGGCGACGCGGGATCTTCGATTTCCTGTTCGACCCGGTCCTCGCCCTTGGCGCGGACGGCCGGTTCGCCCTGTTCGACGATCGGCGATTCGACGCCCGGCAGCGACGTGTCGCCGTCGACTGGCGTCGCCTTCGCGACGATGTCGATCGGCTCCTCGCTTGCCGACAGCAGCTTCTCCTGAGCCGGGGCGGCATTCTCGCCGCCTGAAGCGACGCGGTCGTAGACCGCCTTGTCCTCGTTGGGGATGATCGTGCCGCCGGGCTTTTCCGGCTTGATCTTGACGGGTGTGGGATCGGCCTCCACCAGGACCGGCGCTGCATTGTCGCCGCCGCCGAACGACAGCATGAAGGCGCCGATACCGCCGGCTACCGCGACGCCAGCCACCACGGCGGCTATGGCCAGGCCCCGGCGCCGCCTGGGCGCGGGTTCTGAAGCTTCGGCCGGCCCATCGGCATAGAAGGCCGACGGGAAGTCGCCAGCGTCGTGGGGGGCCTGACCGTAAGCGTCGTCCGCCCACGCCCGCGCGGTTTCGGGTTCGGCAACTGCATAGCCGTCCGCTCCCTGCTCTTCCTCCCAGAAACCGGTGAGGTCGTCGATCGGATACTCGGCCTCAGCGGCGGCGCGACCCTGCATCCCGTCTGCAAGCGATACCGCCGGCGCAGCCTGAAACTCCGCGGCGGGAGCGGCGAATGCAGCAGCCGTGCGCGGCTCGTAGGTTGCCGGATCGATGCGACGGCCACCCGCGAGGTCTTCGAACGCGCTGGCGAACTCCAGATCGAGTTCATCCTCCTCGCTCGCTCGCGCGGTGTCTTCCTCGAAGACAAGGTCGGGGATGTCGAATTCGTCGGCGACATCCACCTGCGTCACCGGTACCTCGATCGTGTCGATATCGGGTTCGCCGAAATCGCCCCACATGGGCTGACGCGCCGCAGGGCCATCGGCTGCCGCTTCGGCAAGCGCCTGCTGCGGTGCAGGATTTGCCCGGAACGCGATCTGCTCGGCTTCCGCCGCCAGTTCGGCTTCCAGCATATTGCCTAGATCGAAATCGCCGTCATCGAGCGTGAGGTCGTCAAAGGCGAAATCCTCGCTCTCGGTCTCGACCTGCGGCGCGGGCTCCTTCTCGGCGAAAGGCTCGGGAGCCGGCGCGACGCTGGCGGTCTCGACCGGTGCCGCGGCAGGCATGAGCGATGCGGTGGCACGGCCGATGCTGAAGCGGCTGGGGGTGGCGCGCTGTAGGGGAGCCGGAGCCACGTCCTCCGCAACCGGCTGTTGCGGCGCGGGCGTTACCTCCGCCTCGGCTCTAGCGACGTCGGCTTCCGTAGCGGAACCCGCCGGAACGTAGCGGGGACCCTCCTCGGACGTCGCCCAGGTGCCGCGAACGTCCGGAACCGTTTCCGGCTCGGATTCCGCCACCTCGGCGGGAGTCTGCGGCTCGGTTGCGGACGCAGGGCGGCTCATCGCCATCAGGTCCGCGAACGGATCGGCAGAGGGATCGAAAGCGGGCCGCGGCGCTGCCACCACGGGCGCGGAAGCGACCTGGGGCTCGGGATCGAACCGCGATTCGGGCTCCAGTTCCGGCTCCGGCGTCAGGTCGGCTCCCGGCTCCTGATGACCTTGGTCCTCGTGGCGGGCGAGAATCTCGGCTTCGGCCGGAACCTCATCGATGTACGAAGTCGGGTGATCCTGCGGGTGCTCGGCTACGCTCTCTTCGACCAAAGCAAAGTCCTCGAGATCGTCGAGGGAAATGAGATCGTCCCCGGCATCGGAGGCTTGGGGCTGCAGCTGCGCGCCTTCCTGCTGCGCCTGACGGCGCGCGAACCAGTCCTTCGAAAAGGCTTCCAGGCGGTCGAGCGGATCGTCGCGCTCCACTGTATCCGAGGTACCCTCGGACGCATCTTGGGGCTCCACGGGACTGGCGGAATGGTCATTCGAATGCTCGGGCGTTTCGTCCTGCGAGGCATCCATCGACAGAAGCGATTCCAGTTCGTCCTCCAGCGACTGGTCGTCGGAAGACGGCCCCGCTTCCCGGCTCTCCGCCGGCTGCTCGACGACACGCAGAGCCGGCCTGGCGGGCTGCAAGGTCAGGATCGGCTCTCCGCGCGGCCGGATCTCGATGCTCGAATAGTCCGTCTTCGCAATGAACGCTGGCCGAGAAGCCGCTTCGACCGGGACGTGATCATCGCCGACGAACATGTCCTCGTCCGGCTGAAAAGCCGGCGCATCCTTGTTGGCGGCGGGTTCGGGGTCACCGAAATCGCCGAGCAGTTCGCGCTCCAGATCGATACCGAAATCGTCCATGGCGCCGTCGCTCGTCGAAGACTGCGCGTTGAGCCCCATGATCCGGGTCAATTCGGCGAGAGGATCGCTCTCCCGAAAGTCGTCCAGGGGTTTAGCCTTGAGTTGCTTCAGGTCTGCCATGCCTTTTCCCGCACTCACACTCTATCGGAACGCCGAGGCGTTGCGAACTTTTTCGCCGGTACCAGCGCAATGTGGGCAAATGGTGTCGGGAAGTTCCGGCCTTCAGCGCATCTCTTGCGGCGCATCCGCGCCCAACAAAGTCAGGCCCGACCTAAGAACATACAGAACCGCCTGCACCAGCCCAAGTCTGGCTTTCGTCAATACTGGATCGTTAACCTTAAGAAAGCGTAAGTCCGGATTATCGGTACCGCGATTCCACAACGCGTGCAGCGCGCTCGCGACGTCGTAGAGATAAAACGCGATGCGGTGCGGCTCGTGGGCGAGCGCCGCCCCCTCGATCAGGCGAGGATATTCGGCGAGTTTCTTGATCATCGCGATCTCGGCCTCGTCGGTGAGATTCGACGTCGCCGCGGACAGGGTCTCGCGGTCGAAGCTCTCGCCGCTCAGCTGCTCGGCTGCCTGCCGGAAGACCGAATGGCAACGGGCAGAGGCGTACTGGACGTAAAAGACGGGATTGTCCTTGGACTGCTCGGTGACCTTGGCGAAATCGAAGTCGAGCGGCGCGTCGTTCTTGCGATAGAGCATCATGAAGCGGATCGGGTCCCGCCCGACCTCGTCGACAACGTCGCGCAGCGTGACGAATTCGCCCGAGCGCTTCGACATGCGCACGGGCTCGCCGTTGCGGTAGAGCTTCACGAGCTGGCAGAGCAGCACCTCGACCTTGAGATCGCCGCCGGAGAGCGCCTTGGCCAGCGCCTCAAGGCGCTTGACGTAGCCGCCGTGGTCGGCGCCCAGCACGAAGATCAGTTCCTCGAAGCCGCGCTCGTACTTGTCCTTCATGTAGGCGACGTCGGCGGCGAAATAGGTGAAGGTGCCGTCCGACTTGACGAGTGGGCGGTCGATGTCGTCGCCGACTTCGGTGGACCGGAACAGCGTCTGCTCGCGGTCCTCCCAGTCTTCCGGCTTCTGGCCCTTGGGCGGTGGAAGCTTGCCCTTGTAGACGTGGCCGCTCAGCGTGAGGTCGGTGATGGCGGAGCGGATCGGGCCGCCATTGCCGGCGTGGAGGCTGCGCTCGGAGAAGAAGACGTCGTGCCGCACGTTGAGCGCGGCGAGATCGGCGCGGATCATCTCCATCATCGCGTCGATAGTCGTGTCCTTGACGATCGCGAGCGCCTTCTCCTCGGCCATGCCGAGCAGCCCGGAGCCGTATTCGTCGAGAAGCGCCTTTGCGACCGGCTTGAGATAGTCACCGGGATAGAGCCCCGGGGGGATCTCGCCGATGTTCTCGCCGAGGGCCTCGCGATAGCGCAGCATCACAGAGCGGCCGAGCACGTCGATCTGCGAACCGGCGTCGTTGATGTAGTATTCCTTGGTCACCTCGTAGCCAGCGAAGGCGAGCAGGTTGGCGAGCGTGTCGCCGACCACCGCGCCGCGGCAATGGCCGACATGCATGGGGCCGGTCGGATTGGCCGACACGTATTCCACGTTGACCTTGCGGCCCGCACCGACGGTGGAGCGCCCGTAGGCATCGCCGGCCGCGAGGATTTCGCGCAGGCGCGCCTGCCAGAAGGCGTCGTCCAGCGACAGGTTGATGAAACCAGGACCCGCGATCTCGACGCGCGCGACCTCGGGTTCCTGCTCGAGGCGCTCGGCGATCTTCTGCGCCAGCGCGCGCGGGTTCTCGCCCACAGCCTTCGACAGCACCATCGCTGCATTGGTGGCGAGATCGCCATGCGCGGCGTCGCGCGGCGGCTCGACGGTGATGCGCGACAGATTAAGGTCCGATCCGTCGACCGTCTTCAGGCCGATCGACTGGATGGCCGTGCTGATCCGATCGTGGAAATCGGCGAAAATGTTCATCGTTCGCGTTCCGGCTTGGAGATTTGGGCAGCCCCCTGGGCGCCGCGCGCTCCGCCTATCCGATATCGGGCGAGCGGTCAAACAGGCGCCGGTGTTCCTTCAGTGCATAGGTATCGGTCATTCCGGCGAGGAAATCGGCGACGTGGCGCGCCCTCACCTGAGGTCCTGCCCGCTCCAGCACGCCGCGCCACCCCTCGGGCATCAGCTCGGGATCGGCGAAGTAGGCGTCGAACAGGTCCTCGACCACCTTGTCCGCCTCGGCGCGGACCGCCATCACGTCGGGGTGGCGGTAGAGATTGGAATAGAGGAAGGCCTTGAGGTCCCTCTCCTTCTCCTGCATCGGCGCCGAGAAGCCGACCATGGCGCGGTTCGCGGCCCGGACTGCCTCGGGGGATCCCGGCCTTTCCTCGGCGACGCGGCGCTGAGCTTCGGCGATGACGTCCTCGACCATGACCGTGATCTGGCGGCGCATCAGTTCGTGGCCGGTCCGCACGGGATCGAGATCCGGATAGCGGTCGCGCACGGAGGCAAGGATGGCGCCGGCGAGCGGCGCGTCCTCCAGCATCGACAGGGTCAGGAGGCCCGAGCGAAGGCCATCGTCGATGTCGTGGGCGTCGTAGGCGATGTCGTCGGCGATCGCGGCGGACTGCGCCTCCATCGAGGCGTAGCTCGCGAGTTCGAGGGGGAACAGCGCGTCGAAGTCGCGGATCGACTTTCGCAGCGGGCCGTCCAGCCCGTTTCCGTTCGCATCGGTCAACGGCCCATTGTGCTTGACGAGGCCTTCCAGCGTCTCCCAGACAAGATTCAGGCCGTCGAATTCGGCATAGCGGCGCTCGAGCTTGGTGACGACGCGCAGCGACTGTTCGTTGTGGTCGAAGCCGCCCCACTCGGCCATCTTGCGGTCCAGCGCGTCCTCGCCCGTGTGGCCGAACGGCGTGTGGCCGAAGTCGTGTACCAGTGCGACGGCCTCGGCGAGGTCCTCGTCGAGGCAGAGCGCCCTGGCGAGAGCGCGCGCGATCTGCGCCACCTCGATCGAATGCGTGAGACGCGTGCGGTAGTGATCCGCCTCGTGCGCGATGAAGACCTGCGTCTTGTGCTTGAGGCGGCGGAAGGCGGTGGAGTGGATGATCCGGTCGCGGTCGCGCTGAAACGGCGTGCGCGTTGCGCTTTCAGGCTCGGGATAGAAGCGACCGCGGGTCATAGCAGGATCGCAGGCATAGGAAGCGCGCGGCCTGTAGCCGAAACCGATCTCCCCGAGTTCTCCTTGCGGTCCCATGCTCCCACCGGTTGACTTGCCCGTGACCGCTTCATACCTATCGGTGAATTGCAATTGCAAGGTGACGACATGGGTACGGACGCCAAGACGACCATGAAAGGCGTGGAACTGACCGAGGCGGCGGCAAAGCGCATCGCCGCGATCGTCGCCGGCGAACCCGGCAAGACCGCGTTGCGCGTTTCGGTCGAAGGCGGCGGCTGCTCCGGCTTCTCCTACAAGTTCGACCTCGTCGGCGACCGTAACGAGGACGACAATGCTATTGAGCGCGACGGCGCGACCGTGCTCGTCGACGACATCTCCCTCGTCTACATGGGAGGCTCGGTGATCGACTTCGTCGACGATCTCATGGGCCAGTCCTTCCAGATCCGGAATCCCAACGCTGTCGCGTCCTGCGGCTGCGGGACCAGTTTCTCAATCTGAGCGGCGCCGATCCGGTTTCTTCCCGCGAACAAAAACTCAAGGTACTCGCGCGCAGATATTTCCTGCGATCAGGATCTTAGGGGATGCATCAGGCTGGCACCATTAGAGGCCGGCGCAGCGCGGATTCGCGTCTCCACGGTGTCTAGCGCTCTTACCACCGCGCACCCGGTTTTCGCCGCAAGTCACTGAAATCCGTTTCATATTGGGACAAGTTTGAGCACAATCGATCGAATTTGCCGCTGGATTAGTGCGCCGGAATTCCGTATGGTTAACGTGAGGTAAACCTTGAAAAGGCGGGCAGTCCCGGCGAGATCGCTACTGTTTGGGGTGTGGGAAATTGGCGATCGGCATTGCGACAAGAAACCCATCGAGATGGCGTGGCCTGCTGCGCTGCCTGACGGTAGCGGCGCCATTCCTTTCGCTGTTCGCCCCCCTGCACGCGACTGCGCAGGGTACGGCGGAAGCCATCAAGTCCGTCGCGGCGAGCGACGAGTACATCCGGGTGCGGCTGGAACCCGGCGTCGGCATCCGGTCGCTGGCCGAAAAGTACCTGGACAATCCCGACCTTTGGCCGATCATCCTGCGCGCCAACGGCTTCGATGACATCACCCAACTTTCCGAGGGACAAGAACTGCTCCTGCCCGGCAACCAGGTGCGCCTGGCGGCGACGGCGCTCGATGCGTCGCTGGGTGAGATCCAGCGGGCCAACGAGGCCGGGGCGCAGCTCTTCGCGCCGATCCTGATCCGCAACGCCATCCAGTTCCGTGACGAGGCGGTGGTCGAGAACCTCAACGGCGTCTATGCCGAGAGCATCGAGCTGTCTTCCCGGTCGATCGGCCAGGCCGAATCGGCGCGCACTCACAGCGAACAGCAGCGCGACGTGGAAGCCGAGGCGCGGCTCAGTGATCGGCAAGGCTGGGTCGAGGGCCAGAAGACCGTCGAAAACGGCTGGACCGAGCGCGACCTCAACGCCATCCTCAACGAGCAGGAAAAGCTGCGCACGCTGTCGCGCTCCACGGCGCAGGTGGTGTTCCGAGACGCAAGCCGCCTGCGCCTCAACGCCAATTCCCAGGCCGTCATCCAGCGCATGCGGGTCGATCCGCTGAAGCGCCGCGAGGAGGCGAAGATCAGCCTGGTCGAGGGCGATTTTTACGCCCTGCTCGCAACTGAGAGCGACCGAAACCAGCTCGAGGTGAGCCTGCCCAACGTCGATGCCAAGATCGATTCTGGCAGTTTCTGGGTGAGCCAGGACGCGGGCGGGGCGAAGTTTTCCAATTACGACGTCAAACCGGTGTCGATCCAGGCCGGCGACAAGACGCTGGTGCTCGGCCGCAACGAAGGCGCCGTGGTGCGCAACGGCGACGCGCCGGAGGAGAAGGTCGACGTCTTCGGCCGCATCGCGCTCAAGGCCCCCGAGGACGACGCGGTTCTCTACGGGGAGACCGTCGACCTCGGCTGGGAGGATATGCCGAACGGCGGGGGTTACTGGCTGGAGATCGCCTTCGACGGCCGCTTCGACCGCATGGCCGACAGCCTCTTTGGCCTTGAAGAAAACCGTATGGAGGATCACCCTCTCGCGCCCGGGACATACTACTGGCGGGTGGCGGCGCTCGACGCGTTCGGGCTTCCCGGGCAGATGAGTTCGGTCCGAAAGTTCGAACTCAGATCCGACGACACGCCGCCCTTCCTGCAGATCAGGACACCTGAGCCAGGCGCGATCCTGCGCGATCCCCAGGTGACGATTTCGGGCGAGACGGAAGCGGGCGCTGCGGTGCTGATCGACGGTACAGTGGCCGACATCGACCAGAACGGCCGCTTTTTCCACACGGTAGACGCCGCCGACGGCCGCAACACGGTGGAGGTCGTGGCGCGCGACACTGCCGGAAACGAGACTTTGCGCACGATCGAGTTCGATTTCATCGCCGACCAGCGCAAGGACGTCGCCTACGACCCGGCCATCCCGCGCGACGAGGCCGGCCGCTTTCTCAGCGCCAACGATGTACTGTCGCTTTCGGGAACCGTGATCGGCGGCGCGAAGGTGACGGTGGTGGACCCCTCCGGATGCGCCCTCTCGGAAACCTATGCCGATGCCGAGGGGCGCTTCGCGCTTAACGTTCCGCTTTCGGCGTCGCGAGAGAATTTCGAACTCAGGATCGCGACGGTCTCCGGATACTCCTACGAGGAAGCAATCGAGACCCTGATCGTCGACGAGCCGCCCCGCGTGCGGCTTACCGAACCGTTGCCGCAGGTGACGGCCGACGCGACTTTGGCGGTCCGGATCGGGACCGATTCGGGCGTCGCACTTGCGGTGAACGGCAACCCGGTGGATGTGCGGGACGGGATGGCCACCGCGACCCTTGCTTTGACGCAGGGGCCGAACACGGTCGAGATCGTTGCCACCAACAAGGTCGGACTGGTCACCATCGAGAAGCGCACGGTCATCTTCGACACCGAGCGGCCGGAGGTGACGGCGCAGGACCTCACGGTCGAGGGCCGGGGCGCGACGGATCTGCTTTCCATCAAGGTCGGCGCGCGGGACGCATCGGGGCTCGCCATGACGTCGCGCTTCACCGCGACGTCGAGCGGCGGTCGCAAGGACGGGGTTCTGCGCTATAACCGCGCTCGCAAGGCCTATCAGGGGACGGTGGAACTGCCGCGCCGCGCCGACGCCGAGCCGGTCACGGTTGTGGTCGAACTCTCCGACGTCGCCGGCAACGTCAGCCGCGTGGAACTGGTCCGGTGACGGTCAATATGATCCGGCAAGCGGCGCTGGCCGCTCTCGTGCTGCTCGGCGGCTCCGGGCTGGCGATGCCGGCCGAGCGCGAACCGAGCCCTCGCCTGGTGACGTTCGGGCCGGATGCGCGCATCAACGAGGGGGATCATGATTTCCGGCAGCTGATCCGGCTGTCGATGCCGGCGGATGCGGGGCGGGTACATGTGCGGGTGTTCGATCCCGACACCGGGGGTACGCTCGACGAGCCCAAGGGCGGCTTCAACTCTTCGATCCGCTTTGCCCTTTTCGGCGCCGGCAGCGAGGCGCGGCTGTGGCGCGACGCGGCAGGCGTGGTGCAGGAAAGCGTGACGGGCGATCCGCTCGGTGCGGTCGAGTTCGGCCGCGACGACGCAGCTGACGGGCGATGGGTGACGCTGTTCTCGGTCGACGCGGCCGCTGGTCGACGGCCGCGACAGGACGGCGCCGATGCCGGAGAGAACCGCCGCGAGTTCGTGCTCCTAGTCGAGGGCGTGTCGGGCAACGACGGCAACGTCTTCGACGTGGCGCTGAGTTCGTCGGTGAGCGAGAACCGCAAGCCGGACGGCGCGCGGCTCTACGCCTACGTGCCGACGATCCAGGTGCCGGCGGGGCGGCAGCTCGCCGAACTACGCTTCATGGTACCCGCCGATGCCATCGCGCTCGGCGTCGAGAATTTTGACGCAGCCGGCGGGCACATCGCCTACGAAGGCCGCTTCCGCTCCCTGGGACTGCCCGCCTCAGGCAAGAGCGAGTGGCGCGGGGCCGAGGTGACGCTGCGCGGCGATGAGCCCGGCGAACAAGGCTCGGTGACGGCGGCCGGCGGCGGCGAGATGCCCAACGACCTCACCGTCTTCGTCGGCGCGATCGTAGAAGACGGCGCGGATCCGGCGCTGCGGCCGGTGGCGGTCGAGCTTCCCGTACGCGTCTTTTCCCCCAACCGGCGACCCGAGATCGCCCTCAACGTGACTCCCCTCTCCTGCCGCTCCATGCGCTTCGACGCCGCCGCTTCGCTCGATCCCGACGGCGAGCCGCTGACCTGGCGCTGGCGCTTCGGCGACAACGACGAATGGAAGAACGGGGCCACGCTCGAGCAGACCTTCGAGGAGGATGGCGTCCACCCTGCCCGGCTGGAGGTGTTCGACGCCTCGGGCATGGTGGCTGCGGGTGCGGCGCGCGACTTCTCCTTCTTCGTCAAGCCGCCGCCGGTCGCTGCCTTCACCGCGCCCGCACTAGTGGCCCAGGGCGCCGAGGTGATCTTCGACGGCACCGCCTCGACCAGCCCGTCGCTGCCCGAAGGCACGCGGATCGCCCGCTACCGCTGGGATTTCGGCGACGGCACCGAGATCGTGCAGGAGGCCGGCGACGCCGATTTCGGCCGGCCGATGCACCGCTATGCAAAGTTCGGCACCTACACGGTGGGCCTCACCGTCACCGACAGTTCAGACAACCCCTGCAACGAGGCTTCCGCCACCGCCACAATCGCAATCAATGCTCCGCCGGTCGCAAATGCGGGGGGTGACAGGCGGCTGACGGCGGGCGAAATCCATGTGTTCGACGCAGGTTTATCGCGAGATCCTGACGGCTCGATCGTGTCCTATATCTGGGATTTCGGCGACGGCTCTCGCGCTGTAGGCCCCTCGGTTCCCCACTCCTTCCATCGCCCCGGCGTTTACCAGGTCCGCCTGACAGTCCTCGACGACACGGCGTTCGACACGGCCAAGGGGATCGACACGATCGAGGTCGTCGTGGAGGAAGCCGCCAACCGGCGTCCGACGGCCGACGCCGGCGGCGACAGGACGGTCCATGCCGGCGAGGCCGTGCGCTTCGACGCGGGGGCGTCCACCGATCCCGACGGCGAGATCCTCTTCCATGGCTGGGACTTCGGCGACGGCACGGGCGGCGACATTCCGGCGATCGAGCACACCTACTGGGAACCGGGCCGCTACGTGGCGACGCTGACAGTGGGCGACGACGGACCCGGCGAAGGCGAAAGGGCAATCGATTCGGCGACGATCACGGTCCTGCCGGCGGAAAACCGCCCGCCGGTGGCGCAGTTCCCCGCCGAGTTCGCCGCCACCACCTGGCGCCCGATCCGCTTCGATGCCTCGGCTGCGGACGACCGGGATGGCTCCATCATCGCCTACGAATGGGATTTCGGCGACGGGACGCGGGGCACCGGTCCGGTGGTCGAGCATCTCTACCGCGCGCCAGGCACTTATGAGGGCCGGCTGGAATTGCTGGACAACGGGTTGCCCGAGCCGGCGCGGGTCGGCTTCGACTTCGATGTGATCGTCGCCAACCAGGCCAACCTCGCTCCGCTGGCGGAGACCGGGTCCGATATCGCCGCGGTCGCGGGTGAGGAAATCGCGCTCGATGCCCGTGCCTCGCGCGATCCGGACGGGTCGATCCTGACTCACGAATGGGACTTTGGTGACGGCAACCGCGCCTCCGGCATCGGGGTCCGGCACGTCTACCAGTTTCCCGGCACCTATACGGTTGCCCTGACGGTCACCGACGACGGGCCGCACGAGACGCTGACAGCGACCGATACGCTGACAGTCGCGGTCGCGGCGGCGCAAAATCAGCCGCCGGTTGCCGACGCAGGCTCCGCGATAACTGTCAAGACGGGGCAGATCGTTTCGTTCGACGGCAGGGGTTCGCACGACCCCGACGGCAACGTGATGGCCTATGCTTGGGATTTTGGCGATGGCGGGACCTCAGCGCAGGCTGCGCCGCGCCATGCCTTCCACGACCCGGGCATCTTCCAGGTGCGCCTCGCGGTGACGGATGACGGTGCGCCGGCGCTCAGCGCGGAGACCGTCGTAAAGGTCACCGTCGCCCAGGATTCAGCGGGAGGCGCCCAATGACCGGCCGGCTGCTTTCCGCCCTGCTCGCCACCACACTCGGACGCAAGCTGGCGCTGATGCTGGCCGGCATGGTTTCGGTGGTGGCGCCGGTGTTGGCGTGGGTGAATGCCGACGCGATCCGGGAGAACCTGCCGCGGCTTGCGGCCTTCGCAGGCATCCGCGAGGAACCCGCCAACCCCCGCCTGGTGACGTTCGGGCCGGATGCTCGCATCAACGAAGGGGATCATGATTTCCGGCAGCTGATCCGACTGTCTGTGCCGGCGGATGCGGGGCGGGTGCATGTGCGGGTGTTCGATCCCGACACGGGCGGCACGATCGACGAGCCGAAGGGCGGCTTCAACTCCTCGATCCGGTTTGCCCTGTTCGGCGCCGGCAGCGAGGCGCGGCTTTGGCGCGACGCGGCAGGCGTGGTGCAGGAAAGCGTGACGGGCGAGCCGCTCGGCACCGTCGCGTTCGGCCGCGACGACGAGGCCGACGGGCGATGGGTGACGCTGTTCTCGGTCGATGCGGACGACGGCGCCGATGCCGGAGAGAACCGCCGCGAGTTCGTGCTCCTGGTCGAGGGCGTGTCGGGCAACGACGGCAACGTCTTCGACGTGGCGCTGAGTTCGTCGGTGAGCGAGAACCGCAGTCCCGACAGAGCGCGGCTCTACGCCTACGTGCCGACGATCCAGGTGCCGGCGGGGCGGCAGCTCGCCGAACTACGCTTCATGGTACCCGCCGATGCCATCGCGCTCAGTGTCGAGAACTTCGACGCGGCCGGCGGGCGCATCGCCTATGAGGGCCGCTTCCGCTCCCTGGGACTGCCCGCCTCCGGCAAGAGCGAGTGGCGTGGCGCCGAGGTGACGCTGCGCGGCGATGAGCCCGGCGAACAGGGCTCGGTGACGGCGGCCGGCGGCGGCGAGATGCCCAACGACCTCACCGTCTTCGTCGGCGCGATCGTAGAAGACGGCGCGGATCCGGCGCTGCGGCCGGTGGCGGTCGAGCTTCCCGTACGCGTCTTTTCCCCCAACCGGCGACCCGAGATCGCCCTCAACGTGACTCCCCTCTCCTGCCGCTCCATGCGATTCGACGCCGCCGCTTCGCTCGATCCCGACGGCGAGCCGCTGACCTGGCGCTGGCGCTTCGGCGAGACTGGCGAATGGAAGGACGGGGCGACGATCGAACAGGCCTTCGAGGAGGATGGCGTTCACCCTGCCCGGCTGGAGGTGCTCGACGCTTCGGGCATGGTGGCTGCAGGTGCGGCGCGCGACTTCTCCTTCTTCATCAAGCCGCCGCCGGTCGCTGCCTTCACCGCGCCGGAACTGGTGGCCCAGGGCGCCGAGGTGATCTTCGACGGCACCGCCTCGACCAGCCCGTCGCTGCCCGAAGGCACGCGGATCGCGCGCTACCACTGGAATTTCGGCGACGGGACCGAACTGGTGCAGGAGGCCGGCGACGCCGATTTCGGCCGGCCGGCGCACCGCTACGAACGGTTCGGCACTTACACGGTCGGCCTCACCGTCACCGACAGCTCCGACAATCCCTGCAACGAGGCTTCCGCCAGCGCCACCATCGCCGTCAACGCCCCGCCCGTCGCCAATGCCGGCGGCGACAGGCGCATCGCGCTCGGCGAGGCGATCTCCTTCGACGCCGGAGATGACAGCGGCGCGGATGGCGACCGGCACGGCTTCGCCTGGGATCTCGGGGACGGCGGCGCGGCGGACGGTGCGAAGATCTCCTACACCTACAACGCGCCCGGCACGTACACCGTGCGGCTGACTGTCGACGACGGGCGCGGCGCGGAAAACAGCGTCGCACGTGACGAGGCGCAGGTCTTCGTCAACGCTGCGCCTGAACTCGACGCGGTCGCGCTGCCCGACCGGCTGGTCGTCGGCATGCCTGGCCTCTTCGATGCAACGGGCGCCCACGACGGCGACGGCGCGATCACCGCCGTGGAATGGGATTTTGGCGACGGTTCGACGGGCGCGCGACCGGTGGTGCGGCACTCCTTCGCCGCGCCCGGCACCTACAGGATCGTGGTAACGGCCACCGACGATTCTGGACTGGCGAACGGGACGACGAGCGCGGAGTATACCGTGACTGTCGTGGAATCCGGCAACGAGCCGCCGGTCGCTGACGGCGGAGGCGACCGGGAGACGGTCGTTGGCGAAACCGTGCGTTTCGACGGATCGATCTCGCGTGATCCGGACGGTTCCATCCTTTCCTACGACTGGGATTTCGGCGACGGCGTCACCCGCGGCGGCATGAGCGTCGACCACGTCTACCACACCCCCGGCACCTACCGGGCGTCGCTGACCGTCACCGACGATTCGGGCAAGCCGAACGACCGGGCCGAGACGGAGTTCGAGGTGATCGTCGCCAACCGGGCGAACGTGTCGCCCGAGGTGCGAGTCGGTGGCGACCGCGCGGCCTTCGTCAACGAGATCGTGGAGTTCGACGCGACGGGAACGACCGACCCCGACGGCAACGTGGTGGCGGTCGAATGGGACTTCGGTGACGGCGCGCGCGCGTCCGGATACCAGGCACGGCATGCCTACGCGGCGCCAGGAGACTACGAGGTGCATGTGCTGGTGCGCGACGATTCGGGCCGCCGCGGTTCCGAGAGCGACGCGCGCTTCACGGTGAGGGTGACGCATCCCTACAACCAGGCGCCGGAGATCGCAATCGACAACGAACTGGCGCTGGAGACCGGCGTCGAGTATCTCTTCGACGCCCGGCCGGCGGCCGATCCGGACGGGCTCGTGACGCGGATCCGGTGGGATTTCGGCGACGGGTCCGGCTCCGACGAGGCGGCTATCGAACACGCCTATGCCGCGCCAGGGACCTATTTCGGCAAGCTGACGCTGGTCGACGATTCGGGCCTCGACAACGGCATCACCGAGAAGAAGTTCGTTGCTTTCGTGGAGGAGCGGCGCAACGCGCAGCCGGTCGCCGAGGCCGGGCCCGCGCGGCGCGCCATCGTCGGACAGCGTGTTGATTTCGACGCCGGCCAGTCCGCCGATCCCGACAACAACCTGGTCGGCTATCACTGGGATTTCGGTAACGGCAAGACGGCGCAGGGCGAGCGGCGGTCGATCGCCTATTTCGCGCCGGGCACCTACACGGTGACGCTGACCGTCACGGACGGGTCCGGGCAGGACAATGCCGCCGCCAGCGACACGACGACGGTGACCGTGCTGGATGCGCCCAACGAGACGCCGGTCGCGCGGGTCGACGAAAACAGGCCCGCGGCCATCGACGAGCCCGTGGCGTTCAGCGGAGCACGATCCGCAGATCCGGACGGCAACATCCTGTCCTACAGCTGGGAGTTCGGCGATGGATCGAGCGCCGACGGCCGCGAGACCGTCCATGCCTATGCGCGGTCGGGGACCTATGTGGCGCGGCTGACCATCCGCGACGATTCCGGGCTTTCGAACGACACTGCGAGCGCCGAGCGCGTCATCCGCGTCAATGAACCGCCGATCGCGGAAGCGGGTCCCGACCAGAGCGTCACGGCGTCGGTGGTGGAGTTCGACGCGTCCGCCTCGCGCGACGACGACGGCACGATCGCCTCCTACCGCTGGGATTTCGGCGACGGGGACACTGGCACCGGCGAAAAGGTGAGCCACACCTACCGGGCACCCGGCACCTACAAGGTGCGGCTGTCAATTGCCGACGATTCCGGCACGATCCGCAACGAGGCAGCGGACGAGATGACGGTCGTGGTCAATGCCATGCCGGTCGCCGACGCGGGTTTCGACATGGTGGCGGCGCCGGGCGATACTCTGACATTCGACGGCCGCCGCTCGGCCGATCCGGACGGAACGATCACGCGCTACCAGTGGGACTTCCGCGACGGATCGAAGGCCGAGGGCGACATCGTCACGCATGCCTTCGCGAAACCCGGCATCTACACGGTGGAACTGATCGTCACGGACGACAGCGGGCACGCGAACGCGACAGACTTCTCGCAGATCCGTGTCACTGTGAACCAACCGCCGGTGGCGCGGGCCGGACCCGACATCCGCGTCGCGCCCGGCGAGACGTTCGCGCTCTCGGGTGAGCGTTCCAGCGATTCCGACGGCGAGATCACGGCGTGGCGGTGGGACGTCAACGGCAGCGATACCGTGCTCGAGGGCGACCGTGTCGAGCACCGGTTCGACGAGCCCGGCGTCTACACGATAACCCTGACGGTGACGGACGATTCCAGCGCCGGCAACCGCACCGCGCAGGACGACGTCACCATCCGCGTGAACCACGCCCCGGTCGCCGAGGCCGGCCGCGACATCTTCAGCGAGACGCTGCGGGTCGTGCTGGACGCCAGCGCCTCGGCCGACGCGGACAATGACGGGTTGGCATACCGGTGGGATCTCGGCGACGGGAACGTCGCTGAAGGCCCGATGGTGGAGCACACCTATGCGACCGGCGGGGTCTATCCGGTGCTGCTTACGGTCGACGACGGAAGCGGTCTGTCGAACGCCCGGCACAGCGACGCCATGACCGTGCGCATCAACCGCGCGCCGCAGGCGGTGGCCGGCGAAAACCGGCAGGCCTGCGTCGGCGACGTCGTGGTGTTCGACGGCAGTTCCTCTACCGACCCGGACAACGGCCTGCTGCGCTATTCCTGGGATTTCGACGACGGCGGCACGTCCGAAATCGTCAACCCGACCAAGACGTTCGAGGAGCCCGGCACCTACAGCGTGCGCCTGAAAGTGACGGATGAATCGGGGCTCACCAACGGCTCGCATGCCGACGAGACGCTGATGACAATCCTGCCGGCGCCGGTCGCGAATGCCGGCGAGGACATCAAGGTCTGCGCCAACACCACGGTTCGCTTCGACGGCCGCAAGTCGACCGACATCGACGGCGTCGTGAACCGCTTCAGCTGGGATTTCGGCGATGGCCAGACCGGCGGCGGCGACCAGCCCGAGCACGCCTACACAGATCCCGGCACCTATCGCGTCACACTCCAGATCGAAGGCGACAATCTGGGCCTCTGTTCTCCGGTTTCCAGCGACGACCTGCAGGTGACGGTGCTCAGCGCGCCTCGCGCTGTGATCGCGGCGCCGAAGGCAGCGGCCGTCGGCGAGGAGATCACCTTCGACGGACGGCCGTCCTTCATCGACGGCGGCCAGGTGACCGGCCACGAATGGGATTTCGGCGACGGATCGACGAGCTCGGGAGCCGTCGCGCGCCACTCCTTCGCCGAGCCCGGCGTCTACCGCGTCCAGCTTCGGGCGTTGTCGGGGCAGGATGCAAGCGGCTGCGCAAGCGCCGATACGATCCATCTCGTGACGATAAACGCCGCGCCAACCGCCGTGGTCGCCGGCGACCGCTCGGTCGAAGTGGACCAGCCGCTCGAACTCTCGGCCGCTGGGTCGCACGATCCCGACGGCGGCATCGCCGAGTACAGGTGGGATTTCGGCGACGGCGGCACGGCGACCGGCGTCGAGGTTCGTCATATCTGGCGCCGACCCGGACGCTACCGCGCTGCGCTGACCGTCAGCGACGGCACCGGACTGAGCAACGGCGAACACACGGCAGAGTTCTTCGTCGAGGTGGAAGATGCGCCGCGCACGCAGATCGTGACGGCCGAATCCGCCTGCGCGGGTGAACGCCTGCCCTTTTCGCTTTCGAACCTGCCGGCGGTCGACGATCCGAATGCGCTTCGCTGGAGCTTCGGGGACGGCTCCCGGGCGATGGGGCCGACGGCCGAGCACAGCTTCGCCCAGCCCGGCACCTACTCGGTCGCCGTGACCGGTCCGCTCGACCGGGCCGGTGAATTGCTGCTGACCCCGATCGCCAGGCTCGTGAAAGTCAACCGGCCGCCGGTGGCGATCGTGGAAACCGAGCGCAAGACCTGCCCCGGAACCATCGTCTCCTTCGACGCCAGCCGCTCCTTCGACGCCGACGGCGAGATCGTTTCCTACGACTGGAACTTCGGCGACGGCCAACTGGCGGTCGGAGAGAAGGTGTCGCACGCGTTCACCGCACCCGGCACCTACCCGGTGCGGCTGATGGTGACGGACCGGTCGGGCTCCTCCTGCGCGTCGGTGATCGAGACGGTCGACGTCTTCGTCAACGCGCCGCCTGTTGCCGACGCAGGCCCCGACGCCGACATCTACATCGGCGGCGCGGTCGACAGCTACGTCCTCGACGCGAGCGGATCGCATGATCCCGACGGCGACGCGCTCGACCACTACTGGTCGCTCTCCAACGGCGACGAGCGCGACGGCGAGAAGGTGCGCGTCGAAATCGCCGAGCCCGGGACCGTCACCGCCGAACTGACGACGAGCGACGAGCACGGGCTCGCCTGCAGCGTCTCTACCGACACGGTCACCATCCGGGCGCGCCTGCGTCAGCAGTCGTCCCTGCTTCCCGAACCGGGGCAAGATGCTCTAGAGTGACCGATGCTTCTCGGGCGGGGAGCTGATTCCGATCTCCGTTGCGCCGCGACCGGTCCGTCAGCGAGCCGGGATCGCGCGATCTTGCCCGTGGCAGGGAGGGAGCCCCGACGGGCAGAAGCGCATGCGCCTAAATCTCAGGGCCAAGATGCTCATCTTCACGGCGGTCATCGCCGCGCTGCCGCTGATCGTCGCCGGCCAGTCGGTGATCAGGGTCGCCCGCGACGAGTTGAAGAGCGCCGCCAACGAGCAGCTGGCCGTGACGGTCAACAAGGTCACGGACGAGTTCAACGATTTCCTCGAGTTCACGCTCTTCACGCCGCTCGACCTGATCCGCAACGCGCTCGGCGGCGACAAGCTGGGTTTCGAGGAAAAGATCGTGGTCCTGAAGCAGGGCATCGCCGATCTTCCCGACGTCGTGTCGCTGCAGGTCAACGTGGAGGGGCTGCCCCGGCCGATCGTGGTGGTCCAGGAGAGCTTCTTCAAGAAGCTGCAGCAGCACTTCGCCTCGCCGCTCGACGTCCTGCGCGTCGATGCGGACGCGCTGCCGGCCGGCTCGGATTCACGCACGGCCACCCAGGTGGCCTATCTCGCAGGGACCGGCGATTGGCTCGCCACACTCAGCCTGCCCATCCCCGGCGGCATCCAGGATCGCAGCGCGACACTCTATGCGCGCATCAGCCTTGCGCGGTTGAAGAACGTCGTCGCCAACGATCCCTTCGCCAAGACCGGATCGATTCGGGTCGTCGACCGGGAGGGGCGGATCGTCTTTTCCAGCGAGGACGGCGTCTACGATCATGCGAGCGTGCTGGCCAAGGCGCAGGAGATGCTGGCGGCTGAGACCGCGACGATCGCAGTGGAACCTTTCGAACTGGGCGACGGCTCCATCTCGCTCGGCGCGATCGCGGTGGCGCGCGCGTTTCCATGGGCGATCATGGCCGAAAAGGCGGAAGCGGATGCCTACCGGCCGGTGACGGACATGATCCGCAGCCTGGCGCAGTGGCTGGCGATCGGGCTCGCCGCGGCGCTCGCCGGCGCCACCTTGTTCGCGCTGGGCATTTCGCGGCCGATCCTGCGGATCGGAGAGGCGGCGTCCGAGATCGCCAGGGGCAATCTCGACATCCGCGTTCGCAACGTGCGGACGCGCGACGAGATCGGCGACCTAGCAAACCGCTTCAACGACATGATCGTGCAGCTCAACGAGCGCTTCGAGTTGCAGAAATTTGTCTCGCTCGGCACGATGAAGGCGATCCAGGGCAGCGACGCACGCACCGTCTCGCTCGGCGGCGAGCGGAGAAGCGTCGCCATCCTCTTCGCCGACATTCGCGGCTACACGGCGTTTTCCGAGAGCCGGGAACCGGAGGAGGTCGTCACCGTGCTCAACCAGTATTTCCAGCGGCTGGCCGACATCGTGACGGCGCATGGCGGCGACATCGACAAGTTCGTTGGCGACCAGATCATGGCCGTGTTCGCGGGAACCAAGATGTCCAAGCACGCCGTGGAATGCGCCATCGACATGATGAAGGCCATGGAAGCGATGGCCGAGGACACGGCCGCCGACCTGAAGATCGGCATCGGCATCAATGCCGGAGAGGTGGTGGTGGGGGCGATGGGCAGCAGCCACCGCAAGGACTTCACAGTGCTGGGCGACCACGTGAACCTGGCGGCGCGGCTCTGTTCGGCGGCGCACCCGGCGCAGACGCTGGTCTCGCGAAATGTGCAGGACGACCTGCCCGAAAAACTGAAAAAGGCGGCAAGAGACCTGCCGCCCATTTCCGTGAAAGGCAAGAAGGCGCCGATCGAGATCTTCGCCTTCAACGCGCCTGTGCCGCAGCCGGCATGACTGCGATCATGCCGGGAAGCGGAAGCCTCAGTTGGCGGCCGCCTTGGCCTTTTCCTGCTCTTCCTTCAGCTTCTTGGCGAAGTCTTCGTTGTTCTTGCTGACGAACTCCTGAAGCTTCTTCTGCCGATCCTCGATGTCCGCCTGCTGGAGCGGGGCGCCGTCGAAGGCATCCGTGAAGCCCTGAAGGGAAACCTTGATCGGGTTCGGCTGGTTCTGGAAGTTCACCGAGGTGAGCGTGAGTTCTGTGCCCTTCTTGAAGCTGCCGACGAGCCCGTCCGTCAGCGGCACCTCTGCAACGCAGCGATCCGGGAAGCAGACCGCATAGTCGACCTTCTGCGCCTTTCCGCCGTCGACCTGCATGCCGATGCCGGGCTGCATCATGCGTCCGGTCGGGACGGTGACCTGGAAGACCTTGCGGTTCACCTTGCCCTTGATCTCGATGAGGCTGACGCCGGTGATGAGCTGACCGGAATCGGCCAGGACGACGTTCTGCACGTTGCAGATGTCGATGTCTTCCTGCTTGGAGCATGCCTTGAACCAGCCGCGCGGCGGCTGCGGGGCCTGTTGCTGCTGGGCGCTCACGGGAACAATGCTGGCGGCCACGAAGCCGGTTCCGGCGGCGGCCAGGATCAGACTGCGCGCGATGTTGTTGGCTTTAACTTGCATCGGTTACGTTTCCTCTCGAAATCCGAGCCCTTAATGGTTGACCGCTCCTTGTTGGCCAAATGAGGCAACAGGATGACTGGCTCCGATCAACGGTCGATGTTCTCGCCTGACGGCGTGTTACACCGGCATCCGCGACGAATCCAGTGCGCAGACCGGATTTGTGCCGCTTTCGGGAGCCAAAGGGACGATCCGCGGGCGCGCCATGATAGGCTTGCCCCGAATCATCCGGGAACGACGTCTTTCTTGCAATGAAGAAGCTGCTTTTTGCCCTCCAGGTCGCGCTCGCGGCGATCATCCTCTCGCCGCCGGCGGCCGAGGCCGAGCCACAGCACGCCATCGCCATGCATGGCGAGCCGGCGCTGCCTGCGGATTTCGAGCATTTCACCTATGCCGATCCCGAAGCGCCGAAAGGCGGGACGATCGACTACGCCGTTCAGGGCACCTTCGACAGCATCAACCCGTTCATCATCCAGGGCTCGGCGGCGCAGGGCATCCTGGACCTGCGGTTCGGCTACAACGTCTTCGACAGCCTCATGCTGCGATCCTACGACGAGCCGTTCACCATGTATCCGTTGCTCGCCAAGTCGGTCGAGACCGACGACGAGCGGACCTTCGTGGAGTTCACGCTCGACGAGCGGGCACGGTTTTCCGACGGCGAGCCTGTGACGCCGGAGGACGTGCTCTTCACCCTGGAACTTCTGCGCGACAAGGGGCACGTGCGCTACGGCACGACAGTCAAGAAGATCGCGAAGATGGAGAAGGTCGGCTCACATGGCGTGCGCCTCACCTTCGCGCAGGGCGACCGCGAACTGCCGCTGATCCTGGCGCTGATGCCGATCCTGCCGAAGCACGCGACGGACGCGGAAAACTTCGACAAGTCCACGCTGTCGCCGATGATCGGCAGCGGACCCTACACCATCAGCGACGTCCGCCCCGGCGAGCGCGTGGTGCTGAAGCGCAATCCCGACTACTGGGCGAAGGACATCCCCTCCAAGCGCGGCTTTGACAATTACGACGAGGTGCGGATCAACTATTTCCGCGACGAGAACGCCTTGTTCGAGGCGTTCAAGAAGGGCCTGATCGACGTCCACATCGAGAACAACAGCGGGCGCTGGGCCTCCGAATACGATTTTCCGGCCGTCACGTCGGGCGACGTGGTGAAGGAGACTTTCGACAGCGGGCTGCCGTCGGGCATGTACGGCTTCGTCATGAACACGCGGCGCCCGGTGTTCCAGAACAAGGATACGCGCAAGGCGCTCACCCAGCTCTTCGACTTCGAATGGGCGAACCAGAACCTGTTTTCGGGCGTCTACACCCGCACCAAGAGCTACTACGACGGCTCGGAACTCGCCTCCTACGGTCACCCGGCGAGCGAGGCCGAGAACGCGCTGCTGGCCCCCCTCCCCGATGCCGTGGCACCCAAAATCATGGCCGGCGAGTGGAAGCCGCCGGTCTCGGACGGCACCGGCCGCGACCGCTCGTTCCTGAAGCAGGGCTTCGAGGCGCTGAAGAAGGCCGGGTACGAGATGAAGGACCGCAGGATGATCGGTCCTGACGGCAAGCAGCTTGCGTTCGAGATCATGCTGAAGTCGAGGGGCGGCGAGGAACTGGCGCTCGCCTGGCAGCGCACGCTCGCAAGCCTCGGCGTCGCGGTTACGTTGCGCTCGGTCGACGATGCGCAGTACCAGCAGCGGCTGATCACCTACGACTACGACATGATCCTGACGAGCTATCCGTCTTCGCTGTCGCCGGGCGTCGAGCAGGTCGGCCGCTGGGGGAGCATCGCCAAGGACGCGCCCGGCACCTGGAACTTCGCCGGCGTCGCCGATCCCGCCGTGGACGCCACGATCGACGCCATGCTCAATGCCCGCGAGCGGGGCGATTTCATCGATGCGGTGCGCGCGCTCGACCGCACGCTCCTGTCCGGCGCCTACGTGGTTCCGCTCTACCATCGGGACGAGCAGTGGCTGGCGCGCTGGAAAGGCATCGCGCATCCTGACAAGGTGCCGCTCTACGGCTATCAATTGCAGACATGGTGGCGCCAGCCGGACTGACGCCGAAGACCGCAAGGAGGCGATCATGGACAACCGGACCGGAGTGAGCGTGGACGTCATCTCCGACGTCGTGTGCCCCTGGTGTTTCGTGGGACAGAAGCGTCTCGACCGCGCACTGGAGATGGTCGATGGCGTGGAGGTGGACGTCCGCTGGCGGCCCTACCAGCTCGATCCGTCGATCCCGCCCGGAGGGCTCGAACGCAAGAGTTATATGCTGGCGAAGTTCGGCAGCGAGGATCGACTGCGGCAGATGCATACGAGCCTCAAGGAGACCGGGGCGCAGGAGGGCATCGCCTTCGCGCTGGACGCTATCGAGGTCTCGCCGAACACGCTCGACGCCCACCGCGTGCTGCGCTGGGCAGGATCGGCGGGTCCCGGCGTGCAGGACCGCCTGGCCCGGCGCCTGTTCGAGCTCTACTTCCAGGAAGGCCAAAACATCGGCGACGCATCGGTGCTCATCGATGCGGCGCGCGAGGCCGGCATGGATACGGCGGTGGTAGAGACGCTGCTGCCGACCGATGCCGACCGCGAAGCCGTGCAGGAGGAGATCGCGACCGCGGCCCGCATGGGCGTGCGCGGGGTGCCCTGCTTCCTCATCGAGGGCAAGTATGCCGTGATGGGCGCGCAGGACCCGGGCGTGCTCGCCGACGCGATCCGCCAGGTGGCGGAGCTGAAAGCCAGAGGCGAATTGGAGGCGGCGTCCTGACCTCCTGTCGCGCATATTCGCGGCGCCGACGACCCACCAGCACACGCGAACGTTCATGAGTGACGATCCCGAAACGGCGCGGCAGATCGCTGAACTTTCGCTGGACGAGCGGCCGCTGCTGGTGCTCGACGTCGACGACGTCGTGCTCGATTTCATCGGACCGTTTCCGCGTTTTCTGGCGCGCCACGGATACGAGTTGCGGCTGCGCACCTTCCGCCTGCTCGGCAACATCCATCATGTCGAGACCGGGCTCGCGGCCGAAAAGGAGCAGATCGCCGAACTGATCGACGCCTTCTTCGTGGCGCAGGCCGAGTGGCAGACTCTGCTGGAGGGGGCGGCCGATGCGATCGGAGGATTCGCGGACCGGATCGAGATCGTCATGTTGACGGCCATGCCGCACCGTCACCGCGAGACGCGGCGGACCTATCTGGACAGGCTCGGCCTCCACTACCCGCTGGTGACCACCGAAATGGCAAAGGGACCGGCGATCCGCAGCCTGCGCGGCACCGGCGGCCGTCCCGTCGCCTTCGTCGACGACCAGCCGCGCAACCTCCAGTCGGCGATCGAGACGGTGCCGGACACGCACGCTTTTCACCTGATGGCGGACAATTCGCTGCGCGAACTGCTGCCGGCGCCGCCGGAAGGGGTGACCATCGTGGAGAACTGGCAGGAGGCCGGTCCCCGGATCGCGACGGCGCTCGGGGTCTGACCGGCCAGCCGGTTCCTACAGGACCAGTCGCATCAGCGGACGGCCGGGCTTGCGGCCGGCGACCTTCTCGAACCCGGCCTTCTCGAACACGCGCGTGGAACCGACGAAAAGGCCGATGGAGCGTGAGCTCTTCGACTGGTCCATTGGGCAGGCGTCGAGGACCCGCGCGCCGTTGTCGCGGGCATAGCGGATGCCTTCGGAAACCAGTCGGTGGCTCAGCCCCTGCCCGCGCGCTTTCGACCGGACGAAGAAGCACGAGATCGCCCACGCGCCGGGGTCGGATATCTCTGAGGGGTCGAGCGGCGCCGATACGCGGCCGGCATTGTTCCACTCGGGCACGTCGGCGCGCGGGCCGATCTGCATCCAGCCGAGCGCGCGGTCGCCATCGAAGGCGAGGAGGCCCGGTGGCGGTCCGGCCTCGACCCGGTTCATCAGATGCGCCTTGTTGGATTCGCGATTGTTCTCGCGCCGCTTCGCGGGCGGCAGGCGGAAGTGGGTGCACCAGCAGCCGTAGCAGGCACCCTGCGGCCCGAACAGCTCTTCGAGCGCCGGCCACAGCTCGGGCGTCAGCGGCCGCACGACCGGCGAGCGGCTTTCAACAACGGACATGACATCTCCTTCCCGGTTGCCTTGCCCCGGCGGGGTGCCTCGACTATCATGCGGTTTGTTCCCTTTATGTTCGCAGCCATGGCGCCCGCTGTCAACAATCCTCTTGCCGGTTTCTGCCGCGATTGCCTGGCGCGCCAGCCGGGGATTTCCGCGCGCCGATGCGAGGCTTGCGGCAGCCCTCGACTGGCGCGCCACGCAGAGCTCTACCGGCTTTCGCTCGCTCATATCGACTGCGACGCCTTCTATGCCGCGGTGGAAAAGCGGGACCGGCCGGAGCTGCGCGACAAGCCCGTCATCATCGGCGGCGGCAAGCGCGGCGTGGTCTCGACCGCCTGCTACATCGCGCGGATCAACGGGGTGCGGTCGGCAATGCCGATGTTCAAGGCGCTCGCCGCCTGTCCCGAGGCGGTGGTGATCAAGCCGGACATGGAGAAGTACGCAAGGGTCGGACGGCAGGTGCGCGAGATGATGCAGGCGCTGACGCCACTGGTGGAGCCGATCTCGATCGACGAGGCCTTTCTCGACCTCGCCGGCACCGAAAAGCTGCACGGCATGCCGCCCGCGCTGGTGCTCGCCCGCTTCGCGCGCAATCTAGAGAAGGAAGTCGGGATCTCGGCCTCGGTAGGTCTCTCCTACTGTAAGTTCCTCGCCAAGATCGCCTCGGACATGCAGAAGCCGCGCGGCTTTGCCGTCATCGGCGAAGAGGAGGCCGTCTCCTTCCTCGCCGACAAGCCGGTGACGCTGATCTGGGGCGTCGGCAAGGCCTTCGACGAGGTGCTGGAACGCGACGGCATCCGCACGGTCGGGCAGCTCCAGAAGATGGAGCGCGGCGACCTGATGAAGCGCTACGGCACCATGGGCGAGCGGCTCTACCACCTGTCGCGCGGCATGGACGAGCGGCGCGTGCATGCCGACCACGAGGCCAAGAGCGTCTCGGCCGAGACGACCTTCGACACCGACCTCGCCTCGCCGGAGGATCTGGTGCCGGTGCTGCGGGCGCTGTCCGAGAAAGTTTCCTCGCGGCTGAAGAAGGCCGGGATCGCGGGGCGCACGGTGGTGCTGAAGCTGAAGACGAGCGACTTCAAGATACGCACGCGCAACCGGCAGCTCGCCGATCCTACGCGCCTCGCCGACCGGATCTTCTCCACCGGCCTCGAACTCCTGCGCAAGGAGACCGACGGCACCCGTTACCGGCTCATCGGCATTGGCGTCGGCGACCTGTCGGACGCAGCCAGGGCCGATCCGCCGGACCTCGTCGACCTGCAATCGCGCAAGCGCGCACTGGCCGAAGGCGCGATCGACAATCTGCGCGACAAGTTCGGCCGGAGCGCGGTCGAAACCGGCTACACCTTCGGCAAGGGCCGCAACGCGCGACCGCAGCGCGACGGCGATTCCTGACGGGCGAAGCGTTCGCCCGCCATAGCACGACCACCGGTTCGCGTTGACGGATGTAATAACATCACATATCGAGACGCGGTCGCCGCCCGTTCCGGCGCTATGGACCGTCCATGACCGAACCCGCCCTCGCCTTCGCCGACCTGACGCTCGGCTACAACCGGCATCCGGCCGTGCATCATCTCGATGGTGCGGTGGCGCGCGGATCCCTAACGGCGATCGTCGGGCCGAACGGCTCGGGCAAGTCCACGCTGATGAAGGGCATCGTCGGCGTGCTGCCGCCGATGGACGGAGCGGTACGCCTGCCGGAAGGCACCCGGCTTGCCTATCTGCCGCAGCAGAGCGAGATCGACCGCTCTTTTCCGGCTCGCGTCATCGATCTGGTGCGGCTGGGGCTGTGGCGGCGGCGCGGGCTGCTCGGGCGTTACACGGCCGAAGACCATCAAAGGTGCGCTGCCGCTCTTACGGCCGTCGGGCTGACGGGGTTCGAGGAGCGGCCGATCGACACGCTGTCCGGCGGGCAGTTGCAGCGCGCCCTCTTCGCCCGCGTTCTGGTGCAGGACGCCGACGTCATCCTGCTGGATGAGCCGTTCAACGCGATCGATTCCCAGACGGTCGGCGACCTTCTCGCCTTGATCGGCCGCTGGCACGGCGAAGGGCGCACGGTTCTCGTGGTCGTCCACGACCTCGATCTCGTGCGCCGGCATTTCCCTCAGACACTGATCCTCGCGCGCGGGCTCGTCGCCTGGGGCCGGACGCAGGATGTTCTCCTGCCCGAAAACCTTTCGCGCGCCCGCAGCTTTGACGAAGCCTGGAGCGAGGACGCCCCGTGGTGCGAGGCGGAGGAGGAGCATGTCCACGCCGACGGCATCCCGAACGGCCATCATGCACATCACGACCACGCCGGCGACGCCGCCAGGCGCCGTGGCGTCCTGTGAGCGGCGGCATGTACCAGGCGCTCATCTCACCGTTCGTCGAGTTCTCGTTCATGCAGCGCGCCTTGCTCGGGTCGCTGCTCTTGTCCGTCTCGTCCTGCCCGGTCGGCGTGTTCCTGATGCTGCGCCGCATGAGCCTGGCCGGCGACGCCATGGCGCATGCGATCCTGCCGGGTGCGGCGATCGGCTTCCTGCTGTTCGGGCTGGAGATCGTGCCGATGACCGTCGGCGGACTGATCGCCGGCGTCGTCGTGGCACTCGGTGCGGGTGCGGTCTCGCGCTTCACGCTGCAGAAGGAGGATGCCTCGATGGCCGCCTTCTACCTGATATCGCTGGCACTCGGCGTGCTGATCGTCTCCATGCGCGGCTCCAGCGTCGACCTGATGCAGGTGCTGTTCGGCACCGTGCTGGCGCTGAACGACGAGGCGCTGACTCTAATCGGATCGATCTGCGCAGTCACGCTGATCACCCTCTTCATCGTCTGGCGCGGCCTCATCGCCGAGTGCCTGGACCCCCTCTTCCTGCGCTCGGTGAGCCGCATCGGCACGCCGGTCCACTTCGCCTTCCTGGGGCTCGTTGTGCTCAACCTCGTCGGCGGGTTCCAGGCGCTGGGAACGCTGCTTTCGGTCGGGCTGATGATGCTGCCCGCGGCGGCGGCACGGTTCTGGTCGATCCGGGTCGGACCGATGTGCCTGCTGGCGGTCGGGATCGGCATGATCTCCAGCGTCGCGGGGCTGCTGCTTTCCTATCACTTCGCGCTGCCGTCGGGTCCGGCGATCATCCTGTCGGCGGGCGCGATCTATCTGGCGTCGATCCTGTTCGGCAGCCGCGGCGTACTGGCCGTGCGCGTGCGGCACCGCCACCGTACCGCCTGAACTTACTCGTGCCGGAGCGCGTCGATCGGATCGAGCCGGGCGCCGCGCAGCGCGGGGAAGAAGCCGAACACCATTCCGATCAGCGCCGAGAAGCCGAAGGCGAGGAGCACGATCAGCATCGAGGGGCTGAACGGCAGGCCGAGAAGCTGCGAGACGGCGCCGGCGATGCCCAGCCCGAGCGCGATACCCGATAGCCCGCCGATCGCCGACAGCACCGTCGCCTCGACCAGGAACTGCAGCAAGATGTGCTTCTCGTGCGCACCAATCGCCAGCCGGATACCGATCTCGCGGGTTCGCTCCGTAACCGAAACCAGCATGATGTTCATGATACCGATGCCGCCGACGAGCAGGCTGACGCCCGCGACGGCACCCAGCATGCCGGTCATGGTCGTCGTCGTGCTGGCCATGGCGTCGGCGATCTGGGTCATGTCGCGCACGGAAAAATCGTCGTCCGCGTCGGGCGCGATGCGCCGGCTCTCGCGCAGCAGGTCTTCCACGTTCGCCTGGATGGTCGAGGTGGGGATGCCGTCGCGTCCGGCGACGTAGATGGTCTCGATGTCGCGGTCGCCGGCGATCCGCCGCTGGAAGGCAGCCAGCGGCATCATGACGAGGTTGTCCTGGTCCTGCCCGAAGCCGGAAAAGCCCTTCGATTCCAGGAGGCCGATGACCTTGCAGCTCATCTGCTTGACGCGGATGGTCGTGCCGGTCGGGTCTCCGGGGCCGAAGAACTGGTCGCTGACCGTTTTGCCGATCACGCACACGCTGGCGCCCGAGCGTACCTCCGATTCGTTGAAGGGGCGCCCGTAGAGCAGCGACCAGTCGCGCGCGTCGAAATAGTGCGTGTCGGTGCCGGTGACCGCAGTCATGATGCTCTCCGTGCCGAAGACGGCGCGGCTCATCGACTGCGAGGCCGCGGAGACCGCCTGGCTGCCCTCCAGCTTGGTGGCGAGGATGGTGTAGTCCTTCTCCGAGAGAGGACGCGCCGTGACGCGCGGGCCGCCTGGGCCGCCGCCCCCGCCGGAACGCACCACCAGAAGGTTCGAGCCGAGCTTGGAGATGTCGGCCTTGACCTTCTCGGTCGTGCCAGAGCCGATGGTGATCATGGCAATGACCGCCGCCACGCCGATGACGATACCGAGCAGCGTCAGGAAGGAGCGCAGCGCGTTGCGGCGCACCGAGATCAGGGCGAGGCGAACCGTTTCCCAGACCATCACGCCATCTCCTCGACGCGGCTGTCGGCGGCTATCCGGCCGTCGACGAACTTCACTACTCGCTCGGCGTAGGTGGCGATGTCGGATTCGTGCGTGACCATGACGATGGTCAGGTTCTTCTCGTGGTTCAGCTCGGTCAGAAGCTCCATGATCTCGTGGCTGCGGGCGGTGTCGAGGTTTCCGGTCGGCTCGTCGGCCACGAGCAGCGTCGGTTCGGACACGATCGCCCGCGCGATCGCCACGCGCTGCTGCTGGCCGCCGGAGAGTTCCGCGGGCGTGTGGTTCTCGCGTCCTTCGAGCCCGACCCGGCCGAGGGCGGCGAGCGCTCTGCCCCGCCGCTCGCGCGCGGGCACGCCGCGATAGACGAGCGGCAGTTCGACGTTTTCGACCGCGGTGGTGCGTGCAAGCAGGTTGTAGCCCTGGAAGACGAAGCCGATGTAGAGGTTGCGCAGTATGGCGCGGCGGCCCCGATCGAGCCGCCCCGCGTCCACCCCGTCGAAGGCGTAGATGCCGCGCGTCGGCGTGTCGAGGCAGCCGATGATGTTCATCGCCGTCGACTTGCCCGATCCGGACGGCCCCATGATGGCGACGAAATCACCGCGCTCGATGGCGAGGTCCACGCCGGCCAGCGCATGCACCTGCGCCTCGCCGTGGCCATAGGTCTTCCAGACGTCCGTGAAGGTCAGAAGCGGCCTCGACATCAGCGTCGCGCCCGCGCGCCGGGCTGACCGGTGCCGGTGACCACGAGGTCGCCTTCCTCGAGGCCGGAGAGGATCTCAGTGTTCTCGCCGTCGGTCGAGCCGGTGCGCACGCTGGTCGCCGTCGGCTGCCCGTCGCGCAGCACGTAGAGCGTGCGCGAACCATCGGCCGCGACGGTAGACTGGCGCCGTTCGAAGATGCGGCTCATGCGGCGTCCGCCGAAGAGGTCCTGCAGGCCGAAGCCTCCCGAATCGCGCTCGATCGCAGGCGGCCGGAACCGGAAGGCGGCGCTCGGCACGAGAACGACGTCGTTGGCCTCGCGCGTCACGACCGACACGGTCGCCGTCATGCCCGGCCGCAACGCTAGGTCGGAATTGTCGACCGCCAGCCTGGCGTCATAGGTCACGACGCCCTCGGTGGTGACCGAGGCGAAGGAGATGTCGGAGATCGTCGCGTCGAAGCGGCGGTTCGGAAATGCATCGACGGTGAAGCGGGCGTCCTGGCCCTTGGCGACGGCGCCGATGTCGGCCTCGTCGATCGCCGCCTCCACGATCATGGTCTCGAGGTTTTCAGCGATGACGAAAAGCACGGGCGCCGATAGCGACGAGGCCACGGTCTGTCCGGGATCGACGTCCCGGGTCAGGACGATGCCGTCGATGGGCGCGTAGATGGTGCTCTTGGCGAGGTCGGCGCGCTGAAGCTTCAGATCCGCCGCGGCGATGGCGACGTTGGCCTGAGCGGTCGCGACGGCGCTGTTGGCACGATCGCGGGAGGCGACCGCGCCTTCCAGCGCCTGTTCGGTGACCATGCCGCGTCCGGACAGGCTCTGGGTGCGCGCCAGCGTCTGTTCCGTCTCCTTCAGCGTCGTCCGCGCCTCGTTGAGCTTCGCCTCGGCGGCCTGCAGGGAGGCCTCGGCGCGCTCGACCTGGGCGGAGAGACGCGTCGTGTCGAGTTCGGCCAGGACGTCGCCCTTTGCGACCGTCTGGTTCTCCCGGACCGGCACGGCGCGTACGACGCCGGAAAGCTCGCTGGAAACGTCGACCTGTGTAAGCGGCTGAAGGGTACCGGTGGCGGTGATCTCGACGGTCAGATCGCCGCGCGCGGCGGGCACCGTCTGATAGGCCACGACGTCTCCAGAACCGCTCGACGCGGACCACCACGCGTAGGCCCCGGCCGCCGCCACGAAAAGGAGGAGGACGAGCCATACCCAGCGCCGGCCGCGACGGCGCGTGCCGCCGGCCATGCCGAGCGCGTCCTCGATCGATTGTGTCGGGGTCTCGGCCGGCTTCGGCCGCTCGACGATCTGGTCCATGCCGAACCCTCTCCGGTTTCCAGTGCCGATCGCGGCGTGGCGTTCGCGAACGGACAGTCTGGCATGTCACCTTCAGGCCACAGATTGGGCCAGTGCGCGGATATTACAAATTAATTTTTGCTCATCTTTGCGCTATGTCACGCAGGCCCAAGCAAAAGGAGATCTGCTGATGACGCCGCGCCGGTACCAGATCTACGACGTCTTCACGGATCGCGCGCTCGCCGGCAATCCGCTGGCGATCGTCCACGATGCCGAAGGCCTTTCCGCCGAGGCCATGCAGGCGATCGCCGCCGAATTCAATCTCTCCGAGACCGTCTTCGTCGCGCCTCCGTCCCATCCGGTCCATACCGCCGCCATCCGCATCTTCACGCCACGCTCGGAATTGCCCTTCGCCGGGCACCCGACGGTGGGCACCGCGATCGCGCTGTTCGAACGGGACGGAATGCAGGAGAGGACCGGCGGGACGGCGATCCTGGTGCTGGAGGAAAAGGTCGGCCCGGTGCGCTGTGCCGTCACTCGGACGGACGGGGCAACGGCCTTCGCTGAGTTCGACCTGCCGCGCTTGCCGGAGCCTGTGGCGCTCTCTGCCGAGCCCGAGCTCATCGCCGCAGCGCTCGGCCTTGATCCCGACGACATCGGCTTCGAGAATCACCGGCCCGCGGCATGGTCTGCGGGCGTACCCTTCGTGGCGGTACCCGTCAGCGGGCTCGATGCCGCAGCTCGCGCCAGTATGGACGCCCACGCCTGGCTCGACATCGCGCCCCGCATCGGGTCGACGATCGCCTACGCCTATGTCTACTGTCGGGAGACGGTCGACCACGCATGCGGTTTCCATGCCCGCATGTTCGCCACTCATGACGGCATCCCCGAGGATCCGGCGACGGGAGCGGCGGCGGCAGCCTTCGCCGGCCAGATCATGCAGCACGACGAGCCTCTGGACGGCGACTACCGGGTCTGGATCGAGCAAGGCGTGGAGATAGGCCGGCCCTCAGCGATCCGGCTCGAGATCGACGTCGCGCAAGGCCAGATCGGCGCTGCCCGGATCGGAGGACACGCGATCCGAATGGCCGAGGGTACGCTGTCGGTCTGATCGCCGCGCCGGCAAAATAGTCGGTCGGGAAAGGGTTGCAACGGTGCGGTCGACCCGCTATGTAGCCTCCACGTCGGCGTCGAACGCGACACTGGCGCCCGGGGGTGATTAGCTCAGTTGGTAGAGCAGCTGACTCTTAATCAGCGGGTCGTAGGTTCGATCCCTACATCACCCACCATTTTTCCCAAGCAATCCCCGTTGCGCAGCCCGATGGGCAAACACGCGAGACTTCACGCGGTCTTCGATTCGCTGAGTCCGAGTTCGGCCACCATCTCGTCGCGCATGATGAATTTTTGCGGCTTGCCGGTGACCGTCATCGGCAAGGCGTCCTTGAAGCTTACATAGCGCGGCACTTTGTAGTGCGCGATCTGGCCGCGGCAGAAGGCTCGGATCTCTTCCTCGGTCGCTTCCTCGTGCGGGTGAAGCACGATCCAGGCCGCCAGTTCCTCGCCATAGCGCTCGTCCGGCACGCCGAACACCTGCACCTGCGCGACCTTGGGATGGCGATAGAGGAACTCCTCGACCTCGCGCGGATAGACGTTCTCGCCGCCGCGGATCACCATGTCCTTTACGCGTCCTACGATGTTGCAGTAGCCGTCGCCGTCGATCGTCGCCAGATCGCCGGTGTGCATCCAGCCGTCCGCGTCGATCGCCTCGGCCGTCTTGTCCGCGTCGTCCCAATAGCCCTTCATGACGGAATAGCCGCGCGTGCAGAGTTCGCCCGAGACGCCGACCGGCACGGTCTGCCCGGTCTCGTCGATGACCTTGACCTCGACATGCGGATGAATGCGCCCGACCGTCGAGACGCGCTTTTCCAAGGGATCGTTGACATGGCTCTGGAAGGAGACGGGGCTGGTCTCCGTCATCCCGTAGGCAATCGTCACCTCGGGCATGTGCAGATCAGAAACGACCCGCTTCATCACCTCGATCGGACAGGGAGCGCCGGCCATGATGCCGGTACGCAGCGACGTCACGTCGAAGCGCTTGAAATCCGGATGGTCGAGCATGGCGACGAACATGGTCGGCACGCCGTAGAAGCCGGTGCAGCGCTCGCCTGCCACGGCCTGCAGGGCGGAGGTCGCATCGAAGCCCTCGCCGGGAAACACCATGGTCGCACCCTTGGTGACGCAGCCGAGCGTGCCCATCACCATGCCGAAGCAATGGTAGAGCGGCACGGGGATGCACAGCCGGTCGGCCTCGGTGAGCCGGATCGTACGGGTGACCATGTCGGCATTGTTCAGGATGTTGGCATGCGTCAGCGTCGCGCCCTTCGGCGCGCCGGTGGTGCCGCTTGTGAACTGGATGTTGATCGCCTCGTCGGGATCGAGCGTGGCCGAGACGGCATCGACCGTGCGCATCTGTGCGGGGCCGGCGAGGTTCGCGAGATCATCGAAGGAGAGCATGCCAGGGGATTTTTCCGCGCCCATGCGGATGACTGCCCGAAGCGAAGGCACACGCCTGGCCTGTAGCCGTCCCGGCTCGGCCGTCTCCAGTTCCGGCGCAAGTGAGCGGATCATTTCGAGATAGTCGCTCGACTTGAAGCGCGCCGCGGCAACCAGCGCCTTGCAGCCGACCTTGTTCAGCACGTATTCGAGTTCGGAGAGGCGGTAGGCGGGATTGATCGTCACCAGCACCAGCCCGACCCGCGCGGTGGCGAACTGGGTGACCAGCCATTCGGGACGGTTCGGCGACCAGATGCCGATCCGGTCGCCCTTCTCCAGCCCGAGCGCGAGGAGCCCCGCCGCCACGGCATCGACCTCGCGTGCGAACTCGCTCCAGGTGTAGCGCCGCCCCGCCTCGCAGAAGATCGCCGCGGGGCGGTACCCGAGCCGCGCCACGGTCTGCGCAAGCGCTTGCGGGATCGTCTGGCGCAGGAGCGGAACCGATCGGTCGCCCACGACCCAGGACTTGTCTTCGCGCGGCTTCAGCTCCGCGGGATCGGTTACCGGCTCCGCCTCCCGCGTCAGCAGGCTTTTCGACAGGACCCCTCCCAGAGGTTCCGACAATCCGTTCATGATGCTCCTCCCGATGAGCATGCGTTGCTCGCGGCGTGAAGATGGCAGGAATGGCGCGGACGGCCAAGCCTGCCGCTCGCCTCACATCGTCCGCCAGTCTCCGATCCGCTCGAAGGCGGCGGCAGCCCGGTAGATCGTGCTCTCCTGGTAGTGCCGCCCGATCAGCATCATGCCGATCGGGAGCCCTTCCGACAGGCCGCAGGGAATGGTCATCGCCGGGTGCCCTGTCGTGTCGAACGGACAGGTGTTGCCGATCATCTCGAAGGCGCGCTGGATGTAGAGGGCGAGAGGCGCGTCGGACGGCGGCAGCGGCTGAGCCTTCATGGGCATGGTGGGCATCAGCAGCAGATCGTACTGGCCGAGCGCGGCGTCGTAGGCCGCGCGCAGCCGACGCGACAGGTTCTGCGCCTTGGCGTAGTAGTGCCCGCGATGGTGCTTGAGCATGTACTCGCCCACGAACATCGAGATCTTCAGGCTCTTCGACAGTTCGTCGGCGCGTGCGCGCCAATTGGAATGATAGTCGAGCAGGCTGGTGACGTAGAGTCCGCGCCAGCCGGTGGCAAAGCCGTTGCCATGCATCATGATGTCGGTCAGGCCTTCAAGCGCGATCGGCGTCCAGATCGCCTGGCCCTGCATGTGCATGGGAACGGAAATGTCCTCCACCGTCGCGCCGAGATCGCGGAAGCGCCGGGCGGCGACGCGGACCTTCTCGTCGACGTCCGCTTCCGATTCAGGGCGGCCGAACCCCTCGCGCACGATGCCGATGCGCATGCCCGACACCCCCTGCCCGAGCGCGTCGGTGTAACGGTCGATGCGCGGCGCGTACTGGCGTGGGTCGAGGCCGTCCTCTCCGGCGATGACTTCCAGCAGCAGCGCGTTGTCGCGCACGTTCTGGGTGATCGGTCCGGCATGGTCGATCGTCGGCTCGATCGGCATGATTCCGGTATAGGGCACCAGCCCGTGGGTGGCCTTCATGCCGTAGGCGCCGGAGAAGGAGGCCGGCATGCGGATCGAGCCGCCCTGGTCGCCGCCGATCGCCATGTCGACCTCTCCCGCCCCGACCAGCGCCCCGGAGCCGGAGGACGAGCCGCCGGCGATGTAGCCCCTCTTCCAGGGGTTATGAACAGGCCCGGTCGCGTTGGTGTGGCTGCCGCCCGAAAGGCAGAAAAATTCGCAATGCGCCTTGCCCACGATGGTGCCGCCCGCGTCGAGGATGCGGGTGACGACGGTGGCGTCGACGTCGGGCGTATAGCCTTCCAGCGTCGAGGCACCGTTCATCATCGGCACGCCTGCCAGGCAGACATTGTCCTTGAGCACGATCTTTCGCCCAGCGAGCGGTCCCGAATGCGCACCGCGCACCTCGGACTTGACGTACCAGGCGTTCATCGGGTTTTCGGACGCCGGAGGCCGATAGCCCGGCGTGCGCGGATACTTCACCTGCGGCAGGTTGTCGGGCATGCCGGCAACGACGTCGTAGGCCTCGAAGGTCGCTTCCATCAGCGTCATGTAATCCATGATCTCCCGGTCGCCCATCGACATGTGGAGGCCGCCGACCAGACTGCGCATCTGCTCCAGCGTGGGTCGCCTGATGCTCATTGAAAACTCCCTCGGAAGATCGGTTGGCGCACGCTCCGGGCCGCGCGGGATCGCAGGCGCTGCGGCAGGAGGCGCGGAATGGGTGGACGATGGATAGGACGCAGCCATCGCGGCCGGCGCGGGGCGCGCCGATGAGGGCGAGAGCATCGCATGCGCGGCCATGGCGGGATTGCCGGCGGGGCTGAAGGTCGGCACGCCGGGCAGGGCCTGCGCCGGTGCGCCGGAGGGGCGGGAGCCGGCGGGCCGCGCGGGCGAGGGTGATGTCGCGCCATGGCCGCCGCCGGCACGGGTGCGGCGCACCGATCCGAAGCCGAGGAATTCCTCCACCTGGCGCGGGTCCTTCAGCGCCTCGGCATGGATCTCGCCGGTGACGCGGCCGCGCTCCAGGACGACGACCCGGTCGGACAGCGTGGCGATGAACTCGAAATTCTGCTCGACCAGCACGACGGTCAGGCCGCGGCTCCTGCGCAATCTTGTCAGCGTGTCCTCGATCTCCTCGATGATGGAGGGCTGTATGCCCTCGGTCGGTTCGTCGAGAAGGAGGAGCCAGGGATTGGCCATGAGGCAGCGGGCAAGCGCCAGCAACTGTTGCTCGCCGCCGGATAGCGCACCGCCGTCGCGATCGAGAAGGCGCTCGACGCGCGGGAAATCGGCGAGCACGCGGTCGACGGCTTCGCCCTCGTCCAGCCCCGTGTCGGCATGCCAGGCCATGCGCAGGTTGTCGCGCACGGACAGTTTCGGGAAGATGCCCCTGCCCTGCGGCACGTAGCCGATGCCGCGCCGCGAACGCTCGTGCGGGGGAAGCCCGGTGACGTCCTCGCCGTCGAGCCTCACCGTGCCGCCCGTCGCGGGGATAAACCCCATCACGGTCTTCAGGAGCGTCGACTTCCCCATGCCGTTGTGGCCGAGAATGCCGACGAATTCGTCAGCGGCGACGGTCAGGTCGATGCCGTGCAGGACGGGGATGCGCCCGTAGCCGGCCGTCAGGCCGCGGATGTCGAGAGCGGAGCGCGTGTCGGTCATCAGCCCCTCTTGCCCAGGTAGACGTCGCGCACGCGGCTGTCGCTCATGACGGCCTCGACCGTGTCTTCCATCAGCACGGCTCCCTGCGAGAAGACGGTAATCTGTGCCGCGATCGAGCGGATGAACTGCATGTCGTGCTCGACGATGATCAAAGCCGCGTCGCGGTTGATCTCGTGGATGATGCCGACCATGCGCTCGACCTCCTCGCCGGTCATGCCCGCCGCCGGCTCGTCCAGGAGCACCAGCCAGGGGCGCGCTGCGACCACGATGCCGAGTTCGACGCGCTGGCGTTCGCCGTGTGCGAGCCGTCCGACGGTGGAACGTGCGATGTCGCCGAGGCCGAGCCGCTCGATGACCTCGGCCGCGATGCGATCCGCCTCCCGGGCACCGCTCAGGCGGTAGGCCGACAGCCAGACGTTCTCGCGCACCGACAGACCGTCCATGACGCTCGGCACCTGCGTCTTGATGCCGATGCCCATGCGCGCGACGTACTGCGGGTCCCAACCGGTGGTTTCGATGTCGTCGATGAAGACCTCGCCGGCGGTCGGCTTGAGGATGCCGGTAAGGCAGCGGAAGAAGGTGGTCTTGCCCGCGCCGTTCGGCCCGATCAGGCAGCGAAGCTCGCCGCGGCGGAGCTTGAAATTGACGTTGTCGACGGCGGTGACGCCGCCGAACCGCATGGTGAGGTTGCGGGTCTCGAGGACGACGTCAGCCATCGGCGCGCGCTCCCCTGGGTCCGCGGCGTCGCCTGCTCCCGGGGCCTCTGCGGCGCGACGAGCGGCTGAAGGCAGTGATCAGCGACGGCACCACGCCGCGCGGCAGGACGAGCACGACGACGACGAGGATCAGGCCCATGACGAGCACGTTGTCGACCGCCGTCTGCTGGCCGAGCGCGAATTTCAGGTAGCCGAGAACCGCCGCGCCCAGGACGGGTCCGACCAGCGTGCCGAGACCTCCGACGATGCACCAGATGATGATCTCGGCCGACTGGCCGAGCGAGAAGAGACCGGGCGTCACGATCTCGGCCCAGGAGGCATAGAGCGCGCCCGCGAGCCCCGCGATGCCGCCGCCGATCGCGAAGAGGACGCTCTTGCGAAGTCGTGCGTCGTAGCCCATCAGCTCGACGCGGTTCTCGTTTTCCCGGATGGCTACGGCGATGCGGCCGAACGGACTCGCCAGCAAGAGCCGCACCAGCACGTAGACGACGAGCAGGATGACGAAGCAGGTGTAGTAGAGGCTCTCGTCCCAGATGTAGGCGGAGGCGTCACCCGGCACGTTGAGTGTCTGGTAGCCAGGGATGCCGTTGTAGCCGCCGAGGCGGGCCTGCCCGATCTGGTATTCCGGTCCCGCCGTCGTGTTCATGAAGCGGAAGAAGATCAGCGTCACGACCAGCGTGATGACGCCCATGTAGACGTCCGTGAGCCTGCCGTAGAACATCATCGCGCCGAGCAGGAATGCGAAGACGAAGGGGATGGCGATCGCCAGGAGCATCGGTACCGTGCTCTCGCCGATGTTGGCGGCCGAGATGGCGTAGGCATAAGCGCCTAACCCGTAAAACGCGGCCTGGCCGAAACACAGGATGCCGCCGAAGCCCCAGATAAGGCCGAGGCTCAGCGCAAGCATGCCGTAGATCACCAGCAGCGTGAGCGTGTAGAAATTCAGGATCAGCGGCGCCGCGAACATCACGACGATGCCCGCCGCCACGACCCAGGGCGCGTCTCGAAGGGCGCTGCGGTCCATTCAGAGGCGTCCCTTGAAGAAGCGGCCGGTGATGCCCTGAGGCAGTAGGCGCAACAGCACGATGGCGGCAACCAGAAGCGCCACTTCGCCGATGACCGGCCCGGAGAGGAAGGTGAAGGTCTGCGACACGAGGCCGAAGACGGTCGCGCTGGAGAGCAGGCCGAGGACGATAGAGGCGCCACCGGAGATGACGGTGATGAAGGCCTTGGCGATATAGAGCGTGCCCCACGTCGGCACGAGGCCGACGAGCGGCGCGAGCACGCCCCCGGCAAGCCCGGCAAGCGCCGAACCGACGAAGAAGGTCGTCATGTAGACCCGGTCGGGGCTGTAGCCGAGGGCCGAGGCCATGTCGGCGCTCTGCATGGTGCCGCGGGCGACGAGGCCGAGCCGGGTGCCGCGCAGGACGATATAGGAAGCGACCAGCAGCAGGATCGATACGATGATGATGAAGAAGTTGTAGCCGTTGATCTGGTAGGCGCCGAGGGTGAAGCCCTCGATCGGCGTCGAGACGCCGGTCGTCGTGTTGCCGAAGATCATGACCGCCGCGCCCGTGAAGGCGAGGCTGAGCCCCCAGGTGGCAAGCATCGTGTCGACGAGCCGCCCGTAGAGGAAGCGGATCACGAGCCGTTCCACGACGAGCCCGATCAGGCCGACGGCGAGCGGCGCCACGATCAACATCGCGACATAAACGTTCACCCCCGCCTTGACGGCGACGATTGTCGCGTAGCCGCCCATCATCATGAACTCGCCATGGGCGAGGTTGATGACGCGCATCATCCCGAACACGACCGCCAGCCCGGCGCTGATCAGAACCAGAACCGCGATCGAATAGAGGATTTCGAGGATGAAGACGGCTGCGAGGTCCATCAGGGCCCGCTCTTTCCTGTCGGAATTGGTATCGTGTCCGGCCATCCGGACGCTCCCCCTCCGGCTAGCCGGAGAGGAAGCGAACGAGGTCTGCCCGATCAGATGTCGATTTCGTACTGCTGGTTGTCGTCGGGGTTGGCGACGAGATCGCAGACCAACTGGGTGTCAATCGGTTCGCGCGCGCCGAAGCTCTTGATGACGTTGAGCTTCTGGTCCCGCATCTCCATCAGATGGACGTCGAGCGTGGCGTGGTGCGTTTTCGGATCGATGGTCACCATGCCGGCCGGTCCCTCGTAGGAGAGCCCGCTGTCCAGCGCCGTGATCAGGCTGTCATGCTCGACCGAATTCGCCGCCTTGACGGCCTCCGCCCACAACATGATGCCCTGATAGTTGGACACGGCCAGTTCGTGGATGTTGGGAATGGTCTCGGCCCCGTGCATCTCGCCCCAGGCAGTTGTGAACGCCTTGTTGGCAGGCGTATCGAGCTCGGGCGAGTAGTTGTAGCAGACCACGATGCCGTCCCCTTCCTCGGGCGTCAGCACGAGGTGTTCGGAACCGACGCCGAGCGTTGTCGAGGCGAGCGGGATGCGCGACTTCATGCCCGCTGCCGCCCACTGGCGGTAGAAGGACAGGTGCGCGCCGCCGACGAGCGCCGAATAGACCATGTCGGGCGCGGCCGTCTGGATCTTGGTGATGGTCGATCCGAAATCGGCCACGTCCAGCGGGAAGAAGTCCACCGCAACGGTCTCGCCGCCGTTGTCCTTGAAGTATTTCTGGATCCAGCGGGCCATGAGCTGGCCGTAGTTGTAGTCGGCGGCGAGGATGTAGACCTTCTTGCCCCACTTCTCCATCGTGTAGGGAATCTGCACCTCGGTGGTCTGCGCCGGCGTCACACCGGTAATGAAACAGTTCCTGTCGCAGACGCCGCCCTCGTACTGGATGTTGTAGAAATAGAGCGTGTTGGCGCGGCGCAGCGTCTGGCGTATCGCTTCGCGCGAAGCCGACAGAATGCCGCCGTGCACGACGTCGACTTTGACCTGGCGGGTCAGCTGCTGGGCGTATTGCGTGTAGAGCGCCATGTTCGACTGCGTGTCGTAGCCGATGTGCTCGATCGGCCGGCCGAGCAGACCGCCGCCGTCATTGAGCTGCTTCACCGCGAGCTGCACGGCCATGTCGATTGGCTTGCCGTAGGCGTCGAAGATGCCGGATATGTCGAAGACGGTGCCGAGCTTGATCGGATCCTCGGCGAAGGCGTTGCGGATGAAGACCGGGCTTGCGAGTGCCGCTGAGCCGGCGGCCGCCGCGCCCTTGAGAATGGTGCGTCTGGTAATGGTCATCGTTCTTCCCCTTTTCGTCGTTGGGACGCGTCTCCCGGCGCGTCAGAAATCGGTTGCGTGATCAGTCTTTCTTGCGCACGGGCGTGCGGTTGATAGCGTCCAGCGCGCGGGCACCGAGATTGGCGTCCATCTCCACGCCGATCTCCTCGCCGAGCTTCTTCAGCGCGGGGAAGCCGATGGCCATGCCCATGATGGAATCGAGCGCCGACTGGAAACCTCCGCCACTGCCGCTGCCTCCCTCTCCGGCTCCACTTCCTCCGCCCAACGAACCCAGGCCCGAAATGTGGTTGATGCGGATAGAGTCGATCTTTTCGGCCGGCTTCACCATCTGGGCGGCGATCTCCGGCAGCATGTCGAGCTTGTGCAGTTCCAGCCTCAGCCGCAGGATCTGTTCGCTCTGCGCGTTCTCCGCCTCGATCATGGCGGCCTTGCCTTCGGATTCCGAGATCAGGCGGTGACGCTCTGCCTCGGCTCTGACCTGGACGGCATTGCCCTCTGCCTTGGCAAGTTCGAGGATGGTGTCGACCTGCGCCTTCACCTTCTGGTCCTCGACCTCGGCATTCTCGCGCGCCTTCAGGAGCGCAAGCTGACGCATGCGCTCGGCTGCGGCCATGTCGCGCTCGGTCTGGACCGCCTCTTGGGCTTTGACCAGCTTCGTGCGGGCGGTCTCGAAGCCGGCTTCCGCCGCCTGCTCCTCGCCGCGCTTGGCCGCGATGCGGATGGCGTTGTCGATCTTGGCGGTCTCCACCGCGAGCATCGCCTCGATCTCGTGCTTGCGCAGCACGAGATCGCGCTCGATCTCGGCGCGCTTGACCTCGCCGGCCTTGGCGATGCGGGCTTCCTCGGCGATGCGGTCCGCTTCGGTGCGGGCATTGTGAATTTCGGTGTCTAGATCGATCCGGCGCCGCTCGAGGTCGAGCCGCTTGGCGAGTTCGGCCTCCTCCTGCTCGCGCTCGATCATCAGCCGCTGCTTGGTCTGCTCGAGCTGCCGGCGCCGCACCTCGACGTCGGTCTCGGTCTCGACCTGCACGCGGGCCTTCTTGTTGTGGCTGACCAGTTCGGCGAGTTTCCTCATGCCGACGGCATTGAAGGCGTTGTTCTCGTCGAGCGCGTTGAACGGTGTCTGGTCGAGGCGCACCAGCGAAACCGAATCGAGCATCAGGCCGGAACGGGCGAGATTGGCTGAAAGGCGCTCGGCGACCGCCTCCACGAAGGCGTCGCGCCGCTCGTGCAGTTCGTCCATCGAGCGGCTGGCGACGGCGGACTGGATCGCATCGACAAGCTTGCCCTCGATCAGCCCCTGCATCTCCTCCTCGCGGAAGGACTTCGAGCCGAAAGCCTGCGCGGCGGTGGCAATGCCGGCGTCGGTTGGCTCGACCCGAACGTGGAACTCCATCGAGACGTCGACTCGCAGCCGGTCCTCGGAAATCAGTGCCTGGGGACCCTGGCGCTCGATCTTGAGCCTCATCGTGCGCATGTTGATGCGCTCGATGCGGTGAAGGATCGGAAGCGCCACCGCGCCGCCGTCCATCAAGATGCGGCGTCCCCCTAGGCCGGTGCGCACCAGCGCGGTCTCGCGCGTCGACTTGGCATAGAAGCGGTTGAGGAAGAGAACGCCGAGTACGACGACTACGACCAGTACGACGAGGGCTAGAAACCAGGCCACGCGCCAATCTCCGTTTCCGATGGACGGAATCGCGTATTCCCGATGCCGCGGTTCCTTGAATTGGAAAGGAACCTAGCGCGACGACATTTTCTTTTTCAAGCTTTTTATTTTCCTATTCAAGCATTTTCCGAAGCGTCGTTCGACCTTCCGGAAAGACGAGCGGTCCCTCAGACCAGGCGTTCGATGACCGAGAACAAATGTTCGTCGGCGCGGGCCAGATAGATTGGATTTGCCTTCCGCTCGTTGTCGAAATAGGTGCCGCCGCGGGCGCTGCGATAAACGATCGGCGCTCGGCGCGCGCGCTTGCCGTCCCTGAGGGCGGAGTAGAAATGCATGCCTTCGTAGATGGATTGGCCGAGTGCGTTGAGAACCGGCGCCCGTTCGCCATGCAGGGTGCGGTATCGCTCCACGAAAGAGAGGTTCGCATCGCTGCGCAGGCTGGCGAAGTAAGCAGACGCGGCATAGAGCCTGCGCGTGCCGTCGGCCCCGGTCGCCAGCAGCACGTTCTCTTCGATCGCGGTGGAGAACCGCACGATCGACCGGTCGAGCCGCATCGCGCCGAAGACCCGGTTGAACTCGACCGCCTCCTGGCCAATCAGCGAGAGCAGAACGATATCGGGCTTCGCGGCCGCGACACGTTCCACGAGTTCCACGGGTTCCTCGATACCGAAGGGCACATAGGTCTCGAACACCACCTGCCCTCCCGCTTCGGCGATGCGGTCCTTGGCGAACCGGTGGGAGGCGCGCGGCCAAACATAGTCGTTTCCGACCAGCGCCCATCGGCGAACCTTCAGCGTCTCCGCAAGACGACGGATGGCCGGCGCGAGCTGTTCGGCGGGCGTCTCGCCGATGGCGAAGCAGCCCGGCGCGCGCTCGTTGCCTTCGTAGAGCGGCGTGTAGACATAGGGAATGCGTCCGCGCAGGACCTCGTTCAACCGCTGCCGGACGGAACTGACATGCATGCCGACGACGGCGCTCACGCCGCCATCATCCACCAGGCCGGCGATCGTTTCGACCGCACTGTCCACCACCGAATCGTCGGCATCGAGGAAGACCAGTTCCACCTCCCGATCGCCGATTCCCCGGTGCCGGTTGATCTCGTCGGCCGCCAGTTGGGCGCAGGAGATGCAGGAAGGCCCCCAGATGCCGGCGGACCCGCTCATCGGGACCATGACCGCGATGCGGTTTCGCCCGGCGCCTCGAAAATACGACCAATCGGGAACGTCGAAGCCGGACAGCGGCGTGTAGCCGCGGCCGCCCGCCCCGTGGCGCAACATCGATCGCTGGATCATTTCGCCAGGATCTCCCGCTATTCGGTTCCCGTATTGTTGTTTTTGTTTTCCGAATTAAGTATCTGAAGCGGGCAATGATGGCAATCGGCCATTGCCGCGTCGATTCGCGGCGGATCAGAGCCGATCATCCCTCCGGGAGAGGAATGTGACCGAACGATCGCTGAGCGATTACCTCGCCTATCTCGTGGCGCAGACCCATCGAAAGCTGCATGGCGACCTGGAGCGCGAACTTCAGTCGGAGGGCGTCAGCGTGGAACAGTGGCGCATGCTGGAGGTGCTGAGCGACCGCAACGGCCGCTCCATGGGAGAGATCGCCGACCTCGTGCTGATGAACCACCCGGCGCTGACGAAGATGACCGACAAGATGGTGGCGCGCGGCCTTGTGCATAGGGCGCCCGATCCGCAGGACCAGCGCCGCGTGCTCGTCTACACGACCGATCGTGGGAAAGCCCTGTTCGACCGGGTGCGTGGCCATGTGGAAGAGCAGAATTCGGCGCTGGAAGAGCATCTCGGCCACAAGGGCTCGGCTGCACTCCGCAAACTGCTCGAAAGCGTAATCGAAGCCGGTGGGGAAGATCGCCCCATCCGCTAGGACGGACCATCCCGGCGGACCTTCCAGGAGCCCGCAACAGTCCAAGCCGAAAGCGGCGAGCGAACGGCCGTCCACCGCGTTGCTCCATAGCCCGCTCGGCGGTTGGTGCACCACCTACACGATCTCGTGATCGGATCGGGCACGTTTGCGAAAGCCCGCCTTAACGATGCTCTCCTACGCTGACAGCAGGAGGAGCGGTCTCATATGTTCAAAGGCAGGCTGGATTTTTCGCGGCGGGGACGGGCGCGGGTTTTGCTTTCCACCGCGATCGGCACGCTGATCTGCATTGCGGTGTCGTTCGCCTTCGACAGCTACTCATTCGAAGAAGGCTGGCGCTGGGGCGACAACCCCCTCAACAATCTGCTCATCCCGCTCCTGCTTGCGCCGCCCCTGTTCTTCCTCCTCCTGAGCAAGTTGCGAGAGATGGCGATCGCGCATCAGGAACTTCTCGAAGTTTCGGCGACCGACAGCCTGACCTCATGCTTCAACCGCCGGGCGTTCACGGCACTCGTGGAAGGCTATCTCGAAAAGCTTGAAGGAAGGGAACGGGAGGGTGCGTTGCTCGTGATCGATGTCGACCACTTCAAGTCCGTCAACGATACGTTCGGGCATGATCGCGGCGACGAGGCGCTGAAGCTGATCGCGCAGGGCATCAGTAGCGCAGTGCGCCAGACCGACATCGTCGGCCGCATCGGCGGAGAGGAGTTTTCTGTCTTCTTGCCATCGACGCCGCCGGGACTGATGAAACTGGTGGCCGAACGCATCCGGCTCGCGGTGATGGAACTGAAATTCGCGCCCGACGGCAAGCAATATGGCCTGAGCGTCAGCGTCGGCGGCGCTGCTTTCCGCTTTAGGACAACCTTCGCCGACCTCTACGGGAAGGCAGACAAGCGTCTCTACAAGGCAAAGCGGAATGGCCGGAACCAGGTCGAGTTCGACCTGTCCCTTCACGAGAGGCCATCGGCCGCGATCGCGTCGTGACCGCAATTGCAAGCGTGCTCAGTCGGCATCGTCCGATAAACGTCCCTGCAATTCGACAGCGGGGTCTCCGTCGTCGAACGCGGAAAAGGTCATCAGGCAGCGTCGCCGAGAGCGTATCCGAGTACTGCGTGGCTCAGCGCTTGGTCCCGCTTTCCTCGCGCATGGCTTCCTCGTGGTACCAGCTTCCATCGACAACCGCCGCGGCGGACGCTTCAGCAAGCGGCTGTCTGAGATCGAAGCGGCGTTCCCTGGCTTTGCGGCGCGCTTCGGCGCTCACCGGAAAGTGATAGATCTGGGCCGAAGGCCGAGCGAATTCCGTGACCATGACTTTGTGTTCTCCTTCGATGATGCTCTCACCGTGCGACTGGGAAAGAGAATCTAATACCTGCACGCATTTTTTGCAATGTGCCTAAAAAAATATCGCTAATTGCACAACTATTAAGCGGACGTGTTCCTTGCTCCCCTAACTGGCAAAGCGCCGATTTGTTCTGTTTTTCGGTGTGGGTCACTGCCGGCGAAAGTCGTTTGCGCGCGATGCGTTGCGGTCTGCGAATGCATCGGCAATCAGCGCCCATTTTTTCGGCAGGCCGCCACTTCCTTAACCGAACTGGGAGCACCCCCTGCTTGCCCGACCGAGACAGGATGTTCCGGAAACGGTAGTTAATTAATGATTTCAAATGTTTTTCGTTGCCTTGGCGATGCGTTCGCCGGTCTGGCATGTGAATTGCTTCGGTTAATGCGGAGATTCGAGGACGGCAGCGACCGGCCCTCGCCCGGCGCAACAATCTAGAGAGAACGCAATGACCAAGTACAAACTGGAGTACATCTGGCTCGACGGCTACACCCCGGTTCCCAACCTCCGCGGCAAGACGCAGGTCAGAGAATTCAGTGACTTCCCTACCCTCGAAGAGCTTCCGCTGTGGGGCTTCGACGGCTCGTCGACCATGCAGGCGGAAGGCCGCAACTCGGATTGCGTCCTCAAGCCGGTGGCGCTCTACCCCGATCCGGCCCGCGCAAACGGCATTCTCGTCATGTGCGAGGTCATGATGCCCGATGGCGAGACGCCGCATCCGAGCAACATGCGCGCCACGATCCTGGATGACGACGGCGCCTGGTTTGGCTTCGAGCAGGAGTACTTCTTCTTCAAGGACGGCCGTCCGCTCGGCTTCCCGACCTCCGGTTATCCCGCGCCGCAGGGTCCCTATTACACCGGCGTCGGCTACAAGAACGTCGGCGACGTTGCACGCCAGATCGTCGAGGAGCATCTCGACCTGTGCATTGCGGCCGGCATCAACCACGAAGGCATCAATGCCGAAGTCGCCAAGGGCCAGTGGGAATTCCAGATCTTCGGAAAGGGTTCCAAGAAGGCCGCGGATCAGATCTGGATGGCGCGCTACCTGCTGGAGCGGCTGACCGAGAAGTACGGCATCGACATCGAGTATCACTGCAAGCCGCTGGGTGACACCGACTGGAACGGCTCGGGCATGCACTGCAATTTCTCGACCACCTACCTGCGCGAGGTGGGCGGCAAGGAGTATTTCGAGGCGCTGATGGCGGCCTTCGAGAAGAACCTGATGGACCACATCGCGGTCTACGGCCCGGACAACGACAAGCGCCTGACCGGCAAGCACGAGACGGCTCCCTGGAACAAGTTCTCCTACGGCGTCGCCGACCGTGGTGCCTCGATCCGGGTGCCGCACTCGTTCATCCGCAACGATTACAAGGGCTATCTCGAGGATCGCCGTCCGAACTCGCAGGGCGACCCCTACCAGATCGCCAGCCAGGTTCTGAAGACGATCGCCTCCGTGCCGACCGGCGCCGAAGGATCCGTCTCGGCCGCAGCCTGAAGTTTTCCTCCTAGTCAAAAAAAGAACCCCGCCGGCGACGGCGGGGTTCTTTCATTTCGGTTTCCTGTAAGGATCAGCTGTAGGGCGAATAGCACTGCTGACGCGGCCCGTGGTAGGGCTGGTAGGTGTTATCCGACGCACGGTAGGACCTATACTTGTCGTAACACCACTGGATGTGCGGGCTGCCCGAGCGATTGGCGTTGTTGATAGCGCCGGAAATGATCGCGCCCGCGATGAATGCCGCGCCGGGATACCAGAAGTTTCCGTGGCGACGGTAACCAGGCCGATAGCGGTGGTGGCCGCGGTAACCCCGATAGTGCGGGATGCGACCCCTGTAGTGACGGCCATCGCGGAAATGACGCCCGCCGCGATTCCAGCGAGGACCGACGCCGTGGTAGTCCATGCCCTGCACCTGGATAACGCGCGCATCACTAGACGTCGGCGGGGCCACGGTCTGCACGCCGCCGGCTGCCGTCTGCGCCAATCCCGTCCCTGCGAAGGAAACGCTGATCGCCGCGGCACAGAGCGTTGTGATAAACTTTTTCATAGTTGCCTCCTGACTGGGCACTTCAGTCCCTCTGGCGATGGAACGACGCTTGTGACGAGCGGTTCCAATATATCCAGAAGCGCCCGGAACATTTCCGTGATTAGGGCGAAGCGGGCTCCCGCCAGTCGAGGCCCGAACCTCAGTGTATCATCCCGGGAACAGAAGGGAAACCATTCCGCCCGGATGCCGTTCGAGCCGCCCCGCCAGGTCGAGTTCCAGGAGCACCATGAACACCTGCGCCGGATGCAGACCGGTGTGCCGGATGATCTCGTCGACCGCGGTCGGCGTCGCGCCCAACGCCTCGACGACGCGCGAGCGGTCGCTGTCATCGGGCTGCGGCGTGACGGAGAAATCCGGAGGCTCTTCCAGCGTTCTTGCCGACGGAAGCGGCGCGCCGATCAGCGGCGACAGTTGCTCGAGAATGTCGCGGGCTTCGGTCACGAGGATTGCGCCGTCCTTCAGGAGCCCATTGGTTCCGGCCGAACGCGGGTCGAGCGGCGAGCCGGGCACGGCGAACACCAGCCGTCCCATCTCCCCCGCGAGCCGGGCGGAGATCAGCGATCCCGAGCGCATGGCTGCCTCCACGACCAGAAGGCCGTGCGACAGGCCGGCGATGATGCGGTTCCGGCGCGGGAAGTCGCGGGCGCGCGGTTCCCAGCCCAGCGGCATTTCCGTGACTACGGCTCCGGCGCTGCCGGCGATTTCGCGACAGAGTTCGACATTTTCGGGCGGATAGGGCCGGTCGATACCGCCGGCCAGCACTGCCACGGTACCGGTGGCCAAGCTGCCCTGATGGGCGGCGGCATCGATGCCCCGCGCCAGGCCCGAGACCACCGCGTAGCCTTCGCGCCCGATCTCGCTGGCAATGGAGCGGGCGAGCTTGATGCCCGAGAGCGAGGCATTCCGCGCCCCCACGACCGCCATTGGCGGCAGGGCGAAAACGGCGGGCTCGCCGAGTACGGTGACCAGCGGCGGCGGCTGGTCCATCATTCTCAGGAGCGGCGGATAATCGGCCTCGCCGAGTGCGATCAACCGCGCGCCGACGCGGGCGATGCCTTCGAGTTCCGCCTGCGCTTCGTCTTCCGAACAGATCTTGGCGGGACGCGCGGAACCGCCGGCGCGGACGAGATCGGGAAGACGCGCCAGCGCGGCCTCGGCCGAGCCGAACCGGTTGACCAGATCGCGAAAGGTCGCCGGTCCAACGTTGTCGGTGCGGATCAGGCGCAACCAGTTCAGGCGCTGACGGTCGTTCAGCGACCGCGGACCAGCGCCCGGCCGGGGGTTCATCCCTTGGCCCCGATACGGGATTCCGTTCCCGCGGCGAGGCGCGCGATGTTTGCCCTGTGCTTGAAGAAGACAATAACGCTCATCAGCACGAACAGCTCGGCCGCCTGCACGTGGCCGATAAGATAAAGCGCGACGGGAACGGCGACAGCGGAGACCAATGCGGCAAGCGAGGAGTATCGCGTGAGGAAAGCGACTGCCAGCCAGGCGACCGCGAAGACCAGGGCGCCCTCCCAGGCAACTGCGATGAGGACGCCCAGATAGGTCGCCACGCCCTTCCCGCCCCTGAAGCCGAGCCAGACCGGGAAGAGATGTCCGAGGAACGCTCCCAAGCCTGCGACGAAAGCCTGGTCGGGACCGTAGAGACCCGCGATCAGTACTGCCGCCGTACCCTTGAGCGCATCGAGGAGCAGTGTCAGCGCGGCAAGTTTCTTGTTTCCCGTCCGCAGCACGTTGGTCGCGCCGATGTTGCCGGATCCGATCTTGCGCACGTCGCCGAGGCCGGCTGCCCGGGTGATCAGCAAGCCGAAGGGGATGGAGCCCAGAAGGTATCCGAAAACCAGGGCTGCGAGGAGATACGGCAGGGCGAGCTGCCAGCTGATCGGATCGGGCATCGATGGTCCTGTGCAGGCGCGACCGGCTAGCGGGTCGAAAATATTGTGCGGCCCGCTACCATGGTTTGCAAGACCCGGCCCTGCAGGCGGGCGCCTTCGAAACAGGTGTTCTTGGATCGCGAGCGGATTCCGGTCTCCTGCACGACCCAGGGATCGTCGAGATCGACGAGGATCAGATCGGCCGCGCTCCCGGGCGCGAGCGTCCCGCCGGGCAGGCCGAAAAGGCGCGCCGGCGCGGTCGAGAGGAGTTCGACGATGCGCAACAGCGGCAGGTCGCCATTGTGGTGGAGGCGCAGTGCCGCGCCCAGCAGCGTCTCCAGGCCGATCGCGCCGTCGGCGGCGTCTGCGAAGGGAAGCCGCTTGGTGTCGACGTCTTGCGGATCGTGCGAGGAAACGACGATGTCGATCGTGCCGTCGCGCACCGCCTCCACCATCGCCAGGCGGTCCTCCTCCGAGCGCAGCGGCGGCGACAGGCGGAAGAAGGTGCGGTATTCGCCGACGTCGTTCTCGTTGAGCGAGAGGTGATTGATGGACACGCCCGCGGTGACCTTCGCCCCGTCGTTCTTGGCGCGGGCGATAGCCGAGGCGGAGATTGCGGTGGAGATCTTGGCGGCATGATAGGCGCTGCCCGTGAGCCGGGCGAGAAGCAGGTCGCGTTCCAGCGGGATGGCTTCCGCTTCTCGGGGGATGCCGGGCAGTCCGAGCCAGCTGGCGAACAGCCCCTCGTTCATGACGCCGGAGGAGGCAAGATCGGGATCCTGCGTCTCGTGGGCAACGACCGCGCCGAAATCGCGCGCGTATGTGAGCGCGCGGCGCATGACCAGCGCGCTACGCAGGCTGCGCCGCCCTTCGGTGAAGGCGACGGCGCCCGCCTCGCGCAACAGTCCGAATTCCGTCAGTTCGTGCCCTTCCAGGCGGCGGGTGATCGCCGCGGCCGGGTGAATGTTGACGTCGGCCGTATCGCGCGCGGTGCGCAGCACGAACTCGACCAGCGACACCTCGTCGATCACCGGGCTGGTGTCCGGCATCATGACGAGCGACGTGACCCCTCCGGCGGCGGCGGCCGCACTCGCCGAAGCTATCGTCTCGCGGTGCTCCGCACCCGGTTCGCCGATGAAGACACGGCCGTCGACCAGGCCGGGCATCACCGCCCTGCCCCCGCAGTCGATCTGCTCGGCGCCCTCCGGCACGCCCTGGTTCGCGGCGCCGGCACCGGCAGCGGCGATGCGGCCGTCGGTCACGATCACGGTTCCACGCTCGTCGATCCCCCGCGAAGGATCGAGGATGCGGGCATTTGCGAAGACGGTGGTGCCGGTCGCGGGCGTCCTCATGCGGCGCGATCCTCGTTGCGGCGCGGGTCCAGCAGCGCCTCCATGACGGCCATGCGCACCGCCACGCCCATCTCCACCTGTTCCTGGATGACGCTCTGCGGCCCGTCCGCGATCTCGGATGCGATCTCGACGCCCCGGTTCATCGGGCCGGGATGCATGACCAGCGCACCCTCCCGCGCGAGTTTCAGCTTCTCCGCGTCGAGGCCGAAGTACCGGAAGTATTCGCGCACCGAAGGCACCATGGCGCCTTCCATGCGCTCGCGCTGCAGCCTCAGCATCATGACGACGTCGACGCCCTTCAGCCCCTCGGACATGGAGTTGAAGACCTCCACCCCCATGTGACGGATGCCGGCCGGAAACAGCGTCGACGGAGCGACGACCCGGACCCGCGCACCGAGTGCGTTGAGAAGGATGATGTTGGAACGCGCCACGCGCGAATGCAGGACATCGCCGCAGATCGCCACCGTCAGCCCGGCGATGGTGCCGCGCGCCCGGCGGATCGTCAGCGCGTCGAGCAGCGCCTGGGTCGGATGCTCGTGCGCGCCGTCGCCGGCATTGACCACCGAGCATCCCACCTTCTGGGCCAGAAGTGCCGCAGCGCCGGCCGAAGAGTGGCGGATGATCAGGATGTCGGGCCGCATGGCGTTCAGCGTCATCGCCGTATCGATCAGCGTCTCGCCCTTCTTAACGGAAGAGGACGCCACCGACATGTTCATGACGTCGGCGCCGAGCCGCTTGCCCGCGAGTTCGAAGGAAGACTGCGTGCGGGTGGACGCCTCGTAGAAGAGGTTTATCTGCGTGCGGCCGCGCAGGGTCGACATCTTCTTTTCGGATTGCCTGGATATCGCCACCGCCTTCTCGGCGCGGTCGAGCAACAACTCGATGTCGGCGGGAGAAAGCTCCCGGATACCGAGCAGGTGTCGGTGCGGATAGATCGGGAAGTCCGGCTGGGAGCTCATCTCAAAGCGGTCTCATAGGCACAAGCGCCCCGCCCCGCAAGCAGGCCGTGCCCGCACGCGCCGTTCTCCCCAAGCTAATCCGGAAAATCGGGTCAGGTGCTGCTGAGCGTCCGCCGCACAGCGTCCTTCCAGCCCTTGATGCGGCGCGTGCGCTGTTTGCCGTCCATGGCGGGTTCGAAACGGCAGTCCAGCGCCCATTTCTTCGCGAAGGCCCTCGCGTCGGGCCACACGCCAGCCTTCGATCCCGCTAGCCAGGCCGCACCCAGCGCCGTGGTCTCCAGGATCTGCGGCCGATCGACCGGAGCGTCGAGAATATCGGCCAGACGCTGCATGGCCCAGTCGGAGGCGACCATGCCGCCGTCGACACGTAGCACGGTGTTGCCCTGCATACCCTTGCAGTCCTTCCACATGGCATCGAGCAGGTCGCGCGTCTGGAAGGCGACGGATTCCAGCGCCGCGCGGGCGAACTCCGCCGGGCCGGTATTGCGCGTCAGGCCGAACATCGCCCCGCGTGCGTCCGGGTCCCAATGTGGCGCGCCGAGGCCGACGAAGGCCGGCACGAGATAGACGTCCTGCGTCTCGTCTGCCTTGGCAGCCAGATCGCCGCTGTCGCTCGCCTTGCCGATGACCTTGATGCCGTCGCGCAGCCACTGCACGGCCGCGCCTGCGACGAAGATCGAGCCTTCGAGGGCGTAGGTTGTCTTGCCGTCGAGCCTGTAGGCGATGGTCGAGAGCAGCCGGTTCTTCGAGCGGATGAGTTCCTCGCCCGTGTTGAGCACGGCAAAGCAGGCGGTTCCATAAGTCGACTTGATCATGCCCCGCTCGAAGCAGGCCTGGCCGATGGTCGCCGCCTGCTGGTCGCCGGCAACGCCGAGGATCGGGATCGCAGCGCCGAACAGCTTTTCCTCGGTGGTGCCGAAGTCGTCGGCGCAGTCCTTCACCTCCGGCAACATCGTGGCGGGGATGTCGAGGATCTTCAGCAGGTCCTTGTCCCACTCGTTCCTGGCGATGTTGTAGACCAGGGTGCGCGAGGCGTTGGTGGCGTCCGTGACGTGGTTCTTTCCCCCCGTCAGTCGCCAGATCAGGAAGCTGTCGATCGTGCCGGCGAGCAGTTCGCCGTCCGCGGCGCGCCTGCGCGCGTCCTTCACGTTGTCGAGCAACCAGGCGAGCTTGGTACCCGAAAAATACGGGTCGAGGATGAGGCCCGTGCGCTTGGCGAACTTCGGCTCGAGCCCCTTCTTCTTCAGCTTCTGGCACATGGCGGCCGTACGTCGATCCTGCCAGACGATGGCATTATGGATCGGCTTGCCGGTCTCCTTCTCCCAGACCACAACGGTCTCGCGCTGGTTGGTGATGCCGATCGCGGCGATGTCGGCCGCCTTCAGTTTCGCCTTCCTCAGCGCCTGCCGGACCGTCGTCACCACCGACGACCAGATCTCCTCCGGATCGTGCTCGACCCAGCCGGAAGCTGGATAGTGCTGCGTGAATTCCTTCTGCCCGACCGCCACCACCTTCATGTCGCCGTCGAAGACGATGGCGCGGGAGGAGGTCGTGCCCTGGTCGATGGCGAGGATGAAGTCGGTCATCTTTCCTCCAATTGAGCGAGGGAGCCGGCATGCCGCCTCCCCCGCAATGTCTAGCCCGCGAAGGGCGTTGTGGCCACTACTGCCAGCTCTTCACCAGTTCGTCGTAGCTGACAGTCTGGCCCTGTTCCTTCTCGTTCTCGATCTTGAGCTGCGGCGCGAGATTGCCCTTCGAGACGGCATCCTTGTTCCAGTACTCGAGATCGTGCTCCTCGGCCATCTTCGGACCGATGTCGCCCTGGACGCCGGCGCGCTCGAGACGCTCCAGAACCTTCTCCTGCTCCGCGCACAGGGAGTCCATCGCTTCCTGGGCGGTCTTGGCGCCCGACGAGGCATCGCCGATCGCCTGCCACCAGAGCTGCGCGAGCTTCGGATAGTCCGGAACGTTGGTGCCGGTCGGCGACCACTGCAGGCGGGCCGGCGAGCGGTAGAACTCGACGAGGCCGCCGAGCTTCGGCGCGCGTTCGGTGAAGGACTCGTGATCGAGCGTCGACTGCCGGATGAAGGTGAGGCCGACATGGCTCTTCTTCACGTCGACCGTCTTGGATGTGACGAACTGCGCGTAGAGCCAGGCCGCCTTGGCGCGATCGTCCGGCGTCGACTTCATCAGCGTCCACGAGCCGGCGTCCTGGTAGCCGAGCTTCATGCCGTCCTTCCAGTACACCCCATGCGGCGACGGGGCGAAGCGCCACTTGGGCGTGCCGTCATCGTTCACCACCGGCAGGCCTTCCTTGACGAAGTCGGCGGTGAAGGCCGTGTAGGTGAACATCTGCTGGGCGATCTCGCCCTGCGAGGGGACGGGTCCCGATTCGCCGAAGGTCATGCCCTGGGCCGCGGCCGGAGCATACTTCTTCATCCACTCGAGGTACTTCTCGATCGAGTAGACCGCCGCAGGTCCATTGGTGTCGCCGCCGCGCGCGACACAGGAACCGACGGGCCGGTCGTTCTCGTCGACCTTGATGCCCCACTCGTCGACCGGCTTTCCGTTCGGGATGCCCTTGTCGCCATTGCCTGCCATCGACAGCCAGGCATCTGTGAAGCGCCAGCCGAGGGACGGGTCCTTCTTGCCGTAGTCCATGTGGCCGTAGACCTTCTTGCCGTCGATCTCGCGACCGGTGAAGAACTCGGCGATGTCCTCATAGGCCGACCAGTTGACCGGGACGCCGAGATCGTAGCCATACTTCGCCTTGAAGTCGGCCTTGTTCTTCTCGTCGTTGAACCAGTCGTAGCGGAAGAAATAGAGGTTCGCGAACTGCTGGTCGGGTAGCTGGTACAGATTGCCGTCCGGAGCGGTGGTGAACGACTTGCCGATGAAATCGTCGATGTCGATGTTCGGGTTGGTCACGTCCTTGCCGGCGTTCGCCATCCAGTCGGTCAGGTTGCGCGCCTGCTGATAGCGCCAGTGGGTGCCGATCAGGTCCGAATCGTTGATGTAGCCGTCGTAGATGTTCTCGCCCGACTGCATCTGGGTCTGCAGCTTCTCCACCACGTCGCCTTCGCCGATGAGGTCGTGCGTGATCTTGATGCCCGTGATGGCCGTGAAGGCCGGCGCCAGCACCTTCGATTCGTATTCGTGCGTGGTGATCGTCTCGGAAACCACCTTGATGTCCATGCCCTGGAAGGGCTGGGCTGCGTCGATGAACCATTGCATCTCGGCTTCCTGCGCCGCGCGGTCGAGCGTCGACATGTCGCCGATCTCGGCATCGAGGAACTGTTTGGCCTCGTCCATTCCGGCGAACGCGGTTCCTGCGCCGAAACACAGGACAAGGGCGGTGGTGGATGTTAGAAAATGCCGTCGCATGAGTAGTCCTCCCATAAGGTTGCGATTGCGATCCGGAGCCGCGGCCGGCACGCCGCGGCTCCGACAGTTTCTCCCTCTATACGTAGCGAAACACGCCGACGGCGTAGACCACGGAGAGAGCGAGAGCCCACCAGAGGCTGGGACCGATCAGTCCCAACCAGGCGAGAGTGATGAAGGCGCTGCCGAGCAGCGAAACGAAAAGCCTGTCGCCGCGCGTCGTCTCGAAGCGCAGGATGCCGACGCGCGGGTGGCCGCCCGGCCGGGCGTATTCCCAGACGGCCATGCCGACGAGCAGGCTGAAAATGACGATGAAGAAGATCGCGGTCGGCCAGGTCCAGGCCATCCAGGAGAGATCCATCACACCCTCCCCAGGGCGAAGCCCTTGGCGATGTAGTTGCGCACGAAGTAGATTACCAGCGCGCCGGGGATGATGGTGAGCACGCCTGCGGCGGCGAGCACCCCCCAGTCGAGGCCCGAGGCGGAGACGGTCCGCGTCATGATGGCGGCGATCGGCTTGGCGTCGGTGGTGGTCAGCGTGCGCGCGATCAGGAGTTCCACCCAGGAAAACATGAAGCAGAAGAAGGCGGCGACGCCGATGCCGGATGCGATCAGCGGCATGAAGATCTTGACGAAGAAGCGCGGGAAGGAATAGCCGTCGATGTAGGCCGTCTCGTCGATCTCCTTCGGCACGCCGGACATGAACCCCTCCAGGATCCAGACCGCCAGCGGCACGTTGAACAGGCAATGCGCCAGTGCCACGGCGATGTGGGTGTCGATCAGACCGAAGGCCGAGTAGAGCTGGAAGAATGGCAGCGCGAAGACGGCGGGCGGCGCCATGCGGTTGGTCAGCAGCCAGAAGAACAGGTGCTTGTCCCCCAGGAAGCGGTACCGCGAGAAGGCATAGGCCGCGGGGAGCGCGACGGCGACGGAAATCGCCGTGTTCATCACGACATAGATGATGGAGTTGATGTAGCCTTTGTACCAGGACGGATCGGTGAAGATGACGGCGTAGTTGCGCAGCGTCGGTTCCTGCGGCCATAGCGAGAACGTGCCGAGGATCTCCTGGTTGGTCTTGAAGCTCATGTTGACCAGCCAGTAGATCGGCAAGAGGAGGAAGACGATGTAGAGCGTCGGCACGAGCCACCAGAAGCGCGACGGCTCGCCGCGCCGCCGCATTACGCGGGCGACCTCGGCGTCCTTCGCGCTCGCCGTTCCGCTCGTGGTGGCGTCCGTCTCGCTTCGCATCAGCGCCCGGTCCCTTTCGTTCGCCGTTCCCTGCCCCGTCGCCATCTCACTTCTCCGACCCCGCATTGGTCATGACGGTGTAGAAAACCCAGGACAGGAGAAGGATGATCAGGAAGTAGATGATCGACATGGCGGCCGCCTCGCCGAGGTTGAACTCGCCGATCGCCAGCTTCACGAGATCGATGGAGAGGAAGGTGGTCGTGTTGCCGGGTCCGCCGCCGGTGACGACGAAGGGCTCCGTGTAGATCATGAAGCTATCCATGAAGCGCAGCAGGACCGCGATCAACAGCACGCGGTTCATCTTCGGCAACTGGATGTAGCGGAAGATCGCCCAGCGCGAGGCGCCATCGATGCGCGCCGCCTGGTAGTAGGCATCCGGGATCGAAACCAGGCCGGCATAGGAGAGGAGCACGACAAGGCTCGTCCAGTGCCAGACGTCCATGACGATCACTGTCACCCAGGCGTCGAAGGGATCGTTGACGTAGTTATAGTCGATTCCGATCGCCGAGAGCGTACGGCCGAGGAGGCCAATGTCGATGCGGCCGAATACCTGCCATATCGTGCCGACGACGTTCCACGGAATGAGCAGCGGCAAGGCCATGAGAACGAGGCAGACCGGCACGCCCCACCCCTTGCGGGGCATGTTCAGCGCGATGAAAATGCCGAGGGGTATCTCGATCGCCAGGATGATGGCCGAGAACACAAGGTTGCGGGCCATCGCATTCCAGAACCGGTCCGACGAGAGCACGTCCTGGTACCACTCGGTTCCGGCCCAAAAGAACTGGTTGTTGCCGAATGTGTCCTGGACCGAATAGTTCACGACGGTCATCAGCGGGATCACCGCCGAGAAGGCCACCAGCACCAGCACCGGAAGCACCATGAACCAGGCGCGGTTGTTCCAGGCCTTGGTCATGCCGCCGCCCTTTCGGTCTCGCCCTCGAAGGCGACGCGCCACGAACCGGCATAGATGTTGATCTTCTCGGGCACGAACGCGACGTGCGGCTCGGCCGGCACCTCCTCGTCCTCGCGCACGATCGCCGCGATCTCGTGATCCTGGAGCTTTGCGCGCACGATCTTGTGCCGCCCGATATCCTCCACCTTGGTGATCTCGACCGGCATGCCCTCGCGGCCGAGGCGCACGAATTCCGGCCGAATGCCGAGTTCGATGGCGCCGCCCATGGGGGTGCGCGGCCGGTCCGGCAGTTTGATGGCAGTACCGCCGAAGCGTGCCTGAGCGCCCTCCACGGAGACGGGCAGCACGTTCATGCCGGGCGAGCCGATGAAGTAGCCGACGAAGGTGTGCTTCGGGCGTTCGAAGAGCTCGTCGGGGGTTCCGATCTGCACCACCTCGCCTTCGTACATCACCACGACGTGGTCGGCGAAGCTCAACGCCTCCGTCTGGTCGTGGGTGACATAGATCATCGTGTGGCCGAAGCGGCCGTGCAGCAGCTTCAGCTGCGAGCGCAGCACCCACTTCATGTGCGGGTCGATGACGGTCAGCGGCTCGTCGAACAGAATGGCGTTGACGTCCGAACGAACGAGGCCGCGGCCAAGCGAAATCTTCTGCTTCTGGTCCGCCGTCAGCCCCCTCGCCCGGCGCTTCGCCCACTCCGACAGGTCGATCATCTCGAGGATCTCGCGCACCCGGCGGTCAACGTCGCGCTCGGCCACGCCCCGGTTGCGCAAGGGGAAGGCCAGATTGTCGTAGACGGTCATGGTGTCGTAGATCACGGGAAACTGGAACACCTGCGCGATGTTGCGCTCCTGCGTGGAAAGCGTCGAGACGTCGTTGCCGTCGAAGAGCAGCCGGCCTTCGGTCGGGTGCAGCAGGCCGGAAATGATGTTGAGCAGCGTGGTCTTTCCGCATCCCGAAGGTCCTAGAAGCGCGTAGGCGCCGCCGTCCCGGAAAGTATGGTGCACCTCCTTCAGCGCCCAGTCGGCCTCCGACTGCGGCTTGGCGCCATAGGCGTGGCGGATGTGGTCGAGATCGATGCGCGCCATGTCCGCTCCTCCTCAGGCAGCCAGTTTTTCGAGCGCGGTGACCGCGCGGCCGGTCTCGTCGAAGACCATCAAGTGGCGCGTGTCGATGAAGACCTCGATCACCTCGTCCGGCTGGAAGTGGTGGATGCCATGCGCCAGCATCACCCAGCGGGCATCCGCGTAGGCGAGATGGATAAAGGTCTCGGAGCCGGTTATGTCGATGACGGTCACCTTGGCCTTGACCGGCACCGCTTTCGGCGTCGGCGCGTGAAGAAAGAGATGGTGGGGCTGAAAGCCGATCGTGTAGTTCCCGTCGGCTACACCCGCGAGATCCGCGGGCACAGGGAGGTCAGCCCCACCATCAAGCTGGAAGACCGGCCCGGTTTTCATCAGGACGATCGTATTGAGCGGCGGATCGGAGAACGTCTTCGCGGTGATCAGGTCAGCCGGCTTCCGGAAGACCTCGATCGTCGGGCCGAACTGCGTCACGCGTCCTTGCGAAAGCGTCGCCGTGTTGCCGCCGAGCAGAAGCGCCTCGTGCGGCTCCGTCGTGGCATAGACGAAGATCGCCCCGGATTCGGCGAATATCTTCGGCAGTTCGGCGCGAAGTTCCTCGCGCAGCTTGTAGTCGAGGTTGGCGAGCGGTTCGTCGAGCAGGACGAGCCCGGCCTTCTTGACGATCGCGCGCGCCAGGGCAGTACGCTGCTGCTGTCCGCCGGAAAGGTTGAGCGGGGTGCGGTCGAGATACGGCACCAGGCGCAGGAGTTCCGCCGCGTGGCGGACCTCCCGGTCAATGGTCTCGCGATCCTTGCCGGCGATGCGCAGCGGCGAAGCGATGTTCTCGTAGACCGTCATCGCCGGATAGTTGATGAACTGCTGGTAGACCATGGCGACATTGCGCTTCTGGACCGGCCGGACGGTCACGTCCTCGCCGTCGAAGACGATCGAGCCCGAGGTCGGCGCGTCGAGGCCCGCCATCAGGCGCATCAGGCTGGTCTTGCCCGAGAGCGTGGGGCCGAGCAGGACGTTCAGGGTGCCGTGACGAAGGGTCAGCGACACATCGCGGATGTGCTCCTCGCCTCCCACCGTCTTCGACACGTTCCTAAGTTCCAGCACTGTCGCCTCCTCCCAGAGGGGTCTGCTATTCTGCGGCCGCCTTGTCCTCGCGGCTGGCGGCGCCGCGCATGAATTCCTCGAGCGCAGCGGTCTCCTCCCCGCCGAGCCTCAGTCCCCTCTTTGTGCGCCGCCACAATACGTCGTCTGCAGTGACTGCCCATTCGTTCGCCATCAAGTATCGGACCTCCGCCTCGTAGAGATCGGCGCCGAAGTGCCGGCCGAGCTCGGTGGTCGACGAGGCGAGACCGACGACCTGATCCGCCCTGGTGCCATAGAGACGCACGAGCCTGCGCGCATGCGCAGCCTCCAGGAAGGGATGATCGGCGCGGAAGCGCGACACCTGCTCCTCGAAGCCTGTCGCCGGAAAATCACCGCCGGGAAGCGGCGCGCCCATAGTCCACGGCTTGCCCTTGGAGCCGAGGAACCCCTCGATCTTCTCCAGCATCGCCTCGGCGAGGCGCCTATAGGTCGTGATCTTGCCGCCGAAGATGTTGAGCAGCGGCGCCTTGTCCTCACCGCCTTCGGAACGAAGCACGTAATCGCGCGTCGCCTCCTGCGCCTTGGAAGCGCCGTCGTCGAACAGCGGCCGCACGCCCGAATAGGTCCACACGATGTCTTCGCGACTCACCGGGTCTGCGAAGTATTCGCTGGCGGCCTCGCAGAGGTAGTCGATCTCGGCATCGCTGATCGCAACGTCGCCTGGCTCGCCCTCGTAGTCGCGGTCCGTCGTGCCGATGAGAGTGTAATCCTCCTCGTAGGGGATCGCGAAGATGATGCGTCCGTCGCGGTTCTGGAAGAAATAGGCGCGCGGATCGTCGAATTTGCGGGGAACGACGATGTGGCTGCCCTGCACGAGCCGGACGTTGTGGACGTCGTTGCGGCCGAGCGAGGAGGCCAGCACCTCGTCGACCCATGGGCCGGCGGCGTTGACAATGAGCCTCGCCCGAACGGTTTCCTTCTCGCCAGTGGAGCGGTTCTCGACCACCGCCTGCCAGTGCTCGCCGGTGCGCTGCGCCGACGCGACGCGGGAGCGCGTGCGGATGACGGCGCCACGATTGGCCGCATCGCGGGCGTTCAGCACAACGAGGCGAGCATCGTTGACCCAGCAGTCGGAATATTCGAAAGCGCGCGAGAAAAGGGGCTTCAGCGGCTTGCCCGCGGGATCGCGCCGCATGTCCAGCGTCTTCGTGGCCGGCAGCAGCTTGCGCCCTCCGATGTGGTCATAGAGGAACAGTCCGAGCCGCAGCAGCCAGGCCGGGCGCAGCCCCTTGTGATGGGGCAGCACGAAGCGCATCGGCCAGATGATGTGCGGGGCGTTGCTCCACAGCACCTCGCGCTCCATGAGCGCCTCACGCACCAGCCGAAACTCGTAGTGCTCAAGATAGCGCAGGCCGCCATGGATCAGCTTGGTGGACCAAGAGGACGTGCCGCTCGCCAGATCGTTCATCTCGGCGAGGAAGACGGAGTAGCCGCGGCCCGCGGCATCGCGGGCGATGCCGCAACCGTTGATACCGCCTCCGATGACAAGGATGTCGTATATCCCCGCGGCGTCCACGTTCCCTCCAGCGCTTTCGCAATGCAGCATTTTCTTTTGTATGAAGCGCAAGAAGGAGGAAAATCGAAATTAACCCGAATGTCAAACGAAAAAGGAAACTATCCCGTGATGGTCATGCCATGCGAGTGGTTTCCATGAGGCGGACCTCCGATTCGGCGCAGATGCCGCGAATGGATTCTATGTCGCACCGGTCGGTGATGAAGGTATTGACCTGCGAAAGGTGGCCGATCCGGACGGGGGCCGTTCGCTCGAACTTGGTCGCATCCGCCACCAGGATCACGTGCCGGGCATTGGCGATGATCGCTTGCGCGACCTTGACCTCGCGAAAATCGAAATCGAGCAGCGCGCCGTCGTGGTCGATCGCCGACGATCCGATCACCGCGTAGTCGACCTTGAACTGGCGGATGAAATCCACCGCCGCTTCGCCGACGATGCCGCCGTCTGACCCGCGCACCACGCCGCCGGCGATCACCACCTCCATCGAAGGATAGACGCGCATCCTATTGGCAACGTTGATGTTGTTTGTGATGACCATCAGCCCGTTGTGGTCGAGCAGGGCCTTGGAAACCGCCTCGGTGGTCGTGCCTATGTTGATGAAGAGGGAGGCGTTGTCGGGGATGAGCTTTGCGGCCGCCTTGCCTATCGCGTCTTTCTCGTCGGAGGCGATCTTGCGCCGCGCTTCATACTCCATGTTTTCGATGCCGGAGGGGAAGAGCGCGCCTCCGTGGATGCGCGTCAGCAGGCGCTGATCGCACATGTCATTCAAATCCTTGCGGATCGTCTGCGGCGTCACGTTGAAATGCGTGGCGAGGTCGTCGACGAGCACGCGCCCGTGCTCCTTGGCCATCTCGATGATGGCGGCGTGCCGTGGCGACAGGAACATGATCTGGCCTTCCCGCTTTCGTTTTCGGTTCCCGAAGAAGAAAACGAAAGCGTCGGATTGGCAAGCGGTTTCTGCTTGCCCCTCAGGTCATTGCGCGCGCGGCATCGACGATGGCGTCGAACGCGGCATCGACATCGGCTTCGGTCGCCTCGAACTGACCGGCCTGGAAGCGGATCGCCACCCGGCCGTCGACGCGCGTCTGGGTGAGATAGATGCGCCCCTCGTCGTTGATACGGCTCACCAGCGCGAGGTTGTGCGCGTCCTCGTCGGCTCCCTCAGTCACGCGATGGCGGAAGCTAAACAGCGAAAGCATGGGCTCGGTGACGATCTCGAAGTCCGGTTCGGCGGCAATCCTGCTCGCGAGCTTCTTTGCCCAAGCGACGTGGCTGCGGATCATCGTGCGCAGACCTTCGAGCCCGTGCGCACGGATGAGGAACCAGAGTTTCAGAGCCCGGAAGCGCCGGCCGAGCGGCACGCTCCACTCAGAATAGTTGATCAGCCCTTCCTTGCCGTGCGTCTTGAGGAACTCCGGCTGGATCGCCAGTGTCTTCACCAGGCTTTCCGGGTCGCGGATGAAGTGCGCCGAGCAGTCGAACTGCGCGCCGAGCCATTTGTGGGGGTTGAACACCACGGAGTCGGCCTCCTCCACGCCGGCCCACAGATGGCGGAATTCCGGACAGATCATCGCCGAGCCGGCCCAGGCCGCGTCGACATGGACATAGAGCCCATACTTCCGGGCGACGGCGCAGACGGCGGCGACGTCGTCGCTGCCGCCGACGCTGGTCCCACCGACGGAGGCGACGACGCCCGCCGGCAGGAACCCGGCCTCGCGGTCGCGGGCTATCGCCTGATCAAGCGCTTCGGCATCCATGCTCCGCAACGCACCTGCGGTCGGGATCCGTACCAGATTGTCCTGTCCGATGCCGGCGATCCAGATGGCCCGGTCGATCGAGGTGTGCACCTGGTCGGAGGAATAGACCCGGACCGGCCTCTGACCCGCCAGCCCCTGCGCGTTGCCCTGCCATTCGAGCGCCCGCTCGCGCATGACGAGCATGGCGGCGAGCGTGGCGGACGAGGCCGAATCCTGGATGACGCCGGCAAAGCCCGCCGGAAGCCCGAGCGCCTGGCGCAACCAGTCGAGCACCTTCGTTTCGAGTTCGGTCGCGGCCGGCGAGGTCTGCCACAGCATGCATTGCGCGGCCATGGCCGTGACCAGATACTCCGCCACGACCGAGACGGGCGCGGCGTTGGCGGGGAAATAGGCGAAGAAGCGCGGATGCTGCCAGTGCGTCATGCCGGGCACGATCGTCTTTTCGAAGTCCGCGAAGATCGCCTCCATCGGCTCGGCCGCCTCAGGCGGCGCCGAGGCGATCGCCGCCGCGATCTCGCCGGGTGCAGTCTGCGCGCGCACCGGGCGGTCGCGGAGGTTTTCGCGGTAATCCGCTCCCCAGTCAGCCGCCCTGTGCGACCACTGCCGGAACTGCTCCTTGTCCATCGGCCACGTTCTCCCCGTTTGCCGGATCATCTATCGCGCGCTTCCCGCCGCTGTCACCCATCAACCGCCGAGAGATGGGATTTCCGTTCCCGGGCATGTTCGACTATGGATGATATCCGGACAGGCTGTTGCGAATCGAGACCGATGCCCGACGCGCCGAGAGACGACCACGGGGACCCACTCATTCCCCGCGACACCAGCCGCTCCCTGCCGATCGCGCTGCTTCGGGCGCGCGAGGCCGTCATGTCTCATTTCCGGCCGCTGCTCGCCGCCTACGACATCACCGAACAGCAGTGGCGGGTGGTTCGGGTATTGGCGGAAGGCCGGCCGCTGGACGCCACGGAACTCGCTGACCGCGCCTGCCTCCTGCCACCAAGCCTCACGCGCATCGTCAGGACACTGGAGGAGCGAGGCTTCGTTACGCGAGAGCGCGACGAGGCCGACGCCCGCCGCACGTTCATCGAGATCACGCCGGCCGGCGTCGAATTCATCCGGCAGGTGACGCCCGACAGCCGGGCGATCTATGAGGAAATGGAAGCGAGGTTCGGACGCGAACGCATCGAGGCGCTGCTCGACATGCTTCACGAGCTCAACGAGCTCGGGGCGGCAAACCGTTCATGACATTTCGAAATCCGGCAGGCTGCCGAACGCGTTGCGAAGCGCGTTGGACCAGCCGTCCGATATCGTCCTGAAATAGGGATCGTCGCCGGTGATGCGCTTCTGGTACCCGATACGATACGAGTCGCGCTCGTAGAAGAGCATGTCCAGCGGCATCCCGACCGAAAGGTTCGACTTCACCGTCGAATCGAACGACACCATCAGCAGCTTGGCCGTCTCCTCGAAACTCATCCTCGGATCGTAGGCGCGGATGAGGATGGGCTTGCCGTACTTGGTCTCGCCGACCTGGAAGAACGGTGTGTCGCCCCCCGCCTCGATGAAGTTGCCTTCCGGATAGATCATGAAGAGGCGCGGCTCGGACCCCTTGATCTGCCCTCCGAGGATGAAGGAGGCGCCGAAGGCATCCTGGCTCTGGCCGTTAGGCGTCGATCCGCTGATCACCTCTTTGACCAGGTTACCGACCACGCGGGCGGTCTGGAACATGGAGGGTGTCTCGAGCAGAGACGGCATGCGTTCGGATGGCGCCTTGGAGCGCTCGTCGAGAAGGCTCACCACCGCCTGCGTTGTGGCCAGATTGCCAGCGGTAAGCAGCACGATCACGCGTTCGCCCGGGTTCGACCAGGTGAACATCTTGCGGAACGTGGAGATGCTGTCGATGCCCGCGTTGGTGCGGGTATCGGACATGAACGCCAGCCCGCGATCCAACTTGATGCCAACGCAATATGTCATGAAACGAATCGGCCAGAGGAAGAGCCCCGGCGATTACTGCTCGACCGTGACGCTCACCGCAAGCAGTTCGCTGGCCTGGCCTAACCTTATCCCCGACACCGGCGTGGCGTCGCGATAGTCGCGGCCCGTCGCCAGGCGCACGTAGCGTTCGTCCGGCGACATGCCGTTGGCGGGATCGAAGCCCACCCAGCCGAGCGCCTCGACATGCGCTTCCGCCCAGGCGTGGCTCGCGGCGTGGCCGCTGCTCTCTTCGGTCCAGAGATAGCCGCTGATGTAGCGGGCGGGGAAACCCAGCCGCCGCGCCGCCGAGATGAAGACATGGGCATGGTCCTGGCAGACGCCGGACTTGCGTGCCAGTGCCTCTTCGGCGGGGGTAGCGACGTCGGTGGTCCCCTTGAGGTATGCGACACTCTCGGCGACCGTCGCCATCAGCCGGTGCAGACGGTCCAGTTCGCTGCCCTCGCCGATCGTCTCGGCCAGACGCGCGATGCCTTCTCCCGACGCAGTCAGCTTCGTCTGATGCTCGAAGAGCCAGAGCGGCGCGAAGCCGCGGTGCGGGCCGGTGACGCCGGCAGTCTCCCGCGTCTCGACCTCTCCCCTCGCCTCGACCGCGATTGCGCGCGGTCCGCCTTCGGCGCTGATCAGGATCGTCTCGTTGGCGAACTGGTCAACGAACCGCACCTCCTCGCGCGCACCCTCGATGGCGAGAGACCATGAATGGACCGTCTGCGCGCCGCCGCTGTAGGGCGTCAGCCGCAACCGTTCGAGAGCGTACCCAAGCGGCACGTCATAACTGTACTCGGTGCGGTGCGTGATCTTCAGACGCATGCCCAGCCTTCCGTTTGTCGGCTCAATAGAAGCGGTAGTTCTGGGCGATCTCGCTGCCGAGACGGCTATTGTCGCCGATGAAATCGGTGATGAACTCGTGCAGGCCCTGGTCGAAGACTTCCTTGATGGAACTGACCTTCAGCCTGGAGAGCACCGATTCGGCGAGATCGTGGCAGGAATGGCGAACCCCGTATTCGGAGGCCAGGAAGTTCAGGCTCTCGGCGATGTTGCGATAGCAGAAGGCGAGCGACCGGGGCATGCGACCGTTGAGGATCAGATAGTCGGCAATCAGGCTCGGCTTGTACTCCGCGTCGTAGACCCAGCGGTAGGAGCGGTGGGCCGAGACGGAGCGCAGGATCGACTCCCACTGATAGTTGTCCAGGGTCGACCCGACCCAGGAGACCGACGGGAGCAGCACGTAGTATTTTACGTCGAGGATGCGGGCCGTGTTGTCGGCCCGCTCCACGAAGGTGCCGATCTGGGAGAAATCGAAGATCTCGTTGCGCAGCATGGTGCCGTGGAAGGAGCCGCGGATGATGGCCGTCTCGCGCTTGATGCCGTCGAGGATCGCCGGCAGGTCGCGGCCGTCTATCGGATTGGCGAGCATTCGCTTGATCGACATCCAGCCGTCGTTGATGCTCTCCCATGTCTCGCGCGTGAGTGCGGTGCGCACCATCCGCCCGTTGCTGCGCGCCGTTTCCATCGAGGACACGACGCTGCCGGGGTTGGTCGTGTCGCGCAGGAGAAAGTCCGACACCGTCTCGGCAGTGAATTCCGAATGCCGCTGGCGAAACGTATCGGCTGCCCCGGCGCTTGCGACGATCGAGGCCCATTCGTCAGAAGCATCGGCCGTGCGCGTCAACGCCAGCCGCAACCCAGCATCCACCAGCCGCGCCATGTTCTCCGAGCGCTCGATGTAGCGGTTCATCCAGTAGAGACCATTGGCGGTGCGTCCGAGGAGCATCAGCGGGCTCCGGCGCTGGAAGGAAAGCGAATAGCGAGTGGCAAATAGCGAATTGAGGGGGTGTTCATGATGTCCTGCGCTGCAAGCTTCTGGTCATCGATCTCAGCATCTTGCCGATGTGGGATGCCTTCATCAGGATGTCGTCCATTTCTTGTTGGCCGATCAGACCGACCCGGCCCGAAATCACCATGTGAGTTTCCAGTTCTTTCAGAGAGCCCTGAGCAATGCGCAGAAACTGTATGAATGCTCCAGTGCTTTCTCGTCCGTGCCCTTCCGCAATATTTGCTGCTATCGAAGTAGACGATCGCCTTATTTGTGAGGTCATTCCGTATAGCTCGTGAGCAGGAAAGCGCGTGGTTATGTCGTAGCAGTTTACCGCCAGATCGACAGCCGCATTCCAAACAACCAGATCTCGGTAGGAACTTATCGATCGGCGTTCTTCCTGCATCTTTTCCGCTATTCGCTATTCGCTACTCCCTACTCGCTTTCTCAGTCATCCAGCACCCAGGTATCCTTCGTTCCCCCGCCCTGCGATGAGTTCACCACGAGGGATCCCTGTTTCAGCGCCACCCGCGTCAGGCCGCCGGGGACGATCTGGACCTTATCGGAGACGAGCACGAAGGGCCTGAGGTCGACGTGGCGCGGCGAGAGGCCGGCTTCGGTGAGGATCGGGCAGGTGGAGAGCGACAGAGTCGGCTGGGCGATGTAGTTTCCGGGGCGCGCCTTGAGCTTGGCGGCGAAAGTCTCCCGCTCCTTCTTGGAGGCGGCGGGACCGACGAGCATGCCGTACCCGCCCGAGCCGTGGACTTCCTTGACCACGAGTTCGTGCAGGTGTTCCAGCACGTATTTCAGGCTGTCGTCCTCCGAGCAGCGCCAGGTCGGGATGTTGCCGAGGATGGCGCGCCGGCCGGTGTAGAACTCGATGATCTCGGGCATGTAGGAGTAGATCGCCTTGTCGTCGGCGATGCCGGTGCCCGGCGCGTTGGCGATCGTGATGTTGCCGGCCCGGTAGACGTCCATGATGCCGGCGATGCCGAGAGCCGAATCGGAGCGGAAGGTCAGCGGGTCGAGGAAATCGTCGTCGACCCGCCGGTAGAGAACGTCGATCTCCTTGTAGCCCTCGGTGGTGCGCATGGCGACGCAGCCGTCGATGACGCGCAGGTCGGAACCCTCCACCAGTTCCACGCCCATCTGATCGGCGAGGAAGGCGTGCTCGAAATAGGCCGAGTTGTAGATTCCAGGCGTCAGCACGGCGACGCGCGGCGTCTCCTTGGTGCAGCCGTTCGGCCGCACGCGCCCCAGCGACTGGCGCAGAAGTTGCGGGTAGTTCTCGACCGGGCGGACCTTGACCGACTGGAAAAGCTCCGGGAAGAGCTGCATCATCGTCTCGCGGTTCTCCAGCATGTAGGACACGCCGGAGGGGGTGCGCGCGTTGTCCTCGAGAACGAAGAACTCGTCCTCTCCGGTACGCACGATGTCGACGCCGATGATGTGCGTATAGACCCCGCCCGGAGGCTTCATGCCGATCATCTCCGGCAGGAAGGCCTCGTTGCCGGCGATCAGTTCGCGCGGGATACGGCCGGCGCGAAGGATCTCCTGCCGGTGATAGATGTCGTCCAGGAAGGCGTTCAGCGCCATCACGCGCTGCTCGATGCCTTGCGTGAGGCGCCGCCACTCACGGCCGGCGATGATGCGCGGCACGATGTCGAACGGGATGAGCCGCTCGGCCGCTTCGTTGTCGCCATACACGTTGAACGTGATGCCCGTCCTGCGGAAGACCCGTTCCGCGTCGGTCATCTTTTCCGTAAGGCGAGCGGCATCCTGTGCGCTCAGCCAACCCTCATAACGCCGGTACGGTTCGCGGACATCCGCTCCGTCCGGCCGCATCTCGTCGAACGCAACCACGCGGCAACTCCCCTGTGACAGCCATTTCAAAGGCTTTGTCCAAGGAAATCAAGCGCAATCCCCCGCAAGAGGTTCCACTTAGCCGATTTTGCGACCAGTGCCGAAATTTGCGGCAGCCTGCCCGTAGGGTTGAGGAAGTGGCAGGCAGGCGAAACCGCGAAGCGATTTTTTCCGTATCTGGTATCGTGCCTGCATCCGCCAGCGCATCCGCGAGATCGACCACGAAGGAGAATGCGACATGTGGAGAGTCCTAACAGCCCTCGTATTTCTGGTGTCCATGGCCGGCGTTCCCGCAGCAGCCGGCGAAGCCGAGATCGCCGGAGCGCGGGGTGCCATCGACGGCCAGCTCAAGGCCTTCCTGGCGGACGACGAGAGCGGCGCCTATGCCTTCGCGGCGCCCAACATCACGCGAATGTTTCCCACCGTGCAGAGCTTCATGTCCATGGTCGAAGGCGCCTACATGCCCGTGCGGCGGCCGCAGAGCTACGCCTTCGGCAAATCGGAACAGATGAGCCCGACCTCGGTGATCCAGCAGGTGCTGCTGGTCGGTCCCGACGGCAAGAACTACGAGGCAGTTTATACGCTTGAGCTCCAGCCCGACGGCCTGTGGCGCATCACAGGCTGCAGCCTGCGGGCGTCGAACGCGCTCAGCACGTAGCTGCGGGGACGATGGCCGGTCGATCAGACCGGCGGCAAATCGCCCCTCGCCCACTGCTCGGCGGTCTCCGTCGCGAAATCGGCCATGCGCCCCGCCTCGATCGCGTCGCGGATGCCCTGCATCAGGTCCTGGTAGTAGGACAGGTTGTTCCAGGTGAGCAGCATGCCGGCGAGGTTCTCGCCAGACTTCACCAGGTGGTGCAGATAGGCGCGCGAGTAATCGCGCGCGGCGGGGCAGGCGCTCTCCTCGTCCAGCGGACGCGGGTCCTCGGCATGGCGGGCATTCTTCAGGTTGATCTTGCCGTGGCGGGTGTAGGCGAGGCCGTGGCGGCCGGCGCGCGTGGGCATCACGCAGTCGAACATGTCGATGCCGCGCATGACCGATTTGACGATGTCGTCCGGCGTCCCGACGCCCATCAGGTAGCGCGGCTTTTCAGCCGGAAGTACCGGGCACGTCGCCTCGAGCATCTCCAGCATCACGGATTGCGGCTCGCCGACCGCCAGGCCCCCTACCGCGTAGCCCTTCAGGTCCATCGCCTTCAGCGCCTCGGCCGAGCGAACTCGAAGCGCTGCAATATCGCCGCCCTGAACGATGCCGAACATGGCCTTTCCCGGCTGGTCGCCGAAGGCCGTCTTGCAGCGTTCGGCCCAGCGCAGCGAAAGCTCCATGGCACGCTCGATCTCGGCCGGCTCGGCGGGCAACGCCACGCATTCGTCGAGCTGCATCTGGATGTCGGAGTCGAGCAGGCCCTGGATCTCGATGGAGCGCTCCGGAGTCATCTCGTAGGCGACGCCGTCGATGTGGGATTTGAAGGTGACGCCTTTCTCGGTGAGCTTTCGCAGCTGCGCCAGCGACATGACCTGGAAGCCGCCGGAATCGGTGAGAATCGGCCAGGGCCAGCGGGCGAATTCGTGCAGCCCTCCGAGCCGCGCCATGCGCTCGGCGCCGGGCCGCAGCATCAGGTGGTAGGTGTTGCCCAGGATGATGTCCGCGCCCAGTTCCCGCACCTGGTCCATGTACATGGCCTTGACGGTGCCGCCGGTGCCGACCGGCATGAAGGCCGGCGTGCGGATCGTGCCGCGCGGCATGGAAATCTCGCCGCGGCGGGCGTCGCCGTCTGTGGCGAGCAGGCGGAAGGTGAATTGATCGCTCATGGCACGCCCCTATCCCCCGAGCAGAGGCAAGGCAACTGGCAGGAGTGACGCGGGCTTATCTTGTACCGGCGCCATCGCGTCTCTACCGTCGAGTGATCTTCGAAACGGTGAGGCGGATGCAATGCTTGAAGGTTCGTGCCATTGCGGCCGTCTCCGCTGGAGCTTCGGCGGCCAGCCCGACGGAGCTACTGCCTGCAACTGCACGATCTGCCGGCGATATGGCACGCTGTGGATCTACGGTTACGAAGGCGAGGAAATCACCACATCCGGCGACTCGCGTGCCTATTCGCGCGGCAAAGACAGGGGCCTGAGCTTCCATTTCTGCCCGGACTGCGGCTGCGTCGCCTGGTGGCGCGGAAACAGGTTGGAGAAAGATGGCAGGCGGCGCATGGCCGTCAACGTACGCCTGGCCGAGCCCGATACCGTTGCCGCCATTCCGATCGATCATTTCGACGGGCTCGTCAGCTTCGAAGACCTGCCTCGCGACGGTCGCTGCGTGGGAGACTACTGGTCCTGAAGGCCGCCTTCGGCGCGCCACAACAGGCTCGCATCGCCGTACGAATAGAACCGGTAGCCGGTGTTGATCGCGTGGCGGTAGGCCTCGCGCATCGTCTCCAGGCCGGAAAGGGCCGAGACGAGCATGAAGAGGGTCGAGCGCGGAAGGTGGAAGTTGGTCATCAGTCCGTCGACCGCGCGGAAGCGGTAGCCCGGCGTGATGAAGATGTCGGTCGCGCCTGACCAGGCCGACAACCGACCGTCCTCGCCGGCGGCACTTTCCAGGAGCCTGAGCGATGTGGTGCCGACGCAGACGACCCGACCGCCGCGCGCGCGCACGGCATTCAGCGCGTCGGCCGTCTCCGCGCTGACATGACCGATCTCGGCATGCATGCGGTGATCGGCCGTATCCTCCGCCTTCACCGGGAGGAAGGTACCGGCGCCGACGTGCAGCGTCACAAAATGCCGTTCCACGCCGCGTGCATCGAGCTCGCCGAAGAGCGCCGGCGTGAAGTGCAGGCCCGCAGTGGGTGCGGCGACCGCTCCCTCCTCGCGCGCATAGATCGTCTGATAGTCCGTCCGGTCGCGCTCGTCGTCCGGGCGTTTCGAGGCGATGTAGGGCGGCAGCGGGATGTGCCCCACGGTATGGAGCGCCTCATCGAGCACGGGGCCGGTAATGTCGAAGGCGAGCAGCGCTTCGCCCGCCTCGCCTTTCTCGATCACGGTCGCGTCGAGCGAGCCGGCCAGGCAGGCATTGCCGCCGTGGCCGAAACTAATGCGGTCGCCCGCCGCCACGCGCTTGCCCGGCCTGAGGAACGCCTTCCAGCGGTCCGGCGCCACGCGCATGTGCAGGGTCGCATCGACCTGCGCCACCGCTTGGCCACGGCGTCTCAATCCCCGCAGCTGCGCGGGAATGACTTTCGTGTCGTTGAAGACCAGCGCGTCCTCCGGCCGCAGCAGCGCCGGCAGGTCCCTGACGACCCCGTCGCTCAGGCCTTCGCCCGGTCGCACCAAAAGCAGCCGCGCCGCGTCGCGCGGCTCGGCCGGACGCAGCGCGATGCGCTCGTCGGGCAACTCGAAATCGAAGAGATTTACCTTCATCCCCGTTCGGAGCAGTCGACGACGAAGGCGCCCTCGCCCTTGAAGGTGAAGACGCCACCGGTGGCAGAACTGTCTCCTTCCGTGGCGGAGAAGGCACGAAGGCGGCCCAGAACCTCGTTGACGGCGTCGTCCGTGAGGTCGACGAGCAGCATGCCGTCGGCCTCGAAGGCCTGTCCCACGGTGATTGGCGTGCCGGGAAACACATCCGGCTCCGTCGTCCAGATGTCGTCGCCGATCGTGACGACGGCGCGCAGGACCGAAAGAACGTCGAGGCGGCCGACCAGCAGGTCGACCGACACGTCTTCGGCGGAACAGACGATCTCTCCGGTCGCGAGTGCCGGCGAGGTCGCCCCCGCAAGCAGTCCCGCCAGAATTGCGATCGCCGTCCCGCGCATCACTTCACGTCCGCGGCGACCTTCATGGAAACGATCTTGTCGGGATCCTGCACGGGCTCGCCGCGCTTGATCTTGTCGACGTTCTCCATGCCCTCGATCACCTGGCCCCAGACCGTGTACTGCCGGTTCAGGAAGCCGGCGTCCTCGAAGCAGATGAAGAACTGCGAGTTGGCTGAGTTCGGGTTCTGCGAACGAGCCATCGAGCAGGTACCGCGCGCATGGTTCATGTTGGAAAACTCGGCCTTCAGGTCCGGCTTGTCCGAGCCGCCCATGCCGGCGCGGCCGGGATTGAACGACGATCCGCCCGACTTGCCGAACTTGACGTCGCCGGTCTGCGCCATGAAGCCGTCGATGACGCGGTGGAAGACCACGCCGTCATAGGCGCCTTCGCGCGCGAGTTCCTTGATCCGGCCGACATGGCCGGGGGCGAGGTCCGGGAAGAGTTCGATGGTGACGTTCCCCTTGGTCGTCTCCATCAGGATCGTGTTTTCCGGATCTTTGATGTCCGCCATTCCAATGTTCCTTTCGATGATGCTTCTACGCGACCGTTGCCGGCCGCCCTACTGGTCAGCCGCGATGCGGGCGTCGATGATGCGGTCGGGCGCGGATACCACGCCGTTCAGCGCGGGATCCCCCTTCTTGATCTTGTCCACATTTTCCATGCCTTCCTCGACCTCGCCGACGATCGTGTAGGCATTGTCGAGGTTGGGCGCGGGCGCGAACATGATGAAGAACTGCGAGTTCGCCGAATCCGGATCCTGCGCGCGCGCCATGCCGACCGTGCCGCGCACGAAATGCTCCGAGGAGAACTCCGCCGGCAGGTCCGGCAGGCTGGAACCGCCGGTGCCGGCGCGCCGCGCGTTGAAGCCGTTCTCCATGTCGCCGAACTGCACGTCGCCGGTCTGCGCCATGAAGCCTTCGATCACCCGGTGGAATGCGACGTTGTCGTACTCGCCGTCCCGCACGAGCTGCTTGATGCGCTCGACGTGCTCCGGCGCGAGGTCAGGGCGAAGTGCGATGACGACGTTGCCGTCCTCGAGTTCGAGGATCATCGTGTTTTCCGGTTCCGCCGCGACGGCGCCGAAGACGAGACCTGCCGAAAGGACAGCGGCCGAAGCCAGCCTGGAAAGCAGCATGGAGTAACTCCCTATTCGTTGATCAGGACTTGAACTTAGCGGCGAGTGCGGGCGCGACCACCTTCGGCACGAAGGAACCGATCTCGCCGCCCATGGCTGCGATCTGGCGCACGAGTGTGGCGGTAATCGTGCGAACCGAGGGACTGGCCGGGATAAAGACGGTCTGCAGGTCCGGCGCCATCGTCTCGTTCATGCCCGCCATCTGCATTTCGTAGTCGAGATCGGTGCCGTCACGCAGGCCGCGGATCATGATGGAGGCGCCGTGTTCGCGCGCCGCGTCTACCAGCAGGCCTTTGAAGGCCTGCACACGCAGCCGGTTCTCGGCTTCCGGCATTTCGCTCTTCGCCACGGCCTCGATCAGCGCGACCCGTTCCTCGAAGGAAAAGACCGGCGTCTTGCCCGGCTGGATGCCGATGGCGACGATGATCTCGTCCGCGACGGCGAGCGCGCCTTTCAGGACGTCGAGGTGGCCGTTGGTGAGCGGATCGAAGGAACCGGCATAGATTGCGACGCGCTTTGTCATGGCGGGCTTCTAGTCCGCCAGCGGGCGGAACGCAATCTCGCGCGGCCGTCGCAGGGGCTCACATGAATGCCAGATGAATGGGCATCTCAGCTTCGGTTCAAGGGGCCTGTGCCAGGAAATTCACAGACGCCTGAAACCGATCCGGCTTCTGTCCGTTACGAACTGCAAGGAGATTGACGCCATGTTGATAACGATGCTTGCAACCGCCATGATGGTCGCCATGCTGATAGCAACGGCTTTCGGCTTCTACGAGGAAGCACAGCGGCAGAAACAGGAAGTTCGCGTCACGCGCAAGAACCCTTTCGACGGGCTGCGCCGGTAAGTTCAGGTTCCAGTCAGAGTTCAATTAGTCAAACGGCCGCCCGGAAGACGGGCGGCCGTTTTGTCGTCCAGGACCGGTGACTACTGTTGGTCGGTCGAGGAAGGAGGCTCGGTAGGTGCCGGCGTCTCGGACGCCACGACCTCCGCCTCCTCTTCCGATTGCGGCTCGGAAATGCGTTCCACCGACACGACGCGTTCGCCCTCGGCCGTGCTGAAGATGGTCACGCCCTTGGTCGCGCGGCTGGCGAAGCGGATGCCGGTGACCGGCACCCGGATAACTTGGCCTCCGTTCGAGACCATCATGAGCTGGTCGCCGTCGGAGACAGGGAACGCCGCCACCAGCCGGCCGATCTCGCCCACCTTGGATACGTCCGTCGCACGGATGCCCTTGCCGCCGCGGCCGATGACGCGGAAGTCGTAGGACGACGAGCGCTTGCCGTAGCCGTATTCGGTGACGGTCAGCACGAACTGCTCGTGCGCCTTGAGTTTTTCGTACAGCTCGTCCGAGAGATCCGCTTCCTCGACGACATCCTCATTGGTCAGGACGATCTCCTCATCCTCGCCCGTGGCCGCGCGACGCTCTTGGGCCGCCCGCTTCAGGTAAGCTGCACGTTGAGGAGCGGTGGCCTCGACGTGTTCGAGAATGGTCATCGATATCGCCCGGTCGTTCTCGCCCATAGCGATGCCGCGCACGCCGACCGAACTGCGCCCGGCGAAGACGCGCACGTCGTCGACGGCAAAACGAATGCACTGACCGGAATCGGCCGTCAGCAGGACGTCGTCGTTCTCGGTGCAGGTCTCCACGCCGAGGATCTCGTCGCCCTCTTCCAGCTTCATGGCGATCTTGCCGTTGCGGTTCACCTGGATGAAGTCGGACAGCTTGTTGCGTCGGACGGTGCCGCGCGTGGTGGCGAACATGACGTCCAGCTCGCCCCAGCTCTCCTCATCCTCAGGCAGCGGCATGATGGTGGTGATGCGCTCGCCCTTTTCCAGCGGCAGCATGTTGATCAGGGCCTTACCGCGCGACTGCGGATTCCCGATGGGCAGGCGCCAGACCTTCTCCTTGTAGACGATGCCGCGCGAGGAGAAGAAGAGAACCGGTGTGTGCGTGTTGGCGACGAACAGCCGCGTGACGAAATCCTCGTCTTTGGTCGACATGCCCGAGCGGCCTTTGCCGCCGCGCCGCTGGGCCCGGTAGAGCGACAGCGGGACGCGCTTGATGTAGCCGGAATGGCTGACGGTGACGACCATGTCCTCGCGCTGGATGAGGTCCTCGTCCTCCATGTCGGCGCCGCCATCAGCGATTTCGGTGCGGCGAGGCGTGCCGAACTCGTCGCGCACGGCCGTAAGTTCGTCCTTGACGATCTGCTGGATGCGGGCGCGCGAGCCGAGGATGTCGAGGTAGTCGCGGATCTCCTCGCCGATCTTGTTCAGCTCGTCGGCAATCTCGTCGCGGCCAAGCGCGGTCAGGCGCTGCAGACGCAATTCGAGGATGGCACGGGCCTGCTCCTCAGACAGATTGTAGGTCCCGTCCTCGTTGATGCGGTGGCGCGGATCGTCGATCAGGCGGATCAGCGCCTCGACGTCGTGAGCCGGCCAGCGCCGCTCCATCAATTGCTCGCGCGCCGTCTGCGGATCGGGGGCCGCGCGAATGAGCTTGATCACCTCGTCGATGTTGGCAACCGCGATCGCAAGGCCGACGAGTACGTGGGCGCGTTCGCGGGCCTTCCGCAGGAGGTACTTCGTGCGCCGGCTGACCACGTCTTCCCGGAAGTACACGAAGGCCTTCAGGATATCGACGAGGTTCATCAGCTCCGGCTTGCCGCCGTTCAGCGCGACCATGTTGGCGCCGAACGAGGTCTGCAGCGGCGTGTAGCGGTAGAGTTGGTTCAGCACGACCTCGGCATTGGCGTCCCGCTTCAGTTCGATGACGACGCGGTAACCCTGGCGGTCGCTCTCGTCGCGGATGTCGGAGATGCCCTCTATGCGCTTGTCGCGCACGAGTTCTGCCATCTTCTCGATCATCGTGGCCTTGTTCACCTGGTAGGGCACCTCGGTGATGATGATCGCCTCGCGGTCGCCGCCGCGGATCTGTTCGATGTCGACCTTGCCGCGCATCAGGATGGAACCGCGACCGGTCTGGTAGGCGCTGTAGATGCCCGCGCGGCCGAGGATGATGCCGCCGGTCGGGAAATCCGGTCCCGGTATGATCTCCATCAGCGCCGGCAGGTCGATGGCGGGATTGTCGACCACGGCGATCGCCGCGTCGCAGACCTCGCCGAGATTGTGCGGCGGGATGTTGGTCGCCATGCCGACCGCGATGCCGCCCGAGCCGTTGACGAGCAGGTTGGGGAAGCGCGCCGGCAGCACCTTCGGTTCGGAGGAGGAACCGTCGTAGTTGTCCTGGAAATCGACGGTGTCCTTGTCGATGTCCTCCAGGATCTCGTGCGCCGCCTTGGTCAGCCGCGCCTCGGTGTAGCGCATGGCCGCGGGTGGATCGCCGTCGATGGAGCCGAAATTGCCCTGCCCGTCGATGAGCGGCAGGCGCATGGACCAGTCCTGCGCCATGCGTACGAGGGCGTCGTAGATCGAGGCGTCGCCGTGCGGATGGTATTTACCCATCACGTCTGAGACCGGGCGCGCCGACTTCACGTGCTTGCGGTTCCAGTGATAGCCGCTCTCGTGCGCGGCGTAGAGAATACGCCGGTGCACTGGCTTCAGCCCGTCGCGCACGTCCGGCAGCGCCCGGCTCACGATCACGCTCATGGCGTAGTCGAGATAGGAGCGCTGCATCTCCTCGATGATGGAAATCGGCTCTATGCCATTGGGTCCGCCATCGGACCCGCGTGGGGGTGTAAGCTCAGCCAAACTGGATCACGATCGTCAATGGAATCACTGGGCGTTATATAGGACGGCGGCCCGGTTTTTCCAAACGCGCAGGGATGTCGCCTGCGCCTATGCTGTGCAGAAATACATGGTGATGCCGAGGTTAGGATAATGCCCTAACCGGTAGCGGATCCCGCTGCGGTCAGGCCCTCACCACTTTCTGGTCGATCGCTCCGAAGAGCGGGGTCCCGTCCGGATGTCTCGACTCCATCCGGACCCGATCGCCAAAGCGCATGAAGCCTGTCTTCGGCTCGCCGAGGTCGATCGTTTCGATGCCGCGGCGCTCCGCAATGCATGAAGAACCGACCTCGCGGAAGTTCTCGTTGGAAACGGTACCGGAACCGACCACGGTCCCGGCGACGAGATCGCGCGAGTAGGCGGCGTGCGCCACGAGTTCGTCGAACCCCACACCCATCGCATAGCCGTTGGCGGCGCCGAAGCGGTCTCCGTTCCAATGCACATCGAGCGTCAGGTCGGCCCGCGCATCGCGCCAGTATCGACCAAGTTCGTCCGGCGTCACCGCCACCGGCGCCATCGAACTCGCCGGTTTCGCCTGGATCCAGCCGAAGCCGGTCTTCATCTCGATCGGCGCCACTTTGCGCAGGCTCCAGTCGTTGATCTGGACGAGGAGCTTGATGTGCGTGCGTGCATCGGCGGCGGATGCGCCCATCGGTACGGCATCCGTGATGATCCCGAACTCGCCTTCGAAGTCGATGCCGTCCTCCTCCGAAGGGAGGCGGATATCGTCTGCAGGACCATAGAAGCGGTCGCTTACACCTTGGTACATCAGCGGCCGCCCGCCGGTATCGACCGGCGGCAGCTTGAACACCTTCTGCATCAGGCGACCGTGGCTCTTGAAGGCCGAGCCGTCGAGCCACTGCCAGGCGCGCGGCAGCGGGGCCAGTGTTCCTGCGGGATCGAAGGGTTCGCCGGCGCCGGCGTTCACGGCCTCGTATTCCGCCGAGAGCAGAGGCTCGAGCGCGTCCCAGTCCTCCAGCGCGGCCTGCAGCGTCGTGACGGACCGCGCGGGCTGGCAGCGCCGGTGGTCGCGACTGACGATGTGCAGGCGACCGTCGGGCGTACCGTTCGGAAGAGTGGTAAGTTTCATCCGCGTCCTCTTTCGCAACGTCCCTGTCTCGCCTGGACGAGAGACGACAGATCCGCAAGCCCGCCCGAGAAGTTTGGCTCAGCCGCGAGCCCTCCCATCTTTTCCTGCACTTCGGCGATGGCATCGGCAAGGTCGCCATGCAGCCCGAGCGCGCGCAAGGTGGCGGCGCTTTCGCGCATCTCGGCGGCGCGTCGTTTGCCGTGCTTCAGCGTGCGCTCGAACTCGTAGCGCGCGAAGTCCGGCCAGCCGAGGCCGGGATAAGACCCCGACAGTGAGCCCATGATGTAATCCAGGCACCCGGAGGCCTGCGCGGCGAGCAGCGCCTCGACGGTGATCGCCTCCAGCCCCTTCACGAACAGGCTGCGCACCATCTTGATAGCGGTGGCCGATCCCGGCTCCGGCCCGACGCTCTCAAAGGAGAAGCCCAGGGCGCTCAGCCGCTCGGCAGTTTCGGCTGCCACGGGGCCGGCAAGGAGCACCTTCGTGCGATGGCCCTTCGGATGCACCGGCGCCATCACCGCCATGTCGACATAGGCGGCGCCCGTGGCATTCACCTTCGCGGAGGTCTCGCGCTTGCGGTCTGGCGAGACGGAGTTGATGTCGAAGAACGTCTGGCCGGCGCGCAGCCATTTGCAGGCCGTCTTCGCCGCCTCCAGGCTCTGGTCGGCGGTGACGGCGCTGACGATCCAGTCGGCGCCGGGCATGCCGCCAGAGGCGGTCGCCGCCGCGACGTCGCGCTCCCGCATGGCACGGGCGCAAGCGCCGTCCGGGCCTTCACGGTCGAGAAGAACGTCATAGGCCGAGAAGGAGTGATCCTCCCTGGTGGCGGCCAGACTTTCCTGGAAGGCGCGCGCCGCTTCCCCGAAACCGATGAACCCGATGTGCATTGGCTGGCCCCGTTCAGTCCGCGAACACGGTTCCGTCGAAGAGTTTGCGCGCGGTGCGCAGGATCGCGGCGCTCTTCACCGCCCCGTCGGCGCCAAGTGTCGCCACGACTGTCATCTCGCCGGTCGGATGCTCGATGGAGAGGGAGCGGCGATCGCCTTCGCCCACGGACGCGATTTCCGCCGCGGGCGATCCCGGCAGGAGGCAGGCCGTTGCGACACTGACGGCGCCGAGCACGCCTATCGAGGAGTGGCAGGAATGCGGGATGAAGGTGCGCGTCGAGATCGCGCCGCCGTTCTTCGCGGGCGCGACCATGGTCATCTTAGGCACGGATTTCTTCTCGACGTCGCCCAGGTTCATTAGCGGCCCGGCCTTGAGCCGGATCGCCTCGAGCTTCGCCCGAAGCTCCGCGTTGCCTTCGAGTTCCTTTGGGGTCTCGTCTCCCGAAATGCCCATGTCGGCAGCACGCATGACCACGCAGGGCATGCCGTTGTCGATCATCGTCACTTCGACGCCGTCGATCACGTCGACAGCGTTGCCGGTGGGCAGCAGCGCGCCGCAGGAGGAGCCGGCCGTGTCCTCGAACTCGATTGGTACCGCCGCGCTCGTACCCGGCACGCCGTCGATGCGCGCATCGCCCTTATAGCTCACCATTCCGCCTGGCGTCGAAACGGTCGCGACGGCGATCTGGCCGGTGTTTTCCATGAAGATGCGCACGGGCGTCTCGCCATCGCGCGCTTTGACCAGCCCGCGCTCGATCGCGAAGGGGCCGACGCCCGCGAGGATGTTGCCACAGTTCTGCGCGTCGGTGACGATCGGCTTGTCGACGAAGACCTGCAGGAAGAGGTAGTCGACATCCACGCCGTCGCGAGCAGACTTCCGTACCACCGCGACCTTGGAAGTCAGCGGGTCGGCCCCGCCCATGCCGTCGATCTGGCGCGGGTCGGGCGAGCCCATGACGCCGAGCAGAAAGGCGTCGCGTGCCGCGGTGTCGGACGGCAGGTCGTCTGCAAGGAAATAGCCGCCCTTCGAGGTGCCGCCGCGCATCCACATGCAGCGCACGCCATCAGACATATTTCAGCCCCTTTGCCGCGAGCTTGTCGCGCATGCCGTAGATGTCGAGCCCGAGTTCGCCCGCCATCAGCCGCTTGCGCGTCTCGGCCTCCTTGGCTTCGCGGGCCCGGCTCGCCGTCAGCGCCGTCTCGGCTTCCGCCTGCGGAACGACGCAGACGCCGTCGTCGTCGGCCACGATGATGTCGCCGGGATTGACCGCCGCACCGGCACAGACGACCGGAACGTTGACCGACCCCAGCGTCTCCTTGACCGTGCCTTGTGCGAAGACCGCTTTCGACCAGACCGGGAAGCCGATTTCGGTCAGGTCGCGCACGTCGCGCACGCCTGCCTCGATGATAAGGCCCCTCACCTTGCGGTACATCAGCGAGCGCGCCAGCAGTTCGCCGAAATAGCCGTCCTCGCACAGACTGGTCGGCGCGACCACGAGGATGTCGCCGTCCCGGCACTGCTCCACTGCGACGTGGATCATCCAGTTGTCGCCCGGCGCGATCGACACCGTCACCGCAGAACCGGCAATACGGGCACCGGAATAGATCGGCCGCATGAAGGCGCGCATCAGGCCCTTGCGGCCCATGGCCTCGTGCACCGTGGCGACGCCGCATTCGCCGAGACCGTCGATGGTCTCGCCGGCGGCTCTTTCGATGTTCTGAACAACGACGCTCATCCCCTCCCCTCCGTCGGCACCAGCGTCTCTAGCACGTGCGGGAACACCGCCTCGTAGGCCTCGCCGTAGGTTATCTTCTTGTCGGAGTTGCGGGCCGCCTGCGCGCCGCGCTGCAGGGCGACGCGGGTATAATATTCCCAAAGATGCTCCTGGCCGGCCATGCACTTGATCGCCGCGAGCTTCTTGTCCCACACCGGCGTGATGTCGAGCAGCGTGTTCGGCATCCAGCGGCATTGTTCGGGCTGGTGCGGCTCGAACAGCATGACCGGCGGGGCGCCGATCACCTTCACGTCCGGCTCGTGCCCGTGCGCCTGCGCCACGATGCGCGCCTCCTGCGCGAACTGGCTGACCAGCGGATGGTCGCGATTGTAGGGGTCCTCTCGGGAGTGCGTCAGCATGAAGCTCGGGCGGATTTTTCGGAACAGGTCCGACAGCCGGAACAAAGACGCCTGCGAAAGTTCGATCGGATAGTCGCCCAGGTCCCAGAACTGGACGTCGGCCACGCCGAGCGCCTTCGCAGCGTTTTCCGCCTCCTTCCGGCGCTCGCTCTTGACCCGGTCGAGCGTCATGCCGTCTTGGCGCCAGAGCTTGGCGCTCTCGCCGCGCTCGCCGTAGGAGAGGCAGACCACCGTCACGTCCATCCCCTCTCCGGCGTGGAGCGCGATGGCGCCGCCCGCGCGCCAGACGAAATCGGCCGAATGCGCGCTGACGACCAGCGCGGTTCCTGCAGTCATTTGCGGTCTCCATGGTTCGAGGCGGCCGCTACGGGCGGCGTGCCGTGCGTGTGAAAGCTCTCGATGGTCTTCAGGCCCCAGGCCTGGCCCTTCTTCCGCTCCTGCTCGGTCCACAAGACCGGCTTCCAGTCGGGATCGAGGATCAGCCGTGCGCCGGCATTGGCAATCTCGACGCGGTTGCCGGCGGGCTCATAGACGTAGAGGAAGAAGGTGCCCTGGATGGCGTGCTTGTGTGGCCCTGTCTCGATAAAGACGCCGTTCTCCAGGAAGACGTCCGCAGCGCGCAGGATGTCGTCGCGATGGTCGGCGGCGTAGGTCAGGTGGTGAAAACGGCCCTTCGAGCCCGAATGGTCCTCCGTACAGGCCATGTCGTAGCCCTTGTTGTTGACCGTGAACCAGCAGCCGCCGATGCGGCCATTGTCGAGCTGGATCATCTCGGTGACGCGGCTGCCCATCGCCTCCACCATGAAGTCGCGGATCTTCGAAACGTCGGAGGCGAGCAGGTTAAAATGGTCGATGCGGCGCGGCGCCGCGCCGCGGCCGTGGTAGCGCTGTGCGGTGTTCTTCAGCGCCGGCTTCTCGCCCGCGGGCGCCTCGTACTTGTTGGTGTCCCAGTAGAGTTCGAACACGTGGCCGTCCGGGCTGTTGAAGCGGTAGCTGCGGCCGTGGCCGAGGTCGCCGTCGGTCCAGCCGATACCCAGCCCCATCTTCTCGATGACGGCCACACGGCGCTGCAAAGCCGCTTCGGAAGCTGTACGGTAGCCGCAGTGGGCCATGCCCGTGGTGTTCGAGGCAGTTAGCTTGAGCGAATGGAACTCGTAATCGTCCCAGGCGCGCAGATAGACCGAATCGCCGTCGCGCCCGCTCTCGGTCAGGCCATAGACGTTGACGAAGAAGTCCAGACTCTCCTCGGGCTTGTCGGTGAGGAGTTCCACGTGCCCGAGATGGGCGACGTCGAAACAGGGTTCGGCTTGGTTCATGTCCTCTCCTCGGGCCAGTAGAGCCGTGTCGGGTTGTCGACCAGCAGGCGGCGCAGTTTGTCCTCCTCCGGCGCGATGAGCGCAAGCAGGTCCACCAGCGCGCCGTCGTCCGGCATGTGCTTCTTGATGTTGGGATGCGGCCAGTCCGTGCCCCACAGCACCCTATCGGGGAAAAGATCCACCAGCATCCGGGCAAACGGCACGGCATCGTGGAAGGGAGGGCCGGCGCGCGACACGCGCTCGGAGCCGCAGACCTTCACCCAGAAGCGTTCGTCCTCCATGAGGTCGACCAGCATGCGGAACGCCGGCTGGTCCACGCCGAGGCTGGCATCGACCCGGCCCATGTGGTCGATCACCATGGTGATCGGCAGTTCCTTCAGGATCGGCGCAAGCTTCTCCAGACGGTCGGCCTCGAAATGGATCACCGCGTGCCAGCCGAGGGGCTTTACCTTGCCGATCACCGTACGTACCGCGTCGAGGTCGGCATCCTGTCCGAGGTGCGTAACAAAATTGAAGCGCACGCCGCGCACGCCGCCTTCGTGCAGCGCGGCGAGTTCGGCATCAGTCACATCCTGTTTTACCATCGCGATACCGCGGTAGCGCCCGGCCGCTGCCGCGATCGCGTCGATCATTGCCGTGTTGTCGGTACCGTGGCAGCTCGCCTGGACGATGACGGCGCGTTCGATGCCGAGCAGGCAGTGCAGCGCGAAGAGCTTGGCCTTCGGCGCATCGACGGGCGTGTAGTTACGCTCGGGAGCGAACGGGAACTCGGCCGCCGGCCCGAAGATATGGCAATGCGCGTCGCAGGCGCCGGCGGGCAGCACGACGTCCGGCTTCTTCGGCGACGGGTGATAGGGCAAGGCGTCAGACATCATGAAACTCTCGGTCGGTTGACGGCGGCGACCGCGCCGCCCGAAGTCATGGCACGCCAAGCGAGGACCCCAAGGGCGGCACAGCCGATGACTCGCGCCAGGAGTGTTGCAGGATCGGCCGCCGTCACGGCGGTCGGCCAGATGACCAGGAGCGCGGCGGCAGCCATCATGAGCCGTTCCCCGGCGGCGAGCGGGCGCCCGAGCCAGCCGGCGAAGGCGATCGTCAGGCCGACGACGCCGATCGTGGCGAGCACCCCTGACAGGACGATCTCGGGCGGCGAGCCTATCATCAGAAGTCCCGGCATTGTGACGAAGAGGAACGGCACGAGAAGCTTCACGAAGCCGAGCCGTACGGACTCGAAGGCCGTCTTGTTGGCATCTCCGCCCGAGATGCTTGCCGCCGCGTAGGCCGCGAGCGCCACCGGCGGCGTGATCGCCGAGACGAGGCCGTAGTAGAAGATGAACATGTGCGCGACGATCGGCGGCAGGCCGAGCCGGGTCAGCGCGGGCGCGACGAGCACGGCGAGCAGCAGGTAGGCCGCCGAGGTCGGTAGTCCCATGCCGAGCACGAAGGAGGCGAGCGCCGTCAGGACTAGGATCGCCCAGACGTTCTGGCCGCCGAGATCCACGATGAGGCCCGACAGCATGAGCCCGAGGCCGGACAGGTTGAGCACGCCGATCACCGCGCCTGCCGCCGCCACCGCCGCCACGATGGGCATCGTCGCCACCAGCGTGTCGCGGCACACGACCACGAGATCGACGGGGCCAACGCGGGTCAGCCTGTTGAAGGGCGAGATAAGGAGACCGAGCACAATGCAGATGACGGCGGCGCGCGTCGGCGTGTAACCCATGATCAGGAAGACGATGAGACCGGCGAGCGGCAGCAACAGATAGCCGCGTTTCACGAGCGTCTCGCGCAGCAGCGCCAGTCCGGCGTCGGTATCACGCTCGAGCCCCAGACGCCCGGCCTCCAGCCGCACCGCCACCATCAGGGCGACGACGTAAAGAAGCCCCGGCACCAGGGCAGCGAGCGCGATTTGCGAATAAGGAACCCCGATGATCTCGGCCATCAGGAAAGCGGCCGCGCCCATCACCGGCGGCAGGATCTGCCCGGCCGAGGATGCCGCCGCCTCGATGGCGCCAGCGAGCGTCGGCGAATAGCCGACCCGCTTCATCAAGGGGATGGTGAAGGTGCCGGTGGTGACGACATTGGCGACAGCGCTGCCGTTGATGGTGCCGAGCATGGCGCTCGACAGCGCGGCCGAGAGGCCCGGCCCACCCTGCATGCGACCGGTCAGCCCGCGCGCGATGTCGACGAAGACCTCGCCGGTGCCGATCTTCATCAGCAGCGTCCCAAGCAGGGCAAAAAGGAAGATGTATTCGACGGCCACCCCCATCGGCAGGCCGTAGATGCCCTCGGTGGAGAGCATCAGCGTGGAGGCGAGCCGCCTCAGATCATAGCCGCCATGGCCGTACTGGCCGGGGATCAGGTAGCCGAACCAGGCGTAGGCGAGTGCTACGCCGACCAGGATCACGAGAGCCCAGCCGAGCGCCATGCGCACCAGCACCAGGAGCACGGCCATGACCCCGACGAAGATCCAGAGATCGGGCGGGGTGGCCATCGCGCCGCGCATAATGATGTCGACGTAGGACTGCCAGAGGTGGAAGCCCGGTACCAGCGCGACCGGTACCAGCGCGTAGCACAGCATGCGCGTCCAGCCGGCGCGGGCATTGAGGCCGACGAGCAGAAGCCCGCCCGCCGAAACGAGCGAATAGAACAAGGAGCGCAGGATCAGCGCTGTGATCAGCCCGAAATAGGCGCCGTAGATGACGAGCGCCGTGACCGCCACGGCGAGGACTGCGAAGAGGAGCGACACGATGGCCGCCTCCCCTTCGCCTCGGTCCGCCGCACGGTCGAGCCGGATCCTGTCGGTGATCGAGGTCATGCGATCCCTGTTCCGCCGAGCCTACTTGGCCGTGTCGAAATAGGCCTTGGCGCCAGCATGCAGGTCGATCGGCGTCTTGGTCGCCGTGTCGAGCGCGATGGCCTTGGCCTGCGGATGGACCTCGCCAAGTTCGTCCAGGTGCTCGAAGATCGTCTTGGTGATCGTGTTGACCAGCCCCTCGTCGGCACCTTCACTGGTGAAGAGCGTCGCCGGGTCGTTGATGACCATCACGCCCTCCTTCTGGTCCGGATAGGTGCCGGCCGGGATTTCGTAGGGCTGATAGAACGGGTACTCCTCGAACAGGCCCGCCACCTTCTGCTCATCGAGCGGCAGGAGCACCATGTCGCGCTGGGCGTCGAGATCGATCAGCGCGGCGGTCGGAGCGCCGGCGAGCACCACGGTGGCGTCGACCGTGCCGTTCATCAGCGCGTTGGTGCCTTCCGTGTAGGACAGGAACTGCGCGTTGCCGGCATCGAACACGCCGTAGGCTTCGAGCAGACGCTGCGCCAGCACGGCGGCGTTGCTGCCGGGAGGTCCGAGATTGACCTTCTTGCCGGCGAGATCCTCGAGCGAGGCGATGCCGGTGTCGGCGACAGTCGCGATCTGCAGGACGGCGGGATAGAGATAGGCCATGGCCGCCACCGGCTGCGCGTCGCCGTCGAACGGGCCCATGCCGTTCTTCGCCTCGTAGAGCGTCGAGGACGAGGAGAAGCCGAACGTCATCTGGTCCGCCGCCACGCGGCGGATGTTTTCCACCGACGCGCCGGTGACCTCGGCCCGCGCGGTGGTGTTTTCCATGTGCTTGTTCAAAATGTCGGCCATGCCGGCGCCGATCACGTAGAACAGGCCGCCGGTGCCGCCGGTGCCGATCGCGACGCGCTCCTGCGCAAGCGCCGGCGTCGCCGCCAGCGAAAGTGCGACCGCGGTCGCCTTCAATCCGATGGAAATTCTCATGATTTTACCTCCCTTTGAGTTGGTCATGCGGAATGCTCAAGTTCGCCCGCAGGCGTGGCGGATGTCCGGGCGAGCGCCCGGAAACTCGCGTGGCTCGACAGCACGATCTGGCGGATCGCCTCGTCGTGGTCGGCGCCGTCGGTCTTGCTGTCGGACAGGCGCGAAATGCGCTCCGGGTTGATCAGCGTGTAGTAGAGCGAGCCGAGCAGGAACTGGCTCCGCCAGACGATGTCTTCGCGCGAAGCCCCGCTGACGCAGTCGGCGATCGCGTCGATGAAGGCCCGGGTAGTGTCGTCGAACGCGTCGGCGATGATCTTGCGCGCCTGGGCGTTGCCCTCCGCCGACAGGATGGCGCGCATGCGCGTGAAGCGCGTGCCGCCGCCAACGAGATCGTCCGACGATGAAAAGGCTGGCAGCACATAGGCGCGCAGGATCGCCATAAGGCGCTGGTCGCGATCCTCGATGCGCTTGGCCTCGCCGATCAGTTCCAGCCGGCGCGCGTTCATCGGACTGGTGTGGCGCTTGTAAATGGCTTCCAGAATGCCGGCCTTGTCGCCGAAATGGTAGGTCAGGCTGCCGACGTTCAGCCCGGCGGCGCGGGCGATCTCGCGTAGCGCCACCGCGCCGAACCCGCGCTCCGAAAACAGCTCTTCCGCCGCGTCGAGGATCGCGGTCCTGGAATCGGTTTCCCGTGCGGCTCTCGGCATGCTGGTTTCGCGCCCTCCCTCACGGAGGGGTTTCTAGCGGCTTGATGGCCACATGTCCACGACATTTGTACAGTCGTACAAGAAAAAAGCGCGCGTGTTCAGCGGGTTGGCCGTGGCGGGGCTACCGCCCGTAGTAGGGCTCGCATGCAATGCCGTCGCCGTCGCGGTCGAGATGTGCCGAATAGGCCGGGTGCCAGCGCGTCATGGGCGCGATCCCGCGCGCCCGCGCTTCCGCGCAGTTTCGGGGCGGCGGGCCGGAATAAGCGGGTCCCGAAAAACTCGTCAGCAGCGATCCGAGACCTGGCCCCACAAAGCTCGTGAGCCCAATCGCCGCGAAAACTCCCGCGAAGCCGACCTTGCGCAGGATGGAGAGCGACTTGTGTGGATCCAGCGTGCTTGAGCGATCCGGACGGGCCCGGCGCGCAGCTGCTCGGTAAGGACGTGTCTTGCTCATGCGCGACAACTTACACGCGATGTCCTAAGGGCAGCTTGGCACCGAGGTTCGAATCTTAATCAAACCGCTCTGCGAGATTGCGTGTCAGCGCATGCCGTCCAGGAATGCCAGCACCGCCTCACGCATGGCGGGGGTTTCCACATGCCCGGTGTCGGGCTCAGAAACATGCCGCAGACCTGCTTCCGCGCCAGCCGCCCGGTACGCGGGCTGGCACTCTGCCAAGGCTTTCTCGACCGCCGCGGGCGGGGTCAGCGGGTCCTTCGCTCCGGTGCAGATCAGTTGCGGCCGCGGGGCGATCATGCCGGCGATGCGGCCGAACGAGGTCTGCGCCAGAAGGCCCGGAATTGTCATGTAATGCCCATGCAGGTCGTGGGCGCCGGTTTCGATCAGCGTCGCGAGGTCGGCGAAGCAGCAAAGATGCGCAACGCGGGCGATGCGCGGCTCGATTGCGCCGAGGAAATAGGCATGCGTGGCGCCCATCGACAGCCCGAAGGCCGCGATGCGGTCCGGATCGACGTCGGCGCGCGACGACAGATAGTCGAAACCCGCGAGAAGATCGGCGAGCATCTCGCCCATGAGGGTCCTGCCCTGCCAGAGTAGCGCCTTCGAAAGCGCGTCTTCCTTCTCGTCCGCGCGCTCGCCGAACGCCGGCATGTCCAGGCAGAGCGTGACGAAACCGCGCCGTGCGAGCAACGGCCCGTAAGGCCCGAGAAGGCTCGGCCTACCATCGGTAAGCTCCGACGCACCGATTTCATACCGGGCGCCATGTGCATGGCAGTAGAGTACCGCCGGCCGGCGCCCCGCCGGCTCGGACGGACGCGTCACGAAGGCGCGGGCGCGGCGGCCGTCGCCGAGGTCAAGGGTCAGGGTTTCGGTCGCGATCCCGTCGGCGTCCTCGACGGCGCGCACGATGACCCGTTCCGTCACAACTGGCCGTTCGGGAACACGAAGCAACTGCCGAAGCGCGGCGGGCGTCATGCGTCCGCCGTCCCTGCCCCCGCTTCGAGCATCTCCCTGAGTGGTGCCATCCGACCGGCCCGCAGCTGGCCGTCTTCGCGAATGAACAGACCGCGCACCTCGAAGCCTTCCACCGTCAGCCGGTCGTCGATCCGGCCTTCGTAGGCGATCCGCAGGGTCTTTTCCCGCCACTCCACCAGGCGGGCCGTCAGGACCAGCGCGTCGCCGTCCTCGGCCGGCGCACGAAACGCGCCGCCGACCTCGATGAGGCCAATGCCGATGGAACCCAGTTTCCGCGACACGGCGGCATGGCCGCCGAAGCGCTGGAGCAGCGCGTGGAACGTCGCGTCGAACCAGCGGAAGTGGTTGGGATAGTAGACAATACCGGCCGGGTCGCAGTCGCCGAAGCTCACCTTGATCGTGCAGGTCTGCAGGATTTCGCTCACCTCGTCCGCTCCTGGCCCCGTTGCCGCGGGCGCTTCGTAGCCTGTTCGCGTCCTGACGCAAAGACCGGGCTGCCGAAGCGGGCGCAATCCGATCACTAAAACATGAAAACGAGTCTCATGTTTTTTCGCCTTACCCTCTACCACATTGTCTGGAATCCTTCTAAAGAGGACGCCGAGCCATACGGCAGCAAGAGGAAGTCCCATGCGGCTGACCCGCCAGACCAACTACGCGATCCGCATCCTGATGTACTGCGCGGCCAATGACGGGCGCCTGAGCCGCATCCCCGAGATCGCGCAGGCCTATACGGTTTCGGAGCTCTTCCTGTTCAAGATCCTCCAGCCGCTGGTCGAACACGAACTCGTGACCACCGTGCGCGGCCGCAACGGCGGCGTGAAGCTCGGCCGGCCGGCCGCCGAGATCACGCTGTTCGACGTCGTGCGCGTAACCGAGGAGAGCTTCGCCATGGCGGAGTGCTTCGAGAACGACGCCGCCGACTGCCCGCTGATCGACAGCTGCGCGCTCAACGCCGCGCTGCGCCAGGCGCTCGGCGCCTTCTTTGATGTCCTTGAGAGCCACACGATCGCCGACCTGATCAAGGATCGGCCGATGATGCGCGATCTCCTGAAGATCGATGCCACCACCGGCCACGCCATCGCCAACTGACGCCTAGAACGGTCGCGGACCGCTGAGGAGCGGGCCGCATAACGACCCTCCACCCAGCAACTCGCGTAAAGAGGGACGATGCGATGTACATTGCCATGAACCGCTTCAAGGTGAAGACCGGCTCCGAAACCGATTTCGAGAACGTCTGGAAAGGCCGCGATTCCAGCCTCTCCGAGATGAAGGGTTTCAAACAGTTCCACCTGCTGCGCGGGCCGGTGAACGAGGAGGAAGGCTACACGCTCTTCGCCTCGCATACTGTCTGGGAAAGCTACGAGGATTTTTCCGCCTGGACCAAATCCGAGCAGTTCCGCGCCGCCCACAAAAATGCCGGCGGCAACAAGCCGCTCTATATCGGCCATCCGCAGTTCGAGGGGTTCACGCCGGTCGAGGGGGCCTGAGAGAGGGGCGTCCGCTCCATCTCTCGTCTGACCCGCGGCTAGCGACAAGGGTCTTGGCGGTTCACAGGAACCGACGCGAATGGTCCATCAAGACGGATGATTCCGATGGCGCGATCTTCCAAGCACCGCCGATCAAAGTCGATCGAGGAGCGCACGCTGGAGGAACTCGACGGCGAGCGATGGGGCGAGCCTTTATTCGATTCCTACGTCGTCCGCACCTGTCATGCCCTCCGGCGCAAACCGCTGAAGACACTGACCGATGAGGAACTGCGTCTGGCCGTTGGCCAAGGCATGGGATTGGAATGGCTGGTCCCGCTCATGCTGAAACGCCTGGCACAAGACCCGTTTCGCGCTGGCGATTTCTTTGAGGGGGCTCTCCTGGCGAGCCTTGCGCGCGTTCCGTCAAGCTACTGGACCGGGCATCCCGCGGAGAAGTCGATTCTTGCGACCGAGGTCGTGGCGGCGGCCCTTTCGGATGTCCGATTGCCTTCGATGACCAGGGAAGCACGAGAGGCATTCGTCGCTCTCAACGCTTCTTCGGCAGAGCCTTGCCGAAGCTAGAACCTCTCCTCTCGAACGGATGACCCTCCGTCCCAGGAGGAGGCGAACTCCATGACCTCCTCAATCGATTGATCTTCGTGGCTCGTGGTGGCGATGAAGCGGTCGGTTTCGAAGCCGTCACCGACGATGATGTCATCTATGGTCTCCTCGATATCGGCAGCACCCGCCCCCGCGATGGCGATCAGACGGACGCCGTCGCGCAAGCAGTCCTCGACGAATTGATCGAGCCTGGAAGGATCGGCCAGAGGCGCGCGGAGCACACGGCTACGGATTTGCCAGAGGCAGGTTTCATGGCTGAAAATGACACCAGACGTTCGCCATCCCGCTCATATCGGTCGTCCACTGGTTCGGCATGTCGACCCGCGCATTACGCCGCAGCCAGCAGGCTCGCATTCCCGCCCGCCGCCGTCGTGTCGACGCAGACGGCCCGCTCGTGCGCGTAGGCGGCTGGTGACAGCGTTTCGGAGATCAGCGGCACGATGGGACCTTCTCGCGCGGCGAGTGCTGCGCGCAGGGTGCGCTGGTGCTCCTCTTCCGCCGCGCAGGCGACGGCGTCCACGTCGATATCCGTGAGTTTCCCGGGCTCCACGATGCCGTCCAGCGCGGCGACCGGTAGGCCTTTCGACATGAGCGGTTGCAACGCGGCCGACGCGCCGGGCGCTACGGCCAGCACCGCGTTGCCGATGGCCAGCGCCTGCACCGCCTGCATCAAGATAAGGTCCGGATCCGGCCCGAGGCAGAGCACGCGGCCGCGCGGGACGAGCATCAAGGTGTTGGCCTCACCGGTCGGCCCCGGCAGGTCGTAGGGTCCGGCGTCCAGCCCCGCAGCTGCCGAGACGGCATCCGCGGCCTTCCCCCGCAACAGCTTGCGCAGCGCACCGACCCGATCGGCCCGCGTCGCCCAGCCGCCGCGCTGGTTGTCGGGAAAATGCTCGGCGATCATCGCCGCAGTCACCGTTTCGCCTTCGCCCGCCGACGACCGGCGCTGCGCGGACCGGCGGAAACGGCGCAGATAGTGCGGTCCGCCGGCCTTAGGGCCCGTGCCCGACAGGCCTTCGCCGCCGAAGGGCTGCGAGCCGACGACAGCGCCGATCTGGTTGCGGTTGACGTAGAGATTGCCGGCATGCACGCCGTCGACGAAGTGCTGCACCCGCGCCTCGATGCGCGTGTGCAGCCCGAAGGTCAGGCCGTAGCCCTTCATGTTGATGGCGGCGATCACGCGGTCGATCTCGTCGGCCTCGAAGGTGGCGACGTGCAGCACCGGGCCGAACACCTCGCGCTCCAGTTCGCCGATGCCCGACACGCGGAAGATGTGCGGCGCGACGAAGCGGCCGTCAGCCGGCGCATCGAGCTTCGCGATCAGCTTGCCCTTGGCTTCCATCTCCTCGCAGTAGGCGCGGATCGAAGCCTGCGCCTCCTCGTCGATCACCGGGCCAACATCGGTCGAAAGCGTGCGCGGATCGCCGACGACCAGCGCCTCCATGGCGCCGCGCAGCATCTCGACTACCTTCCGCTCGACGTCCTTTTGCACGTAGAGGATTCTGAGCGCCGAGCAGCGCTGGCCGGCGCTCTGGAACGCGGAGGCAAGGATGTCGCGCACCGCCTGCTCGGGCAGCGCGGTGGAATCAACCACCATGGCGTTGAGCCCGCCGGTCTCGGCGATCAGCATCGCATCCGGTGCGGCTGACTGCGCCATTTGCCGCTCGATTCCCTTTGCCACGGCAGTCGAACCGGTAAAGCACACGCCGGCGATGTCTGGGTGAGCGACCAGCGGCGCGCCGACAGACGGCCCGTCACCGGGCAGAAGCTGCAGCACCTCGACCGGGATACCGGCTTCATGCATTAGCGCGACGGCGCGCGCGGCGATCAGCGGCGTCTGCTCTGCCGGCTTGGCGATCACGGCATTGCCGGTGACCAACGCCGCCGCGATCTGGCCGGTAAAGATGGCGAGCGGAAAATTCCAGGGCGAAATGCACACGATCACGCCGCGCGCCTGCGTTCCGGTCTCGACCTTCTCGGCTTCGGCCGCGTAGTATCGCAGGAAGTCCACCGCCTCGCGCACCTCGGCGATGCCGTCGGCCAGCGTCTTGCCCGCCTCGCGGGTGCAAAGCGCGAAGAACTCCGCCGCGTTCTCCTCGTAGAGGTCGGCGGCGCGGAGCAGGATGTCCGCGCGTTCGGCGACCGGAACTGCGGCCCAGTCCGGCTGCGCCGCCTTGCCGATAGCCACCGCCGCCGTCGCAGTCTCCGCGTTCGCTTCCACGACGGTGCCGACCGTCTCGCCCGGGCGTGCCGGGTTGAGAACCGGGCGCTCCTCGCCGGAGACCGCTCCCGTTGTCGGACCTGATTTCCACGGCTGCCCGGCCTCAAACGGGGAGCGCTCCTTCTCCAGCCGCGCGATCGTCACCGGATCGGTGATATCCCAGCCCTTCGCCGCCTTGCGGTCGCGGCCGAAGATCTGCGACGGCAAGGGAATCGCCGGGTTGTGCGCCTTGCCCTGTTTTTCGACGACCTCGAACGGATCGCGCGCGATCTCGTCGGCGCCGACGTCCTCGTCGACGATCTGGTGCACGAAGGAGGAGTTGGCGCCGTTTTCCAGCAGCCGCCGTACGAGATAGGCTAGCAGGTCGGAATGCGCGCCGACGGGGGCATAGATGCGGCAGCGCGTCCCTTCGGCCTTGCGCACCGCCTCGTGCAGCGCCTCCCCCATCCCGTGCAGGCGCTGGAACTCGAAGCTGTCGCGGTCCGCCGCCATCTCCAGGATCGCCGAGACGGTGTGGGCATTGTGAGTGGCGAACTGCGGATAGATGCGGTCGGTCATGCCGAGCAGCTTCTTCGCGCAGGCGAGGTAGGAGACGTCGGTATTGGGCTTGCGGGTAAAGACCGGATAGCCCGACAGCCCCATCGCCTGTGCGCGCTTGATCTCGGAATCCCAGTAGGCGCCCTTGACCAGCCGCACCATGATGTTGCGGTCGAGCCGCCGCGCCAGTTCGTGTAGCCAGTCTATCACGAAGGGCGCGCGCGGCCCGTAGGCCTGCACCACCACGCCGAAGCCGTCCCAGTCCCGCAGTTCCGGCTCGGCCAGCGCGCGCTCGATCACGTCGAGTGAGACGTCCAGCCGGTCGGCCTCCTCGGCGTCGATGTTGAGCCCCATGCGGGCGTGACGGGCGGCGATCGCCAGCGACAGCAGCCGGTCGACCATGACCGGCATCATGCGCTCCTTCTGCGTGAACTCGTAGCGCGGATGCAGCGCCGAGAGCTTGACCGAAATGCCGGAGTTGCGGCGTATGTTCGTGCTGGTCGCACCGGCATCCAGCGACGAGATGGCGTCGGCGTAGGCGCGGTGGTAGCGCCGGGCGTCGGCCTCGGTGCGAGCCGCCTCGCCGAGCATGTCGTAGGAATAGAGATAGCCCTTCTGGGTATAGGGCCGCCCGCGCTTCACCGCCTCGGGAATGGTGCGCCCGAGCACGAACTGCTCACCCATTTCGCGCATGGCGGCCGACACTGCGGTTCGGATCACCGGCTCGCCGAGACGCCGCACCATACCCCTGAGCGTGCCCTCGATTCCGCCCTGCCCCTCCTCCAGCACCCGTCCCGTGAGCATCAGCGCCCATGTCGAGGCGTTGACGAAGATCGAGGTGGATTCGCCCGAATGCGCCGACCAGTCGTGCGGCGAGATCTTGTCGCGGATCAGGTCGTCCATGGTCTCCGCGTCCGGCACCCGCAGAAGCGCCTCCGCCAGGCACATCAGCGCCACGCCTTCCTGTGTCGACAGCCCGTATTCCGACAGGAACACCTCCATCAGGTGCGGGTCGGTCGACTTGCGCACGGTCCGCACCAGGCCTTCTGCGCGCGCGGAGATCTGCGCCCGTTCGTCGCCGGAGAGGTTCGCCTCGGCGACGAGGCGACGAAGCGTTTCGTCTTCATCGGGCAGGTAGTTGGCCCGGATCGCATCGCGGAGGCTGGCAAGTGACGGCATGGCGAAATCCTTGCAGGAACGACACCGATTAGGCGCGGCGTGGCCGATGGGGTCAAGCCGTGGCGCCTCGCATTCCTGATTATCACAGTCCGGGCCGTGCGCTCGGACCGCATGGTTGCCAGTGACGCGCCGGACGTGCCAAAACTGCAATGAGTGTTGGGTCATATGGATTAGGATCATGGCATTGGTAGATCGTCTGGACCGCATCGACCGGAACATCCTCGCCGCGCTCTCGCGCGAAGGGCGCTTGTCGATGTCCGAGGTGGCTTCGAAGGTCGGGTTGTCCAAGACGCCGGTGCAGGCGCGGGTGAAACGGCTGGAGGCGGAGGGCTATATCCGCGGCTATGCCGCCATGGTCGATCGTGAGAGGATGGGCGAAGGCCATGTCGCCTTCGTGCAGGTGAAGCTGTCGGACACGCGATCGGCCGCGCTCGATGCCTTCAACCGGGCTGTGCTTGCGGTGCCCGAGGTCGAGCAGTGCCATATGATCGCGTCGAGCTTCGACTATCTGTTGAAGGTGCGCACGACCGACATTGCGAGCTACCGCTGGGTGCTCGGCGAAAAGATCTCGGCGCTGCCGCACGTCTCCCAGACCTCCACCTACGTCGCCATGGAGACGGTGAAGGACAGTTGGCCGCGCGCGAGCCGCTGACACCGCGTCAAAAATGCTCGCCGGTCCGGAACGGCCCGACGCGGATGCCGGCCGCGATCAGGTAAGCCGTCGACCAGCCGATGAGCAGGAATCCGTCGACGCCCTCAAGTGCCGCGAAGAGCCGCCACTCCTGCGCCGGGATAACGTCGCCGTAGCCGAGCGTCGAGAAGGAGACGGTCGAAAAGTAGAGCGCCGTCTCGAAGTCGCCGACCACGCCCAGCCCGTAGTGGAACGCGGCCCAGAGCCACACCTCGACGGTCATGACGCAGAAGATGCCGATCACGGTCGACACCATCGCCAGGATGCGGCTTCGCCTGCCCCTGGTACGAAAGCGGGCGGTCAGCTGCGCCATCACGTGCGTGATGGCGATGAGCCCCCAGGTGTGGATCACCACGGTGAGGGAGATGACGAAGGCGCCGAGCGCGAGGTTCACCAGCATGCCCGCTCCTATCAGGATTGCACGACACCGCCCTTGCGGAGAATCAAGACGGACCGGCGCTCCCGTTCGTCCCAGCCTCTACCGACCCCTCCCCAGACACCGGATCCAGTGTCTTCAGGAAAGCGATCAGCGCCTGCCGGCCGCGCTCGGTGAGCACGACGGGGTCGAGTTCGGTATGGCCGACCGGCGCCGCGGGCGCGCGGCTGTAGTGGTCGATCACCTCTTCCAGCGTCGCGATTTGTCCTGAGTGCATGTAGGGCGGCCGCCCAGCGACGCCACGCAGCGACGGCGTCTTGAAGGCACGCTCCAGTTCGTGGCCCTCGCGCAGCATGAAGCGGATCTCGCCGCACTCATCCGGCTGCGCGTCGCTGTAGGAGCCGAGGCAGTTGAACGGATCGGCGAGCAGCGTGGCGATGGCGCCCGCCCGGCCGCGATCCTCGGGCAGGCCGTCCGCCGCCGGCACGCCGGTGTTGTGGAAATGGTCGTCGGTCAGCCGCGGACCGTTGTGGCAGTCGATGCAGTTCGCCTTGCCAATGAAGAGCTTCAGCCCTTCCAGCTCGAGGTCGTCGAAAGCCGCCTCCCCCGCCGGTTCCTCGCCGGCTGAAACCGCCGCGGCGAAACGGTCGAAGCGCGTCGGCTCGGGCGCGAGCGTGCGCTCGAAGGCGGCGATCGCCTTGCCCAGATTGGAGAAGACGCGGTTCACCGCGTCCCGCCGCTCCGGCGTCAGCGCATCCCACGCCTGCTTCTCTTCCGGACCGCCGAAAGGACCCGCATTCTCCGGAAGTCCTTCAACGTCGGGCAGCGGGCCAAAGAGCGCCTCGTAGGCGTCCCGGTGTTCTTGAGCTACCGCGCGCACGAAGGCCGTGCGGTTGCCGCCATGCTCGACCGGGTTCTCCATCGGTCCGAGCGCCTGTGCCCAGAGACTGTCGGCGCGCCCGTCCCAGAACTGCCAGGGGCTCCACGCGACACCGGAAAGCGGCATGGTACGCCGGTTGGTGCGGCCGATGCCCCGCGCGAGCGGCAGGTCGTCCTGGAAGTGCCGCTCAGGGACGTGGCAGGTGGCACAGGCGACGCCGTCGTTGGGGCTGAAGCCGGTGTCGAAGAACAGCGCCTCCCCGAACGCCGCCGCGCGCGGGTCCTGTGCGACCCGGTTAGACGGATCGGGCGGAAGCGGCGGGAGTGCGGCGAGCGACAGGGACGCGATCTGCTTCTTCTCGGCATCGGAAAAGGCGGTCGGCTCGCAGCCGGCCAGCGGCAGGAGCGCAAGGACGACAGCCGCCGAAAGGAGCGTCGCCCGCCGCGTCTTCCCTTTTCTAGAGGACGATGTTGAAGTCGACCTCATCCATCCTCCCATCGGCGGCGATGGCGAACTTCAGTTCCCACCATCCGCCCATGTTGAAGCGCACCCCCTCGATTCTATACCGGCCGTCGCCGAGTGAGCCGGTGACGGCGGGGCTGGTCGGCAGGCCATGTCCATGCTGCGGCATGCCGCCGTCGATGGCGATCTCCGCCGCTTCGACCGGCACACCGTCCGGGGTCTCGACGGTGAGAATCCACGCGTGCAGCGGGCCCTGCCGGAGGGGTTCGGATTCTGGCGCGATCGTCACCTGGAAGAGGCCGTTCGCAGTCGCCTTGGAGCGGGAAAGGTCAAGGTCGTCGGGTGGCGACATGTGTATCATCATGTAGACGCCGATGGCGGCGGCCATCGCCACGAGTGCCAGCACGACGAAGATCGTTTTCCGCATTCCCGACATTCCCGATTGGCCCGTCATGGAGTGGCGGCACCGTTCGAACGACCACGCCACCCAACCGCTAGACCTTCCAGTCCCGGCAAGGTCAAGCGGAATTTCCGGTGACCACGATCCCCTCGCGCCGAGCGCGCTTCCGGTATAGATCGACCTTACCGGAGAGGAGATCACATGTCTGGAACTGGTGTCGCATCGATCGGCGAATGCATGCTCGAACTTTCGGGCGCGGGCGAAGAGACCTGGCGCATGGGCTTTGCCGGAGACACGTTCAACACGCTCTGGGCGATCCGCGCTCTCAGCGAAGAAGCGCAACCGACGGACTACGTCTCGGCCTTCGGCGACGACCCGTTTTCCGACCGGCAGATCGCCTTCCTGCGCGATCACGGCATCGGGATTGCTTCCAGCCCGGTGATCCCCGGCGCGCGGCCGGGCCTCTACGCCATCACGCTCGACGGTGCGGAGCGCTCGTTCACGTACTGGCGCTCTGACGCGGCGGCGCGGCGCCTCGCCGACGATCCCGACGCGCTCGCGGCCAGCCTGGAGGAACGCGCGCTGATCTACTTTTCAGGCATCACCCTGGCGATCCTCCAGGAGGATGACCGCGGGCGGCTGCTCGCCGCAGTCGCCGCTGCCCGCCGGGACGGGGCGAAGATCGCCTTCGATCCGAACTACCGCCCCCGTCTCTGGGGTTCGGTCGATGCGGCCCGGCAAGCGGTGGCAGAGGCGTTGACTCACTGCGACATCGCGCTTCCGACCTTTCCCGACGAGCAGGCGCTCTACGGCGACGTCACGTTGGAGGAATCCGCCGAACGAATCCGCAAGGCCGGCGTGGCCGAGATCGTCGTCAAGAACGGATCCGAGCCCGTCCTGTCGGTCTGGGCCGGTGCGGTGGACACCATCGACGCGGTCCACGTACCGAACCCGGTCGACACCACCGGCGCCGGCGACAGCTTCAACGGCGCATACCTCGCAGCACGCCTCGCCGGCGATGCGCCCGCGGAAGCGGTGCGCCGCGCCCACAGGGTCGCGGCTGCTGTCGTGCAGGTGCGCGGGGCGCTGGCGCCGGTTGCTGTCCTTCGCGAGGCGTTTGGCGCCGCCCTCACGGCAGTCTGAATCGATACTCCGTCACCTGCCGGTAGCGGTCGCCCGGCCACAGCAGCGCCTGCGGGAAATAGGACCGGTTCGGCGAATCCGGCCAGATCTGCGGCTCCACGGCAAAGCCGGCATTGGCCTTGTAGATGCGGCCTCCGAGGCCGGGCTTCTCGCGCGCCACCTTGTGGCCGTCATAAAACTGAAGGCCCGGCTCTGTCGACCAGACTTCCATCTCCACGCCCGAATTGGTGCCTTGCGCCCAGGCCATCTGCTTGAGCGGGCCACGCGACGCCGATAGGCAGAAATTGTGGTCGTAGTCGACGTGCTTGCCGCCGAAGGGCAGACCGATCGGCCGCGGCATCAGGAAGTCGAACGCCGTTCCCTCGACCGGTTGCACGACGCCGGTCGGGATCAGTTCGCCGTCCACCGGCAGGTACGCCTGCGCGGGGATCATCATGCGGTGACCCAGGACGTCGTTCATCCCGCCGTCGTTCAAGTTGAAATAGGAATGGTGGGCGAGATTGCAGAGCGTCGCCTGGTCAGTGATCGCGCTGAGTTCGACCGACAGCGTGCCGGGCAGTTTCAGGCGGTAGGTGCACTGGATGTCGAGCGTTCCGGGAAACCCCATGAAGCCATCGGGATCGCGCAAAGCCATGGTAACGAAGTCGGAGCCGCGATTGTCCAGCCTCCAGACACGCTTGCCCGTGCTCTTGGATCCGCCGTGCAGCGTGTGCTTGCCGAGAAAGTTGGTATCGGTCTGGAAGCGCTGCCCCTCGATGGTGAAGCGGCCGCCCGAGATGCGATTGGCGTAGCGGCCGGCGATCGCACCGAAGTAAGACGAATAGGCGGGATAGTCCTCGAAGCTCTCGAAGCCGAGCACCAGTGGCGCGTCGTGCTCGGCCAGCCGCAGGTCCTGCACGACGGCGCCCCAGGTGAGGATGCGCGCCGTCAGGCCGCCGCCCTTGATCTCGAGGCGATGGACCGCTTCGCCTTCCGCCGTCGTCCCGAATTCCTCGGCATCCGCCATATGGCGCTCCCGTCAAACCGGCACGGCCTTGCGGCGCGTCGCCCTGGATCAGTTTCGCTGCCGGCTAGAGGCCGAGGCCGCCGATGCAGACGTACTTTGTGTCGAGGTAGTCCTCGATGCCCTGGTGCCCGCCCTCGCGGCCGAGACCGCTCTCCTTGACCCCGCCGAAGGGCGCCTCGGGCGTGGTGATCAGTCCCTCATTGACGCCGACCATGCCGTATTTCAGACCTTCCATGACCCGGAAGGCGCGGCCGAGGTCAGAGGTGTAGAAATAGCAGGCAAGGCCGTATTCGGTGTCGTTGGCCAGCGCTACGGCCTCTTCCTCGGTCTCGAACTTGAAGACCGGGGCGACGGGCCCAAAAATCTCTTCCTTCATGAAGCGCATGTCGGGCGTGGCGCCGGAAATCACGGTCGGCTGGAAGAAGGAGCCGCCGAGGTCGTGGCGCTTGCCACCGGTGACGACCTTGCCGCCCTTGGCGGTTGCGTCGCCGATCAGTTCCTCGACCTTCTCGACCGCCTTGTCGTCGATCAGCGGGCCCTGCTGCACGCCCTGGTCCAGTCCCGATCCGACCTTGAGCTTGTCCGAAGCCTCGGCCAGCTTCTCCACGAACCTGTCGTGAATGCCCGCCTGCACGAAGAAGCGGTTGGTGCAAACGCACGTCTGGCCGGAATTGCGATACTTGGCGACCATCGCGCCTTCGACCGCGCGGTCGATGTCGGCGTCGTCGAAGACCAGGAACGGCGCGTTGCCGCCGAGTTCCATGGACACCTTCTTGACGGTCGCGGCCGACTTCTCGATCAGAATCTTGCCGACCTCGGTCGAGCCGGTGAAGGTGATCTTCTTGACCAGCGGATTGGCGCAGATCTCGTCGCCGATCTCGGCGGCGGAGCCGGTGACGATGTTGACCACGCCGGCCGGAATGCCGGCTTCCTCGCACAGAAGTCCCCAGGCAAGACCGGAGTACGGAGTCTGCGAGGCGGGCTTGACCACCGTCGTGCAGCCGGCGGCGATGGCCGGGCCGATCTTGCGGGCTAGCATGGAGGATGGGAAGTTCCACGGCGTGATGGCGGCGATCACGCCCACCGGCTCGCGCGTCACCAGGATTCGACGGTCGGCCCAGGGCGACGGCACGACGTCGCCATAGGTGCGGCGCGCTTCCTCCGCGAACCACATGATGTAGGCGGCAGAAGCGCCGACCTCGCCCTTGGCCTCGGTCAGCGACTTGCCCTGTTCCATGGTCAGGAGTTCGCCCAGCGCGTCCTGGTTGTCCATGATGGCGTCGTGCAGCCGGCGCAGCATCTTGGACCGATCGAGCGCCGAGGTCTTGCGGAAGGTCTTGAAGGCTTCGGCCGCGGCTTCGATGGCGCGCTTGGTCTCGGCCTTGCCGGATTTCGGCACTGTGCCGATCTTGAGGCCGTTGGCCGGGTTGGTGACGTCGATGGTGGCGCCCGAATCCGCTTGCACCCATTCGCCGCCGATAAGGTTCGCCTGGCGCATGTAGTGGCTGGTTTTCTGCAACATCGGGACGCCTCCTTGGCCCGCCTTCAACCGGCGGCTATCTGTTCGATTTCAATGACGAGCGCGGCGTCGGCAGGGATGCCGTCGCGCCGAAGGCGTTCACGAATAGCCTGCCTCCTCGACCCTGGCAACCGCGCGCCATCCATGCCCGCGACGAGCCCCGCCATCTCCGCGAAGCGTGACAGAGACCCGGTGCCGAAGGCCTGAGGGTCGATCGCGATCAGGAGTTGTCCGGTGGCCGGCGGCGCACCCTCGGCGTCGAAGAAGGAGGATTGTTCGTAGGCATAGTTGGCGCCGGTCAGACCGGCGCATAAGAGCTCGACCATGAGGGCTAGCGCCGTGCCTTTCGCATCGCCGAGAGGCACCATGGTTCCGGCAAGGGCCGCCTTGGCATCCGTGGTGGGGTTGCCGTCGACATCCAGCGCCCAGCCCTCGGGGATCGGCTCCTTCTTCTGGTTTGCCGCCATGATCTTGCCGCGCGCCACCTTGGACATCGACACGTCGACCACCACCGGCAAGCCGCCCTCCGTCGGGCAGGCAAAGGCGATCGGGTCGGTTCCGTAGAGCGGACGCCGCCCGCCCCAGGGCGCGATCGAGGCCGGCGCGTTGGCAAACATCAAGGCCACGAGGCCTTGCTCGGCCAGAGCTTCGACCGCAAGCCCGGCGACGCCGGCATGATGCGAGCGATAAATGCCCGCGGTCGCGATGCCCTGCTCCGGCGTGATCGCGAGCAGTTCCCGCGCGGCCAGGCCGAGCGCGGGATAGGCGAACCCGAGTGCTGCATCGACATGCACGGCGCCCGGCCGGGTACGCTTTGCGCTCGGCGTGGCGAAGCCGTCGACCTTGCCGGCTCTGGCCTGCGCGGCGTAGGCCGGCACGCGGCGCAGGCCGTGACCGCCCTGCCCCGCCAGTTCCGCGCCGATAAGCGCATCCGCGACTTGCGCCGCGTTGTCCGGCGAGGTCCGCGATGCCATCAGGGCGGCCACGACCAGCGCATGCGCCTCGGCGACACTCAGCAGTCTTTCCGACATTCAGGCCTTCTCCAGATGCGCCAGCACGGTCCGCGCGATCAGGTCCGAGACGCGAAGGTTGGACTCGACCGTGACGCCCGCGATGTGCGGCGTAAGGATGAGATTGTCCAGACCCGAGAACTTCGCGCCCGCCTCGGCCGTCAGCGGCTCCGTCTCGAAGACGTCGAGCGCCGCGCCGCCGATCCTGTTAGCCCGCAGAGCCGCCGCCAATGCCTCCTCATCCACCACGCCGCCGCGTGCGGCGTTGATGAGGATCGCGCCCGGCTTCATGGCAGCGATCTGTTCGGCTCCGATCATCCGGCGCGTCGCCTCCGTCAGCGGCACGTGCAGGCTGACCACGTCGGATATCGCCAGAAGTCCATCCAGCGAGACGTTGCGCGCCAGTTGCCAGGCCGGATCGCTGGCGAGCAGCATGGGATCGTAGGCGGCGACCTGCATGCCGAAGGCCTGCGCCCGCCACGCCACCTCGCGCGCGATCGATCCCAGCCCGACGAGCCCCATGGTCTTGCCGGCCAGCTCGCGCCCGATAAGGGTCTGCCGCGGCCACTTGCCGGCCGCGACGTCGGCGCTCGCCGAATAGGCGCCGCGCAGCAGGGTCATGGCGGCCGAGACCACGTATTCGGCAACCGACAGGTCGTTGGCACCGGTCGCCGGGTAGACCGCGATGCCACGTGCCTTGCAGGCGTCAACGTCGATGTTGTCGAGCCCGACGCCCAGCCGTCCGACACAGGAGAGTTTGTGCGCCACGTCGAGCAGTGCGCCACGGACCTGCGTGCGGTTGCGCACGATCACCGCCCGCGCATTCGCGACCGCACGCGCAAGGTCCTCCGGCCGGTCGACCAGGCCCGGATCGTAGAGCGTCTCGTGCCGCTCCTTCAGCCGCTCGACCGCGGCTTCGTCCATGAACTCGGTGATGACGATGTCGGGCATCCTTGCCTTCCCCTCCGGATATCAGCCGTTCCTCGTGCCAGCATGCGGCGCAACAGAGCGCCTGGCACCCGCCTCCCCGCGATCCGCTTTTTGCACTATATTCGAACCGTCGAACCGTAGGACACGGCGCCGGTCATGACACGCGAGGAAATCATAGCCAGGCTGAAGGAGATGGAGCCGCAGCTGCGCGCGCGCGGCATCACGCGCCTGCAGATATTCGGCTCGCGTGCACGAGGAGATGAGCGGCCGGACAGCGATCTCGATCTCCTGATCGAATACGATCCGCCGCCGCACGTCTCGAGCTTCGATTTCTTCGGGATCGGGCCGGACCTCAGCGAGGAACTCGGGATCCAGACGCAGGTGACCGAGGTCTCGGAGGCCATGAAACCCCGCTTCAGGGAGAGGATTGCCGACGACCTTTTGCAGGTCTTCTGATGAAGCGCCTCGACACCGACTGGCTTCAGGACATCGTCGAGGCCATCGATGACATCAATTCTACCCTGTCGGGGATCAGCAGATCCACGTTCGAGAACGACCGGATGCGGCAGGCCGCTGTAAGCCATTTCGTGATGGTCATCAGCGAAGCGTCGCGAAACGTGCCCGATGCCTACAAGCAGGCGTTTCCGCTCATAGAATGGGGCGAGATCGCCGGGATCGGCAACCGCATCAGACACGGCTACTACGAGATTCGCAACGACGTCCTCTGGAAGATCTACGAACTCGAATTGCCCGCGCTCCGACACACGATTCTCCAATTGCTCGCTAACGCCGGCATCGAACGCGACTGATCCTCACGCGCTCCGATAGAGCTTCGTCATCACGAACTCGCGGTGCCCCAGCGCCTCGGCGGCTGTGTTGCGGCCGTTGGCGGTCCGTACGATCATGTCGATCAGCGCATCGCCGGCCTCGTCGATCGTCATCTCGCGGCGCAGAATGCCCGACACGTCGACATCGACATGCTCGCCCATCGTTCGCACGGTGCGCGGGTTGGCCGTGATCTTGATCACCGGCACGATCGGATTGCCGATCACGTTGCCCTGTCCGGTCGGGAAGGTGTGGATGACGTAGCCGCCCGCTGCCATCAGCGTCACGCACTCGGCCGCGGCGGACGAGGAATCCATGAAGTAGAGCCCCTCGCCCGATTTCGGCGCTTCGGCTGGCTCGAGGATGTCGATGTATCTCGACGTCCGGCCGATCTTCTCCAGGTTGCCCAGCGCCTTTTCCTCGATGGTGGTCAGGCCGCCTTCGATGTTGCCCTTGGTCGGCTGGCTCTCCGACAGGTCGTCGGTCTTGTGCGCCTCGATCACGTCCTCCTGGTAAGCCTTCCACATGGCGTACCAGCGCTCCCCGACTTCCGGATTGATGGCGCGCGCCTTGGCGATGTGTTCGGCGCCGGTGATCTCCGAGGTCTCGCCGAAGCAGCCGTAAATGCCTTCCGGCAGGAGCTTGTCGTACATGTTGCCGACGGTCGGGCAGGAGCCGAGACCGGTGGTGGTGTCGCTCTCGCCGCACTTGGTCGAGACCCAGAGCTCCGAGATAGAGCATTCCTCGCGCTGAAGCTCGGTGGCGTAGTGCACAAAGTCCTTAGCCTTGCGGCTGGCGTCCATTATCGTCTTCAGGTCGCCGTTCTGCTCGATCGAGAAGCCTGCCACAGGCTTTCCGGTCGCCGCGATGCCGTCGACGATCCGCTTGGTCCAGCCCGGCTCGATGCCGATGACGACGACCGCCGCCACGTTGGGGTTAGCCCCGGTGCCGATCATCGTGCGGAAGAAGAGGTCGAGGTCCTCGCCGAACTGCAGCCGGCCGTAGGCGTGGGGCAGCGCGATCGTACCCTTGATGTTGTTGGCGACCGCCTCGCAGGCAGCATTGGAGATGTCGTCCACCGGCAGGATCACCACGTGGTTGCGCACGCCGACGCGGCCGTTTTCGCGCCGGTATGCTCTAACCGTCATGTTGGAATATCTCGACGCCATCGGCCGCCCTTCCCTTGTGTCGAACCACTCCGGCGCGCGCGGGTGCCGCCGCGCGCCGCCAGGAGCATCACCAGCGCTTCGTTTTGAGATTGTGGACGTGAACGTGCTCGCCGCGCGCCACATCGGCGACGAAGCGGCCGATGTCCTCGCCATACTTGATGGCCGTATCGCCGCTGGCGAGTTCCTTCAGCGCTACCTTGTGGCCGATCGGGATGTCGGCCTTCGCTTCCACCTCGAACGAGGAGTTGTCCGCCGTTACCACCGCCAGCATGGTCGTGCCCGCCTTCAGGCCTTCCACGACGACCACGCCGACATTGTCCTTGTGCTCGTGGACGAGGAGGTGGGGAATGCTCATGGTGACGGCCCGGCGGATAAGAGTCTTATATAAGACATAAGATACGAAATGATGGCGGAGTCAATCGCGACGCGCTAACAAGAAGCCGTTGCGAGACCGGAAGACGAGCATGGACCAGAGCGGCGCCGTCGCGCCATTTCCCTACAAACCCCTCTACGTGCAGGTCAGGGACCAGTTGGTGCGCCGCCTGATCGAAGGCCTGTGGCAACCGGGCCAGGTGATCCCCTCCGAAATGGAGCTGGCGCGCGAGGTCGGGGTGAGCCAGGGCACGATCCGCAAAGCGCTGGACGCCATGACGGCCGAGAACCTGCTGATCCGGCAGCAGGGCCGCGGCACCTTCGTCGCGAGACCCGAGGAAAGCCGTATCCTGTTCCAGTTCTTCAGGCTCGTCCCCGATGGCGGCGACGTCACCTTTCCGAGTTCGCGCATTCTTGCCAGCCGGTCGGAAGCAAGCGGCAGCCTCGAAGCCGCTGCGTTGGGGATCGCCGAGGGCGACGAGATCTGGCGGATCGACCGCGTCCGTACACTCGCCGAGACGCCGTCGCTGGTGGAGACGATCTGGCTGCCGGCGGCGCGCTTTCCGGGCCTCGGCGATCTCGCGGAGATCCCGAACAATGTCTACGGCCTCTATTCGGAACGCTGGGGCATCACCATCGCGCGCGCGAGCGAGAAGCTGAAGGCGGTCGCGGCCACCGGGGCGGAAGCGCCGCACCTGCGCTGCGACATCGGCACGCCGCTTCTCGAGATCACCCGTATGGCACTCGATCTCGAAGGCAAGCCGGTGGAACTGCGCGTCTCCCGCTGCCTCACCGGCGCGCTCCACTACCGCTCGGAACTCGGCTGAGCCGCCTCACCTTCCTCTTGCGCTGACGCAATTGAGAGGCGGGATCTTCGAACGCCCTTCAGCCGAAGATCGCATGGAGGACGGTAATCCAGAAGGCTGTGGTGGCGACGCCGAGCCCCGTGGCGATCGTGATCATGTTCGAGGCCAGCGCCTGGCCGGTTCCGAACTGCACCGCGATGAGATAGCAGTTGACGCCAGCGGGCAAGGCTGCCGTCAGCACGACCACCGAGGCCGCGAGAGGCGGCAGACCGAAAAGCAGCACCATGCCCAGCGCGATCGCCGGCATGACGAAAAGCTTCAGCGCCGCGAGCGTGAAGCCCGCCCGAAGGTTCCCCGAGATGCCATAGCGGCGCAGCCCCAGCCCCATGGAGAACAGTGCGAGCGGCCCCGCAATGCTGCCCAGCCCGTCGACGAAACGCGCGGCGAGCGACGGCAACGGCAGGCCCATCAGCCGCCACAACAGACCGCACACGATGCCGATGATCAGGGGGTTCGTCGCGAGCTTCCGCACGAAATCCTTCAGCAGCGCCGCCGGCCGAAGCCCCTTCTCGCCGCCCCGTTCCAGGATCGCGAAGATGATGATCGTCGCGGCCATCATGATGCCGAGGTGCACCGACACGATCAGCGCCAGCACCTCGAATCCGGCCTGGCCGTAGACGCCCAACACAAGCGGCAGGCCGAGCAGGACGGTGTTGGAGAACGACGACGATACGCCGCCGACGACGCCCGTGCGCGCATCGCGTCCAAGGACGCGGGTGGTGACTAGATGCCCGATGGTCCACGCGAGCGCCACGGCAGAGAAGTAGCTCGCCCAGAGCGCCCACGGCGCGGTTCCATGGAAATCCGCCGACAGCATGGTGCGAAAGAGAAGCAGCGGCAACGCCACGCCGACGGCGAATTCGCCCAGGGCTTCACCGGCCTCGGCGCGCATGAAGCCGGTGAGACCGGCCAGATAGCCGATCGCGACCAGACCAAAGATGAAGAATGCGGCTTCGAGCTGCGGGGACATGCGACGCGTGATAGGCGAAGCACGCAAGGCGGGCAATCGACCAATTCGGCCGGGCCGCCCGCCAGATTAGGCCGACGGATATCGCCGCCGCCCGGGCAAGCCGGGCGCTGCGGTCACTCGACAGGAAGCGCGTAGACCGCGACCTGGTCTCCGACCTGGTTCTTCAGGATCGGATTGCCGCCGGCAATGAAGGCGACGTATTGGCGCCCCTGGTGTTCGTAGACGGCCGGATTGGCGACCGCGGGAGCGTCGACCTGCGCCTTCCAGAGTTCGGCGCCAGTCTCCAGCGAATAGGCCCGCACCTTGGCGTCCATCGACGCACCGATGAAGATCAGCCCGCCCGCGGTGACGGCCGGCCCGCCGATCGTGGGCGACCCCATCGATCCGGGCATGTAGAAGCCGTATTTCTGCGACGCGCCCATGGGCCGGCGCCACTTGATGTCACCCGTCGTCATGTCCACGGCCGCGATCTCGCCGTAGGGCGGCTCCCAGCAGGGCATGCCCAGCCAGTTGAGCGCATTGTTGAGCGACATGCCGTAGGGCGATCCCTTCTGCGGGTGGAAGCCGCGCTCGGCGACGAAGCTCGATCCGGAGGCGCCTTCGCCGGTCAGCCGGTCGTACTCCTCGCGCGGATAGAGCTGCAGGTACTGCACAACGTGGGAAAAGTTGACGATCGCCGTCTGGCTCTCAGGATCAAAGGCGACGCCGCCCCATTGCACGCCGCCCGCCGAATTGGGGAAGTTGTACATGCCGCGGCCGCGCGTGGTGGGCGGTGTGTACATGCCCTCGTACCAGAGATCGTCCCACAGTGCGGAGCACTCCCCGAAGCCGACTGCATCGGCGATCCACCAGATGCCGGTCTTCTCGGCCTGGTCCAGCAGAGGTGCCGGCTTCGTCGGGAACGGCTGGGTCGGCGCATAGACCTCGCCCTCGACCGTGCCGTCGCCGCCCGGCACCGGCCGTTCCTCAATCGGCCACACGTCCTCGCCGGTCCGCCTGTCGACGACGAAAAGGTAGCCCATCTTGGTCGCCTGAATCAGCGCCGGGATCTGCTCTCCGTCCACCGTGATGTCGACCAGCGTCGGCGCGGAGTTGATGTCGTAGTCCCAGATGTCGTGATGCACCCACTGCCGCGACCACACCGGCTCGCCGGTCTCGATGTCGAGCGCTGTGGTGGAGGTAGCGTAGGGGATCGGGTCGGTGCGGTTGCCGCCCCAGTAGTTGGGCGACGGGCTCGCGACCGGCAGGTAGACGAGGCCGAGCGCCTCGTCGGCCGACATGTGAGTCCAGACGTTGGCGGTGCCGGTCTGCGCGCGAACCTCGGGCGGGATCGTGTCGAAAGACCACTGCAGTTTGCCCGTCTGCGGGTCGATCGCAAAGACGTTGCCGGGAGGTGCTTCGGCGTACTCCCAGTCGGAACCGGCCCAGCCGAGGATCAAATGGTTTCCGACCACGGTGGGCGGCTGCAGCAGTGAGAACGGAAACACCGCGTTGGTCTGGTTCCACTGGTTGACGTTGAGCACGCCTCCGTCGGCGAAATCAGGGCAAAGCCTCCCTGTATCGGCGTCCAGCGCGATCAATTGCGCATCCATCGTGCCGAGATAGACGATCTTCTGGCAAAGCTCGCCTTCGACAGGATCGTCCGCCTCCCAATAGGCAACTCCGCGGTTCTTCAGTGCCGGCTGGGTGAGCGCTTCGAGCCTCGACTTCGAATCGAACACCCACCGCTCCTCGCCTGTCGCCGGATCGAGCGCGATCACGCGGTAAAACGGCGTTCCGATGTAGAGCGTGTCGTTGGCATGGACCGGCGTTGCCGACCACACCGTCTGCGGCAGATCGCCCGAACCGTCCGAGACATCGCCCGTATGGTACTCCCACACCTTCTCGAGGTCACCGACGTTCCGGGCGTCGATCTGGTCCAGCGGCGAATACTTCTGTGCGTTCAGCTGGCCGTGAAAACTGTCCCAGGTCGGCGCCTCGGGCACGAGCGGCGCGTCGGGATTGGCGATCCGCCGCTCCTGTTCCCGCGCCACTCCGGCCTCGCCCTCCGGCGTCGATTGGCCTTCGGCGGCATTTTCCTGCTCGACCTCATCCGTCTCGTCTCGTGTTTGCGCAGGAACCGTCGCCGGCTGTTCTTCTTGTGTCACCGATCCTGGCGCCGGCTCGGCGGGGGCTCCAGCCTGTCCGGATGCCGCGTCCGGCGGGGCAGGTTCTTCGGCGGCCGCCGGGTTTTGCGCGATCGCCGGTTCTTCTGCTCCCGTTTCGGGAACTGCCGGTTCTCCGGCAGCTTCTCCCGCCGGCTCGGGCTCCTTGGCCGGTTCGGCCTGCGGGACAGGTTCCGACGCGGCTGGCGTCTCGGGCTGAACCGGCGAGGTTTGTACCGGACTGTCTTCCGGCTGCGCGCTTTCCTGCGCTTTGCCGGCATTTGCGCCGGCGCCCAGCGCGACAGCAAGTGCGAGGAGCGCCGTCGAAGTCACGCGGAGTTTCTTGCTGGATACGGACATCATGCGGTTCTCACTGCTCTTTCTCTGGACCGGACCGCAAGCGCGAGGATGAGAGCGAGCGCCACCAGCACCATAGCCGCCATCAGCCACCACGCGTGGAGAAACCAGGCCGCCACCAGTGTCCCGATCGCGCCGAGGAAACCGAGGGTCGCAATGGTCGCGCGAAGCGCTCCGGACGGGAGAAAGAAGAAGATCAGAGCATCGAGCGCGAGCAGCAGGCTCGCCACTACGACGAGCATTGCTCCCGCGGTGCCCCCGATGCCGCTCGACCGGTCGAGATAGCTCCAGAGAGCGATCCCAGCGCCGACGAGTGCGGCAACCAGCATCAGCGCCGCGCCCCCGTTGGGCCTGAAGTGATAGCGGGACATACAGCCTCCGGCGGATGATCGCAGACCGGCGCCGGACGACGCGGGCCATATCTCACCGAACCGTTTCAGGCGAGGTATGTTCCGGCGATGGTGGCTGTTTCACTAAGGAACCGGGGCGATCGGGCTCGTTGACCCTCCGGAGAGTCAGCCCTTTTCGATCCACGGAAAAGGGGCGGCCAGCCTTTCGGCAGCCGCCCCCGATTGCTATCGACGGATTACTCGAGAGCGCTTTGCTGCGTCACCCCCGTGACGGAGGGTATGCCCGAGGCTCCCCCCGCACCGGTCGTTCCGCCAGGCGTGATGAAGTTGTAGTCATTGTACACCCACGTCCCGTTGTACAGAGTCCAGAGCCGCATGTAGATGGCCTGGCCGCTGAACCCGTTGAAGTTGAACGTGTTGGTCGTGTTGGTGCCCTGAGTGGCGTTGTAGTAGTTGGAACCACCGACGGTCGACCCGAAGTAGATCCAGTATTGCGACGCGCCGCTCACCGACGACCAGGTAAACTTGGTGGAAGAAGCAAGCTTGCTGCCATTCGCCGGGGAGAGAAGGACGGATTTCGTGGATGTCCCGCCCCCGGCCTTATAGGTGTAGTCGTTGTACTGCCAGCCGGTGCCACTAAACAGCGACCACAGGCGCACGTAGATCGTGCCCGTGGAGGGAAGCCCCGTCACCGTCTTCGACGTGTTGGTCCCCTGGCTCGCCTGGTAGATGTTGGTCGAACCTGCGCCGGTCGAACCGACGTAGAGCCAGTACTGCGAAACGCCGGTACCGTCGGTCCACACGAACGTCGCCGAAGAACCGAGCGTCGAGCCCGGCGTCGGAGACGTCATGACGGCCTTGGCGGTGCCGCCGGCCTTGTAGGTGTAGTCATTGTACTGCCAGCCGGTGCCACTAAACAGCGACCACAGGCGCACATAGATCGTGCCCGTGGAGGGAAGCCCCGTCACCGTCTTCGACGTGTTGGTCCCCTGGCTCGCCTGGTAGATGTTGGTCGAACCTGCGCCGGTCGAACCGACGTAGAGCCAGTACTGCGAAACGCCGGTACCGGCGGTCCACACGAACGTCGCCGAAGAACCGAGCGTCGAGCCCGGCGTCGGAGACGTCATGACGGCCTTCGAAGTGCCGCCGGCTTTGTAGGTGTAGTCGTTGTACTGCCAGCCCGTGCCACTAAACAGCGACCACAGGCGCACATAGATCGTGCCCGTGGAGGGAAGTCCCGTCACGGTCTTCGACTTACTCGTGCCTTGGCTGGCCTGGTAGATGTTCGACGAGCCTGCGCCGGTCGAGCCGACGTAGAGCCAGTACTGCGTCACGCCGGTACCGGCGGTCCACACGAACGTCGCCGAAGAACCGAGCGTCGAGCCCGGCGTCGGAGACGTCATGACGGCCTTGGCGGTGCCGCCAGCCTTGTAGGTGTAGTCGTTGTACTGCCAGCCCGTGCCACTAAACAGCGACCACAGGCGCACGTAGATCGTGCCCGTGGAGGGAAGCCCCGACACGGTCCTAGTTTTGCTGGTCCCCTGGCTGGCCTGGTAGATGTTGGTCGAACCAGCACCCGTCGAGCCCACGTAGAGCCAGTACTGCGTCACATTGGTGCCGGCGCTCCACACGAACGTCGCAGACGACCCGAGGGTGGAGCCCGGCGTCGGGGACGTCATGACGGCCTTCACGCCGCCACCGGTCTTGTAGGTGTAGTCGTTGTACTGCCAGGTGCCGGAAATCAGCGACCACAGGCGCACGTAGATCGTGCCCGTGGACGGCAGACCCGTCACGGTCCTGGTCTTGCTGGTCCCCTGGCTAGCCTGGTAGATGTTGGTCGAGCCCGCGCCGGTCGAGCCGACGTAGAGCCAGTACTGCGTCACATTGGTGCCGGCGCTCCACACGAACGTCGCCGAGGAACCAAGCGTCGAGCCCGGCGTCGGGGACGTCATGACGGCCTTCACGCCGCCGCCTGTCTTGTAGGTGTAGTCGTTGTACTGCCAGGTGCCGCTGATCAGCGACCACAGGCGCACGTAGATTGTGCCCGTGGAGGGCAGACCCGACACGGTCCTGGTCTTGCTGGTGCCCTGGCTGGCCTGGTAGATGTTCGACGAGCCCGCGCCGGTGGACCCGACATAGAGCCAGTACTGCGTCACGCCGGTGCCGGCGCTCCATACGAACGTCGCCGTGGAACCGAGCGTCGAACCCGGCGTCGGCGAGGTCATCACCGCTTTGGCCGTGGCACCGCCGCCCAGATAGGTCAGAGCGCTGTCGACCCTGATGCGCGGCTTTGTGGTCCCCGCCGAGGAGATGTTGACGCCGGTGGCCTTCAGTGCGGCCTCGATCTGGGACACCGTCGCAGTCGGCTTGGCCGACCGCAGCGCCGCGAAGGCGCCGGCGACATGCGGGGCCGCCATTGAGGTGCCACTCAGATAGTCATAAAAGTTGTTGCTCGATCCGCTTACATAGGACGCAAGGATCGAGGAACCAGGAGCCACCACGTCGATCAGGGAGCCCCAGTTCGAGAACGAGGAACGCACGTCCGACTTGGTCGAGGACGCGACCGTTATCGCGCTCGAGATACAGCCGGGGGCGCCGACGTTGGTGTTGTAGCTGTTGTTGCCCGCTGAAATCGCCGAGGCGATGCCCGCGTTGCGCAGCAGATCGATGATCGGCTTGCGCGAATCGCTGTCGCAGTACGAGGAATACGACCCGCCGCCGATGCTCACGTTGACCGAGGCGATCTTGTAGGTGTTGCGCAGGGCATAGACCCGCTCGAACCCCTTGATCATGTCGGAGTTGTAGGCCAGCACGCAGCCGTTGCTGCGGGAATTGCTGCACTGCGAAGGCGGGAAGCGCGAGAACACGTTGATCGTTATCAGCTTGGAACTGCGCGCCACGCCATTCGCCGGCTCGCCGGAACTCAGGCTGGTGTTGAACCCCGCCGCGGTGCCGGCCGTATGCGTGCCGTGGCCGCAGCCGTAAATCGTCGCGATGTCGCAATCCATTGCCGAATTGATGTCGGTAGACGCGCTGACGCCGCCCGGGCAGATGCTCGTGGCGGTACCGTTGCTGGTACTGTAGCACGCCGCCGAGATTACACTAGAACTCAGAAACTCGTGCGTCCGGCGCGAGCCCGTGTCGAGCACCGCTACCGTCCAGCCGCTGCCGGTAGCGCCTGCCGCATAGGCGGTCGGCATGCCGATCAGCGGAAGCGATTGAATGAGATACGGCTCGTTGAGACCGTCCTCGTGAATGCGCACCACTGCCGGGTCGGCGGCCAGCTTCTCCAGCGTCTCCTGGTCTACCGTCGCCGCGAACATCGGCGAGAAGTCCATTCTCTTGATGCCGAGATCGTCAGACGCAAGGGCCCCGGAAAGCCCGCCTTCGGCCGCGAAAACGCGGCTCAGAATCTCGTCCTGCTTCTGGTGCACGGCGGATATCTGGGCCTCGTCCGCCGCTGCCGCGTCTGCTGCCGCACCGGCGGCTTGGGGCATCGCGAATTCCACGATTACCGGTGCGCTACCATCTGCCATGTTCGCGAGGATCTGGTCTGAAGCGACCAGCTTCTCCATTGCAGCCTTCGAAAGTCCGCCGTCGCCCGCGAACGAGTAGCCGATTGCCGTCGTCGTCAACAATGACGCAACCACCGCTCGTCGCAGGATTTTCGATACTACTGCGGATAGCATCTTATTCTCCCGATCATTAGGTGCCCCAAGGGAAGCTAGCAGCTTTTATCGCGCCGGTTCAAGTAAAAAACTTCCATCGACATCCTCGCAGCATCCATCGTTTATTTCATTTTACTAATCTTGAATCGCTCAAAGAATCCATACCGCATTTAAATTTCGCTTTAAAATACATGGTGTGCTCGAAACCATCGCGCCCGCGTTCATTTTATATATAGTTGGGTTTTTGCCGATTTCATGAACTATTCGGGCGATTTTCACCCTCTGCCAAAAAATATCGTGTGCTTCTTAAGCGGTAATACAGGGAAAATGAATAAATAGAAGAGGACTTGCCGTCTAGCCCGAGGCAGAATAATATATTGCGGCAATGGTCATTTGCCCCACCTCCTGACCAAAGCGGGCCGGCGCGGGCGCTCAGCCGCTGCGCCGGCCACATCGCGCTAGGCGTGCTTCCGGCTGCGATTCTCGGCCGCCAATCCGGCCATCGTCTCTGAGTCTGCCGGGACCGAAGCATCCCTCCCCCGACGAAGCCCAAAGAAAAACCGCCCCCGCCGGGCCGCCCGCCGAAGGTTGGGTCCAACTTTCGGCGGCAGTTCAGCAGAGGCGGACTTTGCGCGCGCCGGCGCGGTCGATCAGGTGATAGGGGCGAGCCGGATCTCGACGCGGCGGTTCTGCGCGCGGCCCTCGGGTGTGGCATTCGATGCGATCGGCTGGCTTTCGCCGAGGCCGAGGATCGAGAAGCGGCGCGGATCGACGCCCTGCGCGCCGAGATAGTTCGCCACCGACATCGCGCGGCGCTGCGACAGGTTCAGGTTGTAGCTGTCGTCGCCGCTGGAATCGGTGTGGCCATAGACATCGACGATCGTGCGGTTGAACTTCTGGAGCACGATCGCGACCGAATTCAGCGTGCCGTAGAAGCCCGGCTGGATCGAATCCTGATCCGTCGCGAAGGTGATGTTGGAAGGCATGTTGAGGATGATGTAGTCGCCCTGGCGCGTGACGCTGACTCCGGAGCCCTGCAGTTGCGCCCGCAACTGGGCTTCCTGCTGATCCATGTAGCCGCCGATCGCGCCGCCCGCCAGCGCTCCGATTCCGGCGCCGATCAGCGCGTTGCGGCGGTCGTCACCGCCGGCCAGCGTGCCGAGGCCTGCTCCAGCCAGCGCACCGAGTGCGGCCCCGCCGGCGGTATTCGACAGCTTCTGCTGGCCCGTATAGGGGTCCGTCGTGCACGCACCCAGCGTAAAGGCCGCGACCGTTGCCGCGGCGAGCATCTTCACCTTCATCGAACTCCCTCTCCATGTGGCCGGCATTGGCGCGCCGGCCGAGTCGCCTTCGGCGCAGTCTTTAACATGAATTAAGGCGAAAAACGGATGTCGCCCAACACTTTCGTCGCAGGCTATCCCGCTTCAGTTCTTGCGCCGCTTGCGGCCATAGAGTTCGAGCCGGTGGTGCAGGATATCGTAGCCCAGTTCGCGGGCGATCTCGTCCTGCAGCTTCTCGATCCGGGCCGAGCGAAACTCGATGACGTCGCCGGTCTCGACGTCGATCAGGTGGTCGTGATGCTCCTCCCCCGTGTGTTCGAAACGGGAAGGACCACCGGCGAAGGCGTGCCGCTGGATAGCGCCGTGCTCCTCCAGGAGTTTCATGGTGCGATAGACGGTCGACAGCGAGATGCTGGCGTCGAGCGCGGAAGCACGTCGCAGGATCTCGTAGGCGTCGGGATGGTCGCCGGTTTCCTGCAAGATGCCCAGGATAATCCGGCGCGGACGCGTGATCCGGATGCCGGCGCGCCGCAGTTCGCGTTCGAAATCGAGGGGTTGCTTGGCCTCTGTCGTCATGGCCGGGACTATGATCCAGATGACAACCAGTTGCAAATGGACCGGCGGGAGAAATCCTTTTTGCAAATGATTTGCATTTGCGTTGACAATGCCGATCCACCCGCTACATTCCGGCGGGAGGCGATATTTTGCCCGATCCGGAGCATGGAATGCATCTCAAACGTTTGATCGCTGCGATCGCGATGATTGTCGGGACCTCTGCCGGCGCCTTCGCGGCGGACGACAGGCTCAAGGTGATCACGACATTCACCGTCATCGCCGACATGGCCCGCAACGTGGCCGGCGATGCCGCGGACGTGGATTCGATCACCAAACCGGGGGCGGAGATACACAACTACCAGCCGACGCCGGGCGACATACTCAAGGCCCAGGACGCCAACCTGATCTTGTGGAACGGCCTCAATCTCGAACTCTGGTTCGAGCGCTTCTTCACCAATCTGCGCGACGTGCCCTCCGTCGTCGTGTCCGACGGCGTGGAGCCGATGAGCATCTCCGAGGGGCCGTACACCGGTAAGCCCAACCCGCACGCCTGGATGTCCCCGTCGGACGCGCTGATCTACATCGACAACATCCGCAAGGCGCTCTCGCAGTACGACCCGGAGAACTCGGACGTCTATGCCGCCAACGCCAAGGCCTATGCCGAGAAGATCACGTCCGAGATCGCCCCGAGACGCGAACTCCTCGGCCGGATCCCGCAGGAGCGGCGTTGGCTGGCGACCAGCGAGGGTGCCTTCAGCTACCTGGCGCGCGATTTCGGGCTTAAGGAACTTTATCTGTGGCCGATCAACGCCGACAGCCAGGGCACCCCGCAGCAGATCCGCAAGGTCATCGACGCCATGCGCGACAACGAAGTGCCGGCGATCTTCAGCGAGAATACCGTTTCCGACAAGCCTGCACGGCAGGTCGCGCGCGAGACCGGAGCAAAATACGGCGGCGTGCTCTACGTGGATTCGCTGAGCGAGGCGGACGGGCCGGTGCCGACCTACCTCGACCTGATGCGCGTCACGACCGAGACGATCGCGAAGGGACTGGCCGAGTGAACATGTCCGCCAGACCGGATGCGAAACCACAGCCACGGTCGGGCATCGCTGCCAAGGACCTGACCGTCACCTACCGCAACGGCCACACTGCCCTCACCGACGTCAGTTTCGAGATCCCCACCGGCACGATCACGGCGCTGGTGGGCGTTAACGGCAGCGGGAAGTCGACGCTCTTCAAGGCGATCATGGGTTTCGTGCCGCTGGCCAGGGGTTCCGTCTCCATCCTCGGCGAGCCATCCGGCCGAGCCCGCAACCGCAATGCCGTCGCCTACGTCCCGCAGGCCGAGGAGGTCGACTGGAACTTTCCGGTGCTCGTCGAGGACGTGGTGATGATGGGCCGCTACGGCCACATGAACATGTTCCGTATCGCCTCGCGCAAGGACCGGGAACTCGTCGCGACGGCGCTGGACCGCGTCGGAATGACGGATTTCCGCAAGCGCCAGATCGGCGAGCTGTCCGGCGGCCAGAAGAAGCGGGTCTTCCTCGCCCGCGCTCTGGCACAGGAAGGCAAGGTGATCCTGCTCGACGAACCATTCACCGGCGTCGACGTGACGACGGAGGAAGCGATCGTCCAGCTCCTGCGCGACCTTCGCGAGGAAGGCCGGGTCATGCTGGTCTCGACCCATAATCTCGGCAGCGTGCCGGAGTTCTGCGACCGCGCCATCCTCGTCAACCGAACCCTGCTGGCGGCGGGTCCGACCGAGGAGGTATTCACCCGCGCCAACCTGGAACGCGCCTTCGGCGGGGTGCTGAGGCATTTCGTGCTCGGCGGAACCGATCTGCACGACGATGCCGATACAAGGCAGCTGACGGTCATCACCGACGACGAACGCCCCTTCGTCTTTTATGGCGAGGAGGGGGTGGACGGCGCCGCCAGCCGCCCCTCCCCCTCGCCGGACGCGCCCGCCACCCGCCAGGACGAGGACGCCGGCAGCGGCGTTTCCGGAAGCTGAAGCATGGAAACGCTGCTCGAGCCCTTCACCTACGGCTACATGGTCAACGCAATCTGGGTCAGCGCGCTGGTGGGCGGCGTGTGTGCGTTCCTGTCCGCCTATCTGATGCTGAAAGGCTGGTCGCTGATCGGCGACGCGCTCTCGCACTCGATCGTGCCCGGCGTCGCCGGCGCCTACATGCTCGGCTTGCCCTTCTCGCTGGGCGCCTTCCTGTCCGGCGGGCTGGCGGCCGGCGCCATGCTGTTTCTCAACCAGCGCACCAAGCTGCGCGAGGACGCCGTCATCGGCCTGATCTTCACGTCCTTCTTCGGGCTCGGCCTGTTCATGATATCGCTCTCGCCCACCTCGGTGAATATCCAGACGATCGTTCTGGGCAACATCCTGGCGATCACGCCGGAGGACACGCTCCAGCTCGTCATCATCTCGGGCGTCTCGCTGGCCGTGCTGCTGGCGAAGTGGAAGGACCTGATGGTGGTCTTCTTCGACGAGAACCACGCGCGGTCGATCGGCATCAATCCCGGGCTGCTGAAGGGCATCTTCTTTACGCTCCTCTCGGCCTGCACCGTAGCGGCTTTGCAGACCGTGGGCGCCTTCCTCGTCATCGCGATGGTGGTGACGCCGGGCGCGACGGCCTATCTGCTGACGGACCGCTTCCCGCGCCTCATCGCCGTGTCGGTCGCCATCGGCTCGCTGTCCAGCCTGTCGGGCGCCTACCTGTCCTACTTCCTCGACGGGGCAACGGGCGGCATCATCGTCGTACTCCAGACGCTGGTGTTCCTGACGGTCTTCGTCTTCGCGCCCAAGCACGGGATGCTCGCCGCCCGCCGCAAGGCGCGCGCCGCACTCTCGGAGACCGCGTGATGGAAACGCTCCTCCTGCCTTTCCAATTCCCCTTCATGCAGCAGGCCTTCGCGATCTCGCTGCTCGTCGCTACGCCGATGGCTCTGCTTTCCACCTTCCTCGTCCTCAAGGGCTGGTCGCTGATGGGCGACGCGGTGAGCCACGCTGTCCTGCCGGGCGTCGTGATCGCCTACATCATCGGCATCCCGTTCGCCATCGGCGCCTTCGTGGCCGGCATGGTCTGCGCCATCGGGACGGGATTCCTGAAAGAAAACAGCCGAGTAAAGGAGGACACCGTGATGGGCGTCGTCTTTTCCGGCATGTTCGGGCTCGGCATCGTGCTTTATGTCGGTGTCCAGACCGAGGTTCACCTGGACCACATCCTGTTCGGTGACATGCTGGGCGTAACCTGGGCGGACGTTGCCGAAAGCGGCGTCATCGCGGCGATCGTGTCGGCCCTGCTGCTCGTCAAGCAGCGCGACCTGCTTCTGCTCGCCTTCGATCCGCAACATGCCCGCGCGATCGGCCTGCCGGTGCGGCTGCTACACTACGGGCTGCTGGCGATACTGTCGCTGACGATCGTGGGTGCTCTCAAGGCTGTCGGGATCATCCTGGCGATCGCCATGCTGATCACGCCGGGTGCCACGGCCTTCCTGCTCGCACGACGTTTCGAGACGATGATGGCACTCTCGCTGATGGTGGCGCTCGCCGCGTCCTTCCTCGGGGTCTATCTCTCGTTCTTCATCGACAGCGCGCCGGCACCCACCATCGTGCTCCTGCTGACCGCCGCCTTCATCGGCGCCTTCGTCTGGTCGCGGTACGCTACGGCGCGCGCACAGACGGCCAGCGAGACGGTGCTGGTGGAATAAAACCGGGCCGCGACCTACATTGATCGGTATGATACCAATCCTGCACCCGCGCCTGCAGATCTCGCCGGCCATACGAACGACCGCGCTGCTGCTTATCGCCGCCTGCACATTCTCCGGCGCGAGCAGCGTGTCGCTCGCGCAGGTTCCTACGCTGCAGCAGAAGTCTCCGAGCGAAGCGGTGACTGTCGAGGAGCTTCAGGCGGAACGTGCCGTTCGGCAACGCGAGCAGTTCCAGCAGTTGCAACAGCTCAATCGGCAGCAGGATCGGAACGACATGCGCTATCGGCCGGAACGGCTCGAGGTGCCGGTCATCCGCCCATCGTGTTCGAGTTCCGTCTACGGCAGCAGCGTTTCTGCCGGCTGCCGCTGACGGTACGAATTTGGGAAAGTTCTATTTGTTTTGATCACGGTCGACCGGCGGTTTGCCGGGTACGCCGGTCGTCTCGTGAGACACGGGATCGCTTGCGGGAAAAGTGTCTTCCAGTCCCTCCTGCAGCTCTTCCTCGGTGTTCTCCCGGGCGCTACCCTTCTTCGCACGCTCCTTCCGGAATGCCTCGGCGGCTTCGGAATTGTGGGGCGGGGTCGGGGTTGCTTGCGGCTTGCCGGACATGATCTTCTTTCCTCGATGAGATGAGAGTTCGTCGAGGTTAACACCGCCGCGCCGCGCCGGGTTCCACGCGTGAACTCCTCAGACAGTGAGGAATTTTCTCACCTCGGGGTCATCAAGATCGGCGGCGGGCCCGGAATGGACGATCAGGCCGCGGTCCATGATGTTCACCTCGTCGGCCAGTTCGCGGCAGAAATCGAGGTACTGTTCGACGAGCAGGATGGCGATGCCCGCGGAATCGCGCAGGAAGCGGATCGCCCGGCCGATATCCTTGATGATCGACGGCTGGATGCCTTCGGTCGGCTCGTCCAACACCAGCAGCTTCGGGCGCATGACCAGCGCGCGTCCGATGGCGAGTTGCTGCTGCTGGCCACCCGACAGGTCCCCTCCCCGTCGCGACAGCATCGACTTCAGCACCGGAAACAGTTCGAACACATGTTCCGGGATGTTGCGATCCGCGCGCTTCAGCGGCGCGTAGCCCGTTTCCAGGTTCTCCTTCACCGTCAGAAGCGGGAATATCTCCCGCCCCTGCGGCACGAATGCGATGCCCGACCGGGCGCGATCGTACGCCGCGCTCCGGTCGAGCGCCTTCCCCTCGAAGGCTATCTCTCCGCTCGTCAGTCGGTGATGGCCGACGATCGCTCTCATGAGACTGGTCTTGCCGACCCCGTTACGGCCGAGCACGCAGGTGATCTTCGCCTTGTCGGCCGAAAGGGACACGCCGCGCAGCGCCTGGGCGGCACCGTAGTGAAGTGTCGCGTTGGTGACGTTCAGCATGGCCTCACCTCCCCAGATACACTTCGATAACGCGCTGGTCGGCGGACACGTGGTCGAGCGTACCTTCCGACAGCACCGATCCCTCGTGCAGGCAGGTGACCCTGACGTCGAGCTCGCGTACGAAGTGCATGTCGTGTTCCACGACGACGACCGAATGCGTCTTCGATATGTCCCTGAGCAGGCGCGCCGTCTCCTCGGTCTCGGCGTCCGTCATGCCGGCAACCGGCTCGTCCACGAGCAGGAGCTTCGGGTCCTGCGCCAGCAGCATGCCGATTTCCAGCCATTGCTTCTGGCCGTGGGACAGGTTGGCCGCATGGTCGTAGCGCCGCTTTTCCAGGCGGATCGTCGCCAGGATCTCGTCGATGCGCTCGGCTTCCGGCTTGGTCTTCTTGTGGAACAGCGCCGGAAAGATCGAGCGCGGGCCGGCCAGTGCCAGGACGAGGTTGTCCTCCACCGTGTGGCTTTCGAACACTGTCGGCTTCTGGAACTTGCGTCCGATCCCCATCATGGCGATGTCGGCTTCGTCGTGCTGGGTCAGGTCGATGGTCCCGTTGAAGAAGACCTCGCCGGCATCGGGGCGCGTCTTGCCGGTGATGATGTCCATCATCGTGGTCTTGCCGGCACCGTTCGGCCCGATGATCGCCCGCATCTCGCCCTTGGCGAGCACCAGCGACAGATTGTTGATCGCCCTGAACCCGTCGAAGGAAACGGACACGCCGTCGAGATAGAGGATGGTGTCGACCTTTGACATGGTTACTCCGCCGGCTGTGGTTCGGCGCCGCCCGCAAGACCGTCGTCGGGCCGCGAGGCAGAGCGGGCGCTTGAAGGCTTCGAGCCGGGAGTCGGTGTCGTCGGCGGTTCCTCGTCCTGCGCAAGCGCCTCGGTGCGCCGCCTTTCGGCAGCGTCGCGCCGCGCCGTCTGCCAGGCATCCCATGTCCCGACGATTCCTTTCGGCAGGAACAGCGTCACGCCCACGAAGAGGCCGCCGAGCGCGAACAGCCAGAACTCCGGCAGGACCCCCGTGAACCAGCTCTTGCCGCCGTTGACGAGCAGCGCGCCGACCACGGGGCCGACGAGCGTGCCGCGACCGCCCACAGCCGTCCAGACCACCACCTCGATCGAATTCGCCGGCGCGAACTCTCCCGGATTGATGATGCCGACCTGCGGCACGTAGAGAGCGCCGGCGATGCCGGCCATGACGGCCGACACCGTGAAGGCGAAGAGCTTGATGTTCTCGGGCCGCCAGCCGATGAAGCGCGTGCGGCTTTCGGCGTCGCGCACCGCGATCATCAGCTTGCCGTACTTCGACTTCGTCACCGCAGCGGTGACCAGCAGCCCCACCGACAGGGCGATGGCGCTGGCGGCAAAGAGCGCCGCGCGCGTTGCCGGTGCCTGCACGTTGAAGCCGAGGATGTCCTTGAAATCGGTCAGGCCGTTGTTTCCGCCAAAACCCATGTCGTTGCGGAAGAAGGCGAGCAGCAGTGCATAGGTCAGCGCCTGCGTGATGATCGATAGGTAGACGCCGGTGACGCGGCTGCGGAAGGCGAACCAGCCGAAGACGAAGGCGAGCGCGCCGGGCACCAGGACGATCATGATCGCGGCGAACCAGAACTGGTCGAAGCCGTACCAGAACCAGGACAGTTCCTTGTAGTTGAGGAACACCATGAAATCCGGAAGGATCGGGTTGCCGTAGACGCCCCGGTCGCCGATCTGCCGCATCAGGTACATGCCCATCGCATAGCCGCCGAGCGCGAAGAAGGCGCCATGGCCGAGTGAGAGAATACCGCAGAAGCCCCAGACGAGGTCGAGCGCCAGCGCCAATAGGGCATAGGTGAGATATTTGCCGACCAGCGTGACGAGATAGTTCGGCACGTGGAAGGCGCTGGAGGGCGGAAAGGCCAGGTGAAGCACCGGCACCAGCACGGCGAAGCCGCAGAGGATGGCGACGGTGATGAGGATACGCCGGTCGATTCCGCCGGCAAGCAGACGCTGGGTGATCATGCCTCCACCGATCTTCCCTTGAGGGCGAAGAGACCGCGCGGCCGCTTCTGGATGAAGAGAATGATGAGCACCAGCACCAGGATCTTGCCGAGCACCGCGCCGGCATAGGGTTCGAGGAACTTGTTGACGATGCCGAGCGAGAAGGCCCCGACCAGGGTTCCCCACAGATTGCCGACGCCGCCGAAGACCACGACCATGAAGCTGTCGATGATGTAGCCCTGCCCGAGGTTGGGCGAGACGTTGTCGACCTGGCTGAGCGCCACGCCGGCGATGCCTGCGATGCCGGAGCCGAGCGCGAAGGTGAACGCGTCGATCCAGGGCGTGCGGATGCCCATCGACGACGCCATCCGGCGATTGGCGGTGACGGCGCGCATCTGCAGGCCCCAGGCCGTGCGGTTGAAGATGTAGAGCAGCAGCGCGAACACGCAGAGCGAGAAGACGACGATCCAGAGCCGGTTCCACGTGATCGCGAGCTGGCCGAGTTCGAATCCGCCCGACATCCAGGACGGATTGCCGACCTCGCGGTTGGTCGGGCCGAAAATGGTGCGTACCGCCTGCTGGAGGATCAGCGATACGCCCCAGGTCGCGAGCAGGGTCTCCAGCGGGCGACCATAGAGAAAGCGGATGACGCCGCGCTCAAGCGCCAGCCCGACCGCGCCGGCGGTGAGGAAGGCGAGCGGTAGCGCGATAACGAGGGACCAGTCGAACAGCCACGGAGCGGAATTGCGGATCACTTCCTGGGTGACGAAGGTGGTGTAGGCGCCGATCATCACCATCTCGCCATGCGCCATGTTGATGACGCCCATGACGCCGAAGGTGATCGCAAGGCCGATCGCGGCCAGCAGCAGGACGGATCCCAGCGAAATACCGTACCAGATGTTCTGGCCCGCTCCCCACAAGGCGAGAGAATCTTCGATGTTGGCGATGGCGTCGTTGGCGGCGTCGCGCAGCGTGCCGTCGGCGCCGGCGGAAAAGCCGGTCAGCAGCGACAGCGTGTCCCGGTCGCCGCGCTTGCCGAGCATTTCGACCGCGGCGCGCTTTTCCTCTTCCGAAGCTTCGGAGACGAGGATCGTCGAGGCGCGCGCCGCTTCGAGCGCCGAGCGGACGTAGTCCACGGTCTCCTTCTCGATCGCAGCATTCAGCGCCTCGAGATTGCCCGCGTCGGGCGACAGGAACATCGTGCGGGCCGCGGCCACCCGCGTCGCCGCATCCGGCGAAGCCAGCGTCAGCGCCGAAATCGTGTCGCGGATCGTCCGCCTGAGAGAATTGTTGACCTTGATCTTGGTGAAACCGCCCTTCGGCTCCTCGCCGACGGCGTCGCCGGTCAGCGGGTCGAAGAGTTTGGCGACCTTGCCGGTCTCCGTGGTGATGAAGACCTGCTTGTCGGACTTGCGGAAATAGAGGTTGCCGTCCGACAGCGCCGTCAGCACGCGCTCGACCGTCGCATCGCCGGTCGCCCCAAGTTCGCGCACGATCTCGGCCGTGGCGTTGAAGTTCCTGGACGAGGCGAATTTCGCGATGGTCTCACGCAGCGCGGCCTCGTCGGCATGGGCTGGCTGCACGGCGGCCAGGGCCAGCAATACCAGGGTCGCGAGGGCTCGGATCAGGATCATCGGAATGGCAGGACCTTCGGCTTATGTCATCCGGCTCGTGTCATCGACCAGGCTCCCGGGCGGGCGGGAGGAGAAAACCCGCCCGGAAGCTTCGCGGTCGAACCGCAGTCGATCAGGCGCCGATCAGTTGACACCCTTGCCGCCGCACTTGCCCGTGGCGACGTTGAAGTTGCCGCAGGACATCGGAGCGCGCCAGTCGGCGATGAGGTCCTTGGAGTCCGGCAGGTAGTCGGACCACTCGTCGCCCACCACGAGGCCAGTGGTCTCCCACACGGTCTCCATCTGGCCGTCTTCCTGGATCTCGCCGATCAGGACGGGCTTGGTGATGTGGTGGTTCGGCATCATGGTCGAATAGCCGCCGGTCAGGTTCGGCACCGATACGCCGATGATGGCGTCGATGACGGCGTCCGCGTCGGTCGTGCCGGCCTTCTCGACCGCCTTGACCCACATGTTGAAGCCGATGACGTGCGCTTCCATGGGATCGTTGGTCACGCGCTCTGGGCTGGTGAATTCCTTCCAAGCCGCGATGAACTCCTCGTTCTCGGGGGTGTCCACCGACTGGAAGTAGTTCCACGCCGTCAGATGGCCGACCAGCGGAGCGGTGTCGAGACCGGCGAGTTCCTCTTCACCGACGGAGAAGGCCACGACCGGGATGTCCTCGGCCTTGATGCCCTGGTTGCCGAGTTCCTTGTAGAACGGCACGTTGGCGTCGCCGTTGATGGTCGAGACCACCGCGGTCTTCTTGCCGGCCGAGCCGAAGGTCTTGATGTCGGACACGATCGTCTGCCAGTCGGAATGACCGAACGGCGTGTAATTGATCATGATGTCCTCGGGCGCCACGCCCTTCGCCTGGAGATAGGCCTCCAGGATCTTGTTGGTCGTGCGCGGGTAGACGTAGTCGGTACCGGCGAGCACCCAGCGCTCCACGCCTTCGTTCTCCATCAGGTAGTCGACGGCCGGGATTGCCTGCTGGTTCGGCGCGGCGCCGGTGTAGAACACGTTGCGCTGGCTTTCCTCACCCTCGTACTGCACGGGGTAGAAGAGCAGCGAGTTCAGTTCCTCGAACACCGGCAGCACCGACTTGCGCGACACCGACGTCCAGCAGCCGAACACGGCGGCGACGTCGTTCACCGATATCAGCTCGCGTGCCTTCTCGGCGAACAGCGGCCAGTCGGACGCCGGATCGACGACCACGGCCTCGAGCTTCTTGCCGAGCAGGCCGCCCTTTTCGTTCTGCTGCTCGACGAGCATCAGCATAACGTCCTTCAACGTCGTCTCCGAGATCGCCATCGTGCCGGACAGCGAATGCAGGACACCGACCTTGATCGTGTCTTCCTGCGCGGTCGCCGCCCCGACGGCCAGCAGACCCGCGAGCGCTGCGCCCGTCACCTGCCTGGCAATCGATGTTATCGTTCCCCTCATATTGTAAACCTCCGGTATGAGTTGGTTGTTGCACCGCACCAGATGATGCAACGGCCGTGCCAACCGGGCGGAGCGACGATGCCAGAGCTCGTTTTTCGGTGGCGGAGCAGGCGTTTGAAGGAACTGGCGAGAGTCCGGGACCCATGGCCCGAAAGGGCATTAACGAATCGTTGACGAATGATTGCGCAGTCGAAGGTGACGACTGCCTAATTTCTAATCAATGCAAATTCCTGCATAAATCGCGGGCATAATCGACAAGTGCGTACGGCGTGCCATAGGGCCCTACTGCTCCCGTCAGGAAACGCCACAAGCCGTGGCTAGCGCCAGTTCGATCATCGGGCGGAAGACGGCCTGCCGCTCCGCCTCGGCGATCGATTCACCGGTAAAGACGTTGTCGACGCCCATACAGATGGACAACGCCCTCGCGCCGAAGCGCGACGCGAGCGTGTAGAGGCCGCTCGTCTCCATGTCGACGGCAAGGAGCCCATGCGCGCGCAGCGGCCGGTACCGTTCGTCTCCCGCCGAGTGATAGAAGACGTCGCTCGAGGCGGTCGAACCGATGTGGTGCCGCACGCCAGACTTTCGCGCCTCCTCGGCGGCCGCGCTCAGGAGCCCGAGATCCGGTGCCGGAGCGAACCGGTAGGCGCCGAACGACTCGCCTTCGGCGCCGCTGTCGGTCGCTGCGGCCTGCGAGATCACGAGGTCGCGGATGCGGACATGGTCCTGCAATCCGCCGCAGGTCCCGACCCTGAAGAGCACCCGTGCGCCGTAAGTTTCGAGGAGTTCATGGACATAGATCGACAGCGAGGGAATCCCGATCCCCGTGGTCTGGACGCTGACGGGCATGCCCTGGTAGCTGCCGGTATAGCCCAGCGCCCCGCGAATCCGGTTCACGCAACGCGCGTCTTCGAGGAACGTCTCGGCGATCCATTCCGAACGGAGGGGATCGCCCGACAGAAGAACGGTGGGCGCGTAGTCTCCGGCTGCTGCCTCATTGTGCGGCGTCATCAGTCCACACCACCGATCATCGAACCAGAACCGCGCACCGGCGGGATTCCATGCGAACCCGAGTACCTCGTCCTTATTCCTCGCCTTCAAGCATTTCCTTGACGATCGTCGCCAGTTGCTTGAGCGAGAAGGGCTTGGGCAGGAAACCGAACTTGGCGTCGGCGGGAAGGTTCCTGGCGAACGCGTCCTCCGCGTAGCCCGAAACGAAGACGAACTTGATGTCCGGACGGCGCTTGCGCAGTTCGCCCAGCAGCGTCGGCCCATCCATCTCCGGCATCACGACGTCGGATACGACGATGTCGATCTTGCCTTCGAGTTCGTCGTAGATTTCCAGCGCCTCCACGCCGGACGTCGCTTCGTGGACGGTATAGCCGCGCGATTTCAGCGCCCGAACCCCGCCCATGCGCACCGCGTCCTCGTCTTCCACGAGAAGCACGGTGGCCGAGCCCGAGAGATCCTTCTGGACCTCCGGAGCGCGCGGAACGGCGGCGGCCGCCTTCTCCTCGCCTTCCACGACCGGCTTTTCCTCTACGATGTGCCGCGGCAGGAAAATCCGGAAAGTGGTGCCGGACCCGACCTGCGATTCGCAGAAGATGAAGCCGCCCGTCTGCTTGATGATACCGTAGACCATGGACAGGCCGAGGCCCGTGCCCTTGCCGACCTCCTTGGTGGTGAAGAACGGCTCGAAGATCTTCTTCAGCACGTCGGGCGCAATGCCCGTGCCGCTGTCCTCGACCTCGACGAGAACGTAGTCTGCCGGTGCCAGTTCGCGGTAGTGGTAGCCGTCGCTGTCGGCAGCGGCGACATTCTTGGTCCGCACCGTCAGGTCGCCGCCCTTGGGCATGGCGTCGCGCGCGTTGACGGTGAGGTTGACGATGACCTGCTCGAACTGGCCGAGGTCGGCCTTTACCGGCCACAGGTCCCGCCCGTGGTCGATCTTGAGCTTGATTTCGTTGCCGGCAAGCCGCGTCAGGAGCATGCGGAGGTCGGCCAGCACATCGGTGAGGTTCAGCACCTCGGGGCGCAGGGTCTGGCGACGCGAGAAAGCGAGCAGTTGCCGTACCAGCGAAGCGGCGCGGTTGGCGTTCTGCTTGATGTTCATGATGTCGGGGAAGGACGGATCCGACGGCCGGTGGTTGGTCAGCAGCAGGTCCGAGGCCATGATGATGGCGGTGAGCACGTTGTTGAAATCGTGCGCGATGCCGCCTGCGAGCTGCCCGACGGCCTGCATTTTCTGGCCCTGCGCCATCTGCGCCTCGAGCGCCTTCTGCTCGGTCGTCTCCACGGCATAGACGATTGCCGCCTCCTCGGTAGCGTCGCCCTCCTTCGCATCCGCGACCGCGTTGACGTAGAAGCGCATGTGGCGCTCCTCGTCGTCCGGAAGGACGGTGTCGATCGGCAGGATGTCGGCCTGGTGCAGCTTCGCCCGTTCGAGCGCGGAGGCGAAGGCGGCCCGGTCCCGGGGATGGATCACCGTGTCGAGAAGGACGTGACGGTCGACCGCGTCACGATCCACCACGGTCGAAAACAGCGACAGGAAGGGCGCATTGGTGCGCAGGATCTGCCCGCGGCCGTCGATGCCGGCGATGGCCATCGGCGTGGAATTGAAGAACCGGGTGAAACGGACCTCGGACGCCCGCAGGTCGGCCGAGGCGTCCTCGCCCTTGGCCCGGTTCAGGACGATGGTGCGCGTAGGGCCTTGCGTGCCTTCCCGCGTCGCGGTCGCGCGGTGCATGAAGCGGACCGGAAGCACTTCGCCGGCGACCGTCGACAGATCGAGGTCTACCACCGCGTTTCGCGTCGATCCGGGATCGGCCTTGACCGAGCGGATCAGCGCCATGCCGTCGCCGGCCACGATCTCCGACAGGGTGATGTCACCGGGGGTGAAACTCGCCAGGTCGATACCGAGCCACTCGGCGAGCGTGGCGTTGATGTAGGTCACGCGGCCTGACGGGTCGGCGGAGAAGAAGCCGGCTGGTGCGTGATCGAGATGATCGATCGCCTGCTGCAGGTCGAGGAAGAAGCGCTCCTGTTCCGCCCGTTCCTTCGAAATGTCCTCCAGGTACCATGCGGCGAGCGGCTGACGCCGGCCCGGAACGGAGAAGCTGCGCGCGCGGATGCGATACCACCGCGAGCCGCCTTCGGAGCCCGGGCGGATCGCCTGGGATACCCGGAACTCCCCGTCGCCGGGCCGCCCGTCACGCAGGCCGTCTGCAAGACCGTCCACCGTCGGCGCCGCCTCGGCGTTGTCCGAGAGCAGAACGTCGGGCGTGCGGACGTCGGCAGCAGAAGTCGCGCCGGTCAGTTCGGCATAGGCGCGGTTGGCGTAGAGCACCTGTCCCTTCATGTCGGCCAGTACGAGCCCCTGGTCCATGGTGTCGACACAGGCCTTCGCCAATTCGTCGCCCGACGAGCGCGGCGCCACCTGCACGAGCCCGATCGCGGAGGCGAAGAGATAGCCGACGCCGATCATGGCCAGGATGCCGAGCATGCCGAGCAGGAACGGATCGCCGAGGCTGTCGCGCATCAGCGCGAACACGAATGCGGCGGCGACGAGGATGACGATGAAGATGATCAGCCGCGTGATCGTTCCCGGCCGCGAATTCTGATCGACGACTGGCGCCGGATAGAATTCTCCTTGGCTGTCCCTCGCCATTCCGTGCCAGTCCTACCGATTCCCAAAGCCGCCGCGTCGATCGGTTGAATCACATTATGCCTGTGCGGGGAAGAGTAGCGTTCCCGTTGTCCCTCATTTCATGCCTCCGCGCCTGAATTGCGCGGTTCGGGGGGGCTTTCCCACAACGATGGCGCAACGATGCCCCTGCCCGCCTTGCGACTGCCACAGGGTCGTGTCTACTGTGCCGCACGACCTTGGGGGCAAAGGGAGCACGTAGAACAAAGATGACCGGTCTGCTCGAAGGCTTTCTCGACCCGCAATATGTGCCGGTGGTTTCGTGGATCATCATCGCGGCGATCGCGCTGCTCTTGATCTACCTCGCCTATCGCGTCGTGCGGATGTTGACATCCGGCACCTTCATCGCGGGCGGCCGCAATCGCAGGACCCGGCTCGCAGTGATGGATGCCGCGGCGGTCGACGACAAGCGGCGGCTGGTGCTGGTGCGGCGCGACGACGTAGAGCATCTGATCCTCATCGGCGGCCCCACTGACGTCGTGGTCGAGCAGGATATCCGCATGATCGCGAAATCGACGCGAACCCTGCCCGGCGAACAGGCTTCGACGGCCGAACCGACCGAGTTTTCTGCAGAGCCCGCACCGGCGCCTCGTCCGCCGGTCACGGCACCGGTGCGGCCGCCGCAGCGGGAAGGCCGCCTGCCGGAACGGCCGATCGCATCGCGTCCGGCCACCGAGAGGGCCGCGCCCCCGGCTGCACGCCCGGTCTCGGCTTCACAACCGGCCTCGCAGCCTGCCGCGCCTCAGCCTGCGGCTGCTCCGCAGCAGCCCGTGGCGCGAAGCGCACCGACTGTCCCGCCCCCGTCGGCCGCCCCGGCAACGCCTCCGAGACAGGAAGCGACACCGCGTCCCGCAGCAGCCGTGCAACCACCCGCCCCGCGACCGGAGCCGGCGAAAAGCGGTTACTTCTCGTCCTTCCAGAACCGACCCTCGCAACCGAACCCGCCCATGACGCGAACGCCTCCCACTCAAGGCGCGTCCCCCGCCCCTTCGGCCAGGCCTGCCGCCGCCGCGGTCGCAGCCCCGACGGCGTCCCCGGCGAGGGAAAGCCTCGACGACACATTGCTCCAGGAGCTGGAGGATTCGCTGGAACTGACGGATCGCGGAGGAAGCTCCTCGTCGGACAGGGGGCTCGAGGACGAGATGTCGAAGCTTCTGGGCGAACTTTCGCGCGACAGGAAGTAAACCCCCGAAGATTTCAATCCTCGCGGGCTATTTGAAGCCGGCCATCCGAAAAGAAAAAGGCGACCTCTCGGCCGCCTCAGTTACTGCGTACGATACGTCGGCGCATCAATCGTCCCGATAGACCTTTTCGCGGCGTTCGTGCCGTTCCTGAGCCTCGATGGACAGGGTTGCTATCGGGCGAGCGTCCAGACGCTTCAGCGAAATCTGTTCGCCGGTCTCCTCACAGTAGCCGTACGTCCCTTCGTCGATCCGCTGCAGGGCGGCATCGATCTTCGAGATGAGCTTGCGCTGGCGGTCCCTGGCGCGCAGCTCGATGGCTCGGTCGGTTTCCGACGACGCCCGGTCGGCGAGGTCGGGATGATTGGCGTTTTCCTGTTGCAGGATTTCCAGCGTCTCGCGCGCCTCGCGCAAGATGTCGCTTTTCCAGGAGAGGAGCTTCGCCCGGAAGTAGGCCTTCTGCCGTTCGTTCATGAAAGGCTCGCTTTCACTCGGAACGTAGTCTTCCATGATTTCGTTCATTCGAGTCACCCCGCAGCAATGAACCGGCGCCTATATATTCGGGCGGTTGTGGTGGCACAAGCTAAAAGGTCAGCAATGTCACGCCTTTGTTAGTCCCCGGGCACGCCCGCAATTCGTGCCGCGAACATGCCGGATCCGGGCCGTTTTTCCTTCCATTCGGCGGCGTTCCAGGGCACTTCGACCGTCCCTGCGCGACAGTCGAGTTGCGCGGCCCGCGACCGGCGGCTAATGCTCGTTCCATCGCAAGCGTCATCGGGCCAAGGGAGGCGGAATGGGACGGCTCTACCTGCTTCGCCACGCAAGAGCGGCATGGGCCGAACCCGGTACACGCGATTTCGACCGCCCGCTGACGGAGGCCGGGCGCCTCGAAAGCGAAGCCGTGGGAGCCTTCATGGCATCGCGCGACTACCAGCCCGAAATCGTCGTCTGTTCGTCCGCGCAGCGTGCCATCGAAACCTGGCAGGGCCTCGCAGGCCGGCTCGGGCGCAGGCAAAACGAGGCCATCCTGTCGCAACAGCTCTATTCCACCGACGCGACCGGCTATCTCTCGATCGTCCGCGAAAAGGGTGATGCCGGCTCCATCCTGATCATCGGCCACAATCCCATGATCGAGGATCTGACGATCGCGCTCTGCTGCGGACGGGACGCGGAGCCGCCGCCGGTGCTGGCTGGCGGCTTTCCCACGGCCGGCCTCGCCGTCCTGAGTTTCGCGACACCGCTTTCGGCTGCTGCGCCCGGAGCGGCGCAACTCGACGATTTCCTCAATTCGACGCCGGCGTAGCGGCAGACTCCATTTCAAATGAAGGTCGCACTGCCTATATCGGTCGCGAACAAGACGGCCGGGGAAAAGGTTTGGCGGCTCTGACAAGCTTCACCGACGAGACGCGGATCGCTCTCGACACGCTCGCCGAACGTGCCACGGGCCTCGTCAACCCGTCGATCCGGCTCGGCGTGACCGGCCTGTCGCGCGCCGGCAAGACCGTCTTCATCTCCGCCTTCGTGCACAATCTCATCCATGGCGGCCGGTTGCCGATGTTCGAGGCGCAGAAGTCGGGGCGCATCGCCCGCGCCTATCTGGAGCAACAGCCCGACGATGCCGTGCCGCGCTTCCAGTACGAGGACCATGTCGACGCACTGGTGAGCGGACGGAGCTGGCCCGATTCGACCCGTGCCGTGTCGGAACTGCGCCTGACCATCGACTACGAATCCGCCTCCGCCTGGGGCCGCATGTTCTCGCGTGGACGGCTGTCGGTCGACATCGTCGACTATCCGGGCGAATGGCTGCTCGACCTGCCGCTGCTGGGCAAGTCTTTCGCCGAATTCTCGCAGGATTCCTTCCAGCTGGCGGCCCTTCCGGTACGGGCCGACCTGGCCGAGGAATGGATCGCGTTGGCCGGATCGGTGGACGGCGAGACCGAAGCCGACGAGATGACCGCGCGCAGGCTCGCCGAGAGCTTCACTGCGTATCTCAGGGCATGCCGCCAGGACAGCCGGGCGCTGTCGACCCTGCCGCCGGGCCGCTTCCTGATGCCGGGCGATCTCGAAGGCTCGCCTGCCCTCACCTTCGCCCCGCTGCCAAACCTCGGGCAAGGACGCGCCCGCCCCGGCTCGCTGCGCGCCATGCTCGAACGACGCTACGAGTCCTACAAGACCCACGTCATCAAGCCCTTCTTCCGCGAACACATCACGCGGCTCGACCGGCAGATCGTGCTGGTCGATGTCATGCAGGCGCTGAATGCCGGGCCGGCCGCGCTTTCCGATCTGGAGCGGGCGCTCACCGAAATTCTCGGCTGTTTCCGTCCCGGCTCGGGAAATCTCTTCACCAGCCTCTTCGCACGCCACATAGACCGTATCCTGATCGCCGCGACCAAGGCCGACCATATCCATCACACCAGCCACGACCGCCTGCAAGCCATCGTGCGGCGCTTGTCGGACCGCGCCGCCGCCCGGGCGGGCGTGTCGGGTGCCTCGGTCGACGTGCTGGCGCTCGCGGCGGTGCGCGCCACGCGCGAAGGCACGGTCACGCAGCGCAAGGAGGAACTGCCCGTCATCATCGGCACGCCGCTCGCCGGCGAGACGATCGGAAAGGACACATTTGACGGCGAGACGGAGACGGCGGTGTTTCCCGGAGATCTGCCGAAGAACCTCGACGCACTGTTCGACCCGAATGCCGAGGCCGGCCAGTCGGAGGCGATCCGGTTCGTGCGCTTCCGGCCTCCGAAGCTGGAGCGCAGTGCCGACGGAATTTCGCTGTCGCTGCCCCACATCCGCCTCGACCGCGCCTTGCAGTTCCTGATCGGAGACCGGCTGGAATGACCGACGAGCGAAGACCGCCGGTGGCATTCCCCATGGCGGCTGAGGAAACGGACGAGACGGAGCGGACGCCCAGGCGACAGCCGCGCGCGCTCACGGGCGCGGAGTTCGCCGAGATACGGCCGGCCGAGATCGACGTGTTCGACATGGAGGAGATCGCGACCGCCGAGCCGCCGCCGGCACTGCCGCCAAAGCGCCGCTCGCACCTCGGCAGGGTGTTCCTCGCGGCGACCGGCGTCCTCGTTTCCATGGCCATCGGCTTGTGGACCGACCGGCTCATCCGTGATCTGTTCGAGCGCGCGGACTGGCTGGGCTGGACCGCACTGGCGCTCGCCGCGGTTGCCGTCGTCGCGCTCGTCGCGATCGTGGTGCGCGAGACGATTTCGCTTACGCGGCTCGCCTCGGTCGAGCGCATGCGCGCCCGCGCAGCGGACGTGCTCGTGCGAAATGATCCCAAGGACGCCCGGACGCTCGTCGACGATCTCGCGCGCTTCCTGTCGGCACGGCCGGAGACGGCGGCGGGGCGGCGGTCATTGTCGGAACTTCGCGACGACGTGATCGACGGGCCGGACCTCGTGCGGCTCGCAGAGACGGAACTCCTCGTGCCGCTCGACCGGGCGGCGCAAGCGATGATCCTGAATGCGGGAAAGCGCGTCTCGATGGTGACGGCAGTGAGCCCCCGCGCTGCGGTCGACCTCTTCTACGTGCTGTTCGAATCGGCCCGCCTGATCCGCCGTATCGCCGAACTCTACGGCACCCGCCCCGGCACGCTCGGCTTCTTCCGCCTGGCGCGCGAGGTGCTTGCCCATCTCGCCGTCACCGGATCGATCGCGGCGGGGGACAGCATCGTCCAGCAACTGGTCGGACACGGACTTGCCGCCCGCCTCTCGGCCAAGCTCGGCGAGGGCGTCGTCAACGGCATGATGACGGTCCGGATCGGCATCGCCGCGATGGAGACCGCACGCCCCCTGCCCTTCGAGGCGGTACGCCGTCCCGGCATGGCAGACTTCGTATCCGCCATCGCCAACTTCACCCGCACCAAGCAGTCGGATTAACCGCCTCGCCGAAACAGGCTTGCCATGCAGTGCTTGGTTTAGCATTGTAGCGGAGAATCGGTCCCGCTAGACGAAGCATTAACCAATCTTGGCCATGCTCCGACGGGTTCCGTAGAGTTCAAGTTGATCGCTGGTGCTTCATGACGACACGATTGCCTCGCACAGCATTTCTCCCATTGGCGGCGTCGTTGCTGGCGTTTCAGCTCGTTCCCGCGGCCGCTGCGGACCGTGACGCCCAGTTCTTCCAGAACGTGCGCGGCGAATGGACCGGGCCGGGCGAGATTGTGGCCGGAAAGTACAAGGGCACGAAGTTCACCTGCTCGTTGACCGGCGCCATGCCCGATGGAAAGATCGGAATGGCACTGGAGGGAAGCTGCCGCGTCGGGCTCTTCTCGCAGCGCATGTCGGCGCGGATCGAGCGCAAGGGAAGTTCCTATCGCGGCAAGTTTCTCGACGGGGCGGAAGGCGACGGGCTGGACATCGTGGCCGGAAACGTCTCCGGCTCGAAGGTGGTCATGACGCTGAACCGCAAGCAGCTCAACGGCGCCATGCTGGCAAACATGAAAAGCAGGGACGCCATGAACGTGACTGTCTCGGTCCGCGTGAACAAGGAACTTGTGCCGGTGATCGGCATGAACCTGAAGCGGGTCGACGGTTCCAGCGTCGGGGCGATCGCGCAGGACTGATCCGCGGTATCACTGCACCGCCTAATCCTGCTGCCGCCACCAGTCTCCGCCGTGCTCCACGATAGAGATACCGTCCTGATCGACTCCGGCCAGATGCTCGGCTACTGATTTTCCCTCCAGTTCCAGTTCGGGCGCGATCTCGGTCAGGGGCAGGAGGACGAATGCGCGCAGGACCATGCGCGGATGTGGAATCTCCAGCCCCGGCTCCTTGTAGGAACGTCCGCTGTAATAGAGCACGTCCACATCGATGGAGCGCGGCCCGCCCGCCTCCGTGCGGATGCGTTTCAGAGCATTCTCCGCGCCCAGGCACAGGTTCAGCAAGCCCCGCGCCGACAGCGTCGTGCGCACCTCCGCCGCCGAATTGAGGAAGTCCGGTTGATTGATGTCGCCCCAGGGCGGCGTCCGGTAGACCGACGAGACGGCGGAGATCCGCGTCTGCGGATCGGCGTCGATGATCCTGAGCGCGGCACCCATCGCGCGCCGCGGCTCGCCGAGATTGCCGCCGAGGCTCAGGAAGGCCTGCTGTTCATTCGGGCCAGACAACTGTCACCTCCACATGGTCGAGCACGCCGGCCACCGGCGCATTCGGTTTTCTCACGGTGATTTCGGCTTTCACGATCTGCGGGAAGCGCAAGGACAGCGCCTTCGCCACCTCGAGCGCGAGCGCCTCGATGAGGAAGCGGCGCTTGCCGGTGACGATCTCCTCGATGACCTTGAACGCCACCCCGTAGTCGACGGTCGCCTGGATCGAATCCGTCTCCAGCCCGTCACCAGGATCGACCGTCAGAACCGCGTCGACATAAAACCGCTGACCCAGCGTCTCCTCTTCGTCGAGGACGCCGTGGCGCGCGAAAAATGCGCAGTTCTTCATGCGGATCAGGTACATGATCGAAAATCCTCAAGCTGCCTCGGACGTGGCGAGCATAGCATCGGCGATACGCAGGGCATCGATGTTCATTGCGACATCGTGAACGCGGAAAACCGCCGCTCCCTCTAGCCTCAGGATAGCACTGGTGGCCGCCGTACCGGCATCCCGGTCGACCGCCTCGCGTCCAGTCGCATGGCCGATGAAGCGTTTGCGCGAGGTCCCGGCCAGGAGCGGAAAGCCGAAGGCGTGCAGTTCCCCGAACCGCCGCATCAGCGCGAAGTTCAGTTCCGGCTTTTCCTTGCCGAAGCCGAAACCCGGATCGAGGACGATGTGTTCGGACGAGATGCCCGCATCTTTCGCAAGGTCGAGCGAGCGATCGAGGAAGACGTGCTGGTCGGCGACCGGGTCCGGATCAACCCGCCGCTCGCGGCTGTTGTGCATGAGGACGACGCCTGCCCCCGCCGCCCGGCACACCGATGCCAGGTCCGGGTCTCGCTGGAGGCCCCAAACGTCGTTGACGATGTGGGCTCCGGCCTCCAGCGCGGCGCGCGCCGTTTCGGCGCGGTAGGTGTCGACCGAGATCAGCACGTCCTCGCGGGCCGCCAGTGCCTCGATCACCGGCAGGACCCGGGCCTGTTCCTCGGCGGCGCTGACCGCGGCGCTGCCGGGTCGCGTCGATTCTCCGCCGACGTCGATGATCGCCGCGCCCTGCGTTGTCATTGCGGCGGCCTGCTCGATCGCCCTTGTGGCCGAGCGGAAGCGACCCCCGTCGGAAAAGCTGTCGGGCGTCACGTTGAGGATGCCCATGACCACGGCCTTCGGCCCCAGCACGAGTTCGCGCCCGTGGGCCAGGAGCCAGCGGCGAGGTCTGAAGCAGTCGATCATTTCTCGTTCAGCACGTTTTCCCGCGGCATCGCGCCAGTGCTTCCCCAACCGTGAATCCGGTTGCAGGTTCGCCGGCCGTGACGCATGCTGGGCTTAACGGGGATGCGCCATGAAGAGAATGACTCTTTTCACATTTCTCTGCCTGCTCGCCGCCCTGACCGCGGCGCAGGCGCAAACCATTTCGCGCACATACTCCTATTTCTCCATCGGCGGCAGCACGCTGGAGGAGATCGACAAGGAGCTCTCGCGGCGCGGACCGAAGGTGAAATCGACCGGCCAGCGCCACCCCGGTGCCACTCAGATGCAGTTTTCGACGCGCTACACCTTTGCCAGCACGCCGGACTGGTGCCGCATCGAAAAAGCCGTCGTCACGGTGAAGGCAAAGATCATCCTGCCCAACTGGGGGCAACGCCGCAGAGCCGACGAAGACACGCGGCTGATCTGGGACACGCTCAATTCCGACATCCGCCGGCATGAGGAATCTCACGTGCAGATCGCCAAGCGACATGCCCGCAAGCTGGAGAGCGAACTTGGCCGGCTCGGCCGTCGCGATGACTGCGAGCAGATCAAGGCGGCTGCGGCGACGGTGAGCGCGCGGGTGCTGGCCGAGCACGATAGCGCCCAGGATCGCTTCGACCGGATCGAGACCATCAACTTCGAAAACCGCATGATGCGGCTTCTCAAGTACCGGATGCAGCGCATCCGCGCCGGCAACCTGCAGAACTGAGGCAGACAGGCCAAGCGGCGGCGATCAGGCGACGCCGAGCTTCTTCTGCAGGTTCGTCGACGACGTCGTGTACTGAAAAATGATCCGCTCGCCCGGATTGACGATCCGCTTCGCCGCCTGCGCCATCAGGGCCGCCTCGTGGAAACCGGACAGGATCAGCTTCAGCTTGCCGGGATACCAGTTGATGTCGCCGATGGCGAAGACGCCGGGGATGGAGGTCTCGAATTTCTCCGTATCCACGGGGATGAGGTTTTCGTGCAGGTTCAGGCCCCATTCCGCGATCGGACCGAGCTTCATCGTCAACCCGAAGAACGGAAGCAGCCGCGTGCACTTGATCTCGACCGGTCCCTCCGGCCCCTTCACGACCGCCGATTCCAACTGACCGTCCGAGCCGTTCAGTGCCGTCACCTGCCCGACCTCGAAGCCGAGTTCCTTGCGCTCGTGCAGGGCGTACATCTTGTTGACGCTGTCGGGCGCGGCGCGGAATTCTGGCCGCCGATGGACGAGCGTCAGGCTGTTGGCGATTGGCTGGAGGTTCAGGGTCCAGTCCAGCGCCGAATCGCCGCCGCCGACGACGAGCAGGTCGTGGCCACGGAAATCCTCCATATGGCGGACGGAATAAAAGACGCTCTTGCCCTCGTACGCCTCGATGCCGGGTATCGGTGGCCGCTTCGGCTGGAAGGATCCGCCGCCTGCCGCGATCACGATCACCCTGGCCTCGATCGTTTCGCCTTCGTCCGTCGTGACCCGGTATCCGCCGTCCTCCAGCTTCTCCAGCGAGGACACCATCCTGTTGAAGGTGAACTCGGGATGGAAGGGAGCGATCTGCTCCATGAGCTTGTCGACGAGCCCCTGCGCCGAAATCGAGGGCCAGGCCGGAATGTCGTATATCGGCTTTTCAGGGTAGAGCTCGGCGCACTGGCCGCCCGGCCGGTCGAGAATGTCGATCAGGTGGCATTTGAGATCGAGGAGACCGAGTTCGAAGACGGCGAAGAGCCCGACCGGGCCCGCCCCGATGATGATCACGTCGGTCTTCTTCGTCATGCTGCGAACCTCCGGGACGATGGCGCCTGCCGCACCTTGCGCGAGCCGCGGGGCGAAATGGCGGATCGGAACGCCGCCGGGAGCGCAATGTCCACGCGGCGGTGGCGCCGCGTCAAGCCTGGCGTTCGGGAACCTGCACGACGAGACCGTCGAGTTCGTCGCTCACCCTGATCTGGCAGGAAAGCCGCGAGGTGGGGCGCACGTCGTAGGCGAAGTCGAGCATGTCCTCTTCCATCGCCTCGGGTTCGCCGACCGCCGCGCTCCACGCCTCGTCGACATAGACGTGGCAGGTCGCGCAGGCGCAGGCGCCGCCGCATTCCGCCTCGATGCCCGGAACCGCGTTGCGGATCGCGTTCTCCATCACGGTCGAGCCGTTCTCGGCTTCAACCTCGAATTTCGAACCGTCATGCGCAATGTAGGTGATCTTGGTCATTCGGCTGGCCCCGGGCGCTACAGACAAGCGGACTTATCGTGTCCGTCCTGCAAGTCAACCGCCGAGGCGGCGCGTCCTTTAGGCCATGCGACCCGAATGCGAGGAAAAAGGGCTAGCGGTTGATCGCAGCGACGAAATCGCGCACGTCCTCGATCGCGGCCGCGAGCCTGCGCAGATGCTTCTCGCTCGTCGGATCGCTCTCGACTTCCCCGGCTATGTCGGCAACCCGGAACGCTCCGATGCCGCGCGCCGCGCCCTTCAGGCCATGCGCGAGCGACAGCCGCTCGGCCTCCGGAGCGGCACAAATCTTCTCGCGAACGTGCTTGGCCTGCTGGAGGAACATGGACAGTACCTCCTGCTCGAGCGCCCGGTCGCCCATCGTCTGCCGCGAGAGGTGATTGAGATCCACGGGTCTGTTGCGCGAATGTCCGCAGCTTTCCCCACCTGGCCGCGAAAACGCTACGGCTTCAACACTCGGCAACGCCATGTTCATAAATCCGCCTGCACTTCCTTATGTCCGGGCTCGTACGCGGCACCGGCTCGACGGAGACCATAAATCCGCCGGGTGGATATGCGGTTAACGCACACCGTGCGACTGTGGCGGAAATTTGGTGCACGGGATCAATCGCTGTTAACCTTGTGTTTAAACTTTTACGCATGTCGCGACTTCCGTGTTTCCTTTGACCCCCTGTGCCACTACGATACGGGGGCCAGATTGCGTCATGCGATCGGGCTGCAGTGCATCGGACATCAGCGGGTCCGGGCGTAGAAAAAGTACAGGGTTGAAACGGCATGGCTCGCAAACCGACCACGACCAGGAACATCGAGAACGACGTCGAAAGGGAGCTCGAGGAAGCCCTCGATATCAATTTCGCCGACGAAGAGATCGACCTGACGGCCTCCATGGAGGAGCTGGAAGCGCAGATCTCCCTGGCCGCTGACGAACTGGCGCGCGAAGGCCGTGGCGAAGCCGCCGTCGCCGCAGCCGAGACAGCGGTGAAAGAGGCGCCGGTCGAGAAGAAGGCCGCCCCTCGCCCGGCCGCCGGTCCCGCGCGTCCCGCCGAAGAGGCGAACTTCCGCCCCGCTGCCGCCGAGAGCGGACCGGCACGTCCCGCCGCGCCCTTCACCCCCGCCAATGACGACCGCCAGAAGGACCTGACCGCCGTCCTCGCCAACCTCAACCGCCGGGGATCGAGCGCGGTCTACTGGACGGTCGCTGTGATCTCGGTCCTGTGGATCGCCGGCGCCTTGACGCTTGCCAACCAGCTCTACGCCCCCGCCATCTGGGACGTCCGTTCCATCGACGGGCTGCTGGCCACGCCGGGGGCGCTCGGCATCGCGGTCGGTGCGATCCTGCCGCTCATCCTCTTCTGGGCCTTCGCCCTGCTGGTTCGCCGTGCGCAGGAGATGCGTCTCGCTGCACAGTCGATGACCGCGCTCGCCTACCGCCTCGCGGAGCCGGAGTCGGTCGCCCAGGACCGCGTCATGACCATCAGCCAGGCCGTTCGCCGCGAGGTGAATGCCATGGGCGAAGGCATCGAGCGCACGCTTGCGCGCGCCGTCGAACTCGAGACGCTCGTCCATACCGAGGTCAATGAGCTCGAACGCGCCTATTCGGAGAACGAGCGGCGCATCCGCACGCTCGTCGACGGCCTCGGCACTGAACGCGAAGCGGTTATCAGCCACGCCGAACGCGTCCGCGCCTCCATCGCCGGTGCGCACGAACAGATCCGCGAGGAACTGAACTCGGCGACCGACCTGATCCAGGAGACCGTCTCCGGCGCATCTAGCAAGCTGACCTACACCATCACCAATGCCGGCGAGGCACTGGTCGAGCGCTTCAACGAGAGCGGCAACTCCATATACGGCGCCATCGACGAGCGGATGGAGAACATCACCGGCCGCCTCAGCACATCCGGCGAAGCCTTCGCGAGCCTGCTCGACACCCGCATCGCCACACTCGCCGAAAGCACGGAAGCCGCGACCCGGTCGCTGTCGCAGATGCTGGACAGCCGCACCAGCGGCATGGCCTCGCTGCTCGGTGGCGCCACCGATACGCTGACCCAGGAATTCGACCAGCGCCTCCAGGAGATCGAGCGCACGCTGGCCGAGCGCGGCCGCTCGCTCATCGGCGAGTTCGAGACCCGCGCCCAGGCGCTGGACACCGGCGCCGAGAAGCTCAATGCCGCTCTGGAGGCCCGTTCCCGTCAGATCAACGAGGCGCTCGCGGAGCGCACCCGCGACATCGCGGACGCTTTCCGCAAGGGCAGCGAAGACATCGCCCATGCGGCCGACGACAGCCGCACCAAGGTCGACGCCGACATGAACGCGCTCGTCCAGTCCACGTCAGCCATGCTCGAGGCACGCGCGTCGGAATTCAACGACCGTCTCGAAGCCGGTCGCGGACGCATGACGGACATGCTGGATGCCGATCTGCGGCACCTCGAGGATGCCCGCTCCGACCTGGAAGGCGTTGTATCCGGCTATCTCGAGCGACTGTCGGAAGGCCGAAGCAGCCTCACCCGCGCGCTGGAGGGAGATCTCTCGGCCGTCGATACCGCATTCGCCGGACAGCTCGACAAGATCAGCGGCGGCCGCCAGGAATTCATCCAGGCTCTCCACGGCGAGATCGAAGGAATCGACGGCGCGGTCGCCGCGAGCCTCGGCAAGCTTGCCGAACGCCGCAGCAGCCTCACGGAAGCGCTGCATGGCGAGATCGAGAACGTCGAGAACGCCTTCGCTGCCAATCTGGAACGCCTGGCGCAGGGCCGCAGCGACCTGACGGCCGCGCTCAACCAGGACCTCGAGGGCCTTGGCGATGCGCGCGCCGAAATCGACGCGGTGGTTGCCGGTCACATCGGCAAGCTCGCCGAAGGCCGCAAACTGTTCCGCAAGGCGCTCGACGAGGATCTCGGTCACCTCGCCCAGACCCGTGCCGAAATCGACGACGTAGTCGTCAGCCATCTCGGCAAGCTCGCCGAGAGCCGCGCGTCGCTCACGAATGCACTCGAAAGCGATCTGGCGAACGTGGACGGCGTCGTCACGGCCCACCTCGACAGGATCGGCGATGGAAGGCGCAGCCTCACGGAGGCGCTCGACTCCGACCTCTCGCGCCTCGGCGAAACGCGGGCGGAGATCGATGCCGCGGTGGCCACGCATCTGGAATCGTTCGCCCAGCGCCGCGACGCGCTGACCGAAGCCCTGAAGGCGGACCTCGCTCGCATCGACAACACGGCGGCCTCGCATCTGGACAACATCGCCCAGCGTCGCGATTCGCTGGCCGAGGTCCTGCAATCGGATCTCGCCCAGATCGAAAGCGCGGCGGGCGCCCACATGGACAACATCGCCCAGCATCGGGCGACGCTGACCGAGGCGCTGCAAACCGACCTCGCGCGCATCGACACGACCGCTGCTTCCCAGCTCGGAAGCATCGCCCAGCAGCGGGATGCGCTGACGCAAGCCTTGCAGGCGGACCTCGCCCAGATCGACGCCGCGACCGCCTCTCACCTGGAAAGCGTGGCGCAGCGCCGCAATTCGCTGACCGAATCGCTGCAGGATGACCTCGTCAAAATCGAGGCCGCCGTCGCCAGCCAGCTCGGCATCCTGTCGGAAGGACGGAGCGTCCTCACGCAGGCCCTCCAGGGCGATCTGGAGAACGTCGGCCAGGCACTCGCCGATCATTCCGAGAAACTGGCGAATGCCCGCTCGATGCTGACCGGCGCGATCCAGGAGGATCTGCAGCGGCTCGACGAATCGCGCGCCGAAATCGACGGCCTCGTCGTCGGCCACATCTCCAAGCTCTCCGAAGGGCGCAAGCTCTTCAAGCAGGCTCTCGACGACGATCTCGGCCGCCTGGCCGGCGCGAAGTCGGAGATCGACGAGGTGGTCACCGGTCACGTCGCCAGGCTGGCGGAAGGCCGCAGCACCCTCTCCCAGGCGCTCGACACCGACATGCAGCAGATCGAGCAGGCGCGGACCGGCATCGAGACCATCGTCTCGGAGCAGCTCGCACGCCTTTCGGAAGGCCGGGACCAGCTCACCCTGGCGATGGAGGCGGACCTCGTTCGCCTGTCGGAGACCCGCGACCTCATCGACCAGGCGGTCGCCGAGCAGGTCGCTCGTCTCGCCGACGGCAGGCACGTCCTTACCGAGGCTCTGGACGAGGATCTCTCCAAGCTCGCCGACACGCGCGCCCTCATCGATTCGGTGGTAAAGGAGCATCTCGACAATCTGGCGAACCGCCGTCACGAGCTCTCGACCACGCTGGACGAAGACCTGCGCAAGATCGCCGAGGCGAGCCAGGCGATCGACGGCTCGGTCACCACGCATGTCTCCAAGCTCGCCGAAGGCCGCAACATCATGACGCGCGCGCTGGAGCAGGATCTCGGGAAGCTCGCCGACACGCGGGCGGCGGTGGATGCCGCCCTCCAGGCGCATCTGGAACTGCTGTCGTCGAGCCGCGGCGAGATCACCTCCGCGCTGGCGGGCGACGTCGAGAAGATCGAGGAGGCATTCCGCCGCCAGACCGGCGTCATCGAGGAACGGACGGACACCATGCAGCGCGCGCTCGGCGTGGGCATCGAGAACGTGCGTGCCGCGATCGAGAACAGCGCCATCGTCGTGGCGGGTTCGCTGCGCGACAAGGTCGTCGAGATCACCTCGACCCTCACCAACGAGGCCGGCCGCGTCTTCACCGATGCCGACGAGAAGATCGCGCACCGGATCGACCTGACGGCCAACACGCTGGCCGCCCGCGCCGGGGACTTCGCCTCCGCCTTCGACGAAGCCGAACGCCGGCTCGGAGAACGTGTCGACGTTTCGGGCGAGAAGATCTCGCAGCGCGCCGCCGAACTGGCCGACGTGTTCGAGCAGACCGACCGGAAGCTCGCCGAACGCGCCGATCAGACGGCCATCATGCTCTCCTCGCGCGCCGACGACATTGCCAAGCGGTTCTCCGATGCCGACGAGATGCTGCTGGCACGCGCCGAGGCCACCGCCCGCGCTCTGGAGGAGCGCTCGGGCGGCATGGCGGAGACCTTCGACGAGGCCGACCGCAAGCTGCTCGCCCGGGCCGAGGCCACTGCCCGCGCGCTTGAAGAGCGCTCGCGCGGCATAGCGACGGCGTTCGACGATGCCGACCAGAAGCTTCTCGCCAGGGTCGAAGAGACCGCCCGCACGCTCGACGAGCGCTCGCGCGACATCGCCGGCACCTTCGACGAAGCCGACCGCACGCTGATCGCCCGTGCCGAGCAGACCGCCCGGACGCTGGAGGAACGCGCCCGCGGCATCGCGGGTACCTTCGACGAGGCCGACCAGAGGCTTCTCGAACGGCTCCAGGAGACGGCCCGCGCCATCGAGGAACGGGCGCGCGGCATCACCGACACGTTCGACGATGCGGACCAGAGGCTCATTGCCCGCCTGGGCGAGACGGTCCGCACCATCGAGGAGCGTGCGACCGGCGTGGCCGGCAGCTTCGACGAGGCCGACCGGCAGCTGGCCGCTCGCCTCGAAGCGACGCTGCGGGCCATGGAGGATCGCGCACGCGGCGTCGCCGGCACGTTCGACGAGGCGGACCAGCGGCTGGCCGCGCGCCTGGAAGAGACGGCCCAGACGCTCGAAGAGCGTTCCCGCGGCATCATCGGCGGGTTCGAACAGTCCGAACAGCGCATGCTCGCCCGCGCCGACAGCACCGCCCAGACGCTGGAAGAACGCGCCAAGGGAATCTCCGCCGCCTTCGACGACGCCGAGCGCCGCATCTACGTGCGCGCCGAAACGACGACGCAGTCGCTGCTCGAACATTCCAAGGGCATCGCCGGCGCCTACGAGCAGGCGGAGAAGCGGATGATCGAACGCGCGGACCGGACGGCGGAAACGCTGCTCGAACGCTCGTCGACCATCGCCGGTACCTTCGACGAGGCTGGCGACCGTCTCGTCGAGCGGGCGGACCGCACGGCGGAAGCTCTGCTGCAGCGCTCCTCGGGCATCGCCGGCGCGTTCGACGAAGCGGGCGAACGCCTTGTCGAGCGGGTGGAAAACACCACCCACTCGCTGGTGGAGCGTTCCGGCGTCATCGCCGACACGTTCGACGGTGCCGACCGCCGGATCGCGGCGCGCACGCGCCAGACCTCCGAGGAACTCGAGGCGCGCACCGCACAGATCGACGCGGCTCTGTCCAACGTCGAGAAGCGCCTCGGCGACAGCGCCGACGCCGTCACGGTGCGGGTCAGCGGCCAGATCAGCGAAGCGGAGCAGCGGCTCGCCGCAAGCTCCGAGCGCATCGGCCAGAAGCTGGTCGAGCAGGTTGCCAACACCGAGACGCAGCTCGTGTCGCGTGCCAACGTGATCGCCGAGACCTTCTCGGCGGTGAACCAGCACATCGGCCAGAGCACGTCCGAGGCAGCCGCGACGCTCGATGCCCGTACCCGCGAGCTCAACGAGATGCTGGCCAGCCGTGCGCTCGAGATGGGCAAGGTCCTGGACGAAAAGGCCCGGCCGCTTATCGACAGCTTCGCCGAGAGCGGCGGCGAACTCCAGAAGAGCCTCGAAGCTGCCACCCACAAGGCGACGGAACGGCTGCGCTCGGAGAACGCCGCGCTGGTCAACGCCATCGCCAGCCGCACGGCCGAGACGCTGTCGGCCATGGAGGGCGCCCGCGAGAGCCTGTCGGGCAACATCAACGAGATCCTGGACCGGCTGACGCAGTCCAACGCGAAGCTCAGCGATCTCGTCGGTTCCGCCACACGCAACCTCAGCGCCATCGACGAACAGCTCACCGGCTCGACGGAAGCGTTCTCGGCCACGACGGAGAAGGCCTCGCAGACCATCTCCTCCTCCGCGCGGCTCCTCGACACCAACGCCACCCGTCTGGCCGACGTGTCGTCGCAGGCACTCAAGGAAGTGGCGGCGATCGCCAGCCGCTTCGACGACCACGGCCGGCTCCTGTCGCAGGCGCGCGAGATGCTCGGCTCGGCGGAAGCGAGCCTCTCCTCCACGATGGAGGAGCGCCAGTCGGCGCTCGAGGAACTCGCCGTTGGCCTGGTCAAGAAGTCCGAAGACATCGAGCGCGTGATGCGGTCCTTCGAGGGCATCGTCGGCAAGGCGATCGAGAAGGTCGAGGGCCGCACGCTCTCGTCCACGCAGCACATCCGCGACGCCATCGCCGAAGTCGTCGAGGCCGCCACGGAGCGCTTCTCGGGTGCCACCGACGAGATCCGGCGCACCGCCAACGAGATCCGTTCGGAGCTCGAGGAGACGCGCACGGAGCTGAAGCGCGGCGTGCTGGAACTGCCGGAGGAAGCCCGCGAATCGACCGGTGCGATCCGCCGCGCCGTCGGCGAGCAGATCGCCGCGCTGAAGGAACTGGCCGACATCGTCGCCAAGTCCGGCCGCATGTACGACGTCAGGGATTCCGCGCCGGCCCCCGCGCCTGTGCGACAGCAGCAGGCGCCGCAGCCGGCCCCGGCCGTCCAGCAGCAGCCGGCACGCCCCGCCCCCGCCCCGCGCCGCGCGCCGGAGGCGGACACGCGGGTCGCCGAGCCGGTGCTTCGCGGAACGCTGGAGCACGACCGCGTGAGCGAACCCGCTCCCGTGGACCGCGATGGCGGGCAGCAGGACGGCTGGGTGCAGAACCTTCTGCGCCGGGCTTCGCGCGACGAGGAGGCGCCCGCGCCCGCGCCGGCTCCCGCCGAGCGCTCGCCCCTCCACGTGGTGGAATCGCTCAACTCGCTGTCGGTCGACATCGCCCGTGCGATCGACCACGAGGCTTCGATCGAACTGTGGCAGCGCTACCGGCGCGGCGAGCGCAACGTCTTCACGCGCCGGCTCTACACGCTGAAGGGCCAGCAGACCTTCGACGAGATCCGCAGAAAGTACCAGATCGACGGAGAGTTTCGCTCCGCCGTCGACCGCTACTGCGAGGATTTCGAGAAGCTGCTGCAGGACGTCTCGCGCAACGATCGCGACAACATGGTCACGCAGACCTACCTGACCTCCGACACCGGCAAGGTCTACACGATGCTCGCCCACGCCAGCGGCCGCCTGCGGTAGCAGACGCGAGCCCGAAGTCGGCGCGAACCCCGGCCACCTCGAAAAGAAGCGGCGCTGCCCCGAGGCAGCGCCGTTTTCGAATCCACAGCCCCACCTTCGTCACCTGCATGTTTGGAGACAGCCCTCCGACCTTCGTCATCCCAGGGTGGAGCCGGAGCGTAGCGGAGGCGCAGACCCTGGAGCGTTTCGACAGCGTGAGACGGTGCAGGCCCCACTCGTCCTCCGCCATCCCACGCGGCGCCGCCTCTCAGGCATGGATTCTCGACGCTCCCTGCGCTGCGCTCCGGTCGGCCGAGGATGACGAAGCAGAGGTAGCGGCGCTCGATAGAGCACCGGTTCCAGTCGGCGCGGTGGGTCGCGAAGTCCTGTTCCCCTAACCGCCGCCGACGGTTCGCGGACGCAACCTCGACCTTCGTCATCCCAGGGCGAAGCCGGAGCGTAGCGGAGGCGCAGACCCTTAGATCCATGCCTGAGAATCGCGGCCGTCTGAGACGACGCAGGAAACCGTCCTCCCACCACTTCATCCTTCACCGCCACTCAGGCCTGGATCCTGGGCTCTCCCTTCGCTGCGCTGCGGTCGGCCAAGGATGACGAAACGGAGGAGCGGCGCTGGATACAGCATCCATTCCAGTCGGCGCGGTGGGTCGCGGAGTCCTGTGCCACCAATCACCGCCGACGGTCCGCGGACGCACCCCCTCCTTCGTCATCCCAGGGCGGAGCCGGAGCGTAGCGGAGTCGCAGACCCTGGGATGACGAAAAACAAAGGACGCGCGCTCAACTCGGGGTCGGTTCCGGTTGGGAAGATCGATTGAGTGGACAAGGCCGAACTCCATCCCCAACCATATCAACGTCTTCCACCAATTCACGCCAGGTTCCGTCCACGCCCCCACCACCCGCGGCACAATACCCGCCGGTGAGCGAAGGGATGCGGGATGCACGTGCATGCGGCCATGGGCGACGAGAGGATGCTTCGGCGCATAATCGCGCTGCTCGTCTCGTTCGCCGCCATGGCCGAGCAGGCGGCCACGAGGTCAGCGCCCGTCCGCTGGTTCGTGCTGTGCCTCTTGCTTTACGCGGAGAAGGTTGCGGAGAGTTTCGTCATCGAGGCGGCGGGCTTGCCGCTCTCGGAACTCGAGGTGATCGCACTGGACGGCAAGGACCCCGACGACGCGCTCAGCCTCGCCGCGCGCTTCTATGCGCTGGCCGCTGCTCTGTGCACGCTGTTGCCCCTCCGGGACCTGTTCGAAAGGCAGCCCGAGCGGCGCGTTCTGGCGTGTGGTCACGCCGCGCCGGGCTCTACCTGCCGCTTTAGCGGCCGCGGATGGAAGCCGAACGACACGTCATAGGAAAACCACGCGGGGCGGACGGTCGATCGTGGCCGTCGATGCTATCAGATGACGCCGACGGCCCATTCCACGACGGCCGAGGCGACCGAGCCGAACGCTGCGTCCATCGCGGCGACGCGGGCGTCGTTGCCGGTTCCGGTCACCGGAACCGCGGCATCGAAGCTTCGCGCCGCGCGCACGACGCCGTTGCGGTCGTTCAGGATGCGCACGAAAAACTCGACATAGGCGCGTTCGCCCGGCTGGACGCGAACCTCGAAGGAGCGAATCTCGACGACGATCTGGTAGTCGATGGCCAGGCCGTCGCCGGGCCTGCCGACGCCGGCGAACTTGTCGGAGCGCTGGAACGCCTCCGCGAGCCGCGCCTGCACCAGCTTCGGAAGCCGGTCACCCCATTGCGCGCCTTTCAGAAACTGGATCGAGGCAGGCGCGGGCTTGACGACGATGTCCTGGCCGTCGAGCGACTTGAGCGCGTTCGGCTCGGCAATGAGGATCTGCGTGCGGGGATTGGCGGGTCCCGAGACCGACAGGTCAGGCGTCGTCAGTTCGTAGGTGTCGAGCGGATCGGGACCGCCGCCCGGCAATGCCGCGCAACCGGACGCAAGTGCCGCCACGCCCACCAATACTCCAACGAACCGACTGCTCTTCACTCTGATGTCCCCGACGTCTCGCGACGGCAACCGCCGCGAACGCTTTCACTGTGTCTTGGCCGTGCGAACCTTCGATGTCAACGCCGCACCCTGCCGTCGTACTGCCGCACGGCCCCGTCGCCACCCGTGATGATGCGCTGCGGGTTGCGCTCGAATTCGGTGATCGTCTCTTCGATGCGGTTGATCGAGCGGCGACTGTCGCGGACGAGCGACTCGACGTCGCGCAATCCCTGGCCGCTGAATCGCCCGAGCCCGTCCAGAATGGTTCCCAGCCTGGAATTCAGCGTGTCGGCGACCTGGCGGAAGGACTGCAATGTCGCGCCCGCGTCGGCCATCAGGCCCTCAGCCTCGCCCGAGCCGAGCAGTTGCTCGGCCTGCACGAGGACGCCTTCCACGCGCGTAGACGCCTGGCGCAGGTTCTCGGCAATCACCTTGGCGTCGGTGACGATGGCGTCGACGTCGTCGGAGCGCGCGGTGAAGCGGTCGGTGAATTCGGCGACGTCGTTTGCGGCGCGCTGGGCATCGCCGGCCGCCGTCTCGAAGCTCGTCAGCGCATTGTTCACTTTCGCGGCATCGACGCTTTGGAGCAGCGCGTCCACCTTGGCCAGCACGCCGTCGACGCGGGTGGAGGCCTGGTTCAGATTGTCGGCCATGCCGCGCGCGGCGGTAATGATCTGCTCGATGTCGTCGCCGCGCGTCGAGAACCGCTCGGTCAGCGCCGCAACGTCGTTCGCAGCCTTGCGCGCGCTCGCCGCCGCGCCCTGGAAGTCGGTCACGGCCGTGCTGACGGCCTGCGAGTCGATACCGGCGAGCAGCGAATCGGCCTTGTCGATCACCCCGCCGACGCGCGCTGAGGCATTGCCGAGATTGTCGGTGATGCCGCGCGTGTTGGCGATGATCTGCTCGATGTCTCCGGAGCGTTCGCTGAACTTCTGCGCCAGGGCGGCGATGTCCTGGGTCGCGGAGCGCGCGTTGGTGGCGGCGCCCTCGAATGCGGTCAACACGTTGTCCACCTTGGCCGGATCGACGCCCGCCAGGATTTCGTCGACCCTGGTTAGAGAATTGGAGGCATCCCGCGCCACCTGCTCGACGGAACCCGCCGCAGTATCGATGCTCGACTGGGCGGTATCGAGAAGACCGTTCACCTTGCCGAGCGTGCTCGATGCATCGGTCGACAGGCGATTGAACGACGTGACCGCCGTATCGACGCCCGAGCGGGCCGTCACGAGGACTTCGTCAACGCCTTTCAGCGTGTTCGAGGCGTCGGTGGAGAGGCGCTCCACCGATGCGACGGCGGTATCGATGCCAGTCTTTGCTGAGGTGAGCACGTCGTCGGCGCGCGTCAGGGTTCCCGCCGCGCTGGTCGAAAGGCGCTCGATCGAACCGGCTGCGGTCTGCACCCCCGCCTGCACATCGTCGAGGATGCCGCTCGCCTTCTCGACGACCCCGCCGGCGTTCTCTGCCAGCCCCCTCACCGAGACCATGGTCTGGTCGACGTTCTGCATGATGCCTTCGAGATCGGCCGAGGCGGTCTGGAGGCGTCCGGTGAAGGTTTCGAGATTGGTGACGATCTCGCCCACCTTGTCGCGGTCGACGGAATTCAACAGGTTCTCGGCAGCAGCGAGCGTCGAATCGAGTCGCCCCGAGACGTTGCCGATCGTCTCGGAGAGTTCTCCGAAGTTGGCGAGGAATTTGTCGACGCCTTCGGCGTTGCGGCTCAGAGCCTGCGAGAACACCTCGATGTTCTGGGCCGTGCTGGTCATGGGGCCGCGCACGTCCGTGGTGAAGCCTTCGAGAGTGTTGAGCACGGAGTCCGCGCGCTTGAAGATATCCTGCGCGGTCTGCAGAAGGTTGGTGACCGCGGACGGGTTGGCCTCGATCTCGGGGATGGTGTTCTCCGCCTCGGCGGTGACGAGCAGGTTCGGCTCGTCCGGATTGCCGCCCTTCAGCTCGATGCTCGCCTGGCCGGTCAGGCCCGCCAGACCGATGTCGGCGCGGGTGGACGCGGTGATCGGCGTCAGGCGGTCTACCTCGGTGTCGGCGATCGCGACGGTCGGGTTGTTGACGTCGATGTACACGCGGCGCACGTCGCCGACCTTGATGCCGTTGAACAGCACCGCGCTGCCGCGGCCGAGGCCGGCGGCAGATCCCGGGATGCGCACCCGCAGCAACGTCGTGTCGCCGCTCGAGTTGATGCCGAAGCTCCAGTAGATCATCGCGAACAGGGCGGAGACCAGCACCAGCGTGAAGAGGCCGACCGAGACGTAGTTGGCTTTGGTATCCATCAGCTTGCCGCTCCGGCCGTGTGATTCTTCGTATGGGCGGCCGGATCGATCTGCCGCGCTCTCTTGCCCCGGAAGTAGGATTTGACCCACGGTTCCTCGACTGTGAGCATATAGCTCACCGGCCCTTCGACAAGGACCCGCTTCTGGCCCAGCACCGCGACGCGGTCGCAGACCGAGAACAGGCTGTCGAGGTCGTGGGTCACCATGTAGACGGTGAGGCCCATCGTGTCGCGCAGCTTGGCGACGAGTTCGTCGAACTCAGCCGCGCCGATCGGGTCGAGGCCGGAGGTCGGTTCGTCGAGGAAGACGATGGCGGGATCGAGCGAAAGCGCACGGGCGAGTGCCGCGCGCTTGATCATGCCGCCAGACAGCTGCGAGGGATACTTCGACGCCGCATTCGCCGGCAGTCCGACGAGCTCGATCTTCAGGCGCGCCAGTTCGTTCATCAGTGGCTTCGGCAGGTCGAGATATTCGCGCATCGGAACCTGGATGTTCTCGATGACGGTGAGGCCGGAAAACAGCGCTCCGTGCTGGAACAGCATGCCCATGCGCATGTCGAGGCTGACCCGCTCCTGATCGGTGACGTTGTCGAGGTCGACGCCGAAGAGGCGTATCGTCCCGGCCTGCTTCTTGTTCAGCCCGAGGACCGTGCGCAGCAGCACCGACTTGCCGGCTCCCGACGCGCCGACGAAGCCGAGGATCTCGCCGCGATAGACGTCGAGGTCCAGTCCGTCGAGCACTACCTGCTCTCCGAAGGCTACTTTGACGCCGCGTACCGAAAGGACGATGTCGTGGTCCGTGCCGTCAGGCGCGCCTGTGTCCATGCTGGTTGCCATTGCCGCCACTGCCCGGGAACTAGAAATCGATCGCCGCGTAGAAGATTGCGAAGAACCCGTCCACGACGATGACGACGAAGATGGACTTCACGACCGAAGCGGTAACGTGTCGTCCGAGGGATTCCGCGCTACCGCCAACCTTCATGCCCTCGACCGATCCGATGATGCCGATGATCAAAGCCATGAATGGGGCTTTGATGAGGCCCGACAGAACACTCGTATAATCGACCGCCGCACTCATGCGGTCGAAGAAGGCCTCCGGCGTGATGCCGGAATAGACCCAGCCCACGCCCATGGCGCCGATGATCGCAGCGACGTTCGACGCCACCGTGAGGCACGGCAGGACGATGACGAGCGCGACAAGCCGCGGAAAGACAAGCACCCCGATGGGGTTTAGACCGATCACGGTGAGGGCGTCGACTTCCTCGCGCATCTTCATCGAGCCGATCTCGGCGGTGATGGCGCTGCCGGTGCGACCGGCGATCATGATCGCGGTCAGGAGCACGCCCATCTCGCGCAAGACGAGGATGCCGACCAGGTCGACGACGAAGATCTCTGCACCGAAATAGCGCAACTGGAAGGCGCCCTGCTGCGCCACGATGGCGCCGACGATAGTCGACATCAACAGGACAACCGGGATGGCACCGATGCCCATCCGGTCGATCTGGGTGGCGATGGCGGCTATGTTCACGCCGTGCCCGCGTCCGCGCTTCATCTGGGAGCCGCGGACCGTGGCGCCGAGAATGTGCATCGCCATCAGGAATTCCTCGCCGCCCTGGACAACGACGCGCCCGATTCCCTCGAGCATCGCGACCGGTCCAAACCGACGGGTCTCCTCCGGTGGGATGTCCTGCTGGATCGCGTCGTCGACGGCGGCGAGCAGGATCGTCTCCGTAGGTCCGGCCTCGCGAATCTCGACGTCGTGCCCGGCTTTCTCGTGCGCCGCCGCCAGCCGCTTGATGACCCAAGCGCCGGCCGTGTCCATCCGGGTCACGGAGGACAGGTCGATGACGAGCGACTTGGCGCCAGTCTCCCCTTCCAGCTCGCGCAATTCGGGCTCGACGCTTGCCACCGTGCGCGTGAGCCACGGGCCGCCCAGCGAAACGCTGAGCTGCCCGCCTTCCGCGCGTCGTTCGACGGTCGGCCGGCGGGGCGGTTCGGATCGATCTTGCGGACTTTCGTCTGCCTGGTGCTTGTCCAACATGGGAAGGACTATTAACCCTTGGATGCGGTCGTGTCGATTTGTCGGATGCGTCGCAACAGTTCCGGCATCGGAAGTACCATGACTAATTCTCTGCAGCTCGAAACCGAACGGTTCCCGATAGCGGGAAGCTTTAGAATCTCGCGCGGTTCCAAGACCGAGGCGGAAGTCGTCATTTGCACGATCCGCCAGGGCGATCATTCCGGACGCGGCGAGTGCGTTCCCTACGGGCGCTACGGCGAGACGGTGGCGAACGTGCTCGACGCGGTCGAGGCGGTGCGCGGCGACATCGAACGCGGCCTGTCGCGCGAGGAACTCCTGTCGGCCATGCGCCCGGGCGCAGCCCGCAACGCCGTCGACTGCGCGCTGTGGGACCTGGAAGCAAAAAGCCTGGGCCACAATGCGCACATGCGCGTGTGCCGGGTGCTGCCGCGGCCGGTGGTCACTGCCTACACGATCTCCCTCGGCGATCCCGAAGAGATGGCGGGCCAAGCCCGCGCGGCAGCCGAACGCCCGCTGCTCAAGGTCAAGGTCGGCGCGGCGAACGACGCCGCCCGCATCCACGCGGTCGCAAGTGCGGCGCCGAACAGCCGCATTATCCTGGATGCGAACGAGGGCTGGACCGAGGACAATATCCGCGAGAATCTCATGGCCGCCGCGCAGTTCCACATCGCGCTGGTCGAGCAGCCGCTCCCGGCCGGAAAGGACGCGATTTTGCGCGACATCCCCCATCCTGTGCCGATCTGCGCTGACGAGAGTGTGCATACCGCCGACAGCATCCCGGAACTCACCGGGCTCTACGATTTCGTCAACATCAAGCTGGACAAGACCGGCGGCCTGACCGCCGCCATGCAGCTGCGCGACCGGGCGCGACAGGCCGGCTTCGGTATCATGGTGGGCTGCATGGTCGGCACGTCCCTGTCGATGGCGCCTGCCGTGCTCCTGGCGCAGGACGCGGACTACGTCGATCTCGACGGGCCGCTGCTTCTCGCGCGCGACCGCTCGCCCGCGCTTTCCTATTCCGGTTCGCTGGTGTCACCGCCCTCGCCCGCCCTCTGGGGTTAGCCGGTAAGCGGCCAAAGCCAAGACAAGCCCGACCGACGAGAGCGCCGCCATCGCCAGGAAGCCGACGGCGCCGGCATATGCATAGAGCGGTCCCGACGCGAGGGTGACCACGGCCATGCCGCCGCTGTTGGCTGCGAACGCAATGCCTTGCGCGGCTCCGGTACGCTCCTCGGGTATCGTCTCGGCGATCATCTTCTGGAGCCCCAGCATCGTCAGGCCGGTCGAGAACGCGTGGAGGGCCTGCACGACGCCGAACCCGGCAAGGCCGAGACCGAGCGGCCACACCAGAGGCATCGCCACCCATCTGACCACCGCGGCACCGGCGCAGACGGCGAGGATCGCAGGCACGCCGAACCCCGAAAAGAGCCGGCGGAAGACGAAAAATAGGAACATCTCCGCGAGCACCATCAACGCCCACAGGAACCCGACGGTGTCGGACGCGATCCCCAGGGATTTCCAGTAGATCGAACCGAAAGCGTAGAAGAAGCCGTGACTGGCGATGACAGAGCCGCAACCGAAAGCGATGGTCAGGAAATACGGATCGGAGAGTACGCGCCGGGCATCCGGCAGATCGGTGGGGAGTTGCGACGGCCGCCGCGGACGACCCAGCCGGGGCGCGAAGAGCGCGGCCACGACGATCCCGGCGAGACCGCCGCTGAAGAGCCACGGGAAGACGCCGGCGTCAAAGCGCGCCAGCACCGCGCCGCCCGCGAGATTGGCCGCCAGGAAGGAGGCCGTGCCCCAGATGCGCAGGCGGGAATAATCGGACCCGTAGCGGCGCACGCCCGAAAGTGCGAGCGAATCGGCAAGCGGAGAATGCGGCGACCACACGACAGAGAGGATCAACGAGATCGACAGTACGAATACCGGACCTACCGGCAGGAAATAGCCGAGCGAGGCCACCAGGGCGGCAGCTGCGAGCGCGATCAGCACATAGGCACGGTCGGGCGCGCGGTCGGCGAATGCGGTGATCGCCGGCACCGCCATGAGGCGCACGAAGATGGGCGCCGACAGGATCAGTCCCACCTGCGCCGCATCGAAGCCGCGCTCCTCCAACCACAGCGGAAAGTACGGAAGGTGGAATCCCATCGGCACGAAGATCGCGGCGAACAGCAGCGACATGCGCGCCTCGAAATGCGGCGGCTTGACCGATTGTTCGGGCGTCAGCGGAGGAAGGGACATGCGAAAGCGGAATTCCGGCGACTTCGGGAGGCGCGCCATGCGGGTCCCGAGCAATAGGCCCCCGATACCACCAAAGCCGGCATCGTGAAACGCCGGTGTCCGATCGGACTTGGCCGTCAGGCCGCCATCAGTCCCGGCCGGGCTAAGCCGCTTCCACCGCCCTGTCGCGAACCAGCCCGAGGACGGGCTCGGAAGCAGGCTCCGGCTCGGCATGGACGACCTTCGCCCAGGTCAGGATCTCAAACGTGCCGTCCAGGCGCTCGGCCACCGCCGTGCAGCTTTCCACCCAGTCGCCGGTGTTGATGTATTCGACGCCGGAGATGGTCTCGATCGTGGCGTGGTGAATGTGGCCGCAGATGATGCCGTCTACGCCAGACCGCCGCGCCTCTTCCGCCACGACGTTCTGGAACGAGCCGATGAAGTTTACGGCACGCTTCACCTTGACCTTCGCCCACGACGAGAACGACCAATAGGGCATGCCGAACGCGCGCCGGAATAGACCGATCGCCCGGTTGACCACGATCGCGGCGTCGTAGGCCTTGTCGCCCAGATAAGCGAGCCAGCGCACGTTGTGGACGACGCTGTCGAACTGGTCGCCGTGAATCACGAGAAAGCGCCGCCCGTCGGCGGTCTCGTGCACCACGCGATCCGCGACGACGATGCCGCCGAAATGCACGCCCTGGAAGCCGCGCAGGAACTCGTCGTGGTTGCCGGCGATGTAGACGATCTCCGCACCCTTGCGCGCCTTGCGCAGCAGCTTCTGGACGACGTCGTTGTGGGCCTGCGGCCAGTGCCAGGAGCGGCGCAGCCGCCAGCCGTCGACGATGTCGCCAACGAGAAATATCTTCTGCGCTTCGTGAAAGCGCAGGAAATCGATCAGGAACTCGGCCTTGGCGGGCTTCGAGCCGAGATGCACGTCCGATATGAAGAGCGTGCGGAAATTGCGGATCGGCTCGTCTTTCATCGGATCGCCCCGGCCTTTCTCTTGGAGGAAGGCAAGACACGATTCATGTCACAGGCTTATGACGGTTGTGGATTCCCACTCCGCCCGCTAGACCGTTTCGCGGAAACGGGTGGGAGGAACGGCGATGGATCTCGGCATCAGGGGACGCAGGGCGATCGTGTGCGCGTCGAGCAAGGGGCTCGGACGCGCCTGCGCCATGGCGCTCGCGGAGGCCGGATGCGACGTCGTGGTCAACGGCCGCAACACCGAGGTGCTCGCCCGGACCGCGGCGGAGATCCGCGAGCGGTTTGGCGTGACGGTCGAGGAGGTCGCGGCGGACGTTTCGACGCCGGAAGGCCAGAAGGCGCTGCTCACCGCCTGTCCCGCGCCCGACATCCTCGTCAACAACAATGGCGGTCCTCCGCTGAAGGATTTCCGCCAGCTCGACCGCGCGGCGATGCTGGAAGGCGTCGCCCAGAACATGGTTACCCCGATCGAGCTGATCCAGGCGGTCATCGACGGCATGGCCGAGCGTGGCTTCGGCCGGATCGTCAACATCACCTCGCTGTCGGTCTACCAGCCGATCCCAGGCCTCGATCTCTCGTCCGGCGCGCGGGCCGGCCTGACGGCCTTCCTCGCCGGCGTGGCGCGCACGGTCGCCGGCAAGAACGTCACCATCAACAACGTCCTGCCCGGCAAGTTCGATACCGACCGCATCCGCAAGACCATCGTCTTCGCGGCTGAGAAATCCGGAGTCAGCGAGACCGAACAGGCCGAGCGCACGGCGAACGAAATCCCTGCTGGCCGGCTCGGCCGGCCCGAGGAGTTCGGCCAGGCCTGCGCGTTCCTGTGTTCGCAGAATTCGGGGTACATCACCGGGCAGAACCTCGTTCTCGACGGCGGGCTGTTCAACAGCGCCTTTTGAGCCGTCGATCCGCTTCATCCGCTGCATTCATCGGGAGGGACAGAAAAGTGAAACTGGTGCGTTTTGGTGAACCGGGCAACGAAAAACCCGGACTGGTCGACGCCGACGGCGTTTTGCGCGATGCCTCGGGCGTCATCGACGACTATGGGCCCGAGACGCTGTCGCCCGCGCTGAAGGAAAAGCTTTCGGCGGTAGATCCCGCGTCGCTCCCGAAGGCGCCGGAAGGCGCGCGCATCGGCTCGCCGGTGAAGCGCATCGGGCACTTCATCGCGATCGGCCTCAACTACGCCGACCACGCCGCCGAAACCGGCGCCGCGATCCCCAACGAGCCGATCGTGTTCTCGAAGGCGCCGAGTTGCCTGTGCGGCCCGAACGACGACATCCTGATGCCGAAGGGCTCGCAGAAGCTCGACTGGGAGGTCGAACTCGCCATCGTAATCGGCGAACGCTGCGACTACGTCACCGAGGAGGAGGCACTGTCGAAGGTGTTCGGGTACGCGCTCTGCAACGACGTCTCCGAGCGCGCCTACCAGGCCGAGCGCGGCGGCCAGTGGATCAAGGGCAAGAGCGCGCCGACCTTCGGCCCACTGGGCCCCTGGCTGGTCACAGCCGACGAGGTTGCCGACCCGCAGAACCTTTCCATGTTCCTCGATGTGAACGGCGAGCGCATGCAGACCGGCACCACTTCGACGATGATCTTCCCGGTCGCAGAGATCATATCCTATCTCTCCGAGTTCATGGTGCTGGAACCCGGCGACGTCATCACCACGGGCACCCCGCCCGGCGTCGGCCTCGGCAAGAAGCCGCCGATATTCCTCAAGGTCGGCGACACCATGCACCTCGGCATCGACGGCCTCGGCGAACAGCGTCAGACGGTGGTCGGACGCTAGCGGTTTTCAGAAGGCCCGCGGCGGGACGAACAGGCAGATGGTCCTGCCGTCGTTCCTGCCGGCGACAGAGCACCAGTGGAACTCGCCGTCCGGCGAGTTCCGCACCCTCCGGTCGCTGTAGGCGACCACTTCTCCGGTCGAGGCGATCACGTAGCCTTCCGGCCTTTCGCTGATCACCCTCGCTTCGACCGGGCGACAGTCGAACCCCGAGCAACAGGCGAAGGGATAGTTCCAGCCCGACGGGGCGTCATGGGCGTGGGCGCCGCCGAAGATACCCGAGGCAAACGCGGCAAGGGCCATTGTTCGAAGAAGCGCGAGGGGCTTTGCCTGGCGGCTCGCGCGGCGCATGAAGCGCCAACTGTGCGGATGTTCTCGACCTTGATGCATGTTCGGCTCCGGGCTTCAGCTCTTCGCTTGCCCGTCCTCGAACATTTCCGGCCCGCTCGGGCGAGACGGTCCACGGTTCACGAGCCCTGCTCCGGCTACCGACCGTCCCTGCCTTCGGCAGCCCTCATCCTTCGCTGATTCGTCAGCCGGCGCAAGAGTCGCCGAGGAGACTGATTCTGGATCGGATTCAAACATCGGCGGCGACACACGTCCGGGTGGGTATTCGGCAAAGCGTTTGCTGAAAGGCAGCTATCGACGCCGTGCCTCCGCTTTCGTAAACTCGCGGGAGCAATTCCATGGAGGTCTCGATGAACGTCCATCCCTCTGCCGAGCCTTCCTGGAACGGCCTTGCCGAGAGCCGGCCGACGCTCGACAGCCGGGCCTATTACGGCACCGAGGAATATGACCGCGACCTCAGGGATATCTGGTATCGGAACTGGGTCTACGCCTGCCGGTCGAGCGAGTTGGCCGAGCCGCGCGATTTCCGGCTGTTCCGGCTCGGCGACCAGGAAATCCTCCTGCTGCGCGGCGAGGACGGAGACCTGCGCGCCTTTCACAACACCTGCCGGCATCGCGGTTCGGCGCTGAAATCGGAGGACAGCGGGCGGCTGAAGTCGCGGCTGATCGTGTGCCCCTATCACGCCTGGTCCTATTCGCTGAACGGCGATCTGGTGCGCGTGCCTTCCAAGTCCTGTCCCGCCGGTTTCGAGAAGGGCGACCATCCGCTCTACCGCGTGGCCGTCGCCGAATGGCGCGGCTTCGTCTTCGTCAACCTCGGCGCGGAACCGGGCGCTTCGCTGGACGGAAGTTTCGATGTCGATCCGCGGGTGCTAGCGGACTGGCCGCTCGACACGATGACCAGCGCGCACGTCTTCCGCAAGACGATGAACTGCAACTGGAAAATCTTCTGGGAAAACTACAACGAGTGCCTGCACTGCCCGGGCGTCCATCCCGAGCTTTCGGCGCTCGTCCCGATCTACGGACGCGGTCTGATGGACCGGCACGACGACCCGGACTGGGCGGCACACGCGGACGATCCCGCGCCGGAATTCTCCGGCACGCTGCGAAACGGCGCGGAAACCTGGTCGAGCGACGGCAGCGCGCATGGCCGCGCCTTTCAGGGTCTCGGCGACCGCGAGCGCGCAGCGGGCCAGACATACGTGACCCACCTGCCCTCGCTCTTCGTCGTCGGCCATGTCGACTACGTCCGCGCGGTCAGCCTGAGGCCTCTGTCGCCGACGCAGACGGAACTGACGGCGGAATGGTTCTTCACGCCCGACACCCTGCCCCCGACCGCCGAGGAACTGGACAACATCGTATCCTTCGGCCGCCTGGTGCTCGGGCAGGATGCGGCCATCTGCGAGGTGAACCAGCGGGGCCTCGCCTCCAATCGCCACCAACGCGGCGTGCTGATGCCGGAGGAATACGAGATCGCACGGTTTCACGACTGGGTGCGCGCGCAGAGCCGCTGAACGCTATGAGACCGCAAACTCGGGAGAACTTCATGCGTCTCTTTCTCGCCATCCTGACGGGCCTCGCGCTGACCGGTGGAGCCACTGCTGGCTGCTATGAAGGAGTTGGGTGCACCGACGTGAACCAGTTCACGAAGGCCAACCTGCGGCAACTTTCCTGCGAGAACCTGTGGTACGTGCGCAATTCGATCTTTGCCGAAAACGGCTACTGCTTCAGGACGAAGCGAGCGCAATCCTATTTCGACAACGCCGGCTGCTGGGTATCCGACCAGGCGCAGGTGAAGCTCTCGCTCATCGAAAGGCAGAACGTCGGCAGCATCGTGCAGGTCGAAGGCGAACGAGGCTGCCCGAAATGACCCTCACATGCGCCGCGGCAGGTAGACGAAGGTGACCACGCCGCACAGAAGGACGAAGATGCCGAGGGTGGCGAAGACGGAACCGAGGCCGAAGAAGGCCAGCGCCACCGAATAAACCAGCGGCGGGAGGAGTTCCGAGAGGTCGAGATAGGTGCGGTAGACCGCCGTCATCTGCGGCCGCTCCCAGGCATGCACGCTGCGCATGTAGGCGGTCGAGCCGAGCGCGTCGAGCGCGATGCAGAAGAATGCCGCCGCCAGCAGGAACACCGCAGCGGTTACCGGAGCGGCCTCGCCGACATAGCCCGCTCCAAGCAGCATCGTGCCGGTCGCGGCAAAGGCAAAGGCCATCGTGTTGCGCGCGCCGAATCGCTTGCCGGCCCAGCCCCAGATCAGCGCCGAGAACAGCAGCGCATTTCCGCCCGAGACGAGCAGCCCGCCGGCCATCTCGCCTTGGCCGGAGGACACCATGAGGATCGGGCCGTAGACGAAGAAGGTCGTCCAGAAGCAGGAGCGTCCGAAGGCGATAAGCCATGCCAGCCTCAGACGCGGCTGGCTGACGAAGCGTCCGATGTTGGCGAGCGGATTGGCGGGCCGGATCTTGCCCGGCCGGATCAAGGGATTGTCGCCGAGCCTGAAGTACCAGAACAGGCAAAGCAGGATCACCGAAAACAGGATCACCACCCCATGCGCGGCCACGATGCCGTATCGCGTGTAGAGGAAGACGCCGAGCGCCGGCCCGCCCGTCCAGGCGAAGGTCGACCAGGCGAGACGCATCGATTCGGCCTCGATGAACTTCGTCTTGCGGATGTGCTCCATGATGTAGAGGTTGAGCGTGATCGAGAGCGCGCTGGCGCCCATCACCCGGCACAGCATGCCAAGCATCTGGGTGGGAAGCGACTGGGTCAGGAACAGCAGAGCACCCAGGACGAGGGCGACCACGCCGGCCGTGTAGACCCACCGGCGGGCGAACCGCGCGATCAGCAACGGCATGAACAGCGTAACCGATATTCCGGCCAGAGCTACCCCGGTATAGACGAGCGACACCGCCTGCTTGTCGCGCAGCACCTCGTAGATCTGGATCGGGATGACGCTCGAAACCGAGGCGCGCGCGAAGGATTCCAGCGCATAGAGGATGGCAAAGGTGCTCGCGCCCGGCGCGCGCACCGCTGGTAGCCAGATCGGGTGCCGGACCTGAGTCGCCATTCCTGCCTGCCGGAGAATTCCGAAGCGACAGTTGCAGCGCCGCGCGATCGGCCGTTAGCAGGAAACCGACGCTCCAGCGTCGCAAAAGCGAAGCAGCGAACGTCGCGCGGAAAAAGGCGTCAGGCGCGATCCCAGTCGGGGGAAAAGGCGTAGTCGCAGATGCGGCTGCTTGCCGATCGCAGCGCGGAGATCGCCCTCATTTCCTCTTCGGAAAGGGCGAAGTCGAAGATGGCGATGTTCTCGGCCAGCCGCTCCTTCTTGGTCGTCCGCGGGATGGCGGCGACACCCTCCTGCTGCACATGCCAGCGGAGCACGATCTGGGCGGGTGTGCGTCCATGGTTCTGCGCCGCGGAACGCACGGCGGGTTCCTCGAACAGTCCGCCGCCGCGATGGAGCGGACAATAGGAAACCATCGCCATGCCGGCCTTCCGGCACAAGGCGTGGACCTTGTCCTGCGAAAGCATCGGATGATACTCGACCTGATTGCAGGCGAGATCGTGCTCCGAGAGCTCGATCGCTCTTGTGAGAAGGTCGGTCGGGAAGTTGGAAACGCCGATGTTCTTCGTATAACCCCTCTCCAGCGCCCCGTTCAGCGACTGGATCGGACCCTCCAGCGGAATCGTCTTGCTCGGCCAGTGGATCAGGAGAAGATCGACATGGTCGAGGCCGAGGCGCTTGAGGCTTGCCTCCGCCGAGCGCTCGAAGTCGCCGGGCGCGATGTCGGTGTACCAGACCTTGGTCGTGACGAAGAGTTCGGATCGCGCGAGCCCGGAGGCACGGACCGCGGCTCCGATTTCGGTTTCGTTTTCATAGCTCGCAGCAGTGTCGAGATGCCGGTAGCCGACGTCCAGCGCATGCTCGACCAGACCGGTACATTCGGCTCCTCGAAGCGTCCAGGTTCCGAGCCCGATGGCGGGGATGGAGGCGCCGTTGGCGTCGATTGTATGGATCATGATCCCGTATTTCCTGATTTGACGAGGACTATTCGGGCAAGCCGGCCATGCCGGGAACCTGTGGTTCACGGATCTTCCAGGCTAACCCGCACAGGGCGAACAGCCGGATGATCAGATAGGTTCCGTCGATCTCCCACGGGCGGTGTCCGTGGCGCGCCGAGCGCGGGTCGGCATGATGGTTGTTGTGCCAGCCTTCGCCCATCGCGGTCAGCCCAAGGACGATGTTGTTGCGGCTGTGCTCCCCGGTCTCGTAGTTCCGGTAGCCCCACAAGTGGCTCACGGAATTGACCGCCCATGTGTTGTGCCAGTTGAAGACCGTCCGCACGAAAACACCCCAGACCAGGATGCTGAGACCGAACTGCAGCGCTTGCGCACCGGTGCCGCCGGCAAGCAGGGTCGCGCCGAAGCCGCCGAGGAAGAAGACGAACCAGTGCGCGACGATGATGCCGAGATAGACGGACCGCTTTTCGAGGAGTTTGTAGAACGGGTCGCGCAGAACGTCCTTGGCGTAGCGCGAGTAGATCTCGTAGCGTGACATGTCGGGCGACTTCACCAGGATCCAGCCGACATGCGCCCACAGGAAGCTGCGCACCGGCGTATGCGGATCGGGTTCGTCATCGGCGAATTCGTGATGCCGGCGATGCACGGCGACCCAGTGCGCCGGCGTATCCTGGAAAGAGCAGACCGCCATGACCGCCATCGTGTATTCCAGCCATTTCGGGCACTGGAATCCCTTGTGAGTGAGATAGCGGTGATAGAACACGTTGATGCCGACCGTGCCGAACAGTTGCATCCCGACGAAGACAAGGATCACGCCGGTCCACGAGAAAAAGTACGGCAGAAAGGCGAGAGCGGCGACGAGATGGTAGAAGCCGATCCCGATGATGTTCACCCAGTGCAGCGTGTAGACACGCGGGACAGCGATCGGATCGGGCCCGATGTCGGGAATGGTCACGCTCATCTGCTCTCCTCGCATCGAAGCGCCGGCGCCAAACCGCTTCGTCAGCGACGGCATCTTTTCGAAGGGCCGTGCATGTGTCAATCACAGTCCGGCGCCGTGCCGCTCGCTGCTCCGGATGTAGCCCGCCGTAGCGTTTCGAGGCGTCTGCCAACGTTCGCCGGCCGCCATTCGGTCGCGCGTGACCGACCCTAGCTTGTCTTTCGGATATCGCCATTCCCATGCATCAACCCGCCCCCGCCCGTCGCATCCAGGCGATCGATCTCGCCCGCGGGCTGGCCCTCATCGCGATGGCCGTCTACCATTTCGCCTGGGATCTGGAGTTCTTCGGCTACGCCGAACCGGGGATGACGGCCGTGGGGGGCTGGAAGTTCTTCGCCCGGTCGATCGCGTCGTCGTTCCTGTTTCTCGTCGGGGTTAGCCTTTTCCTCGCGCATGCGAACGGGGTGCGCTGGACCGGATTCTGGCGGCGCCTCCTGCTCGTCGCGGGTGCGGCGGCGGCGATCACGCTGGTCACCTGGATCGCGACGCCGGACAACTTCATCTTCTTCGGGATTCTCCACCAGATCGCGCTCGCGAGCCTGCTCGGGCTCCTGTTCGTCGGCCTGCCGTGGCCGCTTGTCCTCGTCATCGCGGTCGCCGTGATCGCCTTGCCGTTCTGGTTCGCGACCCCGGCGCTGGATGCCCCGCTCTGGTGGTGGACCGGACTATCGGAATACCGGCCGCGATCGAACGACTACGTTCCGCTGTTTCCCTGGTTCGGCGCGGTGCTGTGCGGGATCGCGGTTGCGGGCGCCGCGCGGCAGGCAGGCATTCTCGATCGCCTGGCGCGGCTGGAGTTTCCGCGCTGGACCGGTCTCCTCGACTTCGCCGGCAGGCACAGCCTGGCCTTCTATCTTCTGCACCAGCCGGTGCTCATCGGCTGCGTCTTCCTCTTCGCGCAGGTTTTCCCGCCCGCGCGGGAGACGCCGCAGGTGCAGTTCCGGCAGGCCTGCGAGGCGACCTGTTCCGCCGAACGGAGCGAGGAATTCTGTTCGTTCTACTGCGTATGCGTGCTCGATGCGGTCGAACGTGAAAACATGCTCGACGCGGTGTTCTCGTCAGACCAGAATGGAACGACGCGAGGACGGCTGACGGAGATGGCCGACATTTGCACCGTGGACACGATGCAGAGGCTCGACGAGGGAGGAAGTCAGTGAGCGAAGCAGAGACCCGGCCCAACCGGCTGCCATGGCCGCCGATGATCTATCTCGCGGCCATTGCCGCGGCAATCATCCTGATGTGGCAGGTTCCCCTGCCCTGGGTGCCGAGCCCGATGTCCGATCTGCTGTTCGCGATCGGCATCGTATCCATCTTCGGCGTGGTCGCCATCGACGTCTCGGCGATGCGCACGCTGTCCAAGGCGAAGACGACCATCATGCCGCATCGCGGCTCCGATCATCTCGTCACGAACGGGCCCTTCTCGTTCTCGCGCAACCCGATCTATCTCGCCAACACGCTCCTGATGATCGGTGTCGGCCTGCTCGCAGGCAGCGTCTGGTTCATCGTCCTGGGTGTTGTCGCCGCCTTCCTGACGCAGAAACTCGCGATTGAGCGCGAAGAACGGCATCTGGACCTGAGGTTCGGCAAGAGATATCGCGACTATCGCAAGAAGGTCCGTCGCTGGATCTGAGCTCGGACCTCAGGTCGTGACGCCGAGTTCGACCAGACGCTCGACGCAGGATTCCTCCGCGTGGTCGAGCTCGGCCAGCGTTTCCTCGAGGTCCCGCCGCTTCTGCCGCAGATCGCCGCGTTTCTCTTCGATGCGCTTGATCATCAGCTTGAGCTGGCCGACCTCGCCCGGCGGCTCGCGATACATCTGGATGATTTCACGGATCTCGTTGATCGAAAATCCCAGCCGCTTGCCCCGCATGATCTGCCGGACGAGATGGCGGTCGGACGGACGGAAGAGCCGCGTGCGGCCACGCCGGACGGGGTGGATCAGCCCTTCGTCCTCGTAGAAGCGCAAGGTGCGGGTGGAAATGTCGAACTCGCGGGTCAGTTCGGTGATCGTGTAGTATTCCCGCATGCGCACTTCCTGACCTGACGATTCACTGCTCCTTGGGATTGTCATGGCATTTACGTAAAAGTCAATTCTCGCCGCCCCAGCACTTGATCCTGGTCAAGGAAGACCCCGCTCGGGCTCCTAGACTTGGCTGAGAAACGGAGGGAACCATGAACGGGGTAAGATACATCGTGGAGGGCATCGCCGAGAGATGGCGACGCCACCGGGACGCCATCACCGGCCTGCGGGAGATCAATTCGCTGGACCCCGAGCTGGCATCCGAGATAGCCGCGGAAGTGGGACTTTCCGTCGCGGACCTTCGGGACGTCATCGAACACGGGTCGGGCGCCGACGGGCTGATGCACCGGATGATGGCCGCCTACGGGATCCACGAACAGCGGCTCGAAGCCGAGGTGCCGGGCGTCTTACGCGACCTTGCGATCCTTTGCTCGCGCTGCGCCGCGAAAGGCCGCTGCGCCCACGAACTCGAAGCGGGAACGGCGCGCGAGAACGCGCCCGTGTTCTGCCCGAATGCAGGTACGTTCGAGACCTTCGCCTGAGCGGCCGCTCCGGGTTGCGGTCAGCCGAGTCCGAACCAGAGGCTAGCCAGCCCAAGAAAGGCGAAGAAGCCCACGACGTCCGTCACCGTCGTGACGAAAACCGATGAAGCGATCGCCGGATCGGCACCGAGCCGGTCGAGGAGCAGCGGAATGAGGATTCCTGCGAGCGCGGCGGCCAGCATGTTGATGATCATCGCCGTCGCGATCACGCCGCCGAGCCCGAAACTCTCGAACCACCCACCCGCGACAACGCCGATCACCACGGCGAAGATGACGCCGTTGAGGATGCCCACCACCGTTTCGCGGCGAATGATGCGGCCCGCATTGTAGATGTCGATGTCCCGCGTGGCGAGGGCGCGGACCGTCACCGTCATCGTCTGGGTGGCGGCATTTCCCCCCATGGAAGCGACGATTGGCATCAGGACGGCGAGAGCGACCATCTGCTCGATCGTGGCGTCGAACAGGCCGATAACCAGCGATGCGAGAATGGCGGTCGCAAGGTTCACCATCAGCCAAGGCGTGCGCGAGCGGGACGTTGCGAGGATCGTATCGGAAAGTTCCTCGTCGCCGACGCCGCCCATGCGCAGGAGATCCTCCTCGGCCTCCTGCTGGATCACGTCGACGACGTCGTCGATGGTGAGAACGCCGACGAGACGGTCGTTCTCGTCCACGACGGCGGCGGACAGGAGATCGTACTGCTCGAATTCCCGCGCCGCCTCCTCCTGGTCCATGGTCGCGGGGATCGCGTGGCGCGTCTCGTGCATCACCTCCTCGATCTTCACAGCGCGCTTGGTGCGCAGGATGCGGTCGAGGTCCACGGCGCCGAGCAACTTGAAGGTCGGGTCGATGACGAAGATCTGGTAGAAATTGTCCGGGAGGTTCTGGTCCTCGCGCATGTAGTCGATCGTCTGGCCGATGGTCCAGAACGGCGGCACGGCGACGAATTCCGTCTGCATGCGCCGGCCGGCCGTTTCTTCGGGATAGTCGAGCGAACGGCGCAGCCGGATGCGTTCGGTGAACGGGAGCTGTGCCAGGATCTCTTCCTGGTCCTCCTCGTCGAGATCCTCCAGAATGTAGACCGCGTCGTCCGAATCGAGTTCCTGGACGGCCTGTGCGATCTGTTCGTTGGGCAGGCTGTCGACGATCTCCATGCGGATCGCCTCGTCGATCTCGGTCAACGCTCCGAAATCGAAATCGGCGCCCATGAGGTCGACCAGCGCCCGGCGCTGATCGGGCATCAGGGCTTCGAGAAGGTCGCCGAGTTCGGACTGGTGGAGGTCGGCCACGTCCCGCTTGAGCGTGATCGTGTCGCGGTCCGCGATGGTCGCGCCGATATGCGCGAGGAAGGAGGCCCGGACGACGCCCTCCTCGTTGTAGATGTCGGCGCCTTCCTGCTGAGTTTCCTCGCCGGCGGTCGCTTCTTCCTCAACCTCCGCCAAATCGTAAACTCCCCGATTGCCCGCTGGATCGTTAGATGTGCCCCGGTCTAGCGCGCCGCTTACGTGAACTCAAAGCCTAAAGAAAGCGTCGCCGCGAGGCTTGGCACTCCCCTGGGCCGTGGTGTGGCCTCGTCCCTTGGAAAGCGCATGAAACCGCCGCGCAGGCCCGCAATAGAAGGCGTTGTGCCGCAACGGAAGGTTTGTTGCTGCCCCGATTCCGCCGCAGAAATTCCCGCTGAACGCCGCGCGAACGTCTCTTCGCTTCCAATTTCAAGCTGTCTTAAGCGCCCGCGCCGCACCTGGCCGGTGCAACCATCCGAAACGACAGAAACAGGAAATGGTTCCTCCATTGCTCAGAAAACTCGTGCGCCCAGCTTCCGGCCCGTCCCGTTCCCCTTTCCGCGTCGCCCTAGCCCTGCCCTTCCTCGTGCTGTCGGTGCAGATGGGACAAGCGAAGACCACCACCATTCCCGACGAGGAAAAGAAGTGCCTCGCAACTGCCATCTACTTCGAGGCGCGGGGGGAACCCAAATCCGGGCAGGCTGCCGTCGCCCAGGTCATCCTCAACCGCGTCGAGGCGCAGGCCTATCCCGACACGATCTGCGAAGTCGTGTACCAGAACCGGGAGAAGCGGAACGCCTGCCAGTTCTCCTTCGCCTGCGACGGGAAGCCGGACGTGCCGCGGGACACCAGGGCATGGACGCGCGCCAAGGAAGTGGGCTCCAACGTGCTGGACGGACGCGACCTGATCGCCGGAATAAAGTCGGCAACGCACTACCACGCCGATTACGTCAGCCCATACTGGGCCCCGAAGATGCGTCGTCTGTCCAAAGTGGGACGGCACATCTTCTACCAGGCCTGATACCCGGCCGATCCGTCCGAACCGGCAATATCGCTGCGTCAGCCCTCGGCTTTGAAGTTGCGGGCTTCCTTCTCGGCTTCGGCACTGTTTTTGCCGTGCTTGCGGATCAGTTCCTTCGCCTGGTTCTGGGAGACATCGGTCGTCTCCGCCAGGCGCAAGGCCTCGCGTTCCACCTCGGAGTCCGGCAGCTTCCGCGTCTCGTCCGTCCGGGTCTCTGGATCGTCCTTCTCGGGATGTTGGCCGGCCATCGCTTCGTCTCCTGTGTTGCTGCGGGCACAACCGCGCAGATGGCGCACAGTTCCCGAAGCGGAACCGAAGACGGTCAGGATCGGCTAAACATATCCGAGCAGCCAAAGGATGATGATCGGAAGCGGAATTCCGATCAGCCAAAGCAGACCACTTCTGCGCATCGAAGTCTCTCCCGACGCGGACGCGCACGGGAACTTGACGATTTAGGCGTCTGTTGCGAGTGCGACTGACTTCTTCAACAGCCTTCTAGGAACCAGTGGACAGGGAGTGCGCGCGTGCCGTGTGATAGGCGCGTCCACTAGCTTGGCGGCCGACCAATCGCGGTCTGTCGTTCTCAATCGAAAACGCTCTGCGGAGTCAGTTCGCCTACCAAGCCAATTGTCGCGGAGGCGCCAGTGCCGGCCTGGTAGGTGTAGTCGTTGTACTGATAGCTTCCGCCGATCAGCGACCACAGCCGCACGTAGATCGTGCCGCTCGTGGGTAGTTTAGCCACGGTCCGGGAAGTGCCGGTGCCCTGGTTGGCATTGTAGATGTTGTACGACCCGGCGCCGGTCGAGCCGACATACAGGTAGTACGAGGTAACGCCGCTACCAGTCGTCCACTGGAACGTCGCCGACGAGCCGAGGGTGGATCCCGGCGTCGGAGACGTCATGACGGCCTTCGCAGTGCCGCCGGCTTTGTAGGTGTAGTCGTTGTACTGCCAGGCACCGGAAATCAGCGACCACAGCCGCACGTAGATCGTGCCCGTGGAGGGCAGTCCCGTCACGGTCCTGGTTTTGCTGGTCCCCTGGCTGGCTTGGTAGATGTTGTACGACCCAGCGCTGGTGGAACCGACGTAGAGATAGTACTGCGAAACGCCGGTACCGGCGGTCCACACGAACGTCGCCGAAGAACCGAGCGTCGAGCCCGGGGTCGGGGACGTCATGACGGCCTTCGCCGCGCCGCCAGCCTTGTAGGTGTAGTCGTTGAACTGCCAGGCACCGGAAATCAGCGACCACAGCCGCACGTAGATCGTGCCCGTGGACGGCAGACCCGTCACGGTCCTGGTCTTGCTGGTGCCCTGGCTGGCCTGGTAGATGTTGTACGAACCGGCTCCGGTCGATCCGACATAGAGGTAGTACTGTGTCACATTGATGCCGGGGCTCCACACGAACGTCGCAGAGGCACCAAGCGTGGAGCCCGGCGTCGGAGACGTCATGACAGCCTTCGAAGTGCCGCCGGCCTTGTAGGCGTAGTCGTTGTATTGCCAGCCCGTGCCGCTAAACAGCGACCACAGGCGCACGTAGATCGTACCCGTGGAGGGCAGACCCGACACGGTCCTGGATTTACTCGTGCCCTGGCTGGCTTGGTAGATGTTCGCCGAGCCTGCGCCGGTCGAGCCGACATAGAGCCAATACTGAGACACCCCGCTCCCGGCACTCCACACGAACGTCGCCGAGGAACCGAGAGTCGAGCCCGGCGTCGGGGACGTCATGACCGCCTTCGCGGTACCCCCGGCCTTGTAGGTGTAGTCGTTCCACCGGTAGCCGGATGAGAACAGCGACCACAGGCGCACGTAGATCGTGCCCGTGGAAGGCAGACCCGACACGGTCGTGGACCTGTCGGTGCCCGGGCTGTCGTCATAGATGTCGCTCGAACCTGGGCCGGTAGAACCGACATAGAGATAATACTGCGTCACCCCACTTCCGGCGGTCCATGTGAACGTCGCCGAGGAGCCGAGCGTGGAGCCCGGCGTCGGTGACGTCATGACGGCCTTGACGGCACTGGCGGCCTTATAGGTGTAGTCGTTGTATTGCCAGCCAGTGGAGAACCGCGACCACAGGCGCACGTATATCGTGCCCGAGGACGGCAGAGCCGTCACCGTCTTGGATTTACTCGTGCCCTGGCTGGCCTGATAGATGTTGTACGAGCCCGCGCCGGTGGAACCGACATTGAGCCAGTACTGCAACACACCCGATCCGGTCGTCCACTGGAACGTCGCCGACGCACTAAGCGTCGAGCCCGGCGCCGGAGAGGTCATGACGGCCTTGGCGGCCACACCCGCGGTATAGGTATAGTCGTTGAACTGCCACGCCCCGCCAATCAGCGAATAGAGCCGCACATAGATGGTGCCCGTGGCCGGGAGGGCCGACACCGCCCGAGACGTATTGGTGCCCTGGCTGCCCTGATAGACATTGTAAGAACCCGCGCCGGTCGAGCCGACATTGAGCCAGTATTGGGTAACACCCGTGCCCTTCGTCCACTCGAACGTCACCGCGGAACCGAGGACGGAACCCGGCGTCGGAGACGTCATGACGGCCTTCGCGAACCCGCTCGCCTTGTACGTGTAGTCGTTGAACTGCCACGCCCCGCCAATCAGCGAATGGAGCCGAACGTAGATGGTGCCGGAGGACGGGAGGGTCGATACCGTCCGGGACGTATTGGTTCCCTGGCTGCCCTGATAGACGTTGTACGAGCCCACGCCGGTGGAGCCGACATAGAGCCAGTAATGCGTAACGCCAGTACCCGTGGTCCACTGAAACGTCGCCGAGGACCCCAGCGTGGAACCCGGCGCCGGAGATGTCATGACCGCTTTGGCCGGCGTCTTGTCCGCCCTGAACGCGGCGACCGTGCTTTTTCTTTCACGATGCACGCGCGCCACGTTGTGCGTAGTCACGGTGCCGGTCACGTGCCCGTTATATGTGACGTCGGGATTGGAGAAGTTGCCGATCCGGGTGCAGTAGCCGCAGGGCGCGCCGTAGGACTGGATCGTCCGGAACAGGTTCTGCGGATGGATGTACCCGTAGCCGTAATTGTAGGGCGGGTTGGATCCGCTGTTGGCGACATCGTGCAGCGCGCCAAAATTGTGGCCGAGTTCATGTGAGAGCGTATGGCTTTTGACGCAGGTATGCGTCGTTACGGAAAAGGCATAGGCGGCGCTCGAGTTGACCCAGGCAATGCCACAGTACTCCGTGTGATTGACGAGTAACGCCACGAGATCGGCGCCCAGGGTTTCGCGCTGCGCATGCACCGCGGCCATGCCCCCGGTGCCGTCGGTCAAATCGTAAAGCAGGTCGTTGTAGGTCTTGCCCGTCTCGCTGTAGCCGGCCACCTGCACGGTGCCAACCAACCTGAGACTGACCTCCGCATTGCTGGCGATGTAGGCCGCGTTGGCGAGGTCCACGCCGAGCTGGATCGTGTTCTTGATGTTGGCGTTGGCGGCAAGTGCTTCAGGCGTATAGGCGCCCAGGATGTCGATCTGCACCGCGGCTGCGGTGCCGCTGGGATCGCCGGCCCGATTGCTGGAATCCCGTGGCGAGACCGGCAGCCGCCCGGGCGGATGGTCCGGGGGAAACGCCTTGTGGTCGATTTTCGTAAGGGCGTGCAGACGCCCTCCAAGCGGCGTGAGGCTGTATTGAACAAACCCGTCATAGATCACACCGGTGATCTGGCCGTCGCGCACGACGAGCACCGTCTGTCCGCCCTCGCCATCGCCCTGCCCGATCCAGGTGAAATCGTCCGCAGCGCGTTCGATCCGGTGCGTGAGACCAAGCACCAGCGTGCCCTCGGCCAACGGCACAGCGACGATATCGCCGCGAAGTACCGCGCTCTCGGCATCGACGTATTTGAGGTCGGTTTGCGTCGCGTCGCTGCTGATCGCCGCCGCGCGGCTCTCCTGATCGGCCGTCAAAGCCGGTGCCATCTCACCCGCGGCATAGGAAAAGAGCCGGTTTTCCTGGGCCCGCGAGCGATCCGCGAACAGCAGAATGCAGCATATGCTCATTAGGACGATGCCGAAGAAAGCTGCCGGCGAGATGCCGCGACTACGATCATTTACCATTACATCCCCCACCTCGGCCCGAATCGTACCCCGTCGCTCCACAATGCCTCGCAATGGCATACGGCAATTCACAGCAGATCAGCGCTCTGCGCTCCCAGTGATCTTTTTATTCATCCCTAACATACGGTAGCTGGATGCTTAATATTTTCAAGGAAGTAAATCAGAGCAAGACACACGGAACAAGCCGATAAAATCCATCGATCGCACGCGTTGCCACGCCGTGGCAAACGATGTGCGGAATGATGGTGCAGAACTACTGGATGAGATTGCTACGAAGATGGGAACCACGGGTTCCGCCGCAACTTCCTGAACCGTCTAGAAAATTGGCCCGGGTCCCCCGCGAATCGGCGGGAGGTGACCGGAAGCCGGCGACGAGCGATTCTCACAGATATGATGGTGCGGTCGAGAAGACTCGAACTTCCACGGGTTGCCCCACAGCGACCTCAACGCTGCGCGTCTACCAATTCCGCCACGACCGCACGTGGTAGGAGCCGGAGCTTGCCGGCCCGGCGCACTTAGCAAATCGCCTATCGGGAAACAAGAGCAGCCATCGCAATAATCGGTGTGATTTCGGCCCGGATGGCACGGTGTCAGTGCGGCGGCTGGACCTTTCCTCCCTTTGCCGCCATATGTGGTCCGGAAGGACGTCTCCCATGCTTCAGCGCAACCATCTCGGCTTCGATTTCCGGCCCCGGCCCGGCAGCGCGCCGGTCGAGTGGCGGGTGGAGGACGGGCTGACCGGATACGCGGAGGCGCTGGCCTTCATGGAGGCGCGGGCGGCGGCGATCCGTGAGAGCAGCGCTGGGGAGCTGGTCTGGCTTGTCGAGCATCCGCCGCTCTATACGGCGGGCACCAGCGCCAAGGCGAGCGACCTCATCCAGCCCGACCGTTTTCCCGTCCACCAGGCGGGCCGCGGCGGCGAATACACCTATCATGGCCCCGGGCAGCGGGTGGCCTACGTGATGCTCGACCTGAAGCGCCGGCGCGAGGACGTGCGCGTCCTCGTCGGCGCGCTCGAGGAATGGATCATCCGCACGCTCGCCCGCTTCAACGTCAGGGGCGAACGGCGCGAGGACCGCGTCGGGGTCTGGGTGGTCCGGCCCGACCGGCCGCCGCTCGCCCCCGACGTCCCCGCCGAGGACAAGATCGCTGCGATCGGCATCCGGCTGCGCAAGTGGGTCAGTTTCCACGGCATCGCGATCAACGTCGAGCCGGACCTGTCGCATTTTTCCGGCATCGTGCCGTGCGGCATCTCCGGCTACGGCGTCACCAGCTTGGTCGACCTCGGCCTTCCGATCACGATGGGCGACCTCGATGTCGCACTCATGCAGGCCTTCGAGGAGGTGTTCGGGGCGGCATCGTCCGCTAGGGTCACCGGCGAGAGGAGCGACAGACCATGAAGAAGGTTCTCGCAAGGGTCGTCGCGTTTTCGGCCATCGCCGTCCTGGCGTGGTCGCAACCGGTCTTGTCGCAGCAGGCCACCGATGCGCTGGCGCCTGAGGCGGCGACCGGTCAGCAGGCGAAGACGTCGGTCCGAGCAAGGCAGTCCATCGTCGTCGCTGCCAATCCGCTGGCTGCGGAAGCGGGTCTCGCAGTGCTGCGCGACGGCGGCAGCGCGGCCGATGCGCTGGTCGTGGTGCAGACCGTGCTGGGACTGGTGGAGCCCCAGTCCTCGGGTATCGGCGGCGGGGCCTTCCTCGTCTGGTACGACGCGGGAACGGGCAAGGTGACGACGATCGACGGACGAGAAACCGCGCCTATGGCGGCCACGCCCGAACTCTTCATCGGCGACAACGGCAAGCCGATGGAATTCTTCGATGCGGTCGTGGGCGGTCGCTCAGTCGGCACGCCGGGCGTGGTGCGCCTGATGGAGAATATCCACGACCTGCACGGCACGAAAGAATGGTCCGCACTGTTCGAGCCGGCGGCGCGCATGGCGGAGACCGGCTTCACGGTCTCGCCGCGACTGGCCGCACTCGTCGACGAGGATGCGCCGCTGCTGTCGGCTCAGACATCGACGCGCGCCTATTTTTTCGACGCGTCGGGCACACCCCTCCAGCAGGGCGCGGTGCTGCGGAACCCTACCTACGCCGCAACCCTGCGCACCATCGGCGCCGAGGGCGCGGATGCTTTTTACGAGGGGCCGATCGCCGAGGAGATCGTCGCTGCCGTGCAGGGCCATCCCGACAATCCCGGCAAGCTGTCGCTCGAGGACCTCGCAAACTACGAGGCCAAGGAGCGTGACGCCGTCTGCGCGTCCTATCGCGGTGTCGACGTCTGCGGCATGGGACCGCCCTCCTCCGGCGCGCTGGCCATCGGGCAGATTCTCGGCATCCTGTCGGAATTCGATCTTGCCGGGCTCGGCCCCGAGGATCCGCAAGGCTGGCGGCTCATCGGCGACGCGACCCGGCTCGCCTTCGCCGACCGTGGCCGATACGTGGCCGACGGCGATTTCGTCGACATACCGAAGGGATTGCTGAACCCGGACTACCTGAAATCTCGCGCGGCGCTCCTGAAGCGCCCGGATGCCCTGCCCGCCGAGGCAGCGAAAGCCGGCGACCCGCCATGGGACAAGGCCGAGCTGCGCCTCGACGGGGTCTCGCTCGAAGTCCCCTCCACCTCGCATTTCGTCATCGTCGACGCCGAGGGAAACCTCGCGTCGATGACGAGTTCGATCGAAAACGGTTTCGGCGCACGGCTGATGACGGGCGGCTTCCTGCTCAACAACCAGCTCACCGATTTCTCCTTCGTTCCACAGCAGAACTCCGAAGCGGTCGCCAACCGCGTGGAGCCCGGCAAGCGCCCGCGCTCCTCCATGTCGCCGACCATCGTCCTGCGCGAAGGGAAGCCGATCTTCGCCTTGGGCTCGCCCGGCGGCAGCAACATCATTCCTTATGTCGCCCAGGCGCTGATCGGCCTGATCGACTGGAACATGAACATCAGCCAAGCTTTCGCGATGCCGCATTTCTCCAACCGGTTCGGGCGATACGATCTCGAAGCCGGAACAGCGGCGGCGGAGATGGCGGACGATCTCGAAGCACTTGGATACGAGGTGCGGACCACCGACTTGAACTCGGGCCTGCACGGCGTTGCCTTCCTGCCCGACGGGACCCTGGAAGGCGGTGCCGATCCGCGCCGCGAGGGCGTGGCCGTCGGGGACTGAGCCCGCGCCGTCAGTAAGCGCCGATCCACATGGCCATGGTGATGATGAAAAGGCTCACAGACACGAGCGAGGCGACGTCCTGGATAATGTCAGTCATGTTCGTTCTCCCGGTTTCGCTTATGTCCCCATAATGTTCTCTTTCTGTTCCGTTTTGCAAGTGCAAGCGTCATCCTTCCGGACTCCTCCTGCCAAGTCCGGTTAATGAGGCGTTAAAGGCGCCAAGGGGTCAGAAGTCGACGACCTTGCCTTCCGCGAGCGTGACGCGGCGATCCATGCGCGCGGCGAGGTCGTGATTGTGGGTTGCGATCAGGGCCGAGAGCCCTGAGTGTCGCACCAGCGCTTCCATAGCATCGAAGACGTAGCCTGCCGTGTGCGGGTCCAGGTTGCCGGTCGGCTCGTCGGCGAGAAGGACCAGTGGCGCGTTCGCCACCGCGCGCGCGATCGCCACGCGCTGCTGTTCGCCGCCCGACAGCTCCGCCGGACGATGCTCGGCGCGCGGTCCGATCTTCATGTAGTCGAGCAGCTGCATGGCCCGGTCCTGGGCTTCCTTTTGCGAGAGCCCTCGTACGAGCTGCGGAATGACGACATTCTCCAGCGCCGAGAACTCCGGCAGGAGATGGTGGAACTGGTAGACGAAGCCGACCTCGTTGCGGCGGATGGCGGTGCGGTCGTCGTCGGAGAGTTTGCCGCAGGACTTGCCGTTGACAATCACCTCGCCAGCGTCCGGGCGCTCGAGCAGGCCGGCGGTGTGCAGCAGCGTTGACTTTCCCGCGCCGGAGGGGGCTACGAGCGCCACCATCTCGCCGCGGCGCAGAGTGAAGTCGGCCTCGTCCAGGATGACGAGCGGTTTCGTCCCCTCGTGGTAGCGCCTGCTGACGCCGACCAGCGCGAGTGCCGCGTCCTCGGCCATCATTCGTACCTCAGGGCTTCCACCGGATCGAGGCGCGCGGCGCGCCATGCCGGAAACAGAGTCGCGAGGAACGACAGCACAAGCGCCATCAGAACCACCGAGACCGTTTCGTTCACTTCCATCTTGGCCGGCAACTGGCTCAGGAAGTAGAGTTCCGGGTTGAACAGCGTCGTGCCGGAGAGCCAGGAGAAGAACTGGCGGATCGATTCCACGTTGAGGCAGACCACGACGCCCAGGAGAACGCCGGCGAGCGTCCCCACGACGCCGATCGCGGCGCCCGTCATGACGAAGATGCGAAGCACCGAACCACGCGTCGCCCCCATGGTGCGCAGGATGGCGATGTCGCGGCCTTTGTCCTTCACCAGCATGAAGAGGCCGGAGATGATGTTGAGCGCCGCGACGAGCACGATCAGCGTCAGGATCATGAACATGACGTTGCGCTCCACCTCGAGCGCGGAGAAGAAGGTGTGATTGCGCTGGCGCCAGTCGACCATGAAGAACGGCCGTTGCGCCGCCGTCTCGATCACGGGCTTGAGGTCGTCGATGGAGTCCGGATCGTCGACGAAGACCTCGATCGACTGCGCCACCCCTTCCGAGTTGAAGTAGAGCTGCGCCTCGGGCAGAGCCATGAAGATGATCGAGGCGTCGTATTCCGACATGCCGACCTGGAAGATGGCGGTGACCGGATAGGCCTTCTGCCGCGCGGTCATGCCGAAAGGTGTCACGTCTCCCTCGGGAGAGGTCAGCGTGACGAGGTCGCCCAATGCCAGACCGAGCGTCTCGGCCATCCGCACGCCGACGGCAACACCCTCCCCCGCCTCGAAACCCTCGAGCGTGCCTTGCCTTATGTTGCCGGCGACCAGTTCGATCCTGTCCAGATCCTCCTCGCGGATACCGCGAACCAAAGCGCCGGTGCCCCCGCCGACATTACCGGAAGCAAGCACCTGCCCCTCGACCAGCGGAATGGCGTACCGCACGCCCTCGACGCCATTGAGGCGCGCCGCTGCCTCAGCATAATCGTCCAGCGGCCGATCCATGGGCTGCAGGATGAGGTGCCCGTTGATGCCTAGAATCCGGGTCAGCAGTTCGGCCCTGAAACCGTTCATGACGGCCATGACGATGATTAGCGTCGCGACGCCGAGCATGATGCCGACGAAGGAAATCGACGCGATCACCGAGATGAACGCCTCCTTGCGGCGCGAACGAAGGTAGCGCCACGCCACCATCCGCTCGAAGGCGGAGAAGGGGCCGGCCCCGCGCGGCGTTGCGGCGGTTTGCGTCATCAGCTGGCGCCGAGCTTCTGCGCGGCCGCGGCGATCGCCATCGTTTCGCGTTCGCCAGTCCTGCGGTTCTTGATTTCCACCTCGCCGGCCGCCACGCCGCGCGGGCCGACGATCACCTGCCAGGGAAGGCCGATCAGGTCGGCGGTGGCGAACTTGCCGCCGGCGCGCTGGTCTGTGTCGTCGTAGAGCACATCCTTGCCTGCCGCGGAGAGCTGCGCGTAGAACTCTTCACAGACGCGGTCGCATTCGGCATCGCCCGGCTTCATGTTGATCAGCGCCATATCGAACGGCGCAACGCTTTCAGGCCAGATGATGCCGTTGTCGTCGTGGAACGCCTCGATGATCGCCGCGATAAGCCGGCTCGGGCCGATGCCGTAGGAGCCCATGGAGACGAAGTGTTCCTTGCCGTCAGGCCCGGTCACGCTCGCGCCCATGGGCTTGGAATACTTCTGGCCGAAGTGGAAGATGTGGCCGACCTCGATGCCGCGCGCAGACAGGCGCTCGTTCTCGCCGATGCCGGACCAGACGTCCTCCTCGTGCATCTCGTCGGTCGCTGCGTAGGGCGTCGTCCAGGCCTTCACGATGCCGCCGATTTCGGCGTCGTCGCCGAAGTTCGTATCGGCGCCGGGGACCGGAAGGGAAAGAAAGTCGCGGTGGCAGTAGACCTGGCTCTCGCCCGTCTCGGCCAGGATGATGAACTCGTGGCTCAGATCACCGCCGATGGGGCCGGTATCGGCGCGCATGGGGATCGCCTGCAGGCCCATGCGGGTGAATGTGCGAAGGTACGACACGAACATCCGGTTGTAAGCCGCCTTCGCGCCCTCGAAATCGAGATCGAAGGAATAGGCGTCCTTCATCAGGAACTCGCGCGAGCGCATGACGCCGAAGCGCGGCCGAACCTCGTCGCGAAACTTCCACTGGATGTGATAGAGATTGAGCGGAAGGTCCTTGTAGGACCGCACGTAGCTGCGGAAGATGTCGGTCACCATCTCTTCGTTGGTGGGTCCGTACAACATGTCGCGCTCGTGCCGGTCCCGCAGCCGCAGCATCTCGGGGCCGTAAGCATCGTAGCGGCCGCTCTCGCGCCACAGTTCGGCCGACTGGATCGTCGGCATCATGATTTCCAGCGCTCCCGCCCTGTCCTGCTCCTCGCGGATGATGCGGCAGACCTTGTCGAGCACGCGCTTTCCGAGTGGTAGCCAGGAGAAGCTGCCGGCCGCCTGCTGACGCACCATGCCCGCCCGCAGCATGAGGCGATGCGACACGATCTCCGCCTCGCGGGGATTTTCTTTCAGGATGGGCAGGAAGTAGCGCGACAGCCGCATGAAGGTTTCCGTCGAAAGGGATGAAGAGGCCGCAGAATCGATGGGTTCGGCAGCGGTCTCACTGCACGCGCTTCATAGCCATTTCATGGCATCAAGGGAACCCGACCCGGCGGCCACAAGCGACTTAGTTCAGTGGTATAACATTAAACATCGGCTGCCTTATCATTGTGCAGTGCAGCACATCATTGAGGCTCGGCAAGCAAAAAAACTCGTGACATTTCAGGGACCCTTGGTCTAGTGTCCCCGCCATAAACGAGAAGACGGAAAATCAATCCGTTTTCCCTACGCGGTCAAAGTCTTGGGAGGATGCGATCCAGGCGCGGTTACTCGCTGCCGCCGGACACCGGAAACGGATCGGACGCGTTACAAATTGCAAGGCTTCGGCCTTGCATTTTTTTTGGGCAATCAGTCCGTTGTGACCGGAAATTCAGCCGCCGCGCGAAGCCGGCCCGTAGAAATCTGGCATGAAGATCGGGATGTCGTCGAAGCTCCAACCGAGCTGGTTCGTCACGTACCAGAGCAGCCCGCAGATGACGACCGCGACGATGGTCGTTCGCAGCATCGCGCGGCGGACATGTGGCCCGCGCGGGGCGCTCGAGGTGGTGCCCAGCGTCACGTCGCCTTCGTCGTCCTGGGTGCGCAGGCCGAATGGAAGGGTGGCGAAAAGCACCAGCCACCAGATGATGAAGAAGAGCGCGAGATAGGAGATCCAGGTCACGAATCAGACCTGTTCCAGCTCGACGAGGGTTCCGGCGAAATCCTTCGGATGCAGGAACAGCACCGGCTTGCCGTGTGCGCCGGTCTTCGGCTCGCCGTCCCCGAGCACGCGCGCGCCCGAAGCTTTCAGGCGGTCGCGCGCCTCGACGATGTCGGCGACCTCGTAGCAGACGTGGTGCATGCCGCCGGACGGGTTCTTGGCCAGGAAGGCGGCGATTGGCGAGCCCTCCCCCAGGGGTTCGAGAAGCTCGACCTTGGTATTGCCGAGCTCGATGAAAACCACCGTGACGCCGTGCTCCGGCAGGGCCTGCGGATCGGTCACCGTAGCGCCGAGCGTGTTGCGGTAGACGGCGCTCGCGGCGGCGAGATCGGGGACGGCGATGGCGACGTGATTGAGACGGCCGAGCATACTTCTTCCTCCGGGTCGGCGGCGGCGTTCCTCAGCGCGTGACGAAGACCGTGACCATGGGTTTCTTGCCCCAGGCCTGGTTCGCGGCATTGCGCACCGAGCGCCGCACCGCTTCCAGCACCATGTCCAGGTCCTTTCGCCTGGCGCGCGGTATGCTTTCAACCGCGCCGATCGCCGCATCGAGCATCAGGTCCTCGAAATTCTCGCCGTTTCGGTCCGCCTCCGGCAGGCCGATCGCCACGAGGTCGGGATCCCCGGCCATCTCGTACTTCTCGTCCAGCACCACGTTCACCGCGACATGGCCGACATAGGAGAGCTTGCGCCTCTCGCGCACGCCGACCGCGTCCTCGCCGCCGACGATCAGGCCGTCCTTGAAGATGCGGCCATAGGGCACCTGGTCGACGACGCCGGCCTCGCCGGGCGCCAGCTTCACGACGTCGCCGTTGCGCGCCTGCACCACGTGGGGAATGCCGGACATCGCGCCCAGCGAACCGTGCGCCACCAGATGCGCGGCCTCGCCGTGCACCGGCACCAGAACCTGCGGCCGCACCCATTCGTACATCTTCTTCAGCTCGCTGCGTCGCGGGTGGCCCGATACGTGAACCAGCGCCTCGCCGTCCTCGATGATGCGGATGCCCTGTTCGATCAGGCCGTTCTTGATCTCCAGGATAGCCTTCTCATTTCCGGGAATGGTGCGCGAGGAAAACACGACCGTGTCGCCGGCAGTCAGCGCAAGGTTCTTCATCTCGTCGCGGGCGAGCTTCGCCAGCGCGGCGCGCGGCTCGCCCTGGCTGCCGGTGCACAGCACGACGAGGTTCTCGCGCGGGATGTAGCCGTACTCCTCCTCCGAGATGAACGGCGGGAGGCCCTCCAGGTAGCCGAGCTCGGTAGCGACATCGATCACGCGCTTGAGCGAGCGGCCGAGCACGAGGACTTGGCGGCCGGCGTCCCGCGCGGCTTCCACCACCGAGCGAATACGCCCGACATTCGAGGAGAAGGTCGTGACGGCGACCCGGCCGGGTGCGGCCTCGATCACCTGGCGCAAGCCCTGCCCCACTGCCTGTTCAGACGGCGATTCGCCCTCGCGCATTGCATTGGTGGAATCGCAGATCAGCGCCACGACCCCGGCATCGCCCAACGCACGGAAGCGCGCCTCGTCGGTCATCGGGCCAATCTCCGGCGCGGGATCGATCTTCCAGTCGCCGGTGTGGATGATCGTCCCGAGCGGCGTGGTCATCGCCAGCGAAACCGGCTCGGGGATCGAGTGGGTGACCGCCACGGCCTCGATGTCGAACGGGCCGACGGAGAAACGGTCACCGGGCTGGTAGATCTCGACCGGAATCTTCGGCTTGGAGCCCGGTTCGGAAGCGCGCTTGGCTTCGAGCAGCCCGGCCGCGAAGGGCGTCATCCAGACCGGCACGCCGAGCTGCGGCCACAGTTCCAGCAGCGCGCCATAGTGGTCCTCGTGCGCGTGCGTGATGATCATCCCGCGAAGGTTCTTCTTCTCCTCGACGATGAAGCGGATGTCGGGCAGCACCAGGTCGACGCCCGGCAGATCCGGGCCGGGGAAGGTCACGCCGCAGTCGACGATGATCCATTGCCGCGCCTCGGGGCGGCCGAAGCCGTAGAGGGCGAAGTTCATACCGATCTCGCCGACGCCTCCGAGAGGCGCGAAGACCAGTTCCTCGCCGTTGCTCTTAGCCATGCCTTTACCTCGCCTAGACCGCAGCCGCCGAAGCGACCGCGCCGAAATGCACGTCACCCGCCGCGATACGCCTCGTGCCGCCGTGTATGTCACGCACGACGAACCGGCAATCCTCGTCGATCGTTTCGAATATGCCCCGTACGACCTCTCCTTCGACCTTCACCGCCACTTCCGAACCGAGGCCGGCCGCACGTGTCAGCCATGCGCGGCGGATGCTTTCGAGGCCCCGGCCGCCGTTCCATGCCCGTTCAGCCTGCATCCATGCGTCGGACAGGGCCAAAAACAGCGTCTCGGCCGTCGCGTCCGATCCAAGTGCTGCAAGCGATGTGGCCGGATAGGGAACGTCCGTCGGATGAGCGACGACGTTGACGCCGATGCCGATTGCGACGGCAAAGCGTCGCTCCGACAGCATGGCCGATTCCAGCAGGATGCCGGCAAGCTTCGACCCGTCGGCGAGAACGTCGTTCGGCCATTTAAGCTGGAAACTCGTGCGCGAATTGCGGTCTTCGCTTGCGTCGGCGCCGATCAACACCGGCGCGACGGCCTTCAGCGCGTCCGACAGCGCCAGACCGGCGACGAAGCCGAGGGTCGCTGCCAGCGACAGCGGGCAGCAATCCACTAGGAGGAGGGTCGCAGCGAGGTTGCCCGCCGGCGTCTCCCAGGCGCGTCCACGGCGACCGCGGCCGCTCTCCTGTCTACGCGAGACCACCCACAGCCGTCCCGGATCGCCCGCCCTCGCCTGCTCCAGAGCATGGGCGTTGGTCGAACCGATCGTCTCGAAGGCTTCCAGTCGATATCCGTCCTGCTGAGCGGTGGGCGCGAGCGCAAACGCCATCGGCTCAGAAGAAGGTCCGGGAAGCGGCTTCCGCCATCGTTCCGATCGGCCCGCCGATCAGCACGTAGAACAGCACGAAGGCACCCGACGCGCCGAGCACCAGCCGCAGTTCGCCCGCCATCGGCTGGAAACCGCCGACCGGCTCGTCGAACCACATGATCTTGATAATGCGCAGATAGTAGAACGCGCCGACCACCGAGGCGAGCACGCCGATCACCGCCAGCGCGTAGAGTTCGGCATCAATGGCGGCCAGGAACACGTACCACTTGGCCCAGAAGCCGGCGAGCGGCGGAATGCCGGCGAGCGAGAACATCAGGATGGTCAGGATCGTGGCCATCATCGGGTTGGTACTGGAGAGCCCCGCCAAGCTGTCGATCTGCTCCACATTGCCTTCCTTCCGACGCATGGCGAGGATGAAGGCGAAGGTGCCGAGCGTCATGACCAGGTAGATCAGCATGTAGATCGCGATGCCGCGCACACCGGCCGACGAATTCGCGGCCAAGCCAACGAGCGCGAAGCCCATGTGGCCGATCGAGGAATAGGCCATCAGGCGCTTTATGTTACGCTGGCCGATCGCCGCGAAGGCGCCGAGCAGCATGGAGGCGACCGAGATGAAGACGATGATCTGCTGCCAGTCGAAGGCTATGGGCTCGAAGGCGCCCATGGTGACCCGCACGATCAGCGCCATCGCCGCCATCTTGGGCGCGGCGGCGAAGAAGGCGGTGACCGGCGTCGGCGCGCCCTCGTAGACGTCTGGCGTCCACATGTGGAACGGCACGGCGGAGATCTTGAACGACAGGCCGGCCAGGACGAAGACCAGGCCGAAGACCAGGCCGAGCTGCCGCTCGCCGCCGGAAAGCGCCAGCGTGATGGCGTCGAACCCCGTGTTGCCCGTGTAGCCGTAGACGAGGCTGATGCCGTAGAGCAGCATGCCCGAGGAGAGTGCGCCGAGTACGAAGTACTTCAGGCCCGCCTCGGTGGACCGCACGGAGTCGCGGTTGATCGCGGCGATCACGTACGCTGCCAGCGACTGGAGTTCGAGGCCGAGATAGAGCGTGATCATGTCGTTCGCCGAGACCATCAAGAGCATCCCGAGCGTCGACAGCATGATGAGAACCGGGAACTCGAACTTGTCGAAGCGCTCCGCCTTGGCGAAGCCGACAGACATGACGAGTGTCACGATCGAGCCGCCGAGCGTCAGGAACTTCATGAAACGCGAGAACGGGTCGTTGATGAAGGCGCCCTGAAAGCCTTCTCCATACTCACCGAAAAACAGCATCCACGCGCCTGCGCCGATCAGGATCGCGACAGCCAGCCCCGTGACCAGCGTGTTGGACCGCTCGTCGCCAAAAACGCCGATCATCAGGAGCGCCATCGCGCCGATCGCGAGGATCAGCTCCGGTGCGGCGAGCGTCAGGCTCATGGAAAGGTCAGGCGTCATCTCTAGGGACCCTTACTGCGCCAGAGCAGCCGCGGCGGTCGCGCGCCCGGCTTCGATCGAGGCTGTCACTTGGCCGACGAGCGCGTCCACGGAGGCCGCGGTGGCGTCGAGGATGGGCGCCGGATAGACGCCGAAGAAGATCGTCAGCACCACCAGCGGATAGATCACCGCCTTCTCGCGCGTCGACAGGTCCAGCAGCCCCTTGAGACTGTCCTTGGTCAGCGCCCCAAAGACCACCCTGCGATAAAGCCACAGCGCGTAGGCCGCCGAGAGCACGACGCCGGTGGTGGCGAAGAAGGCCACCCAGGTGTTGGCCTGGAAGGCGCCCATCAGGGTCAGGAACTCGCCCACGAAGCCGCTCGTGCCGGGCAGGCCGACATTGGCCATGGTGAATATCAGGAAGACCACGGCGTACTTGGGCATGTTGTTCACAAGCCCGCCATAAGCGGCGATCTCGCGGGTATGCATGCGGTCGTAAATGACGCCGACGCACAGGAACAGTGCACCGGAGACCAAGCCGTGCGACAGCATCTGGAAGATCGCGCCCTGGATGCCGATCTCGTTCATGGTGAAGATGCCCATGGTCACGAAGCCCATATGCGCGACGGATGAGTAGGCGATCAGCTTCTTGATGTCCTCCTGCATCAGCGCCACCAGCGAGGTGTAGATGATGGCCACGACCGAGAGCGTGTAGACCAACGGCGCGAAGTCGGCGGAGGCGAGCGGGAACATCGGTAGCGAGAAGCGCAGGAAACCGTAGCCGCCCATCTTCAGGAGGATACCGGCCAGGATCACCGAGCCCGCCGTCGGCGCCTCCACGTGCGCGTCCGGCAGCCAGGTATGGACCGGCCACATCGGCATCTTCACCGCGAAGGAGGCGAAGAAGGCGAGCCACAGCCAGGTCTGCATGTTGGCCGGGAAGTCATGCGCCAGAAGCGTCGGGATGTCGGTCGTGCCGGCCTGCCAGAACATGGCCATGATAGCCAGCATCATCAGTACCGATCCCAGCAGCGTGTATAGGAAGAACTTGAAGCTCGCATAGACACGCCGCTTGCCGCCCCACACGCCGATGATGATGAACATCGGGATCAGGCCGGCTTCGAAGAAGACATAGAACAACACGATGTCGAGCGCGCAGAAGACGCCGATCATCAGCGTTTCCAGGATCAGGAACGCGATCATGTACTCCTTGACACGCTTCTCCACCGAGACCCACGAAGCAAGGATGCACAGTGGCATCAGGAAGGTCGTCAGGATCACGAACAGCATGGAGATGCCGTCGACGCCCATGTGGTAGGAGATGCCGGAGTCCAGCCACTCCATCTTCTCGACCAGCTGGAAGCCGGGATTCGAATAGTCGAACGCGGCCCACACGAACAGCGAAAGTACGAAGGTGAACGCGGTGGTGAACAGCGCGACGTTGCGGATGTTGCGCCGCGCAGCCTGTCCTTCGTCCTTGATCAGCAGAATCAGGAACGCGCCGACCAGGGGCAGGAAGGTGACCGTGGAAAGGATTGGCCATTCACTCATGGTCTAGAACGAGCTCCCGAGCATCATCCATGTCACGAGCGCTGCCACGCCGATGAGCATTGCGAATGCGTAGTGGTAGAGATAGCCGCTCTGCAGCTTGACGACGCGGGCGGTCACGTCGGTGACGCGCGCCGAGACGCCATCAGGGCCGAATCCGTCGATGATCCTGCCGTCGCCGGTCTTCCACAGGAAGCGGCCGACCCGCATCGCCGGCCTGACGAAGAGGAAGTCGTAGAGTTCGTCGAAGTACCACTTGTTCAGGAGGAAGGCGTAGAGGCCGCGGTGCTGGGCCGCCAGCCGCTTCGGCGTCTCCGGCGAGCGGATGTAGAACTGATACGCGATGGCGAACCCAAGGAGCATTGCGACGAAGGGCGCGAGCTTCACCCACAGAGGCACGTAGTGGAAGTCGTGCAGGACGTGGTTCTCGGGGAGCGTGAACAGCGCGGCGCGCCAGAATTCCGCATAGGCCTCGCCGATGAAGAAGTCGTGGAAGATCACGCCGGCGAACAGCGCTCCTGCGGCAAGGATGAACAGCGGCACGAGCATGACCATCGGCGATTCGTGCACGTGGTGCATGACATCCGCGGTGGCGCGCGGCTTGCCGTGGAAGGTCATGAAGATCAGTCGCCAGGAATAAAAGCTGGTGAACATGGCCGCTACGACGAGCAGCGTGAAGGCGAAGGGAGCGGCGGCGCTGTGGGCGGCGAAGGATCCCTCGATGATAGCGTCCTTGGAGAAGAAGCCGGCGGTGCCGATGATCGTCGCGGGAATGCCGACGCCGGTCAGCGCCAGCGTTCCGATGATCATCATCCAGTAGGTGTAGGGGATGAGTTTCCGCAGGCCGCCCATGCGGCGCATGTCCTGCTCGTCCGAGACGGAATGGATGACCGAGCCCGAGCCCAGGAACAGCAGCGCCTTGAAGAAGGCGTGCGTGAACAGGTGGAAGATCGCAGCCGAATAGAAGCCGAGGCCTATCGCCACGAACATGTAGCCGAGCTGCGAACAGGTCGAGTAGGCGATGACGCGCTTGATGTCGTTCTGTACCAGGCCGACCGTTGCCGCGAAGAAGGCGGTGAAGGCGCCGATCACGGTAACGAACAGAAGTGCCGTGTGCGACAGTTCGAAGATGGGCGAGAGGCGCGCGACCATGAAGACGCCGGCGGTGACCATGGTGGCGGCATGGATGAGCGCGGAGACCGGTGTCGGGCCTTCCATCGCGTCCGGCAGCCAGGTGTGCAGAGGAACCTGCGCCGACTTGCCCATGGCACCCATGAAGAGCAGCAGGCAGACGACGGTGAGCGCCGCGTGCCGCTCCAGCTCGTAGCCGAGGAAGTTCAGCACCGCCGCACCCTGCTCGGCAGCTTCCGCACCGCCCTCGACCGGGATGAAGGAGGCCGTGTTGGCGAAGATGGTGCTGAAATTGATGGAGCCGAAGAGCACGAAAACGCCGAAGATGCCGAGCGCGAAGCCGAAGTCGCCGACGCGGTTGACGACGAAGGCCTTGATTGCCGCGGCATTGGCAGAAGGCTTCTTGTACCAGAAACCGATCAGCAGGTAGGACGCCAGGCCCACGCCCTCCCAGCCGAAGAACATCTGGACGAGGTTGTCCGACGTCACCAGCATCAGCATGGCGAAGGTGAAGAGCGACAGGTAGGCGAAGAATCGCGGCCGGTTCGGGTCGTGATGCATGTAGCCGATGGAATAGATGTGCACGAGCGCCGAGACGGTGTTCACGACGACCAGCATGACGACCGTCAGCGTGTCGATGCGGAACGCCCAATCGACATCGAGCGCGCCCGCCTGGATGAAGCGCAGCACCGGTACGGTGAAGGCCTCGCCCTCGCCAAGCCCGTAGGTGATGAAGGCGATCCAGGACAGGACCGCCGCCACCACGAGGAAGCCGGAGGTGATGTATTCGCACGCCTTGGCCCCGAGCGAACTGCCGAACAGCCCAGCGATCAGGAAGCCGAGAAGCGGAAGGAAGACGATGGCGTGGTACATCTCAGCCCTTCATCATGTTGACGTCTTCGACGTCGATCGAGCCGCGGTTGCGGAAGAAGACGACGAGGATGGCGAGCCCGATCGCGGCTTCTGCGGCCGCGACCGTCAGAACGAACAGCGCGAACACCTGGCCGACCATGTCGCCGAGCTCGGCGGAGAAGGCGACGAAGTTGATGTTCACGGCGAGCAGGATGAGCTCGACCGACATCAGGATGATGATGATGTTCTTCCTGTTCAGGAAGATCCCGAACACGCCGAGCGTGAACAGGATCGCCGAGACGGTCAGGAAATGCGCGATACCGACTTCCATGAGTTTTCCTGTCAGATTCCCTTGCCCGTTTCGACTTCCACCACCTCGATGGCGGTCGCCGGGGTGCGGGCCACCTGGGCGGAGATCGACTGACGCCTCACGCCTTCCTTGTGGCGCAGCGTCAGGACGATCGCGCCGACCATGGCCACCAGCAGAATCATTCCCGCGATCTGGAAGAAGAAGATGTAATCCGTGTAGAGGAGGTCGCCGAGCGCTGCCGTGTTGGAGCGCACCGCCAGCGGCGGAATCGGCCTTGTTATCACGCCCGCGAATTCCGGCGTCAGGGTGTAGCCGCCGACGACGATGATCAGTTCGGCCGCCAGGATGAGGCCGACCAGCCCACCGATCGGCGCGTATTGCAGCGCGCCCTGCTTCAGCTCCGCGAAATCGACGTCCAGCATCATGACGACGAAGAGGAAAAGCACCGCCACAGCGCCGACATAGACGACGAGCAGGATCATCGCCAGGAACTCGGCGCCCGTCAGGAGGAAAAGCCCCGCGGCGTTGAAGAACGTCAGGATCAGATAGAGCACGGAATGGACGGGATTGCGCGCCGCAATCACCATGAAGGCGCTCGCGACCCCTATGAAGGCGAACACGTAGAAGAAGATCGCCCCTAGTCCTGTCAGCAGCATGGGTTCCCCCGGTTGCGCGGCGCCGCTCTCGCGCCGCCTGTCTGCGGCCCGGCCCCCAAGGCCGAAACCGCGTTGTCCTTAGACGAGCATGCCGCGCTCGTCCATCGTTGGAAGGATCACCTGTAGGGCGAATCCAGTGCGATGTTGCGTGCGATCTCGCGCTCCCAGCGATCCCCGTTCGCCAGCAGCCTGTCCTTGTCGTAGTAGAGTTCCTCGCGGGTCTCCGTCGAGAACTCGAAGTTCGGGCCCTCGACGATGGCGTCGACCGGGCAGGCCTCCTGGCAGAAGCCGCAATAGATGCACTTCACCATGTCGATGTCATAACGCACCGTGCGCCGCGTGCCGTCGTTGCGGCGCGGCCCGGCCTCGATGGTGATCGCCTGCGCCGGGCAGATCGCTTCGCACAGCTTGCACGCGATGCAGCGCTCCTCGCCGTTCGGATAACGGCGCAGCGCGTGTTCGCCGCGGAAGCGCGGGCTCTGCGGGTTTTTCTCGTGCGGATAGTTGATGGTGTATTTCGGCGCGAAGAACTGCCGCATGGACAGAACGACGGCGCCGAAGAACTCCTTCAGCAGCAGAGATTTCGCGGCTTGGGCCAACGCCGACATTGTCATTCTCCAGCAAAGAGTGGGCCGACGAACCAGCCCACGAGCGGCAGGAGCACGAATTGGCTCAAGCCGGTTATACGAAGGACGCGCTTGGTCTCGGGCAGGTCCACGCGGGTTGCCAACAGGCGCAGCAGGACATAGTCCGCCGCGGCGATGACGAGCCCGACAAGGGCGCCGATCAAAGCGGCACTCACGCCACCAGCCCCGTGAATTTCAGGAACGCGGCGGTGATGACGACCATGGCCAGCGAGATCGGCAGGAAGACCTTCCAGCCGAGCCGCATCAGCTGGTCGTAGCGGAAGCGCGGCACGAAGGCCTTCACCAGCGCGATCATGAAGAACACGAAGCAGACCTTGAGGATGAACCAGACCGCGCCCGGCACCCAGGTGAACGGCGCGAAATCGAAGGGCGGCAGCCATCCTCCCAGGAAAAGTACGGTGGTGAGCGCGCACATCAGGACGATCGCGACATATTCGCCCAGGAAGAACAGCAGGAACGGCGTCGAGGAGTATTCGATCATGTGACCGGCGACGAGTTCCGACTCGGCTTCGACCAGATCGAAGGGCGGCCGGTTTGTCTCGGCCAGCGCCGAGATGAAGAAGATGATGAACATCGGGAACAGCGGCAGCCAGTGCCAGTCGAGGAAGGTCGGCGGCAGCCCCATCATGGTGCCGACACCGTCGATCTGCGACAGCACGATCGCCGACAGGTTGAGTGACCCGACGCAGAGCAGCACGGTGATGATGACGAAGCCGATCGAGACCTCGTAGGACACCATCTGGGCGGCCGAGCGCAGCGCGCCGAGGAACGGATACTTCGAGTTCGACGCCCATCCGCCCATGATGACGCCGTAGACTTCCAGCGAGGCAATGGCGAAGACGAAGAGGATGCCGACGTTGATGTCGGCAATCGCCCAGCCCGGTGCAATCGGGATGACGGCCCACGCGGTCATCGCGAGCACCGCCGTCACCAGTGGCGCCAGCAGGAACACGCCCTTGTTGGCGCCGGACGGGATCACCGGTTCCTTGAAGACGAACTTCAGGAGGTCGGCAAAGGCCTGGAAGAGGCCCCACGGGCCCACGACGTTCGGGCCGCGCCGGCGCTGGACGGCGGCCCAGATCTTGCGGTCGGCATAAAGGATGTATGCGACGAAGATCAACAGCGCCACCAGAAGCACGACCGACTTCAGAAGGATGATCAGCGCCGGCAGGACGTAGATATCGAAGAAAGCTTCCATCGGCCCTGCCCTATTCCGCCGCCTGTCTGAACCCGTCCCGCGCGAGCGCGGAGCACTCGGCCATGACGGCGGAGGCGCGTGCGATGGGGTTGGTCAGATAAAAGTCGTCGACCGCGGACACGAAAGACACCTTTCCGGGCTGTCCGCCGCTGCCTGCCATCTTCGCGATGTCGGCCGGATCGCCGGCCGCGATCGCGTCGATCTCGGCGAAATGCGGATGGTCCGCATAGAGCTTGGCGCGTAGCTGCGCAAGCGAATCGAACGGCAGTTTCTTGCCCAATACGTCCGACAGCGCGCGCAGGATCGCCCAGTCCTCCTTCGCCTCGCCCGGTGCGAAGCCGGCGCGAGTCGTCATCTGCACGCGGCCTTCGGTGTTGACGTAGGTGCCGGACTTCTCGGTGTAGGTGGCGCCCGGCAGGATGACGTCGGCGCGATGCGCGCCGGCATCGCCGTGGCTGCCGATATAGACGGTGAAGGCATCGCCGATCGCATTCATGTCGATCTCGTCTGCCCCCAACAGGAACAGGACGTCGAGCGCCCCTATCATACCGGCGACCGTCTTGCCGCCCTCGCCCGGCACGAAGCCGAGATCGAGCCCGCCGACGCGCGAGGCCGCGGTGTGAAGCACCGCGAAGCCGTTCCAGCCATCAGATACCGCCCCGACATCGCCTGCGATCTTGGCCGCGAGCCCGAGGATCGCCGCGCCGTCGCCGTTCATCAGCGCCCCCTGCCCGACCAAGATCATCGGACGCTCGGCCTTCTTCAGCTCGGAGAGGAACGCGATCCCGTCGTCGGACAGTTCCCTAAGCGTGTCGGCACCGGCGCCGAGCATCTCGTAGTCGTAGCGCAGGTCCCCGACGTCGCCGATCACGCCAATCGGGAAATTGCCGGCACGCCAGCGCTTGCGAATGCGCGCGTTGAGAACCGGCGCCTCGAAGCGCGGATTGGCACCGATGACCAGCAGGGCGTCGGCGTTCTCGATGCCCTCGATGGTCGGATTGAAAAGATAGCTCGAGCGGCCCAGCGCGGGATCGAGCGCCGCCCCGTCCTGCCGGCAGTCGATGTTCTTGGAGCCTAGCGCCTCCATCAGGAGCTTCAGGGCGTACATCTCCTCGACCGTCGCCAGATCGCCGGCGATCGCACCTATCCGGTCGGGTGATGCAGCCGAGACCCGGTCGCGGATCGCCGCGAATGCATCGTTCCACGAAGCGGGCACCAGGCGGCCGTCGCGCCGCACGTAGGGCCGGTCCAGACGCTGCGAGCGCAGGCCGTCCCAGATGAAGCGCGTCTTGTCGGAGATCCACTCCTCGTTCACGGCATCGTTGACGCGCGGAAGGATGCGCATGACCTCGCGGCCGCGCGTGTCGACGCGGATCGCGGAGCCCACGGCGTCCATGACGTCGATCGATTCGGTCTTGGTCAGCTCCCAGGGCCGCGCCTGGAAGGCATAGGGCTTCGACGTCAGCGCACCGACGGGGCACAGATCGATGACGTTGCCCTGCAACTCAGAGGTCATCGCCTGCTCGAGATATGTCGTGATCTCGGCGTCCTCGCCGCGGCCGATCAGCCCGAGCTCCGAAATTCCAGCCACTTCCGTCGTGAACCTCACGCAGCGCGTGCAGTGGATGCAGCGCGTCATGATGGTTTTGACCAGCGGGCCGATGTACTTGTCCTCCACCGCGCGCTTGTTCTCGTGGTAGCGCGAGGCGTCGACGCCGAAGGCCATCGCCTGGTCCTGCAGGTCGCATTCGCCGCCCTGGTCGCAGATAGGGCAATCGAGCGGATGGTTGATGAGCAGGAACTCCATCACACCCTCGCGGGCCTTCTTGACCATCGGCGTGTTGGTGAAGACTTCCGGCGGCTCGCCGTTCGGGCCGGGGCGCAGATCGCGCACGCCCATGGCGCAGGAGGCAGCCGGCTTCGGCGGGCCGCCCTTAACCTCGACAAGGCACATGCGGCAGTTGCCGGCGATCGACAGGCGCTCGTGAAAACAGAAACGCGGAATCTCCGCACCAGCCTCTTCCGCCGCCTGCAGCAGCGTGAAGTGGTCGGGTACCTCGATCTCTTTGCCGTCGACCTTGAGTTTAGCCATTATTCGCCCCCGGCGGATTGCGCCGCTTCGTATGCTTTCAGGAGTTCGGTGACAAGGACGCCGTTGATCCGCATCCCGGCAATGCAGGACTCGGTCACCTCGACGTCTGCCAGCCTCGTGTTTCTAAAGACAGCCCCCGAGAGATCGACATCTTCAAAAACCGCTCCGCGCGCATTGACGTTGCTGACGAGCAGCATGGAGAGGTCCGCGTTCGATACCTTTGTGCGCGCCATGGCAACATCGTCAAAAACCGATCCGGAAAGATCGGCGCCGGCAACTTCCAGCGATTCGGTACGCGCCTCGATCCGCATGCTCGGTCAGGCCTTGCCGGCCAGCCGGGCCGCCTGCTTCAACCATTCGTCCCGCGCGATCCGGCCTCTGAAGCCAAGTTCCTCGTCTAGCCAGCGGATCTCGGCCTCGGTGAACTCCGCAATCTGTGCGTAGCTCCAGATGCCGAGGCCGTTCAAGACCTTCTCGAGCTTCGGGCCGACGCCCGCTATCGCCTTGAGATTGTCGGCAATCTCGGGCTTTTTCATCGCGGCAGGCTTCGCCAGTGCGTCGCTTGCGACCGCGACTTCCGCCGCTGCCTGAGCGGCCTTGTCGGAAGCGCGCAACGGCACGACCGTGTCGACCATCGCCGAACCGATCTCCGTCGCCGCCTTCATACCCGCATCGAGCACGTCGCCGGCGACCACGCCCGTATCGGCAGCGATGGTGTCCATCGCGGCCCTAGTGCGCCTGGCGGCCGACTTCGGCGCCTTGTAGGACGGCGCCTCGGCGTCCGGGTCGGCGAGCGGATAGACCGCGCCGGACATCTTCTCGGCCAGCTGCAGCGAATTCGACATCGCGCTCAGCCAGAAACCGAAGGCGTGCCCGGCCATTCCGGCACCCAGCGCCATGAAGGCCGCCGGTGTGGAGAACAGATCGGCAGGCGCGGCGTTGCCGCCGAAGCTCTTCGGCAGCATGGTCTCCATGTCCTGGCTGATCTTCTTCAGATTGGCTTCCATGGTCCTTGCGTCTGGCATCAGTCCATCAGGCACGAAAAACATCGACATCGGCGTGTCTCCCTTTCGTTGCTTGCTGCCTCGCCCGCCGTCTCCCCATCACACCGGCCGTTCGGCCTCTTGTCACCTACTCCGCCGCGACCAGCACCGGTTCGGCCCGGTGGGTGTTGCGGCTGAACTCGTCGATGCGGCGCTCGATTTCGGGACGGAAATGCCGCACCAGCCCCTGGATCGGCCATGCCGCGGCGTCGCCCAGCGCGCAGATCGTGTGGCCTTCGACCTGCTTGGTGACGTCGAGCAGCATGTCGATCTCGCGCTTCTGCGCCTCCCCGCGCACGAGGCGTTCCATGACGCGCCACATCCAGCCTGTGCCCTCGCGACAAGGCGTGCACTGGCCGCAGCTCTCGTGCTTGTAGAAATAGGACAGCCTGGCAATCGCCTTCACGATATCGGTCGACTTGTCCATGACGATGACGGCCGCCGTGCCGAGGCCCGACTTCAGGTCGCGCAGCGAATCGAAGTCCATGGGCGTGTCCACGATCTGCTCGGCCGGCACCAGCGGCACCGAGGCGCCGCCCGGAATGACCGCGAGCAGATTGTCCCAGCCGCCGCGTATGCCGCCGCAGTGGCGGTCGATCAGCTCACGGAACGGAATCGACATCGCCTCCTCGACGGTGCACGGGTTGTTGACGTGTCCGGAGATGCAGAACAACTTGGTCCCGACGTTGTTCTGCCGCCCGAAGGAGGAGAACCAGGCAGCGCCGCGCCGCAGGATCGTCGGCGCGACCGCAATGGATTCGACGTTGTTGACGGTTGTCGGGCAGCCGTAGAGGCCGACATTGGCCGGGAACGGTGGCTTCAGGCGCGGCTGGCCCTTCTTGCCTTCCAAGCTTTCAAGCAGCGCCGTTTCCTCGCCGCAGATGTAGGCGCCGGCGCCGTGATGCACATAGATGTCGAAGTCGTAGCCGTTCTTGTTCCCCTTGCCGATCAGCTTGGCCTCGTAGGCCTCGTCGATGGCGCGCTGCAGCGCCTCGCGCTCGCGGATGAATTCGCCGCGCACGTAGATGTAGGCTGCGACGGCGCCCATCGCGCAGCCGGCGATCAGGCAGCCTTCGACCAGCGTATGCGGGTCGTTGCGCAGGATCTCGCGGTCCTTGCAGGTGCCGGGTTCCGATTCGTCGGCGTTGACCACGAGATAGCTCGGGCGGCCGTCGGACTGCTTGGGCATGAAGGACCATTTGAGGCCGGTCGGAAAGCCCGCGCCACCGCGGCCTCGCAGGCCCGACGCCTTCATCTCGCTGACGATCCAGTCGCGCCCCTTGGCGATCAGACCGGCCGTGTCATCCCAGTGGCCGCGCGCCATCGCGCCCTTCAACGACTTGTCGAAGCGGCCGTAGATGTTGTTGAAGATGCGGTCTTTGTCCTGGAGCATCGATCAGTTCCGATTCACGTCCCTCGACGAAGGTCGGCCGCGCGCTTGCACGCCGGCAGCGGCCTTCCTCATCTCGGTTTCTTTCCGAACACGCGGATGTACTCCGCCTCCCCGCCATCGGCCAGCGCTTTGGCCTGCCGCACCCAGTCCTCGCGCTCGATCCTGCCGCGGAACCGCAGGTAGCCGTCCACCCAGCCGCGTTCCTCGGGCGTCCAGGCGGCGATCTGCGCGAAGGTAAAGATGCCGAGCGAATGCAGAATCTGCTCGATCTTGGGACCGACGCCGGAGATCATCTGCAACTCGTCGGGGGCGGCCGGCCGTTCCATCCCGATCGGCCTGTCCTTGTCGAGCAACGACGGCTTTTCCGGCTCCTCGGGCTTGCGCTTGCCCTTGGCGGTCCGGGCGAGCGCGACGGTCGGGTTGATCTCGCCCACGTCGTCGCCGGCCGGCGCGGACTTGCCGCTCAGGCTGCTGGCGGTCTTGGCGATCGACAGGGTCGATCCCGCGTCCGGGCTTTTGGGCGCACCCTCCACCTGCTCGGAGGTCGGCGCGTCGCCCTTCGACGGCTCCCGCGAAGAGCGCTGCTTCCTCGTGTCTTCCACGAGCGGCTCGGCGGCGTTCGCCGCAGCCTTGTTTTCCTTAGGCGCAGGCGCGCTCTCGGCTTTTTCGACGCTCGGGCTCACTTTGACGTCGGACGGCGACTTCAGTGCCGGGCTGGTCACCCTCGCGTCCGTCTTGGGCTTGGCGGCGTTGGACGGCGGAACCGCCTCGCCCTCGCCCGAACCCGCCTTGCGCGACGGCGCTTCGCGCGTGGCCTTCAGCACGTTTTTTTCGTCCTTCAGGGATGTGAAGCCCGATGCGGGTGCGGCGTAGAAGCGTTCGGTCTGCGGCCCCGTCCGCACGCTGTCGCCTCGACCTGCCTCGAACTCGTCTATGATCTCGGACAGACGCTCCGGCGTCAGGTCTTCGTAGGTGTCCTTGAAGATCATCACCATCGGAGCGTTTACGCAGGCGCCGAGGCATTCTACCTCTTCCCACGAAAGCGTTCCGTCCGCGTTTGGATGGAACTGCTCGAGGTGGATCTTCGAGCGACAGACGTCCATCAGCGCTTCCGATCCGCGCAGCATGCACGGCGTGGTTCCGCAGACCTGGATATGCGCCCGTGTTCCCACCGGCTTCAACTGGAACTGCGTATAGAAGGTCGCCACCTCGAGCGCGCGGATGTAGGGCATGGAGAGCATGTCGGCGATATGCTCGATCGCGGCCTTGGTGACCCAGCCTTCCTGCTCCTGGGCGAGCATCAGAAGCGGGATTACGGCGGACTGTTCACGCCCCTGGGGATACTTCCCGATCCAAGTCTTCGCCTCGGTCGTCTTGACCTCGTCGAAGGCGAAGGCGGCTGGCTGGACGGCTGGCTCTGCGAGACGGCGTACGGACATGGCGACCCATGTTTTTTTGGCTTATGTTGCGCTGCGTTCTAACACACGCTCGGCAAAAGGCCAGTGCTACGACGCCGCATTTTGGGGGCGCGGTGCGCGATGAATGCGCACGCTCGGATCCCACCTCTGCGACCGCGGGAATGTCGGGTAGAGGCACCGCTCAGGCGTTTAGCAACTGATCCACATCGATCGAGAAGCCCGGGGGATCGAACAGGGCAACACCGGACGCCAGTATGCTGGTTTCGATCGCTCCGTGCTCCTCTTTCCGGCTCATCCGCACGACCAGTTTGCCGTAAGGATCGATAATCAGATAGTGACGGATGCTGGGGATGCGAAAATACTCCGCCACCTTGGTTCCGGTGTCGCTTCGTCCGCTCGAAGGAGAAACGACTTCGACCACAAGCAACGGTTCATCGAGCACCATGGCTTCCGGGTCGACCGCGCTGCATTGTATGGAGACGTCGGGCTGACGGGAATTGTGTTCGTCTATGGTGACCGACATGCCGTCGCCCTTCACGAAACAGGGAAGCCCGGCATCCCTGACCGCGTTTCGCAGCATCTCCCACGCGTGCATCTTCATGTCAACATGGCGCGACCGCTCCGGCGACATGGCCACCACTTTGCCGTCCACGAGTTCGTACCTGCCAGCGTCCTGCGAGGCAGCCCATTCAAGGAATGCCCCGACCTCAATCCGTTTCGGCTTGGTCAAAGCTGTCATGACCCAATTATACCACGCCGGATCAAAGCCGGCGAATCGACCGCAGCGCGCTGCTACCGATCCACCTCGCCGAACACGATGTCGAGCGAGCCGAGCACGGCCGAGACGTCGGCCAGCATGTGGCCGCGGCACATGAAGTCCATCGCCTGCAAGTGGGCAAAGCCCGGCGCGCGCAACTTGGCGCGATAGGGCTTGTTGGTGCCGTCGGCCACAAGGTAGACGCCGAATTCGCCCTTCGGCGCTTCAACGGCGGCGTAAACCTCGCCCTCGGGCACGCGATAGCCTTCGGTATAGAGCTTGAAGTGATGGATCAGCGATTCCATCGAACGCTTCATGGCGGCGCGCTTAGGCGGGACGATCTTGCCGTCCTGGTTCGATACCGGGCCGACCTTCTCCTTGCCCAGGAGCCGCTCCACGCACTGGCGCATGATCTTGGCCGACTGGCGCATCTCCTCCATGCGGATGAGATAGCGGTCGTAGCAGTCGCCGTTCTTGCCGATCGGGATTTCGAATTTCATCTCGTCGTAGCATTCGTAGGGCTGCGACTTGCGCAGGTCCCAGCGGGCGCCGGAGCCGCGCACCATCACGCCGGAGAATCCCCAGTCCCAGGCATCTTCCAGGCTCACCACGCCGATGTCGACGTTGCGCTGCTTGAAGATGCGGTTGCCGGTCAGGAGTTCGTCGAGATTATCGAGCGTCTCGTGGAACGGATCGATCCACTTGCCGATGTCCTCGACCAGCTTCTCAGGCAGGTCCTCGTGGACGCCGCCCGGACGGAAATAGGCCGCGTGCATGCGCGATCCGGAGGCGCGCTCGTAGAACACCATCAGCTTCTCGCGCTCCTCGAAGCCCCACAGTGGCGGGGTGAGCGCGCCGACGTCCATTGCCTGCGTCGTCACGTTGAGGAGATGCGAGAGGATGCGGCCGATCTCGGAATAGAGCACGCGCACCAGCTGGCCGCGCTTGGGCACCTCGATGTCGAGCAGGCGCTCCACCGCGAGGCACCAGGCATGCTCCTGGTTCATCGGCGCGACATAGTCGAGCCGGTCGAAATAGGGCAGCGCCTGAAGATAGGTCTTCTGTTCGATCAGCTTCTCGGTGCCGCGGTGCAGGAGCCCGATATGCGGATCGACCCGGCTCACCACCTCGCCGTCGAGTTCCAGCACGAGGCGCAGCACGCCGTGCGCGGCCGGGTGCTGAGGACCGAAGTTGATGTTGAAATTGCGTACGTTGTGCTCGGTCATTTTTCCGTTTCCCGAACCGCGATGGACGCCGCGGCAGCCATCAGCCGATACCCTGCCCAAGAAGGGCGCCACCGCCGAACAGCCAGAATGCCAGCGCGGCCACGATCAGCGCCACGAGGACCTTGCCCACCGTATCGTTTACCACCGGGCGCCCGCGCAGCTTGGTCACCAGGTAAGCGATTGCGGCGACGGCGAGAGCCGCGACGAGAACGAAGAAAAGCAGCCTGGCCATGGCGGGTCGCCAACGCTACTTCGCCTTCTCGTCCCCCGGCAGCACGTAGTCCGTGCCTTCCCAGGGGCTGAGGAAGTCGAAGTTGCGGAATTCCTGCTTCAGTTCGACGGGTTCGTAGACCACGCGCTTGACCTCGTCGTCGTAGCGCACCTCGACAAAACCGGTGAGCGGGAAGTCCTTGCGCAGCGGATGGCCCTCGAAGCCATAGTCGGTGAGGATGCGGCGCAGTTCGGGGTGCCCGCTGAACAGGATGCCATAAAGGTCGTAAGCCTCCCGCTCGAACCAATCGGCACCCGGAAAGACCGGCGTCGCGGAAGGAACCGGCGTGTCCTCGTCCGTCGACACCTTCACCCGGATGCGCATGTTCTGACGCGGCGACAGGAGGTGATAGACCACGTCGAAGCGCTTGTCCCGGTCGGGGTAGTCGACGCCGCAGATGTCGATGATGGAGATGAACTGGCACTGCACGTCGCGCTTGAGGAATGACAGCACCTCGACGATGTCGCCCGCATCGACCGTCAACGTCAGCTCGCCGAAAGCGACGACCGAACTCTCGACATCGACGTTGAGCCGTTCGCCGATATAGGTGGCGAGATCATTGAGCGCTTCACTCATTTTTGCAATTCCGATACGGTGACGCGTTCTACGGGTTCGATCTGCTCGAGGCGCTTCGCAATTGCTTCGCTAGGAGCGATGCTCTCCGCCCGTGATTCGCGCAGCAGCGGCATGATCATGTCGGCGGGCTCGGCCATCGCGCCTATCTCTCGATCGTGCCGGTGCGGCGGATCTTCTTCTGCAGCAGCAGGATGCCGTAGAGCAGCGCCTCCGCCGTGGGCGGGCAGCCAGGCACGTAGATGTCGACCGGCACGATGCGGTCGCAACCGCGCACCACCGAATAGGAGTAGTGGTAGTACCCGCCGCCATTGGCGCAGGAGCCCATCGAGATGACGTAGCGCGGCTCGGGCATCTGGTCGTAGACCTTGCGCAGCGCAGGCGCCATCTTGTTGGTCAACGTGCCGGCCACGATCATAACATCCGACTGGCGCGGTGAGGCACGTGGCGCGATGCCAAAACGCTCGGCATCGTAGCGCGGCATGGAGATGTGCATCATCTCCACCGCGCAACATGCCAGCCCGAAGGTCATCCACATGAGCGAGCCGGTGCGCGCCCACGTGATCAGTGCCTCCGAAGAGGTGACGAGAAAGCCCTTGTCCGCAAGTTCCGAGTTGATTTCGCCGTAGAACCGGTCGTCCGAACCGATCGGCTTACCGGTGTTGGGGTCGATGATGCCCTTCGGCTTCGGCGCGACGAGGGTCTGGGAACTATCGTTCAATCCCATTCCAGCGCTCCTTTTTTCCACTCATATATGAAGCCGATCGTCAGCACGCCAAGGAAAATCATCATCGACCAGAAGCCGAGCCAGCCGATGCCGCCGAACGACACGGCCCACGGGAAGAGGAACGCCACTTCGAGATCGAAGATGATGAACAGGATGGAGACCAGATAAAAGCGCACGTCGAACTTCATGCGCGCGTCGTCGAAGGCGTTGAAGCCGCATTCGTAGGCCGACAGCTTCTCCGGATCGGGATTACTGACCGCGACGACGAAGGGAGCCGCGATGAGCGCTATGCCGATGACCAGTGCCACGGCCATGAAGATCACTATGGGTAGATACGAAACGAGGAGTTCGTTCATGCCTGAGCCTTCCAGGGCCGCCGCGCCGGGGAAACCTTCGATCCCTCGATACGTCCATGGGTCGGTCTGGACCGTGCCCGCGGGTGCCCGTGTTGCAACGCGGGAGGGTTAGCGCAGGCCGCTTTGCTACGCAAGACAAAGGTTCGGCGCAGACCCCCTGCCCGCGCCTGTCAGGATGGTTCACGTTGCCGCCCCTTTCGGGTTGACGCGACGCGATTGCGCCTTCCAAACCATTCGACAGCCGCGGCCACGCAGGAACAGGCGCCATGAAAGAAAAACTCTCGCTCGCCGCGGCCAGACGCGTCGCACTCGCAGCGCAGGGTTTCGGGAAGGCGCGGCCGGAGGGGCCGGTGACCTATCGGCATCTGAAATCCGTGCTGAAGCACACCGAGCTGTTCCAGATCGATTCCGTCAGCGCGGTGGTACGGGCCCACTACATGCCCGCCTTCTCGCGCATCGGCGCCTATCCCATGGCGGTCCTCGACGAGGCCGCCTCGCGTTCTCCCAGAAAACTGTTCGAGTATTGGGCGCACGAAGCCTCCTACCTGCCGGTCGAGACCTGGCCGCTCGTGCAGTGGCGCATGGCGAACGCGCGCGACAACCGCGGCATCTACGGTCGGCTCGCCGAGTTCGGACGCGAGAAGGCGGGCTACATCGAGGAAATCTTCCGCCGGGTCGAGTCAGAGGGTCCGATCGCCGCCTCGCAGATCGAGGGGCAGAAAGGCGGAGGCGGCTGGTGGGGCTGGAGCGACGCCAAGCATGCCTTCGAGTGGCTTTTCTGGGCGGGGCGGATCACCACCGCCAGCCGTCGCGGTTTCGAGCGTCTCTACGACCTGCCGGAACGTGTGATCCCGCGCGACGTGTTTGACCTGCCCACCCCGGACGCACCGGATGCGATCCGCGAGCTCTTGCGGATTTCGGCCCGAGCGCTCGGCGTGGCGACCGCGGCCGATCTGCGCGACTATTTCCGCCTGTCACCGGCGGAGGCGGACGAACGGATCGCCGATTTGGTGGAGGCCGGGGAACTGCAACCCGTGCGGGTCGAGGGCTGGAGCCAGAAGGCCTTCCTCTTCCACGAGGCGCGTATGCCGCGCCGCATCGAGGCGCAAGCACTGCTGGCGCCGTTCGATCCCCTGGTATGGGAACGCGGCAGGACCGAACGTCTCTTCGGGTTTCGCTATCGGATAGAGATCTACACGCCAGCACATAAGCGCGTGCACGGTTACTACGTGCTGCCCTTCCTGATGAATGAGGCGCTGGTCGCGCGTCTCGATATCAAGGCGGACCGTCCCGCCGGCATTCTGCGCGTCCATTCGGCCTTCGCCGAACCGCACGCACCGGCGCACACGGCGGAAGTTCTCGCCGTCGAACTGCGGAGAATGGCTGGGTGGCTCGGGCTGAGCGGGATCGAGATCGGCCAGTCGGGAGACCTCGCCCCGGCACTGGCCGGGGCGATGGATCGAGGCTGAAGATCAGCCGATCTTGCGTCCGCGTGCCTTGCGCGCCGCATAGCGGGCGTCGCGCTTGGCCTTGCGTGCGGCTTCCTCGGCGATCTCAAGAGCGGCCCGCTCCGCTTCCTCGGCGGCACGAAGTTCGGCCTGACGGCGTTCTTCTTCCTCGCGCGCCTGGCGCTCGGCTTCCTTCTTCGCCTCGAGTTCGGCCTTCTCGCGGGCTTCTTTCGCGAGCTTGGCCTGACGCCGTGCCTCGCGCTCTTTCTCGCGCTCGGCGCGCGCCTCGGCGATCGCCTTGCGTTCCGCCATGCGGGCCTGCATGGCTGGATCGTTCTCGTCGGGGCGGTTTTTGAATTTTTCGAGAAGCGCGGCCTTGGCCGCCATGGCGTCTTGACGCCGGTCGATGAAATTATCCCTGTAGTTCTTCAAGTCGTACCTTCTGGTTTCATCAGCACTTTGAGTGGCTCCGCATACATGATGCGGGTTTCGAAGCGGTTCAAGACGACACAGGCCGTGGAAAAACCGCTACCGCAGGCCAGTCAAAATGCGAGACGGAGGCTGGCCCCGCCCCGTTGGAGCGGTGACATGTACCGTATTTGTCCGATGACTCGCCCGTGCGATGCACGCGATCTATTATCACGAGCGGTTTCGGTCAAGACCTTGGCCTAATCCTCGACCCCGAATTTGCCCCAGCGGAAAGTCGCGATTCTAGCCATGCGCGGAACTGAGGATCATTTCGCGTCCGCCCGCCGCTTGCCGGAAAATCTTCGCGACTTCTCGTTCCGCACGATGTCGCCCGCCTCCTGAGACGCCATCTCGATGAGATAAGCGAGCATATCGCAGCGTTGTGCTTCGGCCATCGTTCGAAGCTGGCCCAGCATCGCATGCATATAGTCGAGCGTCGCCAGGCGGTTGCCGCGATCGTCCTCGGTCATCGAGCGTCTTTCCTTGTTCCGGACCCCATTCCGGTCGATCGGGCTCGCGATTGCGCGAGGCCGGCGCACTCTACCTTGTAGCGCATTCGCCTGCCCCACCGAAAAAGCCCGTCCGAATTGATGCGGAACATACTTTAGGTTGAATAACATTTCAAATGCAACCTTGTTAACCTCTCGTGGCACCGGCGGCCTAATTCGGGGCTCGGGACTTGACCACGCGCCAAAGCCCAGCCATGTGACGGGCGAATCTTATCATCGGCGGCGTATTCGGACAGGATCCGGCACAACCGGCGCCACAGGGAAATCCGCATCCGTCATGGACGTCGTCGTCGTCGAATCCCCCGCGAAAGCGAAGACCATCAACAAGTATCTGGGCCGAAACTACAAGGTTTTGGCCTCATTCGGGCATGTCCGCGACCTGCCGTCGAAGGACGGGTCGGTGCGGCCCGACGAGGATTTTTCCATGTCCTGGGAGGTCGATGGTCCCTCCTCCAAGCGTCTTGCCGAGATCACAAAGGCGGTGCGTGACGCCGATGGTCTGATCCTCGCCACCGATCCGGATCGCGAGGGCGAAGCGATCTCCTGGCACGTGCTCGAGGTGCTGCGGCAGAAGAAGGCGTTGAAGGACAAGCCGGTGCGGCGCGTCGTCTTCAATGCCATCACCAAGCAGTCGGTGCTCGACGCGATGGCCAATCCGCGCGACATCGATGGGCCGCTTGTCGATGCTTACCTCGCCCGTCGGGCGCTCGACTATCTCGTCGGTTTCACCCTTTCTCCCGTCCTGTGGCGCAAGCTGCCGGGCGCCCGGTCGGCCGGCCGCGTCCAGTCGGTCGCGCTGCGGCTGGTCTGCGACCGCGAGGCCGAGATCGAGCGCTTCGTCCGCGAAGAATATTGGCAGATCGCCGCCCTCCTGAAGACCCCGCGGAACGACGACTTCGAGGCCCGGCTCACGGAGTACGACGGCAAGAAGCTCCAGAAGCTCGACATCAAGAACCGCCAGCAGGCCGACTCCATCAAGGCGATGCTCGAGGGCGCGGCCTTCAAGGTCCTGTCCGTCGAGGCGAAGCCGACCAAGCGCAATCCGGGTCCGCCCTTCACCACCTCGACGCTGCAGCAGGCCGCCTCCTCGCGGCTCGGCTTCTCGGCCTCGCGCACCATGCAGGTGGCGCAGCGTCTCTACGAGGGCATCGACATCGGCGGCGAGACCGCCGGCCTCATCACCTACATGCGAACCGACGGTGTCCAGATGGCGCCGGAGGCAATTGCCGGCGCACGCGAGACCATCGGCAAGGAGTTCGGCGACCGCTACCTACCCGAGAAACCGCGCCAGTACACCGCCAAGGCCAAGAACGCGCAGGAAGCGCACGAGGCTATCCGCCCGACGGACTTCTCCCGGTTGCCGTCCGAGATGCGCCAGTATCTCGACGCAGACCAGGCCAAGCTCTATGACCTGATTTGGAAGCGCGCCATCTCCAGCCAGATGCAGCCGGCCGAGATCGAGCGCACCACCGTGGAGATCGAGGCCGCCAACGGGCAGAAGAAGGCGGCACTGAGGGCAGTCGGCTCGGTGGTTCGTTTCGACGGCTTCATCGCCGCCTATACCGATCAGAAGGAAGAGGACGCCGAGGACGAGGACGCCCGCCGCCTGCCGGAGATCCGCTCCGGCGAGAGCCTGAAGCGCGAGACGATCGACGCCACCCAGCACACCACCGAGCCGCCGCCGCGCTATTCGGAAGCATCGCTGATCAAGCGCATGGAAGAGCTCGGCATCGGCCGCCCCTCCACCTATGCCGCGACGCTGAAGACGCTAGAGGACCGCGAATACGTCAAAATCGACAAGCGCAGGCTGATCCCCGAAGCCAAGGGACGCCTCGTGACGGCGTTCCTGGAAAGCTTCTTCGAGCGCTACGTCGAATACGACTTCACCGCCTCGCTCGAAGAGAAGCTCGACGAGATCTCGGACGGCAAGCTCGCCTGGAAGGAGGTCCTGCGCGACTTCTGGAAGCAGTTTTCCGCCTCGGTCGACGACATCAAGGAACTGCGCGTCGGCGACGTGCTGGAGGCGCTGAACCTGACGCTCGCACCGTTGGTGTTCCCGGCTCGCGAGGACGGGACCGATCCGCGCTCCTGCCCGAAGTGCGGTTCCGGCCAGCTGTCGCTGAAGCTCGGCCGCTACGGCGCCTTCGTCGGCTGCTCGAACTACCCCGAATGCGGCTACACCCGCCAGCTCGGGGACGACAATGCCGAGGGCTCCGCCGAGACCGCCGATCGTGACCTCGGCGTCGATCCGCATACGGGCGAGGCGATCACACTCAAGAACGGCCGCTTCGGCCCCTACGTGCAGCGTGGCGATGGCAAGGACGCCAAGCGTTCGAGCCTACCCAAGGGGTGGGCTCCGGAGACGATCGATCACGAGAAAGCGATGGCGCTCCTGTCGCTGCCGCGCGATGTCGGTAAGCATCCCGAGACCGGCAAGATGATCTCGGCGGGCATCGGCCGCTACGGCCCGTTCCTGCTGCACGACGGCGCCTATGCCAACCTCGAAAGCGTCGAGGATGTATTTTCGGTCGGCATCAATCGCGCGGTCTCCACGATCGCCGAGAAGGCCGCGTCGCGGGGTGCTGGACGCCGTGGCGGAACGCCGGCCGCCCTGAAAGAGTTGGGGGAGCATCCCGACGGCGGCGGCAAGATCACGGTCCGCGAAGGCCGCTACGGCCCCTATGTCAACCACGGCAAGATCAACGCGACGCTGCCCAAGGGCAAGGAGCCTATGTCGGTCACCGTCGAGGAAGCGCTAGCGCTGATCGCCGAGAAGGCGGGCAAGTCGGGCGGCAAAAAGGCTCCTGCCAAGAAGTCGGCAGCGAAGAAGACCACTGCGAAGAAGACGGCAAAGAAGACGGCGACCGCTTCGAAGAAGAAAGAGTGACGGATTGGCCAGACGCATCCCAGGCAGCAGGTCGAAGCGCGCTCCCGGCGCCTCGGCGGATGGCGCGGGAGGCGACAAGCCAGACTACCGGCCGTCGCGCGAGGACATCCTCAAATTCGTCGCCGAGAACCCGGACCGCGCCTCGAAACGCGATATCGCCAAGGCATTCTCGTTGCGCGGCGACGACCGCATCTGGCTGAAAGCCGTCCTGCGCGACCTCCAGGCCGAGGGCGTGCTGGAAAAGCGTTCCAGGAAGCTGCACAAGCCGGGCGCCCTGCCCCACGTCACGGTGCTCGACGTCTTCGGCCGCGACGAGGACGGCGGGCTGCTCGCGCGCCCGTCGGAGGAGCGCGAGGGTTTCGAGAGCGAGATCGTCGCGATCCGTCCGACCATGCCCGGGAAAGGGCCTACTCCGGGCGTCGGGGACCGCGTGCTGGCCCGCATCTTTCCCGCGGACGAAGCGCAGGGACCGGACTACACCGGGCAGATCATCAAGGTCTTCGACAAGCGCCGCGAGACAGCACTCGGCGTCATCCGGCGCCTTCCCGACGGCAGCCATCGCGCCGAACCGGTGGAGCGCCGCCAGCCGGAGATGCTGGTCGAAGGCGAGTTCCTGAACGACGCCCAGCCGGGCGACCTCGTCGAACTCGAGCCCATGCGACCGACGCGCTACGGCCTGCCGCGCGGCAAGGTGACGTCGATCATCGGTTCGCTGTCGAGCGAGAAGGCGGTCTCCATGATCGCCATCCACGCCCACGATATCCCGCACGTCTTCCCGCGCGATGTGATCGAGGAGGCCGAACAGGCTACTCCCGCCTCAATGGAGGGCCGGGAGGATTGGCGCGCCGTCCCGCTCGTCACGATCGATCCGGCCGACGCAAAGGACCACGACGACGCCGTCCACGCCGTTCCCGACGAGGACGAGAAGAACCCCGGCGGTGTCATTGTGACCGTCGCCATCGCCGACGTTGCGGCATACGTGCGGCCTGGCTCCGCGCTCGACCGCGAGGCGCTGAAGCGCGGCAATTCGGTCTATTTTCCAGATCGCGTCGTGCCGATGCTTCCCGAGCACATCTCCAACGATCTTTGCTCGCTCCGTGAGGGTCAGGACCGCCCCGCCCTTGCCGTGCGCATGACCTTCGCCGCCGACGGACGCAAGCTGCGGCACTCCTTTCATCGCGTGATGATGAAATCCGCCGCCCGGCTCTCCTATCCGCAGGCGCAGGCTGCGATCGATGGCGCGGCGGATGACAAGACTGGGCCGATCCTCGAAGGCACGCTGCGGCCGCTCTGGGAGGCCTATGCCGTGCTGTCGCGCGGTCGTCAGCATCGCGGTCCCCTCGAACTCGACCTCCCCGAGCGCAAACTCCAGCTGAAGCCGGACGGAACGGTCGACCGCGTCGTCGTGCCGGAGCGCCTCGACGCGCACCGATTGATCGAAGAGTTCATGATCCAGGCAAACGTGGCTGCCGCCGAGACGCTGGAGGCGAAGAAGCAGCCGCTGATCTACCGCATCCACGACGCGCCATCGCTTTCCAAGCAGGAATCGCTACGCGAATTCCTCCAGACCGTCGACCTGTCGCTCGCGCGTGGGCCGCAGCTGCGCCCCTCCCAGTTCAACGCTCTGCTCGAAAAGGTAAAGGGCGAGGAAAACGAGTTGCTGATCAACGAGGTTGTCCTGCGCTCGCAGAGCCAGGCGGAGTACTCGCCCGGGAACATCGGCCACTTCGGGCTCAACCTGCGGCGTTACGCTCACTTCACATCGCCGATTCGCCGTTATGCCGACCTCGTCGTTCACCGTGCCCTGATTGCAGCGCTCGGGCTGGGCAAGGACGGGCTGACGCCGGGCGAGGAAGCGCGGCTGGAAGACACCTCGGCACTCATCTCCGCATCGGAGCGGCGCGCCATGGCGGCGGAGCGCGACACCGTCGACCGGTTGATCGCCGACCACCTCGCCTCGCGCAAGGGCGAGCAGTTCGAGGCCCGCGTCGGAGGCGTCACCAAGGCGGGGCTCTTCGTCAGATTGCCGCAGTTCGGCGCGGACGGCTTCATACCGGTGTCATCGCTCGGCAATGATTACTATATCTACGACGAATCGGCGCATTCGCTGGTCGGCGAGAGGGGCGGAAAAGGTTACCGGCTCGGCGACGCGGTAGAGGTCCGGCTGGTGGAGATCGCTCCGCTGGCGGGTTCGATGCGGTTCGAGATGTTGAGCGAGCCACGGCCCTTGCCGCCGGCCACCCGTTCCTTCCACAAGGCGAAGCGGCGGGACCGGCGGCTTTCGTCGAAGGCACCGCGGCGGGCAGGCGTCCGCCAGAGGAGAAAATGATGGAACGACAGGCATTCGGCGCACAAAAAACGGCGGGCCAGCCCGGCCGCAGCGCTTGGCAGGCGATGAAGCGCGGCTTCCTCGGACGCTGCCCGAACTGCGGTGAAGGCAAGCTCTTCGCCTCATTCGCCCGGACCAATGACAGCTGCGAAGTCTGCGGCGAGGCCTTCCACCACCATCGGGCGGACGACCTTCCGGCCTATCTGGTGATCTTCATCGTCGGCCACGTCGTGGTCGGCGCCTTTATGGGCGCCGAGGCGGTCACGCAGCTCTCCATGTGGCAGCATCTGGCGATCTGGGTCCCGGTGACCATTGTCTCGGCGATTGCCCTCCTGCAGCCGGTCAAGGGCGCGGTCGTTGGCCTGCAATGGGCCTTCCACATGCACGGTTTCGGCGGCCATCCGGACGAACTCGAAACGCATCCCGAAGGCTGAGGGAGATGGCCGTGGGGGAGAAGAAGTCCGTTGCGGAGGGCATGACCCGCACCGAACTGGACAAGGCCGAATCGAAGGATTTCGCCCTCGGCGGCAAGCCGATGCGGCCCCGCGACGCGGCCACGCTGATCCTGCTCGACCGGTCCGGAAGCGACGTGAAGGTCCTGCTCGGCCGCCGCCATCACAAGCATGCCTTCATGCCGGGGCGATTCGTCTTCCCCGGCGGCCGTACCGATCCCCATGACAGCCGCGTGGCGACCGTCACGACGCTGCCGCCGGAAGAGGAGATGCGGATTGCCGGCCACCACGCCCGCGCCTCCCGCGCCCGGGCCCGGGCGATCGCGCTTTCGGCCATCCGCGAGACCTACGAGGAGGCCGGGTTGCTGATCGGCGAGCGAGGTGCCTTTGCCTCGACCCGCCCCGGATGGCAGGGCTTCGTGGAGCATGGGGTCAGTCCCTCGCTCGAACGCCTGCGCTTCGTCGCCCGCGCCATCACGCCGCCCGGACGCGTGCGCCGCTTCGACACGCGCTTCATCGCCGCCTGGCGCGACGACGTCGCCGTCGCCCTGCCCGACGGCGGCCCCACCAACGAACTCGAGGAACTGTGCTGGCTGCCGGTCGAGGAAGCCAAGACGCTGGAGATTCCCGCGATTACCCGCACTGTGCTGGAGGAACTCCAGGCGCGGCTGGCGACGGATCCCGAATTGCGGCCCGGCGCCCCTGCCCCGTTCTACCGCATGCTGCGCAACCGCTTCGTGCGCGATACGATCTGACCCCAGCACATCATGGCGCGCGTTGTTCCATCACACGAGGGTGCGGCGCCGGACCGGGTGCGCTGGCTGTCGCTTGCCGCCGCCATTGCTTCCATCACCGCCGTCGGCGTCGCCATCGGGCTCGGCATACCGCTTCTCAGCATCCTTCTGGAATCGCGTGGCCATTCGGCGACCGCGATAGGCTTCAACACGGCCGTCGCCGGCATCGCGTCCATCGCCATGGCGCCGTTCGCCATTCCAGTGGCGGTGCGGTTCGGCGTCATCCGCACCATGGTCTTCGCGATCGCCGCCGGTGCGCTCTCCTTTGCCGGCTTCTATTTCGCCGACCACTACTGGATGTGGCTGCCGCTGCGCGCCGTCATGCACGCGGCGATGACGGTTCTCTTCATCCTGTCGGAGTTCTGGATCAGTGCCTCCGCCCCGCCGCAAAAGCGCGGGCTGGTGCTCGGCATCTATGCCACTGTCCTGTCGCTCGGCTTCGCCTTCGGCCCGTGGCTCTTCGCGCAGATCGGCAGTGAGGGCTTCGCTCCGTTCGGCGTCGGCGTCATCATCATCGCGCTCGCCGCGCTGCCGGTGATGATCGCTTGGCGCGAGAGCCCCGATATTTCCGGCCACGGATCGAGCGCTAGCTTCGGGCGTTACGTCTTCCTCGTCCCGACCGCGACCGCCGCCGTGCTGGTCTTCGGAGCCGTCGAGACCGGCGGCTTCGCGCTCTTTCCCGTCTACGGCAGCCGGATCGGCTACAGCGAAGCGGATTCCGCCCTGCTCCTGACCGCGATCGGGCTCGGCAACGTGCTCCTGCAGGTGCCGCTCGGCATGATCAGCGACCGGGTGCGCGACCGGCGCACGATCCTCGCCGCCTGCGCACTGATCGGGCTCGCGGGGATGGTCGTCCTCCCGATGGTGGCCGACAACTGGTACCTCATGGCGGCCGTGCTCTTCGTGTGGGGCGGTGTCGTCGCCGGGCTCTATACGATCGGTCTCGCCCATCTCGGCTCGCGGCTCAGCGGTCGCGACCTCGCCTCGGCCAACGCCGCCTTCGTCTTCTGCTACGGCGTCGGCATGATCGCCGGCCCGCAGGTGATCGGATCCGGCATGGACATCTTCGGCCCGCACGGTTTCGCCTGGTCGCTCGCCCTGTTCTTCGCCGCCTATCTCGTGCTGGCGCTCTCGAGGATGATCGGCCGGTAGGACGAGCAGATCGAAAGTCGCTTGAGACGAGGCCGCCCTTGACTTTCGTCCGCGCTCGTTTATGTCTCCGCCAACTTTCCGCGGACGGTCGAGCCGTCGCGCGCCTTGTGGCGCGAGATCGGAAACCCCAACACTCTGGACGGACGGATACCTGCCATGGCCAAAGCCGCGAACATCAAGATCAAGCTCCTCTCGACCGCCGACACCGGCTTCTTCTACGTGACGAGCAAGAACAGCCGCACCAAGACCGACAAGCTGTCGTTCCGCAAGTACGACCCGATCGCCAAGAAGCACGTCGAGTTCAAGGAAACCAAGATCAAGTAGTCCGGCCGGGGTTTCCCCGCCGTCGATTCAAACGCCGCCTTCGGGCGGCGTTTTTCGTTTCGCCAACACTTTCGCCAAGGCAGCAATGGATTGCGTCGCTGCAATAGCGGCGTGCGAGCGCAATCAAGGCACTACGGCTGCGGCTTCACGCTCTAATTGAAGGAAAAGGGGGCCGGTCGGCAATCTGACAGCGGTACGAGGAGGCCACTGAGTGTCAGCGCCGACCGGCCAACCCCACGGAACCCAGGAGATGCGGCGGACCTGAGCATCATGGGGTATTCGAACACGTCTCTACAACCGGCAAGCCGGCCGATGGGCTCGTTCGATCATCCCGCGCAGACACTCGCGCAAGATTTCGCGGAAATCAACCGATTATTAATCATGTAGGCCGGTTGGCTCACGTTAACGTAAACAAATGTGCCGTAACGGCACATGTCGTCCAATAAAGCCTCAGGCGGCCCTTGCCACGACCCGATTGCGGCCCCCGTTCTTGGCGTCGTAGAGCGCAGCGTCTGCCCTCTTCATCAGTTTCTCCACGCTGTCGCCGGCGCGGTTCAGGGTCGCGACCCCGACGCTGACGGTCACGGGCACGCCCTCGGCCGCCCCGACCTCGAACACCGCACGTTCGATCTCCGAGCGAACGCGTTCGGCCACCTTCTCGGCGATCGCGCCGTCCGTGTCCGGCATGACAACGACGAACTCCTCGCCGCCGAAGCGACAGGCGAGGTCGATGCCGCGCACGTTCTTGCGCAGCCTGCGGGCGAATTCGCGCAACACCGCATCGCCGCCGTCGTGGCCGAAGGTGTCGTTGATCGCCTTGAAGCGGTCGAGGTCGGTAATCATAACCGACAGCGGCCTGCGCCGCGACATGGCCCGGTCGAACAAGGTCTGGAGATGGCTGTCGAGATAGCGGCGGTTGTGCAGCCCGGTCAGCCCGTCGGTGACGGCCATCTCGATGGTCTGGGTTACCGATGCCCGCAAATGGTCGTTGTAGCGCTTGCGCTTGACCTGCGTCCTTAGCCGCGCGACGAGTTCCTGCTCGTCGACGGGCCGTACGATGTAGTCGTTGACGCCCAGTTCCAGCGCCCGCACGATCCGCTCGTCCTCGCCCATCTCGGCGATCAGGATGATCGGCAGGAATCGCGTGCGGTCGAGCGAGCGCAGCTGCGAGCACAGGCGCAACGGGTCGAATTCGGCGAAGCCGGTCGAGATGACGACGCAGTCGTAGGGATTTTCCGCCGCCTGGAAGAGCCCGACCTGCGGATCGTCGGCGAGGTCGACGTCCGCCGTGGCCGACAGCTTCTTGCGGATGGCCGAAGAGGACGACGACTTCTCGTCGATCAGGAGCACGCGGGGCGGGCCCTCGTTGACGCTCGTGCGTGCGGCGAGCAATTCCTCGATGCCGATGTTGCGCGTGGTTGAAGCGCGCAGCCTCAGTTCGTCCGACAGCATCTTCAGCCGCACCAGGCTCTTCACCCGCGTCATCAGTTGCAGGTCGTTCACCGGCTTGGTCAGAAAATCGTCGGCGCCCACCTCCAGGCCGCGGATGCGGTCCGACACCTGGTCGAGCGCCGTCACCATGACGACGGGGATGTGCGCGGTGGCAGGGTCCTCCTTGAGGCGGCGGCAGACCTCGAAGCCGTCCATCTCCGGCATCATGATGTCGAGGAGGACGACGTCCACCTTGCCATTCTCGCAGATTTCCAGCGCGTCCCTCCCGTTCGCGGCGGTCAGCACCTCGAAATATTCGGCCAAGAGCCGGGCTTCGAGCAGCCTCAGATTGGCGGGGACGTCGTCGACGACGAGAATGCGCGCTGTCATGCGGTCTTTCCGGCGGAGCGGGAATTCGAGCGCCCGGACATCAGGCGTCGCCCAGATAGGACTTGATCGTCTCGATGAACTTGCCGACCGAGATCGGCTTGGAGATATAGGCCTCGCACCCGCCCTGACGAATCCGTTCCTCGTCGCCCTTCATGGCGAAGGCGGTGACGGCGATGACGGGGATCTTGTGGAGGTCATCGTCCTCCTTCAGCCACTTGGTGACTTCCAGCCCTGAAACCTCCGGCAACTGGATGTCCATCAGGATCAGGTCCGGTTGGTGGGCGCGTGCGAGGTCGAGAGCCTCCAGCCCGTTGCGCGTGCGCACGGTCTCGTAGCCGCTCGCTTCGATAAGGTCGCGGAAGAGCTTCATGTTGAGCTCGTTGTCCTCGACGATCATCACCTTCTTGGCCATACGATGCCCCACCCGGCACGATTCTTCAGTCCGCGCCAATGCTCGTCACGGCGGAACATGATTCGGCTTTCGCGGTAAGCTAGCGCGATTTGATTGACGAAACGCAAATCCCGAGCCGAAAGCCACTGACACTACACGGCTTTCGCCGTTGCAGCGGTCTCCCGAACCGGGTTATGGCCTTCCCATGAAGGATATCACGCGACCGACGAGCCGGACCGCTGGAGCGACGAAGTCCACTCCCGACGCGGAGACGCTGGCCGTCAGCGCGCTCTCCTTCATAGCGTCCGACCCTGTGTTGATGCCGCGCTTCCTCGCCATGTCCGGCATCGAGGCCAGCGACATTCGCAGGGCGGCAGCCGAACCCGGCTTCCTTGCCGGCGTACTCAACTTCCTCCTCGCCCACGAGCCGAGCCTGATGGCCTTCTGCGAGGCGACCGGCAGCGACCCCGCGCAGGTCGGCCGTGCGGCTCAGATGCTGCCGGGCGGCGACGGGAGCTTCGACCGCTCCACCTGAGCCGGCGATCTGCCTCAGGCCGCGTCCGCCTTCTCCGCCAGCCGAGCCAGCTGTGTCATCACCACGGCAGCACCGGCGAGCCGCTTCTCCGGCTTCGGCCAGTCGCGGATGAAGACCACGCTCTGGTCTGGCCTTATCTTCGCCAGCGACCCCTGTTCGGCGATCATCTTCACCAGACCCGCCGGATCGGCGAAGGTCTTGTCGCGGAACTGGATGACCACGCCCTTCGGCCCGGCATCGAGCTTTTCCACGTTGGCCTTGCGGCACAGCGCCTTGATGAAGACGATCTTGAGGAGGTGCTGCACCTCTTCCGGCAGCGGTCCGAAACGGTCGATCAGCTCGGCACCGAAGGAATCGATCTCCTCCGTCGTTTCCAGTTCCGCCAGGCGGCGGTAGAGCGCCAGCCTGAGCTGGAGGTCGGAAACGTAGTTTTCCGGGATCATGACCGCCGTGCCCACCGTGATCTGCGGCGACCATGAACCGTCGGAGACCTCGCCGGTGCCGCGGATTTCGGCCACCGCCTCCTCCAGCATCTGCTGGTAGAGCTCGAAGCCGACCTCCTTGATGTGGCCCGACTGCTCCTCGCCGAGCAGGTTTCCGGCGCCGCGGATGTCGAGGTCGTGGCTGGCGAGCTGGAAGCCGGCGCCGAGCGTGTCGAGCGACTGGAGCACCTTCAGGCGCCGCTCGGCGGTCTGGGTCAGGGTGCGGTTGTTGGGCAGCGTGAACAGCGCGTAGGCGCGCGCCTTGGAACGGCCGACGCGTCCGCGCAGCTGATAGAGCTGCGCCAGGCCGAACATGTCGGCGCGGTGCACGATCAGCGTGTTGGCGGTCGGGATGTCTAGCCCGGATTCCACGATCGTCGTCGACAGGAGCACGTCGTAGCTGCCGTCATAGAAGGCGTTCATGATGTCGTCGAGCTCGCCTGGCGGCAACTGGCCGTGCGCCACGGCAACCTTCAGTTCCGGCACGGATTCACGCAGGAAGTCATGCACTTCCGTCAAGTCGCTGATGCGGGGCACGACGTAGAAGCACTGCCCGCCGCGGTATCGCTCGCGAAGCAGCGTCTCGCGGATGACCAATGGATCGAAGGGCGAGATGAAGGTGCGCACCGCCATTCGGTCGACCGGCGCGGTGGTGATCAGCGACAGTTCGCGCACTCCCGTCAGCGCCAGTTGCAGCGTGCGCGGGATCGGTGTCGCGGAAAGCGTCAGCACGTGCACGTCGCTTTTCAGGTCCTTCAGCCGCTCCTTGTGCTTGACCCCGAAATGCTGCTCCTCGTCGATGATCAGCAGGCCGAGGCTCTTGAAGCTGATCGCCGCACCCAGCAGCGCATGGGTGCCGACGACAATGTCCACCGTTCCGTCGGCGATGCCCTTCTTCGTCTCCGCCAGTTCCTTTGCTCCGACCAGCCGCGAGGCCTGCCGCACCCGGATCGGCAGGCCGGAGAAGCGTTGCGAGAACGTCTTGAAGTGCTGGCGCGCCAGCAAGGTCGTCGGCACCACTACTGCAACTTGTAGGCCCTCCATGGCGGCGAGGAAGGCGGCGCGCAACGCCACCTCGGTCTTGCCGAAGCCGACGTCGCCGCAGATCAGGCGGTCCATCGGGCGTCCGGCGCCGAGATCGTCGATGACAGAATCGATGGCGGTCTGCTGGTCTTCCGTCTCCTCGTAGGGGAAGCGCGCGGCGAACTCGCCGTAGAGCCCTTCCGGCGGTACCAGCGCCGGCGCGCCGCGCATCTGCCGCTCCGCCGCGATGCGGATCAGGTCGCCCGCCATCTCCAGCAGGCGCTTCTTCAGCTTGGCCTTGCGCGACTGCCAAGCGCCGCCGCCCAGCCGGTCGAGCGGCGTGTCGGCCGCGTCCGAACCGTAGCGCGACAAGAGCTCGATGTTTTCGACCGGCAGGAACAGCCGCCCGTCGCCGGCATAGTGGATTTCCAGGCAGTCGTGCGGCGCGCCCGCCGCCTCGATGTTCTTCAGGCCGATGAAGCGTCCGATGCCGTGGTCGGCATGGACGACGATGTCGCCCGCCGCTAGCGACGAGAGTTCCGAGATGAAATCGGCGGCGCGCTTGCGCTTTGAGCGCCTGACCAGGCGGTCGCCGAGAATGTCCTGCTCGCCGAGCAGGACCAACCGCGCAGTCTCGAAGCCGGTCTCGACGGGAAGAATCGCCACACCCGCCTCGCCCGCCGGCAGCTTCTCCAGGTCGGCGAGGCTCTCCACCCGCGTCATGTTGCCGAGGCCGTGTTCGTCCAGGATCTGGCCGAGCCGGTCGAGCGACCCCTCGCTCCACGCGGCGATCAGCACCTTGCGTCCCGCCCCGCGCTCGGCGGCGACATACTTGACGGCATGATCGAAGACGTTGGCGTTCGGATCGGCGCGCTCGGCGGCGAAGCTGCGCCCCGCCCGCGACTTCGCGTTGAGGATCACCCGGCCGCCGGCCGGCGGCGCCTCGAACGGCGAGAGATCGCAGACCAGCCGCTCGCCCGCTTCCGGCACCATGCTTTCGGGGGTCAGGTAGAGCCGGTCCGGCGGCGTCGGATTGTAGGGCGTGGCGTCGCCCAGCCCCTTGCCCTCGGCCTGCCGCTTCCTCGCCTCGTAGTGGTCGAGGATCAGCGTGTGCCGCTCCGACAGGGACTCGTGCGCCAGATTGTCGAAGACCAGCGGACCGTCCGGCACGTAATCGAAGATCGTCTCGAGGCCGTCGTAGAAGAAAGGCAGCCAGTGCTCCATGCCGGCAAAGCGGCGGCCCTCGCTGATGGCGGCATAAAGCGCGTCATCGCGCGAGGGCGCTCCGAAGGCCTCGATATAGTTGCGGCGGAATCGGCTGATCGTCTCGGGCGTCAGCGCCACCTCGCTCGCCGGCTGGAGCGACATCTCCTTGCGCTGGCCCGTCGTGCGCTGGGTTGCCGCATCGAAGGCGCGGATCGATTCCAGCGTGTCGCCGAAGAAGTCGAGCCTGAGCGGCTCCGGCCAGCCCGGCGCGTGGAGATCGAGAATACCGCCGCGTACGGCGAAGTCGCCGACGTCGCGCACCGTGCCGACCCGATCGAAGCCGTTGGTCTCCAGCCGGTCGATCAGCGCCTTCATGTCGACCTGGTTGCCGGGGCGCACCGAGAAGGACTGCGCGGCCAGCAGCGCGGCCGGCGGCACGCGCTGCAGCACCGCGTTGACCGTCGTGATCACCACCGCCCGGTGCGGCTTCTCTCGCAACGCGATCATCGCCGACAGCGCATCCAGCCGCCGCGCGGCGGCGTCGGCGCCGGGCGACACGCGGTCATAGGGAAGGCAGTCCCAAGCGGGCAGTTCCAGCACCGGCAGACCGGGCGCGGCGAAGCCCAGCGCCTCGATGATGGCCGGGATGCGCTGGCCGTCGCGCGCGACGAACAACACCGGCCGGTCGCCCGCCGCCTCCGCGGCGATCCGCGCCAGCACGAAGGCCTCGAAGCCGTCGGCGACGCCGCCGATCGTCACGGCCCCGGTGCGGCCAGGCTTCAGGCCGAGAGAATCGATAAGGCTCATGTTTTCAGTTGTCGTCAGAAGGGCATGACCTGGCGGAACGCCTGGATCCTGCGGAAAAGCGGATGGTCGTACTGCTCGGGAACCGGGGCTTCACCGGTCATCCATTTCAGGAGGTCGGCGTCCAGCTGGTCGAGCAGATCCTCATATTGGTCGAGTTCGCCGGAACTCAAGGTGTCGATGCGGGCATCGGCAAAGGTTCCGAGCAGGAGGTCCACCTCGCGCATGCCGCGGTGCCAGGACCGGTAGAGCGCCTTCTTGCGCCTGATCTCCAACCCGCCGCTGCTTCTCGTCATACCGCTCATCGCTCGTCCGTCCTGTCGGTGAGCGCATATATAGTGGATCGCGGCGGGTGTCAGCCTTGCATCGGCCCGCCGAGCACATAAGGTCGCTGCCGATGCGTCCCTCCCTCCTCGATCCCCTCTATGCGCCCGCCACTTCGCTCGAGGGCGTCGGCCCGAAGGTCCTCGCCCTCCTGGAAAGGGTCGTGCCCGCCGACGTCGGCGAGCGCGACCTGCGCGTCGGCGACCTGCTCTTCGTCCTCCCGCACTCGCTCATCGACCGGCGCAGCCGGCCCGAGATCGCTGGCGCCGCGCAAGGCGCGATCGTCACGCTGGAGGTCACCATCGACCGCCACCAGCCGCCGCCGCGCGGCAAGGGCAACCAGCCCTACCGCGTCTTCGCCTTCGACGAGACCGGTGAGATCGCGCTCACCTTCTTCCATGCCAAGGGAAACTGGCTGGAAAAATCGCTGCCCGTCGGCGAGCGCTTCCTCGTCTCCGGCCGCATGGAGTGGTTCAACGGTCGCCCTTCCATGGTCCACCCCGACCACATGGTGCCGGCCGACCGCGCCGAGGACCTGCCGCTGGTGGAACCGGTCTATCCGCTGACCGCGGGCCTTTCCCCGCGCGTCCTGCGCCGCATCCTCGCGCAGGCCCTGGGGCGCACGCCCTCGCTGCCGGAATGGCTCGATGCCGAACTGATGCGGCGGCATTCGTTTCCGGACTTCCGTGCCGCACTTGGGCGGCTGCACGAGCCGGGCGACGCGCTCGACGTCTCGCTGGACAATCCCGCTCGCCGCCGCCTTGCCTATGACGAGCTTCTGGCCGGACAGGTCTCGCTGGCGCTGGTGCGCTCGCGCATCCGGCGACTATCCGGCCGGCCGCTCAAAGGCGACGGTTCGCTCGTCGCGCGCATCCGCGCCGCCCTGCCCTACAGCCTCACCGGGTCGCAGGAGAAGGCGGTGGCCGAGATCGAAGCGGACCTCGCCCGTCCGGAGCGCATGCTGCGGCTGCTGCAGGGCGACGTCGGCGCCGGCAAGACGGTGGTGGCATTGCTTGCCATGGCGCGCGCGGCGGAGGCCGGAGGCCAGGCGGCACTGATGGCCCCGACCGAGATCCTGGCGCGCCAGCATTTCGCCACCATCGCGCCGCTGGCCGAAGGGGCGGGCCTGACGGTGCGCATCCTCACCGGCCGCGAAAAGGGCCGCGAGCGCGCCGAAATCCTCGCCGGCCTCGCTGACGGGTCGATCCACTTCGTGGTAGGTACCCACGCGCTGTTCCAGGACACCGTCGCCTATCGCAACTTGGTGCTCGCGATCGTCGACGAGCAGCATCGTTTCGGCGTGCACCAGCGCCTGTCGATCACCGCGAAGGGCGACGCCCCGGACATGCTGGTCATGACCGCCACCCCGATCCCGCGCACGCTGGTGCTCACCGCCTTCGGCGACATGGACGTGTCGCGCCTGACCGAGAAGCCCGCGGGCCGACAGCCGATCCAGACGGTGACGCTGCCCACCGAACGCCTCGACGAACTGGTCGCGCGCATCGGCCGCGCCGTCGACGAGGGCCAGAAAATCTACTGGATCTGCCCCCTGGTGGAGGAATCCGAAGATGTCGGTCTGATGTCGGCGGAAGACCGTGCGAAGTCCCTCAGGAAGCATTTCGGACCGCTGGTCGGCCTCGTGCACGGACGGATGAAGGGTGCCGAGAAGGACGAAGCAATGCGCGCTTTCAAGGCCGGCGAGACGCGCGTCCTTGTCGCAACGACGGTGATCGAGGTCGGGGTCGACATACCGGACGCCACGATCATGGTCATCGAGCATGCCGAGCGCTTCGGCCTCGCCCAACTCCACCAGTTGCGCGGGCGCGTCGGGCGCGGTGACAAGGCCTCCACCTGCGTGCTGCTCTACGAGGGTCCGCTTGGCGAAACGGCAAAGCGGCGGCTGTCGGTCATGCGGGAGACAGAGGACGGCTTCGTCATCTCCGAGGAGGACCTGAAGCTTCGCGGCGAAGGCGAACTCTTGGGCACGCGCCAGTCGGGAACGCCTGGCTTCCTCGTCGCCCGGCTGGAAGCGCATGGCGACCTCCTGGAGATCGCGCGCGACGACGCCCGGCTCCTGCTCGACCGCGATCCGGAACTCGCGTCCGAACGGGGGAAGGCGCTGCGGCTGCTGCTTTATCTCTTCGGCCGCGACGAAGCGGTGCGGCTCCTGCGCGCGGGCTGAAGCTTGGCGGCTATTCGGCTGCCGAAAGCGGCGGCGCGACCCGAGAGTCGGCTTGCCGCACCAGTTCCTCGGTCTTCTTCTGGTACTCCGGAGTCACCAGGCCAGCCGATATCACCAGCTTGGCCGCCTCCTCCACCGTCATCGAGAGCTCGATCAGTTCCGACCGCGGCACGTACATGAGGAAGCCGGTGGTCGGGTTGGGAGTGGAAGGAAGAAACACCGCGATCGAATCCTCCGCATGAGCCTCGATCCTCGAATTCACCTCCGACTGCCGCTCGCTGGAGATGAAGACGATCGCCCAGGCGCCGCGGCGCGGATACTCGATCAGGCCGACCTTCTTGAACACCTCGGACTTGTTCGACAACACCGTCTCGAAGATCTGCTTCAGCGCCCGGTAGATCGAGCGTACCAGCGGCATCCGGTCGAGCAGGTACTCGCCGTAGGAGACGATGGTGCGGCCGATGAAGTTGGCAGTCAGGAACCCGATCAGCGTGATCAGCACCACCGCGACGATGAGCCCGAATCCGGGCACCGCGAAGGGCAGGTAGTTGTCGGGATTGTAGCGCGCCGGAATGTAGGGTTTGACCCAGGAATCCACCCAGCCGATGAACGACCAGGCAATATAGGCCGTGATGGCGAGAGGCGCCGTGACGACGAAGCCGGTCAGGAAATAATTCCTGATTCGCGTCATGCCGCGGTGCTTGGGCTGTTCTGACATAGAGATCAATCCGGATCGGGACCCTCAGGATAAATAGCCCATCCGGTCGAAATTATGAAACGTGCGAAATAATCCGCGGGTTCCGGATCGTCGCGGACATCATTCCACGGTCACCGACTTGGCGAGGTTCCTCGGCTGGTCGACGTCGGTGCCCATGAAGACGGCCGTATGGTAGGCCAGCATCTGCACCGGCAGCGCGTAGACGATCGGCGCGATGATCTCCGGCATGTCCGGCAGCACGATGGTCTCGAACGTCTCGATGCCGGCGCGCCGCGAGCCCTCCTTGTCGGTGATCAGGATGATCTTGCCGCCGCGCGCGGCGACCTCCTGCATGTTCGACACCGTCTTGTCGAAGACGCGGTCGTGCGGCGCGATCACGATCACCGGCATGTCGCGGTCGATCAGCGCGATCGGCCCGTGTTTCAGTTCGCCGGCCGCGTAGCCCTCGGCATGGATGTAGGAGATTTCCTTGAGCTTCAGCGCGCCCTCGACGGCCATCGGATAGTTCGTCCCGCGGCCGAGATAGAGCACGTGCTTGTATTGCGACAACTTGCGACCGACGCGGTCGATCTGCTCCTCGAGCTTCAGCGCCTGGGTGGCATAGCGCGGCGTCTCCGAAAGCTCGCGCACCAGCTGCTTTTCCTCCTGGGCCGAGATCGTCCCGCGCTCGGAAGCCGCGCGCACCGCCAGCGCCGCCAGCACCGAGAGCTGGCAGGTGAAGGCCTTGGTCGACGCCACCCCGATCTCGGGTCCGGCGAGCGTGGGAAACACGCAGTCGGATTCGCGCGCGATCGTGGACTCCTGCACGTTCACGATGGCGCCGATCGGGATGCCCTCGGCCCGGCAGTAGCGCAGCGAAGCCAGCGTGTCCGCCGTCTCGCCCGACTGCGACACGAAGAAGGCCGCGCTCGCCTTCGGCATCGGCATCTCGCGGTAGCGGAACTCCGAGGCCACGTCGATGTCCACCGGCAGGCGCGCGTAGCGCTCGAACCAGTACTTAGAGACCAGCCCGGCGAGATAGGCCGTGCCGCAGGCCGAGATCGCGATCCGGTCGAGCTTGGCGAAGTCGAACGGTAGCGATTCCCGCTTGGCCTTGCCTTCGGCGAAGTCGAGATAATGCGAGAGCGTATGGGAGATCACCTCCGGCTGCTCGTGGATCTCCTTTTCCATGAAGTGCCGGTGGTTGCCCTTGTCGACCATGAAGCTGGTGCCGATCGACTTCTGGCGGCGGCGCTCCACCGGGTCGCCGTTCATGTCGAATATCTGCATGCCCGCGCGGCGGACCACCGCCCAGTCGCCGTCTTCCAGGTAGGTGATGGCATTGGTGAAGGGCGACAACGCGATGGCGTCGGAGCCGAGATACATCTCACCATGACCGTGGCCGACGGCGAGCGGCGGGCCGCTGCGCGCGCCGATGATCAGGTCCTCGTCGCCGCGGAACATGATGGCGAGCGCGAATGCGCCCTCGAGCCGCTTCAGTGCGTTGAAGGCCGCCTTTTCCGGCGTCTCGCCGCGCTCGAGCTCGCGCGAAACCAGATGCGCCACCACCTCGGTGTCGGTCTGCGAGGTGAAGGTGTAGCCCTCCGCCACCAGTTCGTCCCTGAGGTCGGCGAAATTCTCGATGATACCGTTGTGGACGATCGCGACGTCCTTGGCGAAATGCGGATGCGCGTTGGTCTCGTTCGGCACGCCGTGGGTGGCCCAGCGGGTGTGCCCGATACCGATCAGTCCGTCGAGCGGCTCGTCGCGCAGCCTCTTTTCGAGATTGATCAGCTTGCCCTCGGCGCGCCGCCGGGCGAGGTGCCCGCTCTCGATGGTTGCCACCCCGGCCGAATCGTAGCCGCGGTATTCAAGCCGCTTCAGCGCGTCGACGATGAGCGGAGCCACGGGCGTCGAGCCCACGATTGCAACGATGCCACACATGATGCGCCCAAGACCCCGCGAATAGACCTGCCGACCGCCGACTGCGATCATGTAGGCCCGAGCCTAGCCGAACGGTACTAAAAATTCTTTTCAGCGCATGACAGTCCGCGCGAGCGGGCGGCGCGGGCTATTTCTTCGCCGCGCGACTTTCCTTCTCGGCCTTGTAGCGGGCACGCAGTTCCGGCGCCCTGCCCTCCTTCGTGACCTGCTTCGCCCGGCCGAAGGCCAGCGCGTCGTCGGGCACGTCGAAGGTCACCACGCTGCCGGAGGCAACGTAGGCGCGCTCGCCGATGCGCACCGGCGCCACAAGCGACGAATTCGAGCCGATGAAGGCGTCAGCGCCGATCTCGGTGCGGTCCTTGGTGTAGCCGTTGTAGTTGCAGGTGATGGTGCCCGCTCCGATGTTGGCGTGAGCGCCGACGGTGGCGTCGCCGATATAGGTCAGGTGGTTGATCTTGGCGCCGGCCTGCACGTCGGCCTCCTTGACCTCGCAGAAGTTCCCCACCTTGGCGGTCTCTGCGAGCCGGGCTCCGGGCCGCAGCCGCGCAAACGGGCCGACCTCGCAGCCTTCGCCGATCGAGGCTCCCTCGATGTGGCAGAAGGCGCGGATGCGGGCGTTGGCGGCCACCTTCACCTTCGGGCCGAAAACCACGTTCGGCTCGATCAGCGTATCGGCGGCCACCTCCGTGTCGTGCGAGAAATGCACCGTCTCTGGCGCGACAAGGCTGACGCCGTCGAGCATCATCCGGTGTCGCCTGCGCGCCTGCCAGATCGCCTCGGCCTCGGCGAGTTCGGCGCGGTTGTTGATACCGAGCACGTTGTCGAACGGCGCCTCGGTCGCCGCGACCCGCAGTCCCATGGCGCGGGCGACAGCGACGACGTCGGTCAGGTAGAATTCGCCCTTGGCGTTGTCGTTGCCGACAGCCTCGAGGAGCGAGAGCGCGATCCGCCCGTCGATGGCCATAAGGCCGCCATTGCAGAAGGTGATCTTGCGTTCCTTGTCGGTGCAGTCGCGCTCCTCGCGGATCGCCACCAGTTCGCCGTCGCGCTCGATCAGCCGGCCGTAGCCGGTCGGGTTTTCCGTTCGGAACCCCATGACCGCGACGGATGCGCCCTCGGCGAGCTTGGCCCGGGCGGCGTCAAGCGCGGTGGTTTCGATCAGCGGCGTGTCACCGAACATGACGAGGAGATCGTCATGGCCGCGCGCGATCGCCTCGCGGGCGGCGAGCACGGCGTGCGCGGTTCCGAGACGCTCGGCCTGAAGGAAGACGTCGGCATTGTCCACGCGCTCGCGCACCGTGCGTGCCACCGCATCCGCCCCGTGCCCGACCACCACCGCCAGCGCACCGCTTCCAGCCGCCGTCGCGGCATCGAGCACGTGGCACACCATCGGCAGCCCCGCCACCGGATGCAGCACCTTGGGCAGGGTGCTCTTCATGCGCGTCCCCTCGCCCGCGGCCAGAATGATCGAGAGACAGCTGCGTTCGCTCATGTGCGGAATCATCCGGTTGCCTGCAAAAAACCCGACCGTGTCTATCACCGGCGGGAGGCCAATCCAATCGGCCTCGCCGGGGTCGGAATCTTCCCGATGGAGCGGCGAGCTTGGCCGTCAGCCGAGATTGGCGAGACCGGGAAAAGTCTCGAGCAACCAGTAGGAGGCGCGCTGGATGCCGCCGGTGAGGAAGAGCACGCCGGCCACGACGAGCAGCCCGCCCATGATCTTTTCCACGCGGCCGAGATGGACCCGGAAACGCCCGAGGAAGCGCATGAACGCGCCCGAAAACAGCGCCGCCACGAGAAACGGTATACCGAGCCCCAGCGAATAGGCAAAGAGCAGCGCGGCCCCCTCGCCCACAGTCTCCCGACCGCCCGCCAGCGTCAGGATCGGTCCGAGCACCGGGCCGATGCAGGGTGTCCAGCCGAAGGCGAAGGCGAGGCCCATCACATAAGCGGCAAAGGCGCTCGCGGGCTTGCCGCCCGACTGGAAACGTGCCTCGCGCGACAGGAGCGGGATGCGGATCACTCCGAGGAAGTTCAGGCCCATGACGATGATCAGCACGCCAGCGACGATCGCCAGTTCCTGCTGGTAGGCGCGCAGCAGACCGCCGATGGAGGAGGCGCCGGCTCCCAGCGCCACGAACACGGTTGAAAAGCCGAGCACGAAGGCGAACGAGGCCGATAGCAGCGCCGCGCGGGTTCCGCCTGTCTCCTGCTTTGCCTCGCCGCGGAACTCGTCGACCGAGACGCCTGCCATGTAACAGAGATAGGGCGGCACCAGCGGCAAGACGCAGGGCGACAGGAACGACAACGCCCCCGCCCCGACCGCGCTCACATATCCGACATCGACCGCCATTGCGCCTTGGTTTCCCTTTCGAGGCGACGCTATAAACCGCCCCCACCGCCCGGCCAATCACCCTTGCGTGGGCAAATTGTCCCGTCCCGTCCGGATTTCTTGCCCGACACGGCGTCGCGCGCTTCCACGGCCGTCGCGCCAAATGCCGATGCGCAGGAACGGCCTGCCTTCGAACGAGTTGTCCCGCCACACGGAGGCGGATCAATGGCGACGGTGCGTCGACTGGAACCTGAAACGATCATCGACGAACGGAGAGCAGCCGGTACCCCGGCATCCAGACGACCCGCGCCGGAACATGCACCCGGTACCAGCAAGGGCCCGCGACGCCCCCATTCAGAGCCAAAGGCGGACACCGGCGTTGCCGAGCGTGGCGTTCCGGCCCGTCCGGCCGGGACCCGATAGCTCGACATGGGCGCCGTCGCACAAAACCTCACCTTCGCTGCCGCGATCATCGGGGCCATCTGCACATCCCAGCTTCCCGAGTTCGCGCAGCAGTATCGCCAGCGCATCGGCGGCGCCGTGACCGAACTGACGCGCACGGTGGAGGACTTCGACCGGGATGCGTCGGCCAGCGGGCTGTCCCGCCAGCAAGCCCTTCAGCGACACGACGAGGCGTCCGACACGCTGTTCCGCACGAGAGGCCAGAGCGCCCGCCGGTCGATCGAGCGGCTGGACCGCCTTTCGAGTCAGCGCAGCGACTTCATCGAAAGTCCGCCGCTCCTCCAACCGCTGGTCTTGACGAGGGGCGACGGCGAACTTCTGGAAGGCACCTGGCGCGAGTTCCAGCCGGCCGTGCCGGTGACGCTGGCCGGCCTCGGCTGGGGCCTGCTCGGCTTCGTCCTCACCTCGCTGATGCTCTTCGCAACCGGCAGGATGGGCCGCTTCTCCTGGCGAAAAGCCCGCCATCTCCGCGCCCGCCGCCGCAAGACGGTGGACGAGATGCCAACCTGACGTTCTCAGCCGGGGGCGACGCCCACCCGGCAATTCCAGACATCCGAACCGAAGCCGGATCAACGTTCCTCTCGCCGCATCGACCATGCGCGAGCCCGTCCGTGCCGGCGTTCCGCACCGGCTGCAAAGACCCGTATCCGCCGGATTTCCGGTTGACCGCCGAAGCCATGCTCCCTATGTTCCGCCGCACTTTCCGGGGCGCCCGCCGCCCGTCGGGAGCGCGTAGCTCAGCCGGTAGAGCAACTGACTTTTAATCAGTAGGTCCAGGGTTCGAGCCCCTGCGCGCTCACCATCATAACAATATCTTGACTTGGTTCGGTTGCCTACCGTCGTCTTTGGTAGGCTCATGGCAGGCGAAAGGGTGGGAACCGTGGACCTTCAACCACGCACGCCGCTGTTAACCTTTCGTTAACCATCCGGCATTTAGGCTCACGCATATGCAGATCGCCTCCACCGATGACCACGGATGTACTGGCATCGGCCGTTGAGACGCTAGAAAAGGGTCGGGATAGCTCCCCGACCTTTTTTGCTGGTGCCAACTGCCAGCCTCACGTCCGCGCCGTTGATTCTTGGTCGGCCAACCGCGCTATCGGCCCCTCCCGCCTGCAAAGACGAAAGGATATCCGCCCGCGTTAAGAATTTTTTCGTGCGGCCAAACTCATTCTGTCGTCACGCGCTGATTGAAGTGCTGGCGGATCGGGGAAACGAACGGACATGAAGCGACTTTCGAAGGCGGCGGCCTGCTTGCTGGCGGCGTCGATCGCGGGATGCACCAGCCGGCCTGCCGAATATGCCGCCACGTTGCCCACCAGCGATCCGAAATGGCAGACGCCAGAGTGCGAAAAGGCACGCATGACGGCCGCCGAATATGAGGACAAGAACCTCAGCGTGGGTGTCGGCATCCTTCTCGGCCCCTACGGTCTCGCAATGTCGGCGGCCAGCAAGGAGAATTCGGAAAAGCAGCGCCGTCGTATCTCGCGCGACGTGCACCTGAAGTGCTCCAGCCAGCCATTGCCGAAGAACCTGGAGAAAGACCCGATGAATGCCTGACGGGCAAACGTTGCTTTCCGCCAGCCCTGAGACCGTCTGACACCGCGGCGATCAAGTAGCACCTCGCCGCTTTTCTTGACGGCCCGGCCAATCCTTTCTAAGCCCGATGGATGGACTGCCATCGGGCTCAGAAGGCGAGGCGGTTCCGCGGGGTTGGAACAGCATGACGAAGACGCCGACAGCCATGTCGCCGACTGACCGGAAATCCGGGCCGGCGCCGTTCGGCGTTCGCCAGCGCCGCTTCCCCCGCGAGGCGAACGGATGACCGGAGGCGCGGAAGTCGTCAGCAAGCCCTACGTTCTTTACGGCCATCAGACCTGGCGCTGGTACGGGAAGTACCTGCGCGACCCGATTTCCTGCTTCCTCGAGGCGCGCGAGATCTATGGGCCGGTCGGCGGCCTTGGCAATCCGCTGCCGTTCCTGAAGGACGGGCGACAGCACGTGATGGCCTTTGGCGCGGTGCCCAATCGCATCGTCTTCGGCCAGCCGGACCTTTTCCGTCCCGGCGGGCAGGTGTTGAGGGGACCGCGCGAATCGGCGCAGCGGCGCATGCGAAGGAGCATCTTCGCCATGCACGGGGCCGAGCACGACCGGCACCGCCGCATCATGCAGCCGCCGCTCTCCAGGCTCGCGGTCGCATCCTACGCGCCCGCGATCGCCGGCCTGATTGATCAGGTCCTAGACCGGTGGGAGGTCGGAAAGCCGATCGACGCCTACCACGAGATGCTGACGCTTTCGAACTGGATCGCGGCGCATCTGCTGTTCGGCGAGGCGGATTTCGAGCGCTCGCTGGCAATCTGCATGCTGATCCGCGACTGGATCACCCTCGACGTCGACGTTCGCACGCTCCATTTGCGCCCGACCGTGCCTGGAACGCGCGTGCGGCGCCTGCTGCGCCATGCGGAAAAGCTCGAAGCCGCGATGCGGCAGTTGATCGAGGAAAAGCGCAGCGCCGGCGCGCCCGGAAACGACCTGTTGTCGCAGCTCATCCGTGCCCATGGCGACAAGGACTTCGCCATGAGCGACGACGAGCTGGTCGCGCATTCGGCGATCCTGCACGGCGCCTCCTTCCTGACCACGGCCAGTACGCTCGCCTGGGCGATGTATCTGCTCGCCCAGAACCCGTCAGTCGCGGCCGAACTCGACCGGGAAGTGGCCTCGAAGCTCACCTCGTGGCCGCCCGCCACCGGCGAGATCGAAGCCATGCCGCTGCTCGACGCCGTCCTGAAGGAGACCCTGCGGCTGCTGCCGCCCGTGCATCACACGTTTCGCACGGTCGCGGCACCCACCGATGCGCTCGGACTGCCGCTCCAGCGCGACGACCGCGTCATCATGAGCGCTTTCATGACCCACCGCGAGCCATCGGTCTATCCGGACCCGGACGTCTTCGATCCGTCCCGCTGGGCGCGCAGCAAGCCCGGTCCCTACGACTACATCCCGTTCAGCGCCGGCCCCCGGCTCTGCCTGGGCTTCGCCTTCGCGACGCTGGAAATGAAGATGATCCTCGCGCGCATCGTCCAGCGCTACCGCCTCGCGCTCGTACCGGGTTCCAAGATCGACGTCATCTACCGTCTGACGCTCTGCCCCAGCGCCGGCGTGCCGATGACGGTGGAACCGCGCGACGGCGCCTATTCCACCGCGCCGGTGAGCGGCAACATCCTCAAGCTCGTCCGGCACGGCCGACCCGGCCTGTAGCGATCACCTGCCGGCCAGGGCGTCGCTTTTGTCGCGGAGGTAGGCGATCGCCGCCTCGTTGTTTGGCAGGACCGCGAGTTCCTCGGCCGTGACCACCGGCCCGGCGGTGATGCGCACTACCCTGCCCCGCGTCCGTTGCATCTCCGAAAACACGAGGAGGTTCTGCAGCTTCGGCGAAATGGCGCCGAGGAAAAGATAGGGCCATGAGTTCCGACCGTGGATGTGGAACGGCATGACGGCCGCGCCCGTGCGGCGCGCCAGCGCGGCGATGTGCGGGCTCCATTCAGGGTCGCGTGGACGGCGCGCCTTCCGGTCGAACCGGGATACCGCACCGGCGGGAAAGACCACGAGCGCGCCGCCGCGTTCCAGCAGCCGGTAGGCCTCGCGCCAGCCACGCAGGTTGCGCCTGCGCTTGGAGCGCTTGCGTTCGGGATCGACCGTGATCAGGCGCTCGCGGAACTCGGGCACCTCTCCCAGCACATAGAACCCCATTAGCCAGCCGTCCGGTCGCGTCGGCGTAAGCTGCGCGTCCAGCGCGAACCCGTCCACAAGTCCGTGCGGATGGTTGGCGACGAAGAGCAGCGGCCCCTTTTTTGGCACGCTGGACAGCGGTTCGCCGTCCATATCCACCCGGATGTTCAGCCGGTCGAGGAAATTGCGGGAAGCCTCCGCTGCAGCGCAAGGAGCGAAGTCCGCATAGATCGCATTGAAGCGGGCGAAACCCAGCATGCGGTCGAACTGCCGTCCGAGCCAGCCGGACACCGCCGCGGGCAGCCGCTTGCTCTTCATCCGCAGACGGATCGGCCCGGCGGTGCGGTCCTGCATTCTCGACGTATCCCCGGTTTCGGCGTCGAGCCTAGCGATACCCCGCCCGCGACACAATCACCGCCCACGCTGGCGTTGCGGGCGACCCATCTACGGGACCGGCCGATTTGCTGTGGAAACGCACGCCCCAAGCCTCGGGCAAGGCCGGATCCGTTTGATGGCATGACACCGTGCATTATCTTTTCGAAGCACGGGTGAGTCGGGGGCTTGGGCACATGGGCAGCGTCCTTCCACTTCACGAGCGCACGGATCTGGTCTCCGGCGTGGCGACGGCCTTTCACGAAAACGAAGACCGGAAGCCGTCGAGTACTGGCATCGGCTGGCCAAGCGCCTCCTGAGGCTCCAGATCGCGCTCGGCGCGGAGCGGGCGTCGGCCGAAGAAGACCTCCGCCTCCTCCTGCGCGCCATCATAAGTGTCTCGAAGGCGGAACAGCCGTAAGACACGCTCTCCGATCCAGGCGGCGCGAGAAGGCATCTCGCGACAAGGGAGGTCGTGCCCGCGCCGACGGTTATATTGCTCCGCATACAGCGAATCGCCCGACCACGCCTTGACGACCGGCCGTCCGGGCACGACATTCAGGTCCAAAGGTTTGCCTCCTGGCAGCCGTGGAAGGAAGCGATGGATTTCGGCGCAGCTACGATGATCGACCCGTTCGGCCGGTCGATCGACTACCTCAGGGTGTCGGTCACGGACCGTTGCGACTTCCGCTGCACCTACTGCATGGCGGAGGACATGACGTTCCTGCCAAAGCGGGACCTGCTGTCGCTGGAGGAGCTCGACCGGCTGTGCACGACCTTCGTGGAAAAGGGCGTGCGCAAGCTCAGGCTGACCGGCGGCGAGCCGCTGGTGCGCAAGAACATCATGCATCTCGTGCGCCAGCTGTCGCGCCACCTCGATTCGGGCGCGCTTCGCGAACTCACCCTCACCACCAACGGCTCGCAGCTCGCGCGCTTTGCCGGCGAGCTCGCAGACTGCGGCGTGAAGCGCATCAACGTGTCGCTCGATACGCTCGATCCAGTGAAGTTCCGCACGATCACCCGCTGGGGCGATCTCGGCCGTGTCATGCAGGGTCTGGACGCCGCGCAGGCAGCGGGCATCGCGGTAAAGATCAATGCCGTGGCGCTCAAGGGCTTCAACGACGCGGAAATCCCCGACCTGATGCGCTGGGCGCACGGGCGCGGCATGGACCTCACCGTCATCGAGACCATGCCGATGGGTGAGATCGACGCCGACCGCACCGACCAGTACCTGCCGCTGTCGCTGCTGCGCGCAAACCTCGAGCGGCAGTTCACCCTCACCGACATTCCCTATAAGACCGGCGGTCCCGCCCGCTACGTCGAGGTCGCCGAGACCGGCGGCCGTCTCGGCTTCATCACGCCGATGACTCACAATTTCTGCGAAAGCTGCAACCGTGTGCGGCTGACCTGCACGGGCACGCTCTACATGTGCCTCGGCCAGGAGGATGCCGCCGACCTGCGCGCGCCTCTTCGCGCCTCCGAAGGCAACGAGCTTCTGTCGCACGCCATCGACGAGGCCATCGGGCGCAAGCCGAAGGGCCACGATTTCGTCATCGACCGCCGCACGAACAGGCCATCGGTGTCACGACACATGAGCGTTACGGGGGGATAGCGATGGTCCTCGCGCGCAGGCTCGCCGTACTAGGCGCTGTGGCGCTCGCCGCCGCCCCCGCGTTCGCCGACACGCTGACATACCGCAACGCGCGCTTCGGAACCTCGCTCACCTTTCCGGCCGAGGTATTCTCCGACCAGATGGAGGCGCCGGCTAACGGCGACGGCATGACCTGGCTGTCGGACGATGGCGCCAGTCTCGCCGTCTACGCGTCCCACAACGCCCTCGACCTCTCGCCGCGCGAATTCGCCGACCAGGCGAGCCAGGGCCAGGGCGAATTCGAGGTGACCTACCGCCGCGTAGCGGACGACTGGGTGGTCCTATCCGGCTACGAGGACGGAAAAATCTTCTACTACCGCTTCGAGTTCGGAGCCGACGACGTCATCCACGCGATGCTTCTGAAATACCCCCCGACCCTGCGGGATAAATACGATCCGCTGACGGGCAAACTCGGTTCAAGCCTCGAAGGGCCTTAAGGCTCCGTAGGTCCTTGCGGTCCGGTTCGGGTGGACGATCTGGCCCACTCATTCACGGTTGCGAAATCGCGGACCGGTGCTACATGCCGTGGCAAACGGATCAGAAGCATCTTGGCCCTCTCTCCCAATCTGCGCGGCGCGCTCTTCATGGCGGTCTCCATGGCGGGGTTCACCATGAACGACGTCCTCTCCAAGGTCGTCAGCGATTCCATGAACATGGCGCAGATCATGCTCATCCGTGGAGTGTTCGCGACCGTCCTGATCGGTGTTCTCGCGTGGCACAGGGGCGCATTCCGGATCCCGCGCCACATACTCGACCGCTGGATTGTCCTCCGCGCCGTCGGCGAGGTCGTCGCGACGCTTTGCTTCCTCACCGCGCTCTCGCATCTTCCAATCGCCAACGTGTCCGCGATCCTCCAGGCGCTGCCGCTCGGCGTGACCATGGGCGCGGCGCTGTTGTTTTCGGAGCCGGTGGGCTGGAGGCGATGGCTGGCGATCGGCGCCGGATTTGCCGGGGTTCTCGTGATCGTGCGACCGGGACTGGAAGGGTTCAGCGTCTATTCGCTGTTCGCGCTGGGCTGTGTCCTTGCCTGCGTGGTGCGCGACCTCGCCACCAAACGCATCGATGCCGAAGTGCCGTCGCTGTTCGTCTCGACCGTGACGGCCTGCGCCGTCTCGGTCACGGGAGCCGCGCTCGTGGTGCCCTATGGCGGCTGGTCGCCGGTGGAACTGGCGGATGCCGGTCTTCTCTTCGGCGCCGCCGTGCTCCTGCTCTTCGGCTACCAGTTCATCATCCTGTCGATGCGCACGGGCGACATCTCCTACATTGCGCCGTTCCGCTACACCGGCCTGCTTTGGGCCATCCTGCTCGGGTATCTCGTATTCGGAGACGTGCCCGATGCGGCGATGAGCATCGGCGCCACGATCATTATCGGTTCGGGTCTCTATGCGCTTTACCGCGAACAGATCGTCGGGCGCACGAGACCGGTGGCCGAGAGCACCAGCCCCGCAATGGCACCGGACGGCCTGTAATGGACGCAACGCCTCCCGCCATCCGCTCCCCGCACATTCTCACCCTGGTCATCGCCACGGCAACGGGCGCGCTGGCGATGAACGTGTTTCTGCCGTCGATGCCCGCGATCGCACGCCATTTCTCGGCCGACTATGCGATCGTGCAGCTGATGGTTTCCCTCTTTCTGGCATCGACCGCCTTGCTGCAACTGTTCATCGGCCCGGCATCCGACCGGCTGGGACGCAGGCCCGTCATGCTCGGGTGCTTTGTCGTGTTCCTGGCGAGCACGGCCGCGGCGATCTTTGCGCCGACCATCGAGTTTCTGCTGGTGTGCCGGGTGCTGCAGGGCTTTTCCGCCGCGGGAATGGTCCTGTCACGCGCCGTCATCCGCGATACGGTCGGAACCGGCGAGGCTGCGAGCCGCATCGGCTATGTCACCATGGGCATGGCACTTGTGCCGATGATCGCGCCCATCATCGGCGGCTTCCTGGACGAGATGTACGGCTGGGAGTCCACTTTCGTGCTCACCCTCGCCTTGGGGTTCGCAGCCACGGCGATCGTGTACTACGACTTGAACGAAACGAACCATTCTCGCTCGTCCAGCCTGTCGGACCAGTTCAGCGCCTATCCTCAACTCCTGAAGTCGCGCCGCTTCTGGGCCTATACGCTCACCGCCGGTTTCACCTCCGGCGCATTCTTCGCGTTCCTGGGAGGTGGACCTTTCGTTTCCAGCGAGATCCTTGGCCTGGCGCCCTCCGGCTATGGCCTCTATTTCGCACTGATTTCGTTCGGCTACATGCTGGGCAACTACATGACCGGTCGCTATTCCAGCCGCATCGGCATCAATATCATGATGCTTTCGGGCAATGTTCTCGCCTCCGTCGGCAGCATGGTGTCCATCATTCTCTTCTGGCTCGGCTACTATCATCCGCTCTCGCTGTTCGCCCCGGCCATGCTCGTCGGTCTTGGCAACGGCCTGACCCTGCCCAACGCGGTCGCCGGCATCGTCAGCGTGCGCCCGCGCCTTGCGGGTTCGGCCTCGGGTCTGGGCGGCGCGATGCAGATTGGCGCCGGGGCGGCGCTCTCGGTCGTCTCCGGCGCATTCCTGAGCGTGGAAAGCGGCCCTTTTCCGCTGCTCTGGGTCATGCTGCTCTCCTCCATCGCGGCCGGCTGCATGGCACTCTACGGCATGTACGTCGATCGCGTTTCGGGACCGCTGGCTCGATAGATGGAACGGCGCGTCCTCGGTATCACCGGCTGGAAGAATTCGGGCAAGACGACGCTCACCGAACGGCTCGTCGCCGAATTCCGGGCGCGCGGCTTTTCGGTCTCGACCGTCAAGCACGCCCACCACGAATTCGACATCGACACGCCCGGCACGGATTCCTTCCGTCACCGCGCCGCGGGCGCCGGCGAGGTCGCGATCGTCTCCGACCGCCGCTGGGCCCTGATGCACGAACTGCGCGGCGAGACGGAACCCACACTGGACGACGTCCTGGCGCGTCTCTCCCCATGCGACCTCGTCCTCGTCGAAGGCTACAAGCGCGACCAGCATCCCAAGATCGAGACCCGCCGCCTGGACGCCAAGGAACGGCGCCCGCTGTCGCCGGCGAGCCCCAACGTCTTGGCCATCGCCGCGGACCATCCGCTTCCCGGCGAGCACCTGCCAGTCTTTTCCCTCGACGACATACCGTCGATCGCCGACTTCATCGCGAAGGTGCTGGACCTCTCGTGAGGTAACCCGGCATCGGGCGTGCGCTTTTCCTCTTTGCGGTTGCATTTGAGCAAAAAACAGTGGGAGTATCGCGCCAAGGTCCGGCGAAGTGCCGCGGCCACAATAAGACGCGGCGCCGGGCAAGGCAGCCGCGAGAGTGGGAAAAAGAACAATGAGGAAATCCATGCGTATCACGAAGCGTCTGGCGTTCGCCGTCTCGGCGGCGGCTCTGGTCCTGTCCGTCGGCACGGCCAGCGCACAGGACAAGATGCAGCTCAAGATCGGTACCGAAGGCGCCTACCCGCCCTTCAACAACCTGACCTCCGACGGCAAGCTCGAAGGCTTCGACATCGATATCGCCAAGGCGCTATGCGAGGAAATGAACGCCGAGTGCGAGTTCGTCACGCAGGACTGGGACGGCATCATCCCGGCGCTCCAGGCCGGCAAGTTCGACGCCATTATCGCCTCGATGTCGATCACGCCCGAGCGCATGGAAAAGGTCGACTTCACCAACAAGTACTACAACACCCCGCCGGCCATCGCCGCGCCGAAGGACACCGACATTGCCGGCGTGACGAAAGAAGACCTGACCGGAAAGACGGTCGGCGTGCAGGGCTCGACCACGCACTTCAACTACTCCGAACAGACCTACACCGACAGCGAGATCCGCGCCTATCCGACGGCGCAGGAATACCAGCTCGATCTCGCCAACGGCCGCCTCGACGCCGTCAACGACGACGTCTCGGTGCTCCAGGAGTGGCTGGGCAGCCCCGAGGGCGAGTGCTGCAAGCTGGTCGGCACCGTGACGCCCGTCGCCGAAATCCACGGTCCGGGAGCTGGCATCGCGGTCCGCAAGGGCGAGACCGAACTGGTCGAAAAGTTCAACGCCGCGATCGACGCCATCCGTGCCAGCGGAAAGTATAAGGAAATCAACGACAAGTACTTCGACTTCGACGTCTACGGCGGCGATTCCTGAGCACCGTCGATTGATCGGCGGCGGCTGCGGCCGCCGCCGCATCTCTTCCTGCGCCGGGCAAGGGGGACAGGGACGGGCGGATGCAGAGCGTTTGGACGCTGCTCAGCTGGGGGCCGGAAGGTTGGCTGGACGACATCGCCTTCGGCGTGTTCGTCACCGTCTCGCTGGCGCTCGCAACTCTCCCCGTCGGCCTCGTATTCGGCTTCCTCGTAGCCCTCGCAAAGCAGTCCGACGAGCGTTCACTGCGGTTGGCCGGAAACATCTACACCACCATTTTCCGGGGCCTGCCTGAACTCCTGACCTTGTTCGTCGTCTTCTACGGCGCCCAGATCGCGGTGCAGCAGGTCGTGCGCCTGTTCAGCCCGACCGCCTTCGTGGAGATCAACAGCTTCGTCGCCGGCATGATCGCGCTCGGCGTCGTCTTCTCCTCCTATGCCAGCGAGGTCTTCCTTTCGGCCTTCCGCGCCATCCCGCAGGGCCAGTACGAGGGAGGTTACTCCATCGGCCTGTCCAATTGGCAGACGATGCGGCTCGTCGTCCTTCCGCAGCTCATCCGCATCGCGTTGCCCGGCCTCTCCAACTTGTGGCTGATTCTGCTGAAGGACACGGCACTCGTCTCGGCCATTGGCCTTTCCGACATCCTGCGCCAGAGCGGCGTCGCGGCGCGCGTCACCAAGGAGGCGTTCCTCTTCTTCGGCTTCGCCTGCCTGATCTATCTGGCACTCGCCATCATCTCCTCCTTCGGCATCCATGCCATCGAACGCAGCGTCGGTAAGGGAGGCGTGCAGCGATGACGGACGCCAGCGCCGCCACCGTCGACGTCGTCAAGCCGCCCCCGCCCGCCCGGGTCTGGACACGCCAGCGCATCCTCGGCACGGCATTGATGGGCTTCTGGGTGCTGTGCGGCGTCGGCCTCGTCGCCTATCTCGTCTCCGCATGGAATCCGGATCTCTACGAGAAGTACGCGCCCTACTACGTGTCGGGTCTCCTGGTGACGCTGCAACTGGTCGGCACATCGGTCGTGCTCGGCGCCCTGCTGTCGATCCCGATCGCCTACTGCCGCGATTCCAGGAACCCCGTCGTGGCCTCGCTCGCCTACGGCTACGTCTACTTCTTCCGCGGAACGCCTCTGCTCGCACAGACATTTCTCGTCTATTACGGCCTCGGCTCGTTCCGGCCGGAACTTGAGGCGGTAGGGCTTTGGACCTTCTTCCGCGAGGCCTGGTACTGTGCCGTCTTCGCCTTCACCCTGAACACCGCCGCCTATCAGGCGGAAATCCTGCGCGGCGCGGTCGGCAGCATCTCGCAAGGGCAATGGGAAGCCGCCGCGGCACTCGGCCTGTCGAAGTACCGCACGATCCAGAAGGTCATCCTGCCGCAGGCGCTCATCGTCGCGCTGCGCCCCTACGGCAACGAGATCATCCTGATGATCAAGGGTTCGGCCATCGTCGCCATCATCACCGTCTACGACCTCATGGGCGAGACGCGGCGGGCCTATTCGCGCACATTCGACTTCCAGACCTACCTCTGGGCCGCAATTATCTATCTCGCCATCGTGGAGACGCTGCGCAACGCCATCGACTGGATCGAGCGCCGCATCACGATACACCTGAAGCGGTGAACGGCGTTTCGGCAAGCGCTCAACACTTTCCGTCGAACTTGGGAGACCAATCCTCCCTTGACCTTCCCGCCCCTTCGCATAGACCTTCTTCCATCATTCGGATGAGACGGGAGGCGCGACGATGGCGAAGGTGGCATTTCTGGGCCTGGGTGTGATGGGCTACCCGATGGCCGGGCACCTGAAGAACAAGGGCGGCCACGACGTCACCGTCTACAACCGCACCGAGGCCAAGGCGCAGAAATGGGTCGCCGAGCATGGCGGCGCCTCCGCCTCCACGCCGGCGGAAGCCGCGAAGGACAAGGACTTCGTCTTTTGCTGCGTCGGCAACGACGACGACCTGCGCTCGGTAACGCTGGCCGACGGTGGCGCCTTCGGTGCGATGAAGCCCGGCGCGATCTTCATCGACAACACCACGGCGTCGGCAGAAGTGGCGCGCGAACTCGACGCCGCTGCGCAGTCCGGCGGCTTCGGCTTCATCGACGCACCGGTCTCCGGCGGCCAGGCGGGGGCCGAGAATGGCGTGCTTACCGTCATGTGCGGCGGCGACCAAGCGACCTTCGACAAGGCCAAGCCCGTCATCGAAGCCTATGCCCGCATGGTAGGCCTGATGGGGCCGGCCGGCAGCGGCCAGCTCACCAAGATGGTCAACCAGATTTGCATCGCCGGCCTCGTCGAGGGGCTGGCGGAAGGCATCCACTTCGGAACCGCGGCCGGCCTCGACATGGAAAAGGTCATCGAGGTCATTTCCAAGGGTGCTGCCGGCTCGTGGCAGATGGAGAACCGCTACAAGACCATGATGGCCGGCAAGTACGATTTCGGCTTCGCCGTCGACTGGATGCGCAAGGACCTTGGCATCTGCCTCGCCGAGGCCAACCGCAACGGCGCCCGGCTGCCCGTGACGTCGCTGGTCGACCAGTTCTACAAGGACGTGCAGGCCATGGGCGGCAAGCGCTGGGACACCTCCTCGCTGCTGGCCCGCCTCCAGAAGTAGCCTGCCGTCAATGCCGGCCCCCTCGCCCGACTGGACCGCGGGTCAGGTGATCGATCATCTGCGCGCGACAGGTTCGGAGGAGAACCGCGCGGGCATGGCGCGCTACGGGATCGTCACCGACAAGGCCTTCGGCGTCGGCAATTCCGAGCTTCGTCCGCTCGCCCGCCGCATCGGCCGCGACCACGCGCGGGCGCTGAAGTTGTGGGACAGCGGCTGGCGCGAGGCACGGCTCCTCGCCTGCTTCACCGAAGAGAAAACGAAGGTAGACGCCGATCAGGCGCGCCGTTGGGCCGGCGACTTCAATTCCTGGGAGATCGTCGACACGGCTGCCGATCTCTTTTCGGATACCGGCCTGCATCCACTGATCCCGGAATTCGCCTCAGACGACCGCGAATTCGTCCGCCGCACCGCTTTCGCCATGATGGCATGGGCCGCCGTTCACGCGAAGAAGGAGCCGGACGCCACCTTCATCGGCTGGCTGCCGCTGATCGAGGCGCATTCCACCGACCCACGGAACTTCGTCAAGAAGGCGGTCAACTGGGCGCTCCGCCAGATCGGAAAGCGCTCCACGGCACTCAATGGGCCGGCACTGGCGTTGGCCCGGGCATTGTCCGAAAGCCAGGATCGCACGGCGCGCTGGATCGGCAAGGATGCCATGAAGGAGCTTTCGGCCGAAAAGACGCTCGAGCGCTTGGCGCGCAAGCGCTGATCTGGCCGTATCTCCACCGGAGCCCGCGAGACACGATGAACGACATCCTCGAAGGCTATGCCGCCGCGGCGACCCCCGACCTCATCGACAGATACGAAGCCTTCGATCCGGCGGACCTCTACGCCTCGGTGCTCGACCTCTTTCCCACCCGCAAGGCGCGCGTGGCCGACATCGGAGCCGGCACCGGGCGGGACGCCGCATGGTCTGCCCGCCGTGGACATGATGCCGTCGCCGTCGAGCCCGTACGACAGCTGCGCGAAGCCGGAATGGCGCTCCACCGGGACGACGGCATCCTGTGGATCGAGGACGCGCTGCCGCACCTGTCGAAGCTCGCGGCCCACGGTCCCTTCGACCTGATGACGCTGTGCGGCGTTTGGCAGCATATCGACGACGAGGAGCGGGAAATCGCGATGATCCGCATGGCGCAGCTCGCAGCGGATGGATGTCTACTTGTCATGTCGCTGCGCCACGGCCCGGGCGCACCCGGCCGGCCGGTCTATCCGGTTTCGACGGACGAGACGATCGGGGCGGCCATGCAGTCGGGTTTCTCGCTGCGGCGGCGCGCGGAAATCGATTCCATCCAGCCCGGGAACCGCGCCATGGGCGTTCGCTGGACCTGGCTGGCGTTCAAGAAGCAAAGCTGTGCGCAGACGGGCGCCGCCGCCTAGAAGCCTTCCGCGGCCTCCTTGACGATGCCGGTCAGGAGATCGTTCACGTCATCGCGCGGGCCGCCCTCGGGCAGTTTCCTGAACCCCACAGTCACCGTGCCCGGCGTGGCCGCCGGTTCGTAGACAAACACGACGTATGGGCAATAGGCGATGTCGCCGATTTCGGCCTCCATCACCTTGCGCGACAGAACCGCCGAGCAGAAGGCGAAGAACTCGGCGTTCGAATAGAGTTCCTTCGTCGCTCCGACGTCGGTGGCGGTCCGCTGCAGCATCTCTCCGACGTGACCATGGTGGTCGATGAGGTAGCCGCGATTGATGATTGCGTTTTCGAGCGCCGCCACCACGTCCTCGTAGACGTTCCCGGTCTCGACCGTCATTACGTCGTCGCCCGCTGCGATAGCCTGGCTGCCGAGAAACGGCAGCATCACGGCCAGAGCCGCCAGAAGCTTCTTCATGTCGTCCTCCCTCTCCCGCGCATCACGCGGCGCTGGAACCCGTCTCCTTGTCCAGCACCATGTAGTCTAGTGGCATCTCGGTGGTATACTTGATCTGCTCCATGGCGAAAGCCGACGAGACGTCGCGTATCTCGATCTTGGCGATCAGCTTCTTGTAGAAGGCGTCGTAGGCGGCGATGTCGGGAACGACCACCCGCAGCAGATAGTCCACGTCGCCGCTCATCCGGTAGAACTCCACGACCTCCGGGAATTCCTGGATCACCTCGGAAAAGCGCTTCAGCCATTCGTGGCTGTGTGCGTTGGTGCGGATCGACACGAAAACGTTGACGCGGGTGTTGATCTTCTGCGGATTGAGGATCGCCACGCGGCGCTGGATGACGCCCTCCTCCTCCAGCTTCTGGATGCGCCGCCAGCATGGCGTCGTCGACAGCCCCACCTTCTTGGCGACGTCGGCGACGGCAAGCGTGGAATCCTCCTGCAGGAGGCGCAGGATCTTCTTGTCGAGGCGGTCCATCGGGAAAGGCTCCGGGAAAAACTACCCCGAATCTAGTCCTTTCCCATGCGGCCACAAGAAAATTTTTCTTCCGGCTGGACGATATGAACGGTATGGCTGCTATTCTTCCGCCGCCATGCGCATGCGAATTTCTGCCCTCAGCACCGGCAGCAGTTCCGCCTCGAACCACGGGTTCCGCTTCAGCCAGCCGGTATTGCGCCACGAAGGATGAGGCAGCGGCAGTTGCCGCGGATGCTCCCCGCTCTCGAAGATCGCCCGCCAGTTCGCCACGGTCGCCGTCAGCGACGCCTCCCGCCAGTCGCCGAGATGCCAAGCCTGCGCATACTGGCCGATCGTCAGCATCAGCGATACCTGCGGCATCGCCGCCATCAGCTGCCCGCGCCAGGCCGGCGCGCATTCGCGGCGCGGCGGCAGGTCGCTCCCTCTGGCATCGTAGCCGGGAAAGCAAAAGCCCATCGGCACGATCGCGAATAGCGCCGGATCGTAGAATTCATCCCGTGTCACGTCGAGCCATTCGCGCAGGCGGTCGCCGGAGCGGTCGTTGAACGGCAGCCCCGTCTCGTGCACCCGCAGCCCTGGAGCCTGTCCGGCTATTAGGATCCGCGCGCGCTGCGAGGGCACCACGACCGGCCGCGGTTCATGCGGCAGCGGCGCGCCTTCAGGCTCGTCCCGGCAGATCCGGCAGGCACGGATCCGCGCGACGAGATCGTCGAGGCCCTCGCTCAACGATCGCTCAGGCCTTCGCGCTCGGGCGCGCCGACAGAGCAGAATACCAGCGACGCACGTTGCCGAGTTCCTTCGGCAGTTCGATGCGCGCCGGCTTCATGAAGTCCATGGCGATCATTCCGGTTATGTCGGCGATCGAATACTCGTCCCCTGCTGCGAATTCGCGCTCCGCGAGTTCGCGGTCCAGCAGCCGCAGGAAGTCGAGCGCGCGCGGCTTGTTGGCCTCGCCCCATTCGGGTACCTGCGGCACCTCCCATTCCTTCATGGCGGGATGCACATGCCGGAAAGCCTGCGCGATGCTCATGAGAAGGTTCAGTTCCATGCGGCGCTGCCACATCTCCACCTTCGCCTTGCCTAGCGCACCGCGACCGAACAGCGCCGGTTCGGGATGAAGCTCCTCGAAATAGCGGCAGATGGCGACGGATTCGGTCAGGATCGTCCCGTCGTCGAGTTCCAGCACCGGCAGCCTCTGAAGCGGGTTGCGGCCGGTGACCTCGGGGCTGCGATGGCCCATCGCCCCCATGTCGATCGGCTCCAGCGGCACCTCGATGCCCTTTTCCGCCAGGAACACGCGCACCCGGCGCGGATTGGGCGCCTTGCCTCCGTCGAACAGTTTCACCCGATACCTCCCGTCATGACATCGATCCGAACGATCGCCCCTCTCCTACATGATGAGGGCGGTCTCTCGCTACCCGCCCCGCACGCCCGGCCGCGGAGACAGAAGGGTCTCTTAACCATTCGAAAGTAATTTCGCCGGGAACAATCGAATGGTTTTTAGTGCCGGCTTGAATGGCCCCCACACGCTCGAACACAGCGGACAAGAACATCGTGGACCGCACGAAGGCGCGTCGCAACGCCGACGTCGCGCGTACCGTGCGGGAAACGCGCGACCGCCTGTCGCAACAGCCGGGAAACCCTGCCTTCGACCGCGAGATGATCAAGCTGCACGCCCGCGCGCTGACCAGCAGCGCGATCGTGCTGCCGTTTCTCGCCGTGGTCGTGGCGCTCGCTGGCCTCTTCGCCGGCATGGGACCGATCGTGGTCCTGTGGGCGGCCACCACCGCCGCCGCCTACGCCGGCCTTTCCTACTATGCGCAGAAGATCAGCCGCACCGAGGCCGGCGACATCGAGGTTTCGGAAGTCCGGTTGTGGTTTTTGGCGTCGCACGTGGTCACCGGGCTCTGCTGGGTCTGGTTCTCCGGCATGGGGTGCAGCGACTGCCAGATCGACCAGTTCCCGATCATCAAGGCAGCCATCCTCCTGCTGGCGATCGCCGCCACTGCCATCCTCGCCTACGCGTTGCGCGGCGCCATGGAGGCGACCTTCGCCATGCCCGTGGCCGCCTACGTCATCCTGGGCAGTCACCTGTGGCTGCCGGTCGAGGCCGTCATGGCCGCCCTCCTGACAGCCTCCCTGCCCTTCTTCAGCTACGTCTCCAGCCATCTCCACCGCTCGGCCGTCATGCTCCTGTCGTTCCGCACCGAGAAGGACGGGCTGATCGCCGAACTCGAGACCGCCAACGCGATTTCCGACGAGGCGCGCCGGCGCGCCGAGGAAGCCAACCTCGCCAAGTCGCGCTTCCTCGCCTCGATGAGCCATGAGCTGCGCACGCCACTCAACGCCATCCTCGGATTTTCCGAGGTGATGGCCAAGGAAGTGCTCGGGCCGCTGCCCAACCCGACCTACCGCGACTATGCCAACGACATCCACGATTCCGGCGAGCATCTGCTCGATCTCATCAACGAGATCCTCGACATTTCGCGCATCGAGGCGGGTCGCTACCAGCTCCAGGAGGAGCCGCTGGACGTCGCCGACACGGTCGAGGACTGCTGCCATCTCATCGAGTTGAAGGCACGCAACAAGGACCTGCGCATCGTGCAGCAGTTCGAGCACGACCTGCCGCCGCTCCGGGCCGACGAGCGCGCGGTACGCCAGATCGCGCTGAACCTGCTCTCAAACGCTGTGAAATTCGCCCCGACGGGCGGCGAGGTTCGGGTACGGGTTGGCTGGACGGCCGGCGGCGGCCAGTACATCGCCGTCAAGGACAATGGACCGGGCATCCCCGCCGACGAGATCCCCATCGTGCTGTCGGCCTTCGGGCAGGGATCGATCGCCATCAAGAGCGCCGAACAGGGCACGGGCCTCGGCCTGCCGATCGTCCAGGGCCTGCTCGACATGCACGGCGGGCGGCTGGAACTGAACTCCAAGCTGCGTGAGGGCACCGAGGCGATCGCCATATTCCCCGCGTCACGCGTCCTGCACACCGCGCAGACCGAACCGCCCCGCCGCAAGGCTGCCGGCTGACCGGACCGCTCAGACGCTCCCCGGCAGCGGTTGCATGCCGGCCAGGCACAGCGCCGCCGACTTGACGAAGCCGACCGCCAACGCGGCCCCCGCCCCCGCCTGCAGATCGAGATCGATGGACAGCACCGCCTGCACGCCGGCTCGCTCGGCTGCCCTGCGGTGCACGGGGGCGGACGGCGCGGTGGCCAGTCGGCAATGCTCGACCGCACGCGGATTGGCGGCATGAAGCGCCGCCGCCGCGGCCGTCGCCGTCAGGCCGTCCAAAATCACCGGTATCTTCTGCGCCCTTGCGGCCAGGATGGCGCCCACGATCGCGGCGCTTTCCCGCCCGCCGAGCCGGCGAAGCACCTCGAAGGGATCGCCGAGCCGACCGGCATGCGTTTCCAGCGCCCGGCCGACCGCCGACACCTTCCGGTCGTACACCAGTCCGTCGGCTTCCGCGGGAACCCATTCCCGCGTATCGCCGCCGAACAGCGCGGCCAGCACCGCGGCCGACGAAGTCGACCCGCCGACGCCGATGGAGCCGATGCACAGGAGGTCCATGCCGTCCGCCGTGGCTTCCATGCCGAAGGCCATCGTGGCCGCCGCGCCGCGCTCGTCGAGCGCCGGTTCGGTCGTGATGTCGCCAGTGGCGAGATCCAGCGCGAGGTCATAGACCTTCAGCCCGACGTCGTTGGCGACGCAGAGCTGGTTCACGGGCGCCCCGCCCGCCGCGCAATGCTCGACCAGCGCCGCCGTCGCCGAGACCGGCCGAGCACTCACGCCGTGCCGTGCCACGCCGTGATTGCCTGCAAAGACCGCCAGTTGCGGCCGGTTGACGGCCGGCGGCATGCGTCCGCTCCAGATCGCCAGCCACAGAGCCGTGTCGCCGAGCACACCCAGCCTGCCGTCCGGATCGACCCGTTCGAGCCGCGCGCGGGCCGTGCGGCGGATCTCGTCTCCGGGATCGGCCACGTTCGCCGCGAGCACTCGGAAATCGTCGAAGGGTATGCCGGTCGTCATCGTGAAAATCTCGCGTCGGATGGATCGCCTGCGGCGGCAATAGCCTTTCGACGCCCGGTGCACAACGTCGCCGCCGGCGCTTCCAGCCGGCGCGCCGTCCCTTGCAACCGGCGCGTTTCTGCACCATGTGGAAACGTCGAAGAAGGCAGCCCGTCGGCATGATCGAAACCCCCTGCATCCTCGTCTGTTCGGTGGACGACAAGACCGGCTACTGCTTCGGATGCGGCCGCACGCGCGACGAGATCGGCCGCTGGATCGGTATGAGCCCCGCCGAACGCCGTCAGATCATGGACGTCCTCCCCGCGCGTCTGGAAACGGTCGAGCGCCGACCCCGCCGCGAGACGCGTCGCGCCCGGCTGGCGCGAGAACGCGGTGCTGCGGACGGAGGATGATGCCCATCTTCTGGATCGTCATGTCGCTCCTGGCGGGCGGGCTCGTTCTCCTTATCGCCACCAACGACGCCGGCTCCGTTTTCGGCATGGAAAGCGGCGCCTTCGCTGGCGTGCTCTATCTCGGCGTCATCGCGCTGGTGATCGGGTCGGGCCTGGTCGGGCGCCACCGCACCTCGATGGGAAACACCCTGAAGACGGTCGCGGCCTGGCTGGTGATTCTGCTCGTGCTCGTCGGCGGCTACCAGTACCGCTATGAGCTCCAGGACGTGGCGAGCCGCATCACCGCGGGCTTCGTGCCGGGCAGCCCGATGTCGGTCACGTCGGGCGACGGCGAGGCCACGGTCCGGCTGGACAAGCTCTCGCACGGGCATTTCGGCGCGCGGGCGCAGGTCGACGGGGTGACGGTCGATTTCCTGGTCGACACCGGCGCCACCACCACGGTCCTGAGCGCAGCCGACGCCGGGCGCGTCGGGATTGACGTCGATGCGCTGAACTTCGCCATCCCCGTCTCCACCGCCAACGGCATCGCGCGTGCCGCCCGGGCGACCGTGGACGAATTGAGCGTCGGCTCGATCAGCCGCAGCCGCCTGCCGGTGCTCGTCGCCGCCCCCGGCACGCTGTCGCAGAGCCTGCTCGGGATGAACTTCATCGGCACGCTGTCGGGTTTCGACGTGCGCGGTGACGTGCTGATCCTGCGCGACTGAGCTTTCGGTTCTAGCCGTACAGGCTGAGGAAGAACCGCGCCGAGACGAACAGAAGGAAGCTGCCGAAGGCGATCTCCAGATGCCTGCGCTTCATGGCATGCGCAATCCGCACGCCAAAGGGCGTCACCAGAACAGTGATGGGGAAAATGAGCCCGACGGCGATCCAGTTCACGTAACCCGTCGACGCGACAGGCAGCAGCGGGTCGCCCCATCCGGCCCAGACGTATCCGATGGTGCCCGGGATCGCGATCAGCACGCCGACCCCCGACGAGGTGGCGACCGCCTGGTGCATCTGCCGGCCGTAAAGCGACATGAAGGTGTTGTTCATGACGCCCCCGCCGATGCCCATCAGCGTCGAAAAGAGCCCGATCAGGAACCCAATGACCGCCCGCCACGGATTGCCCGGAATGGTGTTCCCGAGCCGCCAGCTCTCCCTGTTGAAGGCGAGCCTCAGCCCGACGGCCAGCGCGATCAGCGCGAAAATCAGCCGCAGTCCCTCGCTCGAAATGGAGGCTGCGATCAGCGTCGCGACGACCACGCCGGCCGGGACCGGGACGAGGAAGGAGCGCAGCAGTTCCATGTCCACCGCGCCGCGCGCATGGTGCCCCTGGAACGAGCGTAGCGAGGTCGGCACGATGAGCGCCAGCGACGACCCGACCGCAACGTGCATCCGGACCGCCTCGTCGATGCCGAGCGGTCCCATCGCCTGGTAGAAGACCGGCACCAGAACCGCGCCGCCGCCGATGCCGAAGATGCCGGCGAGCAGGCCTGAAACCACGCCCGCCGCCGCCACGCCCGCGGCGAAAATCAGGATTTCCGTCAACGGCATGTCGGTCGGCAGCAAATCGGCGTCTCCCTCGCGCGCCGGTACCGGCGACCGGACCATGTGGCGCCGCGACGTGCCCCAACGCAAGACGGCCGGGCACAAACCCGGCCGTCTCGCCTGATCCGATGTGTTCCGGTCAGAATTCTTCCCAGCCGTCCGGTTCGGCCGCGACGCTGACCTTCTTCGCCGCGCTGCCCTCGCTCGTATAGGACATCTTGACCGCCGCTCGCACGGGCGAGAGCGATGGACCGGCCGCCTTGCCGTCGCCGGAGATGCGGAACCGCGACACCAGTTCGGCCAGCGATCCGGCCTCGCGCGCCAGCTGGTGGCTCGCTGCCGTGGTCTCTTCCACCATCGCCGCGTTCTGCTGCGTGACCTTGTCCATCTGGTCGACGGCGGTATTGATCTCGCCGATTCCCGACGCCTGCTCGCGCGCGGAGGTCGCGATTCCCGAGACGATCGTATTCACCCTCGCAACCTGCTCGGCGATGCGGGCCAGCGCCTCGCCGGTCTCGCCGACGAAATCGACGCCCTTGGTGACCTGCTCGGTCGAGGTCGAGATCAGCGCCTTGATCTCGCGTGCTGCCTCGGCGGAACGCTGCGCCAGCGCGCGCACCTCCTGCGCCACCACCGCGAAGCCGCGGCCGGCATCGCCGGCGCGCGCCGCCTCGACCCCCGCGTTGAGCGCAAGCAGATTGGTCTGGAAGGCGATCTCGTCGATGACGCCGATGATCTGGGAAATCTCTCCCGACGACTTCTCGATGCCGCTCATGGCGTCGATCGCCTGCTTGACCACCTGGCTGCCGCGGTCGACCTCGCCGTTTGCGTTGCGCACCGCCGTGTCGGCCTCCTGAGCCCCGGCGGACGTCTGGTGCACGGTATCGGTGATCTCGCCCAGCGAGGCCGCCGCCTCCTCCAGGCCGCTCGCCTGCTGCTGGGTACGCAGCGACAGGTCGTCGGCCGCGCGCGAGATCTCGCCCGAGCTGTCGCGTATGGCAGCTACGGTGGCGAGGATCGCCCCGATCGTTTCGGAGAGCGTGGAAACCGTCAGGTTGAAGTCGCCGCGCAGCTTTTCGTAGGCCGGCGGGAACGGCTGGTCGAGGCTCACCGTGAAGTCGCCGTGCGAGAGGCTCGCGAGCCCCTGCGCGATCGAGGACACGACCTGCGTCTGCGCCTGTTCTGCTTCGGTGCGGAGGGCTTCGCTGCGGGCGCGTTCGGCTTCCAGCGCCTCGCGCTGGTCCGCCGCTTGCAGTTCCGCCTGCCGTTCCACCACAGCCTTGTGGAACGCCTGCAGCGACTGGTTCATGCGGCCGATCTCGTCGCTGCGCTTGGTGTGCGGCGGTTCGGCGGAAAGGTCGCCCTTCGACAGTCGGTCCAGCACGTCGGTGACCTCCTGCAGCGGCTTCACCACTTGCCGGCGCGAGACGAGCGCGATGGCGGCGGCGATCAGCAGGCCCATCAACAGGAGGCCAGCCATGATGCTCTGGGCGACCGATCCGGTCGCCACCGCCGCGTTCGCCTCGGCCGCGGCCACGGCCTCGATCGTGTCGAAAGCCTGCTCCATCGCGACTTCCAGCGCCTCGTACTGCTCCTTGAAGGCGGGGAACATTTCCTGCGCCCCGAAGGTGGAGGCTTCGGTCTCGTTCATGATCGCCGTGGCCGCTTCCTGATAGGCGCGAAGCGGCTCGGCCACCGAATCGAGAGCAGCGATGATGGCGGGGTCGCTCGCAAGCCGTTTCGCCGTCGCGATGTCTTCGGAAAAGGCCTGGGAGTGCGCCTCGAAATCGGCTCGGATTTCCTTGCTGTCGAAGCCGATGCCGATCGTCGACGACTGCATGGCGGATACGACGTCCCCGCGCAGGGCGTCGTGCATCATGTCTGCATGCATGTGGTAGCGCAGGACATGGGCTGACTGGAGCGAATTTTCCAGTCCGTCACCCAGCGAATTGGTGATGTAGATCCCGGTACCCGCGGTCATGGCGCTGATCAGCCCCACGAGGGCCACGCCGCCCGTGATCTTCGTATTGAGCGACGCCATCTGCCCCCTCGATAAACTGCAACTGAAAGGATTTGCCTGCCGTTTACCTTGCCCGACAAAACTTAACGTTGCGTTTGTGGAGACGTGGTGGAGCTTACCGCCGCGGGTTTTCGGTTCATGCAGCCTCGGCGGCCGACTCCAAATCCACGGCGGCGAAGGCCTTGCGGAGCACGGACGAATCGGCGCCCGGCCGCGTCGCCTCGGTCGACAGGATCTGCCGGTAGCGCCGCGCGCCGGGCCGGCCGTGGAAGAGACCGACCATGTGGCGGGTGACGTGGCCCAGCCGCCCGCCGCGCGCAATGTGGCGGTCGGCATAGTCCGCCATCCGCTCGATCAGCAGCGCGTAGTCGAAATCACCGGAAACCTCGCCGTAAATCACCGGGTCGGCGTCCGCCAGCACGCTGGGGGTATGGTAGGCGGCGCGGCCGAGCATCGCGCCGTCGACGTGCCCCAGATGCCGCTTCGCCGCCTCCAGATCGGGGATGCCGCCATTGATGCCGACGAAACGGTCGGGATACCGCTCCTTCAGCCGGTAGACGCGCGGATAGTCGAGCGGCGGGATGTCCCGGTTCTCCTTCGGGCTCAGCCCTTCCAGCCAAGCCTTGCGCGCATGCACCCACAATGCATCGGCTCCCTCGCCGAACACGCCGTCGGCCAGCGCATCCAGCGCCGTCTCGATGTCCTGCTCGTCGACGCCCAGCCGGCATTTCACGGTTACCGGCACGTCGACCGCAGCCTTCATGGCGGCGACGCAGCGCGCGACCAGCTCCGGCGTCTTCATCAGGCAGGCCCCGAAAGTGCCCGACTGCACCCGGTCGGACGGGCAGCCGACGTTGAGATTTATCTCGTCATACCCTAAGTCCGCCCCGATCGCCGCCGCCTCGGCGAGCTTCGCCGGATCGCTGCCGCCAAGCTGAAGCGCCACGGGATGCTCCGCCGCGTCGAACCCGAGCAACCGCTCGCGCTCCCCATGGATCACCGCATCGGCCACCACCATCTCGGTATAAAGCAAAGCCCGCCGCGTGATCTGTCGATGCAGGAACCGGCAATGCCGATCCGTCCAGTCCATCATGGGGGCGACGGCGAGGACATTGCCGCCGTAGAAGCCTGGCTTCCCCGATTTTCCAATCGCCTCGACGGCATCCTTCACGCCCATTTCGCTCGTCTTTTCGATTTCTTGGCCCGTTTTCTTCACGAGATGCAACCACGCTGGCTCGAGCAGCGTCGAAGGGTCGAAGTATTCCGCATGTTCGCAGCTTGATCCGAGCGTCTGGGGACGCGGTCTTGGTGGTCAGGCTTGTTCTGCGAAGCCGACACCTTCAGACCACGGAAGGCCGCCAGCACCGGTCGATCAGCCTTCGCTCGCGGCGCAAGTTAAGCGGTCGTCGCGGAAACGACGTGCGGCTTGTTACCGCAGCATGCCCTTGACGATGCCGCTGGCCTTGCCGAAGTCCATGCGGCCCGGAAATTTTTCGCGTAGCGCGTTCATGCACTTGCCCATGTCGCGCAGGCCGTCGGCGCCGACCTCGTCGATCACCTGGGCGCAGGCCTGCTTGACCGCTTCCTCCTCCAGCTGCCTGGGCAAGAAATCGCGGATGATGCCGATTTCTTCGCGTTCCTGTTCCGCGAGTTCGAGACGATTGCCTTCCTCGTAGATGCGCGCGGATTCCTGGCGCTGCTTGATCATCTTCACGAGAATCAGCGCGATCTCTTCCGCGCTCACGGGGTCCTTCCCGGCGGAACGGTTGGAGATGTCCCTGTCGTTGACGGCCGTCTGGATGAGCCGGATCGTGGAAATCCGGCGTTTGTCGTGCGATTTGAGGGCGTCCTTCAACGCCTTCGCGAATTTCTCGCGCATTGGGACAAGACTCCTTTGGCGACATGGGACAATAGCGCCGGGCATGTATCGACGCAAACCGATTTTTCGGGTCCAAGCCGCTGTTTTTGTTTGCGAAAGCTTTTCTCTTCGGGCCTCATTGCCACGATTGACCGCGCCGCCCGTTTTGCCTATTGTCCGCATCCTGCATGGACATACATCTAGCGCACGGATCGGGCGGGCATAGTTGCGCCGCGCCGAATTCGCCGCGCGATATGGCCCTTTCGCCGACCGATATCAAGCCCGGCAGGGCCGCCTTCGATGGAGAAACCCGCATGACCGCTTCCACGGCGCCCTGGGGCGCGCAAAAAGCCACGGCGCTGCTCGTCCTGTCCGACGGGACGGTCGTGGAGGGCCGCGGGCTCGGCGCGACGGGCGAAGCGATCGGCGAGGTGTGCTTCAACACTGCGCTGACCGGCTACCAGGAAATCCTCACCGACCCGTCCTACGCCGGTCAGATCGTCACCTTCACCTTCCCGCATATCGGCAATGTCGGCGCCAACAGCGAGGATATCGAGGACCTGACGCCGGCTGCCCGCGCCGGCGCCGTCGGGGCCGTATTCCGAGCCGACGTCACCAACCCCTCGAACTACCGCTCCGCGGAAAACCTGCACGACTGGCTGAAGCGGCGCGGCATCGTCGCCATCAGCGGCATCGACACGCGCGCGCTCACCGCCCGCATCCGCGACCTCGGCGTACCGCATGCGGTGATCGCCCATTCGCCCGACGGCATCTTTGACGTCGCGGACCTTAAGAAGCGCGCCGCCGAGTGGCATGGCCTCGTCGGTCTCGATCTCGCCAAGGAGGTGACGTCGGGCCAGAGTTCGACGTGGAAGGAGACGGCCTGGGCCTGGAACGATGGCTATGGCGAACAGACCGATCCTTCCATGCACGTCGTGGCGATCGACTACGGCGTGAAGCGCAACATCCTGCGGCTCCTGGCCGGCCTCGGCGCCGAAGTGACGGTGGTTCCCGCCGACACGCCGGCGGAAGACATCCTCGCCATGCGGCCCGACGGCATCTTCCTGTCGAACGGCCCGGGCGATCCGGCGGCCACCGGCGAATACGCGGTTCCCGTCATCCGCGACCTGCTCGGCGCCGATCTCCCCATGTTCGGGATATGCCTCGGCCACCAGATGCTGGCTCTGGCCGTCGGCGGAAAGACCACCAAGATGCACCAGGGTCATCACGGAGCGAACCATCCGGTGAAGGACCACACCACAGGCAAGGTCGAGATCGTGTCGATGAACCACGGCTTCGCGGTCGACGGCGACAGCCTGCCGGAGGGTGTCGAGGAGACCCATGTCTCCCTCTTCGACGGCTCCAACTGCGGCATCGCGCTGGCCGGTAAGCCGGTCTTCTCCGTCCAGCACCATCCCGAGGCCTCGCCCGGCCCGCAGGATTCGCACTATTTGTTCCGCCGCTTCGTGAACCTGATCCGCGAGCGCAAGGGCGAGCCGGCGCTGGCGGAACGGTAGGCCTCTGGGGCTCGTCGCGATCCCTGCGTCTACGACGAAATCCGCAGCCTGACGACGTTCTCGCGGATTTTCTGGAACACCTCGTCCAGCTGGCTGCGCGAAGGGGCGTCGAAGAAGTGGGCCGGGCTCGTGGCGCAGTCCTTCAGCATCATGCCGGTCTTCACGTCCGGCTCCTCGAGCCTGATCGTGTAGACGATGATGCCGTCCTTCTTCGCGTTGCCGCAGGCAGCCAGCGTCTTCTCGTTCATGATCTTGTTGGTGTCGGAGGACGAGCCGTTGGCGATGCCGATCCGACCATCGACCAGGTAGCCGTTGCTGGAGTAGCTCGAGCGCAGCGCCGTGTAGTTGTTGCCGAACACGTTGGAACCGTCTGTCAGCACGATCATGATCTTTTCCACGCCGGGCTCCTTTACCCGGCCTTCCGAGAACGGCTCGTGCGGCGACAGGACCCGCATGCCCCATGCGACGCCTTCCATGATGTTGGTCGTTCCGTTGGCTTGGAGCGACTTCACCTTGTTCTTGATGCCGTTGTAGTCGTTGTTGAGCGACACGATCGGCTGCGTCACGCAATCCCTGTTGGGGCCTTTTCCGCCATACTTGCTCATGGCCGGAACGAACCACTCGCCGTCGCCGCTGATCGGAATGGTGGTGCCGTCGCTGCCGGTAACGCTGGTCACGCCGTACTTGAGCAGTTTCCTGTTCTGGGCCGTCGCGCTCTTGTCGAGGGGATCGACGGACGAGGCGATGTAGCTGTTGCCGTAGCCGCTGTCCGGCTCGTCGATGGAGAATGCCGGCACGAAACGGTTCTTGTCGCCCCATTTCTTGGTCGGCTCGTCGGAGACGTCGTAGTCCTCGCCCGCCGCGGTGAAGCGGGTCTCGACGCAGCCCTTCCAGTCGTCTTTGAGGTTGTGCATTACCTCGAAGCGGCTGACACCCTTCTTCAGTTCCAGCTGCGGAACCTCGACCCCACCCTTCAGATCGAGCCAATCGGCGCCGGTCTTCTTGATGAGCTTGCCGTTCTTATCGAATTCCGGACCGAAATGGTTGCCGACATTGACGAAATTGGCGAAGGGCACGACCGCGAACTTCAGCTTGTCGGCGTCCTTGATCTGCGTCGACATGGTGTCGACAAGCCCGAGCACCGCGTCCTTCATGGAGGAGAGCTTGCCGCCCTTCATCGAGCCGGTGGTATCGAGCACAAGCGCGATCTCGTACTTGTTGTAGGCGATGTCGGCAGAGGATTCGGCCCCCACCTTGGCGGTGTCGTAGCCGATGAGGCCTGCGAAGGCGAGTTTCTGGCGCAGCCCGCCCTTGATCGTGACGCGGGTTCCCGTCCGCTTGAGATCGAGATCGACGTCCTTGGGGTCGAAGTTCGCGCGAATGAACTGCTGCGCGATGAGGTTGGCCTCGGCGTCGCTGATCGTCTTGCCTTCGCGGGCCACGGCGAGCGCCGCGGCATCGAGCGCGTTCTGCAACTCGGCCTTTCGGTTGCTGAGCGACGAGAAGTCGATTGCAACGCCCGCGCCGAGAACGAGCGGAACCATGGCGAAGGCGGCCATGATGCCGAAATTCCCGCTCCTGTCGCGCACCAGTCTGCCTATGGAAGACGCCAACATCACGCTACCCCACTCCATTCACTATGGGGCAAGACTAGTCGTAGCGCGTTAAGGTGGAGCTAAGTCGAATGCTTAGCGGAGCGTGAACGCCCTGTTGCGGTTTTTCAGGATAGCCGCCCGATATTACCGAATTCTAAATCAGAGACTACCGCTGAACGTGTCGCAATCGGACATGCGTCCGCTGTCGAAACCACGCGCGAACCACTCCTTTCGCTGCGCCGACGTGCCGTGGTTGAAGCTGTCGGGGACGACATAGCCCTGCGACCGCTTCTGCAGCGTGTCGTCACCGATCTGATTGGCTGCATTCAGCGCCTCGTCGATGTCGCCCTGCTCCAGCAGCCCCTTCTGCTCCGTATAGTGCGCCCAGATGCCGGCATAGCAGTCCGCCTGCAGCTCGACACGCACCGACATTTGGTTCGCCTCGACTTCGCTCATCGTCTGGCGTGCGCGGTTGAACTTCGGCAGGACCCCGGTGACGTTCTGCACGTGGTGTCCCACCTCATGCGCGATGACGTAGGCCTGCGCGAAATCGCCCGACGCGCCGAACTGGCTGGCCAGTTGCCCGAAGAATGAAAGATCGAGGTAGAGTTTCCCATCACCCGGACAATAGAACGGCCCCGATGCCGCAGAGGCGAAGCCGCAGGCCGAGCGCACCTGGTCGGTGAAGAGCACCATCGTCGGCTCCGGATAGTCCTGGCCGCCGGCTTCGAAGATACCGTTCCAGACATCCTCGGTCTCGGCAAGCACCACGCCGGCGAACTGCGCCATCTCGTCCGACGCCGCGCTCTGCACCGTCGTGCCGTCCGTCTCGCCGCGCGGCTGTTCGCCCATCATGGCGAGCAGATCGATCCCGAGAAACCGCAGCACGAAGAACACGATGACCAGGATGACGATGCCGGAGATGCCGCCGCCGCCGATGGATCGTCCCATGGGAATACGCATGCCGCCTCCGCGGCCCAGACCGCCGCCGCGCCCGAAACCGGCGCTGCGGCCACGCTGATCTTCTACGTTGGCGCTCTGACGACGGCCTCTCCAGCGCATCGCGGTCTCCTCGAATCTGTGGGCCGCTACCAGTGGTGCAGCGGGTCGGATATCCGTTCATGAATAGTATGTGGCGCGTGCGAAGTCATGACGAATGTGACTTCGCCGAACGTCATCACGCGCTCACCCGATGGACGGGCGCATCGATCGATTTCCGAAACTTTTGATTCAACGCAAAGTCGTCTCGCATTCCGCAGGCTACTGCTCCCTTGCGGCGGTCGGGGGCTGCGAGGCGGAACCCGCTCGGGGCGGGGGCCAGCGGGTTCCGCCTTCGTATACGGCCCGCAGGGTCAGTCCTGCTGCTTGGTCCCGACGCCCTTGCCGTCCGAACTGCGCGACCGCTCGTCGATCCGGTCCGCGCCCTTCTTGAGGTCGCTGCCCTTCTCGGATTCCACCTTCTTCTCTTCGCGGGCGGTGCTTTCGCGGAACTCGCGCGCGCCTTCCTTGCCTTGCGGTGTCGGTGCCTGCTCGATGCCCATGGGTTCCTCCACGTTGCCGCTACCCGGACCGGGCTGCGATCGTTCGAAAACGTCCCTTGCTCCTTCCGGTTCCGCCGGTGGGATCATTATCGATGGTGCGTAGCGGCTTGCGAACGCCTATAGAGGGGGCCTTCACGCGAGACATGATGCCATGGCAGGACTGGCGCAGATGCAGGCCCTCTACGCTCGTATGATGGCCGCTCACAGCGGCTCGACGGATCCCCGGCTGGAACGGGCTTTCAGCATCGTGCCGAGGGAGGCATTCCTTCCTCCCGGTCCCTGGACGATCATGGCCAATGGACGGCGCGTGGAAACGCCCTCCGCCGATCCCTCGCTTCTCTATCAGAACGTGCTGGTCGCGCTGAACCGGACCAAGGGGATCAACAACGGCGAACCGTTTCTCCATGCTGCCTGGATCGGACGGGTGGCTCCGCAGCCGGGCGAGATCGTCAGCCATATCGGCGCGGGAACCGGCTACTATTCGGCGATCCTGTCCATGCTCGTGCTTCCCACCGGGAAGGTCCACGCCTACGAGATCGAGCCCGACCTCGCGGACCAGGCGCGGGAAAACCTGGAACCGTTCGAAAACGTGGAGGTGCATGCCTGCGACGCTTCCGCGGCCGAACTGCCCGCTTCCGATGTCATCTACGTGAACGCGGGCGTCGCCGCGCCGCCGACCGGATGGATGCAGGCACTCCGTCCGGGTGCGCGCATGATCTTCCCATGGCGTCCGTCCGCGGACGTCGCACTCGCCATGCTGGTGACGCGCACCGAAGCCGGATTTGCCTGCCTGCCATTCATGCGCGCCTGGTTCATCGCCTGCGTCGGCGCGTCCGACACGGCATCGGCGCGACGCCTGCCGACCGCGGAGGAGGCCTGGCGCACGCGGTCGGTCTGGCTTCACGGCGAGCGTCAACCGGACGAGACAGCGACGGCGGTCTTCGACCATCTGTGGTTCTCGTCGGCACCGCCGAAGCGACAGGACGCCGTCGCCTGAGCGGCCCCCGTCTGAAAACTTGTAGGGACGATAATCGAAATTGGGGTGACAGCCGCCAGCCGGGTCGCATAATAGGCGTCCCGTAACCGCAACGCCGCCGAACAGGGTCGCCCGAGTATCCGGATGCCGCGAAAGACTGCCAGCGCATTCGTGTCCGCCGTAGCGCTGGCCGCCTGCTGCCTTGCCGCGCCGGCGCTCGCCACGGAAGAAGCCATGGCCGGCGACATCGCGCCTGTCGAGGTCGAGGTGCGGGGGCTGTCGCCCGACGATCTCCTCAACATCCGCGCCACCGCCTCGCCGACCGGCCTCGTCCTGACCCGCATTCCCAACGGCTCGCTGCTACAGCGGCTCGATTGCGCCGATTTCAGGGGCTACGAGTGGTGTCGGGTCGAGATCGACCATCCGGAGCACCTGATCGGCTGGACTCCCGCCCGCTACCTGAGGGCCGGCGTCGCGGACGCCACTGAGGAGGACGATGCGGCGAAGGTGCCGCCGCCGGAGAAGTTCGACCGCTCGCAGATCGTTGCCGGCATCCTGCCCGATCCGCTTCCGAGCATCGGCCTCGACACAGGAGAGGAATCTGCCGGCACAGAGATCCGCACCGTGCTCCTGTCCCCGGCGCCCGGGTCCGGCGTCGATCCAATGCTCGCCTTCGACGAGGAGCGCGAAAGCCGCAAGATCGACGCTACTGCTCCCGCCTTCGCGCTGGCGATGGCAGCGCGAAACGCGCCATTCGCGGCCGAGGTGTTTACGCCCGACGACGCCGAGGCCGCGACTTACGAAGCCCCCGCCGACGCGTCTTCCCTGATCCCGATCCCGACCCCGCGCCCCCTCATCGAGGGCGAGGAGAGGGTCGCGGAAGCCGCCACCGAGGCGACGGACATCGCCATGCTGGACACAGAAAACCCCGTCGCTGAGGTGGAAGCGGGCCTGCCCGCGCCGACTGCGGAAATCCCCGCCGAGCCCGAACCGGCAGAGCTTCCGGAGGAGAAGGTTGCGGACACCCCTGCCCCAGCGGCAGCGGACATGCCCGCGCCTGCGGTGGCAGAAGTGCCCGAACCGGAGCCAGCCAATCCGCACGCGCAGGCCGCAACCGAATCGCCTGCACCGACGATGGAAGACGTCCCCGAGCAGCCGGTCGCCGGGATTGAAGAGCCGGCCGAAATGCCCGCGTCCGAGGCGGTAACAGTCCCCCAGCATGAAATGGCCGCGCTCGAGCCGAAAGAAGAGTCCCGAGGCATCGTCGATGCCGCGCTCGCGGTCCTCTTCTCCAGGAAGGAAACTCCGGCAGCTGCCGCCGAAAAGGAAGAGCCGGCCGCACCCGCCGCCGTTATCACCCCCGCCCGCGCCGCGGCATCCGAGCCATCCCGGGAACCGCCCGCTGCAACGCTCGATCCCGTCGTGGTGGCCCAGACGACGACGCCACAGCGGTCGCAGGACGCGACCATCGAAATCCCCTGCGCGCGCTATGTCGGCCAGCCGATGACCCGCTGCGACGCCAGCGTCGCTCGCGGCGAGAACGGAGATGCGGAGGTAACCGTCCTGTGGCCCGACGGCGGCTCCCGCGTAATCCGTTTCCGGTCCGGAAAGCCGGACGGCTCCAACACCTTGCAGGAATTCCGCTTCACCCGCGAAGCCGACCTGAACATGATCCGCATCGGGGTCGGCGAGCGCTTCGAGATCCTCGACGCCATCCCGCTCGGCCGCTAGCCTTGCCCCGACCCGCATCGGGCGGGTTATACTCGCCGTCGCGAACCTTGCGGACGGACCATGTTCCTGACTGAGATACCGCGACGATATCTGGAGGGCCGCGCCCTTTTCTGGCGTCTGGCGGCGCTCCTCCTTCTCGTGTCGTTCCTCGCCCTGCCCGCTCTGGGCACGGAGGACGGCGAGGCGCCGGTTCTTCGCGGCGTCGCACTCGCCATCGGCAACGGCGACTACGCCGCCCTCCCCGCCCTCGCCAATCCGCCGGACGATGCCGACGCCATCGAGGAACTGCTGTCGGACCTCGGCTTCGATTCCGTCCGGCGCACCGATCGCGACGCGGACGATCTGCGCAAGGACCTCGACCGCTTCGTCGAGGACGCGCGCGATGCCGACGTGGCGGTGCTCTACTACGCCGGCCACGGCATCGAGGCAGGCGGCGAGAACTATCTCGTTCCCGTCGACGCCGATCTCGCGGCCCTCGACGACGCCGCCGACCGGCTGGTCCCTCTTTCCGACATTCTCGACCGCCTGCGCCGGACCATCCCCGTCACGATCCTCCTGCTCGACGCCTGCCGCGACAACCCCTTTCCCGAGAACGCGACGCTGCATGTTCGGCCCGGCGCGCCGGCCGAGCCGCTGTCGGCCGGCGGTCTCGCCCAGACCCGCGGCGCTCGCGCGCTGGATGCGCCGGAAGCCTCGGGGAGCGAAAACCTCGGCATGGTGATCGGTTTTGCGGCCGAGCCCGGCATGCCGGCGCTCGACGGCGACGCGGGCGACCACAGCCCCTATGCTGCCGCGCTGCTGCGCCACATCGATGCCATGGCCGGCGAGGAGTTCGGCACCGTCATGCGCATGGTCGCCGAGGAAGTGTATCTGAAGACCGGTGGCCGGCAGAGGCCGTGGACCAACGAGAGCCTGAGGCGGCTCCTCTATCTCGGTGACCGCCCCGAGCCGGTCGAAGGCGCCGAGGGCGAAATCCTCACCGAACGCCGACAGCTTCTCGTCCACATCGCCGCACTTCCGAACCCGCAGCGCGCGCAGGCGGAGACCCTGGCCCGCGGCGGACAGGTTCCCATGAGCGTCGTCTACGCCATGATGCGCGCGGCCGGGCTCGATCCCGCCGACGATCCGCAGAAGATCGAGGCGCGCCTCAAGGCCGAGCTCGATCGCTTCGCCGAGCTTCGCCGCACCCGCGACGCGACGGAAAACCCCGATCCCGAGATCGAGCGCCTCACGCGCCTGGCCGACGAGGCCGAACTCGAAGGCGCGCTCAACGCCGCCGACGATTTCCGCGAGCAGGCCAAGCAACGCGTCGCCTCCTTGCGCGACACCCGCCTCGACCAGCTGGAGGCGCTTCGCCAGCGCTTTATCGAGGATGCCGAGGTCTTCGCACGTAGCGCCGAGACGAAAAAGCTCCTGTTCCGCTTCGAGGACGCCGCCCGCGACTACGGCGGCGCGCGCGAGATCGTCGCCGAGTTCGACCGCGAGAAGGCCCTGCGCTACGGCGTGGAGGAGATCGGCGCCTACCTGACCCATTCCGAACTCCAGGGCGCGCCCGCATCGCTCGACCGAGCCGAGACGCTGGCCCGCGACGCGCTGGAGCGGGTCGGCGCCGCCGAGCGCTCGATCGAGGCCGAACTCGCCCACAAGCTCGCGCTAATCCTGCTCCTGCGCAATTCGCGCGCCGGCGACACCTCGTCCTTCGGCGAAGCGCTCGGCCTGCTCGAGCAGGCGCTGTCGGCCCCCGACGGTATTCCCGCCGCAATGCAGGCCCGCATCCGGCTCGACCACGGCCGCGCCGCCGGCCAGCTTGCGCTCGTCAACGGCAACGTCGCCTCGCTCACCGATGCCGAAGCCGATTTCGAGCAGGCAGCGTCGCTGGCGCGGCAGGCGGGCGACGAGGCATTGGAAGCGGAGGCGCGCTTCCGCCTCGTGCAGGCGCAGTATTTCCGCTGGGCCGCGGCTCCCGACCCGGCGCTGCTCCAGACGCTCATCGGCAACATGGCCGGCATGATGACGCTGTTGCCCGACGACGAAACGGCCGACACGCTCGCCGCTCGCTACATCGCCAATGCCACCTATATCGCCCTCGACCTGGCCATGCGCCTGAACGCCACGGATGCGCTGGCGATGGCAGGCGACATCAACGGGACGGCGCTCGACATCTTCCCGGCGGACCGCTTTCCGCTGGTCGCCGCCGAACTGAAGAGCATGGCCGGCCGCATCGCGCTCGAATGGGCGGAAAGGTTCGGCGATGGCTCCGGCCTGTTGCAGGCGGAGGAGGTCCAGCGCGCCGCGCTCGAAACCTTCCGCCAGGCCGAGGCCGCCGCGCCGGCGCAGGAGGCCGAATGGAGGCTCGCCCTGACGCTTTCGGCGATCGGCCGGCGCGAAGCGGGCAACGAGCGCCTCCGCGAGGCCATCGCCATTTTCGACAGGCTCGCCGAGACCACCGGCGAGGGCCAGAGGGCGCAGGTCGACTTCGAAACCGCCCGTGCGCGGTCCTCCCTAGGGCGCAAGACCGCCGATACTGATCCGCTGCGGCAAGCCGCCGAAACCTTCGAGCGACTGAGGCAGGCGGTCCCGCCCGGCACTCCCGACGGAACGCTGCGCCTCGACATGGAACTCGGCACGACGCTCGCCGCGCTCGCCAGCCTGTCGGGCGACACGGCCGAACTCCGCCGCGGCACGCAGCTTCTGGCCGAAAGCGTGGCCCGCAACGAAGCCCTCGGCGCGCGCGCCGCCAACATCGGGCCCTTCCTCGAACTCTACCAGAACTACACCGATGCCGCCGCCGCGCTGGCGCTGGAGACGAAGGACCGCGCCGAACTCGAAACGGCGATCGCCGCCCACGGGGAACTGCACGCCATGTTCGGCGAGATCGGCAACGTCCAGGGAAGCGCGCTCGCCGCCAACGGCCTCGCCTACCTCCTGGTGACGGCGCTGCGCCTCGACTTCGACCCCGCCCGCCTCGCCCGCGCCGAAGAGCTGGCCGCCGAAGCCCGCGCCGGCTTCGCCGCGATGCCCCAACTCGCCGGCTACCTCGAAAACACTACCTGCGAAATCCGCACCGAGCGCGCCCGCCATGATCGTGATCTCGCGGTGGCGAAGGAAGCGGAGGCTCAGTGCCGGCGGGCGCTGGAGCTTCTCACTGCGGCGCAGCAGGCAGAAGCGGTGGAGATAGCGAAGGCGAGCGTCGAACGGGCGGAGGAATTGGTGAGAGAGCTTGGGGAGTAGACGTTTCTCGCTCCGGCCTCCGCCGTTCTGCCAGCAACAATGCGACAGACCTCTTTCCTGAAACGATCTTGCATCTGCCTGAGTTGGCGAGGTTGACTCAAACTCAACAACAAATCTTCTTTCGAGCTTTCCGACTTCGACCCCATCCCCCCGCCCGCAGGCTGCGGCCCCGCTCCTCTCGAACCCTCTCCGGACACCGAAGCCACTCCCGCCGAATAGTCCGACTCACTCCCCCAATTTCCGGGGTTCCCTCCCCCTTCGTCCTCCCCTATAAGGCCCGCCTAGCCTGACAGATTCCCCTCGCGCACCGGCCGGGCCTTTCCCCGCGTCCGGCGCTACGCGCAGGGCTAGAGCAAAGCGGATTCCCATGCCCAGACGCACCGATATCTCCTCCATCCTGATCATCGGCGCGGGGCCCATCGTCATCGGCCAGGCCTGCGAGTTCGACTATTCCGGCACCCAGGCCTGCAAGGCGCTGAAAGAGGAGGGCTTTCGCGTCATCCTGGTCAACTCCAATCCGGCCACCATCATGACCGACCCGGAGCTGGCCGACGCGACATACATCGAGCCAATCACGCCGGAAGTCGTGGCAAAAATCATCGCGCGCGAGCGGCCGGACGCGCTGCTCCCCACCATGGGCGGCCAAACCGCGCTCAACACCGCCCTGTCGCTGCGCCGCATGGGCGTCCTGGAGCGCTACGGCGTCGAAATGATCGGCGCCAACGCCGAAGCCATCGATATGGCCGAGGACCGCTCGCTCTTCCGCGAGGCGATGGCCCGCATCGGGCTGGAAACCCCGCGCTCCTGGCTCGCCAATGCCAGCGAGGTCAAGAACGAGGACCGCAAGCGCCACGAGGCCGAACGCGCGGCGCTGAAGGCGTCGGCGCCCGACGACCTCGACACCGCGCTTGACGACCTGGAGACGCGCTGGAACCTTGGCGAGGGCGACCGCAAGCAGCGCTACATGAGCCACGCCATGGCGGTCGCCGCCCAGGCGCTCGACCATGTCGGCTTGCCGGCGATCATCCGCCCCTCCTTCACGCTGGGCGGCACGGGCGGAGGCATCGCCTACAACCGGGCGGAATATTTCGACATCGTCGCCAACGGTCTGGACGCCTCGCCCACCACCGAGGTGCTGATCGAGGAGAGCGTGCTCGGCTGGAAGGAGTACGAGATGGAGGTCGTCCGCGACAAGGCGGACAACTGCATCATCATCTGCTCGATCGAGAACCTCGACCCGATGGGCGTGCACACCGGCGATTCCATCACGGTCGCCCCGGCCCTCACGCTCACCGACAAGGAATACCAGGTGATGCGCAACGCCTCGATCGCGGTGCTGCGCGAGATCGGCGTGGAGACCGGCGGCTCCAACGTGCAGTTCGCCGTCAACCCAGCCGACGGGCGGCTGGTGGTCATCGAGATGAACCCGCGCGTGTCGCGCTCCTCCGCGCTCGCCTCCAAGGCGACGGGGTTCCCGATCGCCAAGGTCGCGGCCAAGCTCGCGGTCGGCTACACGCTCGACGAACTCGAAAACGACATCACCGGCGGCGCGACGCCTGCCGCCTTCGAACCGTCGATCGACTACGTGGTGACGAAGATCCCGCGCTTCGCCTTCGAGAAATTCCCGGGCGCGGAACCGGTACTCAGCACCGCGATGAAGTCGGTCGGCGAAGTCATGGCGATCGGCCGCACTTTCGCCGAATCGCTGCAGAAGGCGCTGCGCGGCCTGGAGACGGGGCTGACCGGCCTCGACGAGATCGAGATTCCCGGCATCGGTGTCGGCGACGACCGCAACGCCATCCGCGCCGCGCTGGGCACCGCCACCCCCGACCGGCTGCGCATGGTCGCCCAGGCCATCCGCATGGGCACCTCGCTGGAGGAGGTGCACGCCATGTGCGCCATCGACCCGTGGTTCCTGGAACAGATCGCCGCCATCATCGCCATGGAGGCGCGGGTGCGCGAGCACGGCTTGCCGCGCGACGCGGAAAACCTGCGTATGCTGAAGTCGATGGGCTTCTCGGACGCCCGTCTGGCCTCGCTCGCGCGCAAGGACAGCGAGGACGTCGCGCGGCTGCGCGGCGAGCTCGGCGTGCACCCGGTCTACAAGCGCATCGACACCTGCGCGGCCGAGTTCGCCTCGCCGACGGCCTACATGTACTCGACCTACGAAAGCCCCTTCGCCGGCGCGCCGGCCGACGAGGCCAAGGTGTCGGACCGGCAAAAGGTCGTCATCCTCGGGGGCGGACCCAACCGCATCGGCCAGGGCATCGAGTTCGACTACTGCTGCTGCCACGCCGCCTTCGCGCTCGCCGAAGCCGGCTACGAATCGATCATGATCAACTGCAATCCCGAGACGGTGTCGACCGACTACGACACCTCCGACCGGCTCTATTTCGAGCCGCTGACGGCCGAGGACGTGCTGGAGATTCTTCGCGTCGAAAAGGCCGCGGGTACGCTGGTCGGCGTCATCGTGCAGTTCGGCGGCCAGACGCCGCTGAAGCTCGCCGAGGCGCTGGAAAAGGCCGGCATCCCGATCCTCGGCACCTCGCCCGACATGATCGATCTGGCCGAAGACCGCGACCGTTTCCAGAAGCTTTTGACCCGGCTCGGCCTCATGCAGCCGCGCAACGGCATCGCCTATTCGGTCGAGCAGGCGCGGCTGGTGGCGGGCGAGCTCGGCTTCCCCCTGGTCGTGCGCCCCTCCTACGTGCTCGGCGGCCGCGCCATGCAGATCATCCACAGCGAAGGGATGCTCCAGAGCTACCTGCTCGACACGGTGCCGGGCCTCGTTCCGGAGGACATCAAGCAGAAATATCCCAACGACAAGACCGGCCAGATCAACACGCTGCTCGGAAAAAACCCGCTGCTCTTCGATACCTATCTGTCGGGCGCGATCGAAGTCGACGTCGACTGCCTGTGCGACGGCTCGTCCACCTATGTCGCCGGCATCATGGAGCACATAGAGGAGGCCGGCATCCATTCGGGCGATTCGGCTTGCTCGCTGCCGGTCCATTCGCTGGCTCCGTCGCTGGTCGACGAACTGGAACGGCAGACGGCCGCACTCGCAAAGGCTCTGCACGTCGGCGGGCTGATGAACGTGCAATACGCGGTCAAGGACGGCGATATCTACGTGCTGGAGGTCAACCCGCGCGCCTCGCGCACCGTGCCCTTCGTGGCCAAGACAATCGGCAAGCCCATCGCCAAGATCGCGGCACGCATCATGGCCGGCGAGAGCCTCGACGACGCCTTCGCGCATTACGGCGACAAGCCGGACCCGCGCGCGCTCGGTCACATCGCCGTCAAGGAAGCCGTCTTCCCCTTCGCCCGCTTCCCCGGCGTCGACACGCTGCTCGGACCCGAAATGAAGTCGACGGGCGAGGTCATGGGCATCGACACCGACTATGCGCTGGCCTTCGCCAAGAGCCAGCTCGGCGCCGGCGTCGACCTGCCGCGTTCCGGCTGCCTGTTCGTCTCGGTGCGCGACGAGGACAAGGCTGCCGTGCTGCCCTCGGTCAAGCGGCTGGCCGATCTCGGCTTCCGCGTGCTCGCCACCGGCGGCACGGCGCGGTTCCTGCGCGAGAACGGCGTCGATGCGGAAAAGATCAACAAGGTACTGGAAGGCCGCCCCCATATCGAGGACGCCATCCGCAACCGCCAGGTCCAGCTCGTCTTCAACACCACCGACAGCCAGACCGCCGTCTCCGATTCGAAGTCGCTGCGCCGCGCCACGCTGATGCAGAAGGTGCCCTACTACACCACCATGGCCGGTGCCGCCGCCGCGGCGGAAGCCATCGCCGCGCTCAAGGCGGGCAGCCTCGAAGTCCGGCCGCTGCAGTCCTACTTCGCGTGATCTGCAACGCCCGGGCGACTTTCCCCGTCCGGGCGTCCGCAGGCGCTTGACTTGAAGCCGTGCTCGCACCTATATCGCCGCCTGTCGCGGGCTCGAGGCCCGTGGGCGGGCGCGTAGCTCAGCGGGAGAGCATTCGCTTCACACGCGAAGGGTCACAGGTTCAATCCCTGTCGCGCCCACCATCCAGAAACTTACCGCCATCTTCCAGCCTTCCGCCGCGTGACAAGCGCGGTGCCTTCCGCTAGGGTCCGACTCGTCCGGGGCTCAGTCGCCCACCGGTTTGCGGGAGAGAGCCGAAAGGCCGCCGAAGGGGAAATCGCCCGAAATCTCTCAGGCAAAAGAACCGTAAGCCGGAAGGACGCTCTGGAAAGTCGGGGTCATGCCCGCGCCGAAGGTGTAAGCACAACCGACAGAGTTCCGGTTGTGCAAGTCTCTCAGGCTTCCGACAGAGGGGCACGAATCGTCCGCATTCCGCGGCCGATCGTGCACGCCTCTGGAGAAGCGATGACCGGCCAGGACAGCCTGAAAACACTCCCGCTCGGGGATCTTCACCAAAAGGCAGGCGCCCGCTTCGGCGGCTTCGCCGGCTGGTCGATGCCGATCACCTACCCGCTCGGCGTCATGAAGGAGCATCTGCACGCGCGGCAGAAGGCGGGGCTCTTCGACATCTCGCACATGCGGCTGTTCGTCCTGTCCGGCCAGGACGCTGAAGTCGCGCTCGCGAAATCGTGCCCGCTCGATCCCGCCGGCATCGAGCTTGCGCGCTCCCGCTACACCTTTCTCCTGAACCCGGACGCCGGGATCATCGACGATCTGATCGTCACGCGGCTCGGCGCCGACCGCTTCATGATCGTCGCCAATGCGGGCAATGCCGCCGTCGACGAAGCCGAACTCATGGCGCGCGCGAAGGGGCTTGACGCGAAGATCGAACCGCTCGACCGCGTCTTCTTCGCCCTGCAGGGTCCCGCCGCCGAAGCCGCGCTCGTCCACGCTGGCGTCGACACGGGCGATCTCGTCTTCATGCAGGGCATCGAGCCGCGCGAAAACTGGTTCATGTCCCGCTCGGGATACACCGGCGAGGACGGGTTCGAGGTCGCCCTGCCCGGGGCCGACGCGCGATCCCTCGTTGAAAAACTGCTCGCCGACGACGACGTCGAATGGATCGGTCTCGCCGCGCGCGACTCGCTGCGGCTGGAAGCGGGACTGTGCCTCCATGGGCAGGACATCACACCCGAAACGACCCCGGTGGAAGCGGGGCTGCTCTGGGCGATCCCCAAGCCGCTGCGCGAGGGCGGACCGTTCGTCGGCGCCGAAGCCTTGGCTGCCGCGATCGCCACCGGGCCCGCGCGAAAGCGCGTCGGACTAAAGGCCGAGGGCCGCCAGCCGGTCCGCGCCGGCGCGCAGATCAAGGATGCAGACGGCGAGCCGGCCGGCGAGGTCACCTCCGGCGGCTTCGGCCCCTCGGCCGGCCACCCGGTCGCTATGGGCTACGTCCGCGCCGACCTCGCCGCTCCCGGCACGCAGCTCTTCGCCGAAATCCGGGGCAACCGGATCGGCATTTCCGTCGCCCGCCTCCCATTCACGCCGCATCGCTACCGCAGAGGATGACCCGCATGGCCAAGACCTGTTTCACCGAAGACCACGAGTGGATCCGCCTCGACGGCGACATCGCGACAGTCGGCATCACCGACTACGCCCAGGAACAGCTGGGAGACCTCGTCTTCGTCGACCTGCCCGAGAAGGGCAAGGCGCTGGCCAAGGGCGACACCGCCGTCGTGGTCGAATCTGTGAAGTCCGCGTCCGACGTCTACGCGCCCTGCGACGGCGAGATCACCGAGGTCAACGAGGCGCTCTCGTCCGATCCCGCGCTCGTCAATTCCGCCGCCACGGGCGATGGCTGGCTCTGGAAGATGCGGCTTTCCGATGCGTCGCAGCTTGACGGGCTGATGGACGCCGACGCCTACGCCAAGCACATCGCATAGGGAGACGCCCATGGCCGCCCCGTACCACGCCGCCGCTTTCGCCGACCGCCACATCGGGCCGCGCCCTGAAGACGAGCGCACGATGTTGAAGACGCTGGGCCTCACCTCGCGCGAGACGCTGGTCAGCCAGGCGATCCCCAAATCGATCCGGCTCGACCGTCCCCTCGACCTGCCCGCCCCGGCGAGCGAAGCCGAGGCGCTGGCGGAACTGAACGCTGTCATGGCCGGCAACACGGTGGCCAGGAGCTTCATCGGCCAGGGCTATCACGGCACTTTCGTTCCGCCGGTCATCCAGCGGAACCTGTTCGAGAACCCCGCCTGGTACACGGCCTACACGCCCTACCAGTCGGAGATCAGCCAGGGCCGGCTGGAACTGCTCTTCCACTTCCAGACGCTCGTGGCCGAACTGACCGGACTGCCCGTCGCCTCCGCCTCGCTACTCGACGAGGCGACCGCCGTGGCCGAAGCCATCGGCGTCGCGCTTCGCCACCACAAGGACAAGCGTGCCCGGATCGCGCTCGCCGGCGCGCTGCACCCGCAGGTGCTGGATGTGGTGAGGACGCGCATGGAAGCGCTCGGAGTCGCGGTCGTCGAGGGCGATGCGGACGACGACACCGCCGCGCTGGTCGTGCCGTGGCCTGACACCTTTGGCACCTACGGCGATCGGAAGGCCGCCATCGCGTCGGCGAAGAAGGCCGGCGCGCTGGTCATCGCCGTTGCCGACCCGCTGGCGCTGGCACTCGTCGAGGCGCCGGCCGCGATCGGCGCCGACATCGCCGCCGGCTCCATGCAGCGATATGGCGTGCCGATGGGCTTCGGCGGTCCGCATGCAGCCTATCTCGCCGTGTCGGAGCCGCTGACCCGCCTGATGCCCGGCCGCCTTATCGGCCAGTCGGTGGACCGCCACGGCCGCCCCGGCTACCGGCTGGCGCTCCAGACGCGCGAACAGCACATCCGCCGCGATAAGGCGACCTCCAACATCTGCACTGCGCAGGCGCTGCTCGCCAACATGGCCGCCGCCTACGCGATCTGGCACGGCCCCGAAGGACTTCAGGCGGTGGCGCGGCATGTGCACGCGCTCGCCTGCCGCCTTTCGGCCGCCGTCCGCGCCGAAGGCCACGGCACCGCCGGCGATGCGTTCTTCGACACCGTCGTGGTGAAGACCAAGGGAAAGGCCGCGGAACTGGCCGAGGCGGCGCGCCGCGATGGACAGCTCCTGCGCGTCGTCGACGCGGATCGCATCGGCGTCACCTTCGACGAGACCTCGACCGAGGACGACCTCGCCGCGCTCTGCACGCTGTTCGGCGCAACCGCACCGGCAGAAGCCCCGTCCGCCCTGCCCTCCTCGCGTCCGCTGAAAGGATTCCTGTCCCAGCCGGTCTTCCACGAGAGCCGCTCGGAAACCGAGATGATGCGCTTCCTGCGGAGGCTGGCCGACAAGGACCTCGCGCTCGACCGCGCCATGATCCCGCTCGGCTCCTGCACCATGAAGCTCAATGCCGCGGCCGAGATGATGCCAGTCTCCTGGGGCAGCGTCGGCGGCATGCATCCCTTCGCGCCGGCCGAGCACACCGCCGGCTACCGGCAGATGACCGACGACCTCGAACGGTGGCTGGCCGAAATCACAGGCTTCGACGCGGTCTCGCTGCAGCCGAATGCGGGCAGCCAGGGCGAGTATGCGGGCCTGCTCGCCATTCGACGCTTCCACGAGGCAAACGGGAACAAAACGCGCGACGTCTGCCTCATCCCCTCCTCCGCCCACGGCACCAATCCGGCAAGCGCCACCATGGCCGGACTGCGCGTCGTGGTGGTCAAGTGCACCGCCGAAGGCAACATCGACGTTGCCGATCTCGAGGCCAAGGCGAAGCAGCACGCCGACGCGCTGGCCGCGCTGATGATCACCTACCCCTCCACCCACGGCGTGTTCGAGGAAGGCGTGAAGGACATCTGCGCGCTCATTCACGCGCACGGCGGTCAGGTCTATCTCGACGGCGCCAACTTGAACGCAATGGTCGGCCTCGCGCGGCCGGGCGACATCGGCGCGGACGTCTGCCACATGAACCTGCACAAGACCTTCTGCATCCCGCATGGCGGAGGCGGTCCCGGCGTGGGGCCGATCGGCGTCAAGACGCATCTGGCCGACTACCTGCCGGGCCACGCCGAATGGGGGTCGAGCCACGCCGTGTCGGGCGCGCCCTATGGAAGCGCCTCCATCCTGCCGATCACCTGGATGTACATCCGCATGATGGGCGCGGCCGGCCTGAAGCACGCCACCGAGACGGCGATCCTGTCGGCAAACTACATCGCCGAACGGCTGAAGGATCGGTTCCCAGTGCTCTATTCGGGCCGCAATGGCCGCGTGGCGCATGAATGCATCATCGACACGCGCGTCCTCAAGGAGACGGCGGGCGTGAGCGTCGAGGACGTGGCCAAGCGGCTGATCGACTACGGCTTCCATGCGCCGACCATGTCCTGGCCGGTCGCCGGCACGCTGATGATCGAGCCGACCGAGTCCGAGCCGCTCACCGAGATCGACCGCTTCTGCGACGCGATGATCGCGATCGCCGAGGAAGCCGGCTTGGTGGCGCAGGGCAAGTTTCCGAAGGACGACAATCCGCTGGTCAACGCACCGCACACGGCCGCCGAAGCGCTCGCCGCCGACTGGCCGCACCCGTATTCGCGCGAACGGGCGACCTTCCCGATGGGCGACATGGCGTCGGCAAAGTACTGGCCCCCGGTCTCGCGCATCGACAACGTCGCCGGCGACCGCAACCTCGTCTGCTCCTGCCCGCCCGTCGAGGCGCTGGCGAGCTAAAGCGCGTCCGGTTTATTCTAGTTCATATCCTGCGGCCCTGAAGTAGTTGGCGCATTCGGCGGGCGTGAACTGGTCGATGATATCTCCGACGGTGTTCCACAGGCCGGGACCGTTCGCTTGGCGGCCTTGCGCAGGAGTGCCTTCAGCTTGGCGAAGGCGTTCTCGATGGGGTTGAAGACGGGAGAGTACGGCGGCAGGAACGTCAATGTCGCACCGGCCTTCTCGATCGCCTCGCGCACGGCAGCGAACTTGTGCGCCGGCAGGTTGTCCATCACGACGGCATCGCCCGGCTTCAGGGTCGGGACCAACACCTGATCGACATAGGCGAGGAGCACGGCCCCGTTCATGGCGCCGTCGTAGACGAAGGGCGCGGTCATGCCGGTCAGCCTGAGCGCGCCTGTGAAGGTGGTGGTTCTCCAGTGGCCTTGCGGCACGCCGGCCCGGCATCGCTCGCCGCACGGCGCTCGTCCGCGCAGGCGCGCCATCTTGGTCGACAGGCCGGTCTCATCCATTGCCCGGCAGGCAAGCGAAGCGACGCCGAGAGGGGATGAAGACCAACTTCGCCGGATCGAGATCGAGTTGGCCGTCGAACCAGGCCTGCCGGCGCTTCAGGACGTCGGGACGCTCCTGCTCCAGTGCATGTGCGGACTTTTTTTGAACGTCCAGCCGTGCCCGCGCAGCCAGTCGTTCAACGTGCTGCTGCGACCGACGCGCATGGCCCGCTCCGCCAGGAGCCGCTCGACCATCTGGTCCAAAGCACGTCGCATCTAATCGACCTCATATCCGGCTGCACTGAAGAAGTCTCGGCATTGCTGCGGATCGAGGAGATCACAGATGTCGCCTATGGCCGTCGCGACGGCGTCGAAGGTTCGTGCGGCCTTCTTGCGCAGTAGGGCCTTGAGCTTGGAGAGCGCCATTTCGATGGGATTCAGATCGGGGGAGTAGGGCGGCAGGAACAACATCCATGCGCCGCGCTGGCGCACCAGGTCTGCGGCACGACCGCTCTTGTGGAAGCCGACATTGTCGAGGATCACCACGTCGCCCCGGCCCAGTTCCGGCGCCAGTTGCGTCTCGACGTAGCGTTCGAAAATCTCTGCTTTCATCGCGCCCTCGACGATCCAGGGCGCGACGAGGCCGTGACTGCGCAGGCTGGCGACGAAGCTCTGCGTACGCCAGTGCCCGAAGGGAGCGTGCGTCACATAGCGCTCGCCCTTCGGCGACCAGCCGGTGCGCTTGGTCAGCTTGGTGTTGGTCGAGGTCTCGTCGATGAAGACGAGGCGGGTCAAGGCTCTGGCGAAGAACGGCTTTCGGCCCGTCGTCCAGAGTTCCCGCGCAGCCCGGACCTCAGGCCGCAGTTGCTCGGTGGCGCGCAGAGCTTTTTTTTTGCTGAGGCCGATGCGGTGCAGAAGTCGACCGACGCTCGATCGGTGCACGACGCAGCCACGCGCCTCCAGTTCGACGCAGAGCTCGTCCAGCGTCAGTTCCCGGGCCTGAGCCATGCGCCTGCGCACAAAGCCGACGTGAGGCGCCAGCTTGCCCGAGCCCGGCGCGTGCCCCTGCCGGCGCGGCTTCAGCGAACCGGTTTCCCGCCGCAGCTTTATGAGATCGTTCACGAAGCGGGGCGGCACAAGGAAATGTTGCGCCGCCTCCCGGTGACCATGACCCTCATCGACATAACCCGCGACACGCTCACGCAACGCCATCGGATGCGGCTTGCTCATCGCGGCTCTCCATCAAACCTCAATGAATCACGCCAGCGCCTGATTGGGAATCCTGAATCAGGTTAGAGGCGACGTGCTTTAGCGTGACATCTTTGTGCTCCTCGATCATCCCGACGATGAAGTCGGCATGGCCGTCGAGCCGCGAGCCGCGCCGCCGCCCCTGCGGTCTTGGTGCGGTCTCGCCCAGCCGTGCTCTGCCGATCCAGCGGATCGCGCTCCATCCACCCACCCCGAACCGAGCCGACGCCTGGCGCGCCGATGTCCCCTCGGCCACCGCCTTAGAGACACGAGACCGCAAATCCTCACCCAATGCCCTCGCCATCGAACACCTCCATCGAGGTGAACGTTGAGTCAGCAGCAAGGACCCGCGTCACATCACAATCGATTCATCGATCCCCGGAAGTGCTCTGCCGTGACATCCTTTGGCTCCTCGATCATCCCGACGATGAAGTCGGCATGACCGTCGAGCCGCGAGCCGCGCCGCCGCCCCTGCGGTCTGGGTGCGGTCTCGCCCAGCCGGGCTCTGCCGATCCAGCGGATCGCGCTCGAAACGCCCACACCGAACCGTGCCACCGCCTGGCGCGCCGACACCCCTTCGTCCGCGACCTTCAAGACACGCGACCGCAAATTCTCACCCAGTGCCCTCGCCATCATCCACCTCCATCGAGGTGGACGTAGAATCAGCAGCCAAGCTACAAGTCACATCACAATCGATTCATCGATTGGCGGATGTGCTCTAGGACATGTCTCTCGAAAGCGGAACCGCGTTCGGGAGGCATGCACAAGACAGACATCCAAAGCTCAGAAAGCGAATCTGAAAGTTCGCGACGCGATCTCGCCCAGCGCCTTAGGCGAAGCGCCTCAGGCTGCCTACTGCGTCCTGGTTCGGCGGATTTCCTCGTCGAACTGATGGCGGGCGGCCTCAGGTGCGTCGAACTGGTGGCGTCCGATGAACCTGCCGGTCTCTTTTCGGCGATCGGCGAGGTTATCCCGGAAGTCGCTCGGCAGCGCTGCACGTTCAATTTTACGCAATCCGCGCGATCATCTACCACGCAAGCACTACGATGACTGCCTGCAGGAAACTACGACTGACAGGTTTGCTCTGTGGCAGACAGAGATGACGGCGTTGGCAATTGAGCGGCTTCGAGGTGAGGCACACGTTTGCGATAACAAGAGCAATGTAAGGATGACCAACGACCGACGATATGATGAGCCTGCGCGCGGTGGAGGAGACGCCCGAGCGATCCGAGTCGGAAGCGGCGGTCATAGCTGAACCGAGAACGACTACGGATTGGAGCATCCGAGATCGTCATGTAGCCACTTCGCTTTGGGGCCAGTTAAACGAGCTCGCGCTGCAAACCGCTTAATCTCGGGCACGAAGAATATATTTGAGTTCTGGCTCCGCCTCCAGCAATAGCCGGCCAAAATAACTCGCGCCCGCGACGGTCCAGTGGCCGTAGTCCCATACCGTCAACTCAGAAGTTCCAGGCACGAATACCGGGCAGCGAGGTTGGCATGCAACACGCATCTTGTCGACGAAGTGAAAATTTAGAGTTTCCGAGGCTCTTTCGAGCTGCCGATTGAGGGTCGGTGGCAACGTCTTTTCGAACTTTGCAGCGAACTCATCGATGCCATCGACCCTGCCATAACGCTGAAGAATGATCGGGATTTTCGGGGCGTACTCCCACGTCGCGCCGAAGACAAAAATCGGCGCCGCCGTCGTCTTGCGCAATGCGGCAATGGTCGCTCCGAGCCGGTCTACGGACCACTGCTTCCATCGCGGGGCAAGAATAACAGCCCTAGCATTCCTGAGCCGCTTGTCCTTCAGGAGTAAATCGAACCTTTTTCGACAGACCTCGGCCTCTTCGGCGCTAGTTACCATCGAGGATGCAAGACCGACTTCGATTGGTCTTTCGCCGACCGCCGGTTGGCAGTCGTAGGGCATGAATAGCCGCCGTACTTCATAGCCAGAAGCATGCAAGGCGATGTCGAGATCCTGCCCGTGGCTGTCGCCGATCAAGAGGATGTCACCATCTGCAGATGAGCGCTTGTTCTTGTCTCGGATCTTCAGGAGGTACGCGCTGCGCTCGCTTTTATAGTGGGCGACGCTCGTCGAGGCCTCACGAACTTCCGCGGGAATGCGCCACTGCCAACCACCCGACCACCATGCATGTGTTGCCGCTGCAGAAACGATTACAACCGCAGCCAAGCCGCCTGCAACGCGATAGCCGGATCGCTTCCAAAACAGGTCGCTTCGCATGGGGCGCTCCACGAAAATATTGAGCGCGATGCCTGCGGCGACTGCGGCTGCCAGAAGCAGCACTTGGTCGCGGGGCCCAAGTTCGGGCTCGATGCGGTACTTGTAGAAGACCACGATAGGCCAATGCACGAGGTATAAGGAGTAGGAGATGTCGCCGATGAAGATTACGGGTCGCGACATTGCAAGAGCCGGCGCTGATTTTCCGAAGTAGATGCAAAGTACCGCTCCAGCGACCGGAATCAGCGAAACGAGCCCGGGCATCGGGAATGTCGCTTCGAGGAGCACACAGGACGCGAGCATCACGGCGACGCCGGCAAGAAATGCAAGCAGGCCTGTCCTGCTCGCCGCCGCTGGATTGACGAACGTGAGAAGGGCGCCAGCGGCAAACTCAAAAATCCTAAAGGGTACCAGGAAGAAAACAGCTTCGGGGTGGTTCGACAGCAAAGCTTCGGCGGCCACGAGAGAGATGAGACCGGAAGTGACGACGAACCAGATTGTCGCCTTCCGGCCAAGCCGCGAAAAAACCAGAAGCGCGGCTGGCCAGAGCAGATAGAATTGCTCTTCTACGCCAAGCGACCACGTATGAAGAAACGGCTTCGTGTCGGCAGCTTCGTCGAAATATCCAGCCTCCAGCCAGAACACGATATTCGATGCCGAGAATGCGGCCGCTAAACCCGATCGCGCTGCGGCGGCAAGGTCGTCTGTCGAGAGTAATACTCCTCCCACAACGAGGGTCGCGGCAATCGTCACAACAGAAGCAGGCAAGAGGCGCCTGATCCGACGAAGATAGAACTGCCACAATGCGGTACGACCGCCTGCGACATCTCTGAGGATTATTCCGCTTATCAAGTAGCCGGAAATGACGAAGAAAATGTCGACGCCGAGATAACCGCCCGCCATCCAGCCTGCGTCAACGTGAAACAAGAGTACCACGACAACGGCAAACGCCCTAAGCGCTTGAATGTCGCCTCTGAACGCGCGGTCTTTCAATCTTGCGGCTCCGTTTAGCGGTTGGGCGCAAATATCGAAGATGGCACGCGGAAGTCAAACATCATCCGGATGAAAAGATACGATGGAAAAACTCTCACTGCTAAACCCTCACACCCCCTTCACAAACCCGTCCAGCACCCTTTTCTGCCCGGCCTTGTCGAAGTCGATCGTCAGCTTGTTGCCCTCCACCGCCGCGACATTCCCGTTGCCGAACTTCATGTGAAAGACCCGATCGCCGACCTGGAAGGCCGAGAGGGTGTCGGAGACGCTTTTCGCCACTAGTTCGCCTTCGATGACACGGCTCTTCACCGAGCCGGCTCCGGCGCCGAAGCCGGAGTCCGGTTCGCCGTAGCCGATGCGCTCCACCGCGTGGCCGGAGCGGGTGCCCCAGTTGCGGTCGGTGGCTTCGGTGCGGTTCTTCTGGGCGCGGGCCCAGCCGGGGGTGGAGTAGGTGTTGGAGAAGGCGCCGCCGTCCGCTGAGCCGGTGCGCGCGCCGCCCGCCGACTGGTTGCCGCTTGAGCCCAGATTGTCGAACCGCGAGGCGCCGTAGGGGTTTTGCCGGCCCGCGCCGCCGCGTCCGCCCGCGAAGGAGCCGCCGCCGAAGGAGCCGCCATAGCCTGAACCATAGCCGCCGTAGGAATTGCCCGCTTCGGCGACCTCGACATGGGCCTCCGGCAGTTCGTCGAGGAAGCGTGAGGGGATGGTGGATTGCCACAGGCCGTGGATGCGGCGGTTGGAGACGAACCAGATGTGCAGGTTCTTCTTGGCGCGGGTGAGCCCCACATAGGCCAGCCGCCGCTCCTCCTCCAGCCCCGAACGTCCGCCCTCGTCGAGCGCGCGCTGGTGGGGGAAGAGGCCTTCCTCCCAGCCGGGCAGGAACACGGTCTCGAACTCCAGCCCCTTGGCCGAATGCAGCGTCATGATGGAGACGGCGTCCATGGTCTCGTCCTGCTCGGCGTCCATGACGAGCGCGACGTGTTCGAGGAAGGAGCGCAGGCTCTCGTATTCCTCCATGGAGCGGATGAGCTCCTTGAGGTTTTCGAGCCGCCCCGGTGCCTCGGCCGACTTGTCGTTCTTCCACATGTCGGTGTAGCCGCTCTCTTCGAGAATGGTCTCGGCGAGTTCGGTGTGCGGGGTGTTGTCCAGCGCGTCGCGCCAGCGGGCGAAATTGGCCGCGATCTCGCGGAGCGCCGCGCGCGGCTTGGGCTTCATCTCGTCGCTCTCGGCGAGCTTTCGCGCGGCTTCCAGCATGGGCACGCGCAGCGCGCGGGCGGCGTCGTGGATCTGGCGGATGGCGGCTTCGCCCAGGCCGCGCTTGGGCACGTTGACGATGCGCTCGAAGGCGAGGTCGTCGGCGCCCTGCGCCACCACCCGGAAATAGGCCATGGCGTCGCGGATTTCCTGCCGCTCGTAGAAGCGCGGGCCGCCGATGACGCGGTAGTTCAAGCCGAGCGTGACGAAGCGGTCCTCGAACTCGCGCATCTGGAAGGAGGCGCGCACCAGGATCGCCATGTCATTGAGATGCAGGCCCTGGCGCTGGTGCTGCTCGATCGCCTCGCCGACCGCGCGGGCCTCCTCCTCGGAGTCCCAGGCGGCATGCACCATCACCTTGGCGTCCTCGGGGTCGGGATGGTCGGTGAACAGCGTCTTGCCGAGCCGGCCTTCGTTGTGGGCGATGAGGTGGGAGGCCGCACCCAGGATGTGCGCGGTGGAGCGGTAGTTGCGCTCGAGCCGGATGACGGTCGCGCCCGGAAAATCCTTGTCGAAGCGCAGGATGTTGTCGACTTCCGCGCCGCGCCAGCCGTAGATCGACTGGTCGTCGTCGCCGACGCAGCAAATATTTATCTGCTGCGGTTTGCTTGCGCTCACCCTGTCGCCGCTTCGCGAGGGCGCCCCATCGAGCACGGCAGCCGGTCGGCCTTGCGAACCTTCGGTTCGCGAGGAGGCCGGGGTCTGATCGATCTCCCCCCCTGATGGGGAGATCGGCCGCCCGGCTTTCGGCCGCTGCGCCAAGAGCCTCAGCCACATGTACTGCGCGGTGTTGGTGTCCTGGTACTCGTCGACCAGGATGTATTTGAACCGGCGGTGATACTCCTCCAGCACGTCGCGGTGGTCGCGCAGGATGCGGATGGGGTGGAGGAGGAGGTCGCCGAAGTCGCAGGCGTTGAGCGTCTTCAGCCGCTCCTGGTAGGCCGTGTAGAGCTCGCGGCCCTTGCCGTTGGCGAAGGCGCGCGCGTCGCCTTCGGGGATGTCCTTCGGCGCGAAACCCTTGTTCTTCCAGCCGTCGATCATCTGGGCGAACTGGCGCGCCGGCCAGCGCTTGTCGTCCAGTCCCTCGGCCTGGATCAGCTGCTTGATCAGGCGGATGACGTCGTCGGTGTCGAGGATGGTGAAATCGGAGCGCAGCCCGGCGAGCTCGGCATGACGGCGCAGGATCTTGACCCCGATCAAGTGGAAGGTGCCGAGCCAGGGCATGCCCTCGACCGCCGAGCCGACCAGCACGCCGATCCGCTGCTTCATCTCGCGCGCGGCCTTGTTTGTGAAGGTGACGGCGAGGATCTGGCTCGGCCAGGCGCGGCCGGTGGCGAGGATGTGGGCGATGCGGGTCGTCAGCACCCGCGTCTTGCCAGTGCCGGCGCCGGCCAGCACCAGCACGGGACCTTCGGTGGTCTCCACCGCAAGCCGCTGCTCGGGGTTGAGGCCCGAAAGATAGTCCGGCGCCTGTTGCCGGCGGCCCGCCATGGCACGCGCGGCGATGCCGGAGGGACCGGCGGGTGCCGCGGCCGGGCGGGGCGGACCATCGTCCTCGTCGAAGAACGGCATGTCGGGGAAATCGGACATGCCCCGGAATGTAGTGATTCGGGGGCGAAAGGCCAGCAAGGGGTGCCGTTTTGTTCCAGGCGAACCGGCGATTGACGCGCCGGCGGGCGCGCGCCTATTGTCCCCGCAGCGGCTGGCGCAGCCCGCAGCCCGCACCCCGGCAAGGGGAATTGCGAATGCGCCGAAGGACGATCCTTTCCCGATTCATTCGAAAACGGCGGAGGACATCGGCAAGGCGGGCACCGGTTCTTTTTTCCGCCGCCAGCGAAGGATCGGAAAATCAATGCTCGCCCATTCAGATGCCAAGGCGATGGCGAAGTCGCTTCGTGCGGCGCTCGCCGAGCGCGGACAGGAAATCCCCCATTCAGCCGCGCTCGAGATCGTGGCGAGACAGTTCGGCCTGCCGAGCTGGAACGTGCTGTCGGCCAGGATCGACGGGGCGGGAGACAACGGCGCGCGTGCGCCTTTCGCCTTCGAACAGGCCATTCCCATCGTGCGCATCTTCGACGTCGCCAAGGCGCACGAGTTCTATCTCGGCTTCCTCGGCTTCTCCGTCGACTGGGAGCATCGCTTCGGCGAGAACTTTCCGCTCTACACGCAGGTCTCGTTGGGCGGGCTGACGCTGCACCTCTCGGAACACGCGGGCGACGCCAGCCCGGGCGGAAACATGGTGGTCTATATGAGCGGCGTGGAGGCCTTCCAGAAGGGGCTGCTCGCCAAGGACTACAAGTACAACCGCCCGGGCCTCGAGCGCCAGGACTGGGGGCTCGAGTGCACCGTGATCGACCCGTTCGGGAACCGGATCAGGTTCATGGAAAGGCAGGGGAAAAGCTGAACGCAGCCGCTGTCCACCTCCGCGCGCACAGATCGACCGGCTCATGGTTCGGCGGGTCCACCGTGAGCAAGACCGGTGGATCACCGGCGCCTGCGCCCGGCGCGGGGACGCGTACTCCGGCATGAGCGACATCATCCATATGCTGGTCGAGCGCTACGGGCTGCTCGCCGTCTTCCTGGGCAGCGTGGCCGAGGGCGAGACCGCGGCGATCCTGGCCGGCTTCTTCGCGCACCAGAACGTGTTCGCCCCCTGGGCGGCCTTCGCGGCGGCGGCGGTGGGCGCCTTCATCGGCGACGTCATCTTCTTCATCGCCGGGCGGCGCTTCAGCGATCACCCGCGCCTGCGGCGCCTGCGCGGAACGCCGGCCTTCGGGCGGGCCATGTCCTGGATCGAGCGCCATCCGAACCTCTTCGTCCTGTCGAACCGCTACATCTACGGCTTCCGCCTCGTCGGCGGGGTGGCGGCCGGCCTGTCGTCGATCCCGGTCGGACGCTTCCTGGTGCTCAACGCGCTCTCGGCCGCCTCCTGGGCGGCGCTCTTCGGCGGGCTCGGCTATTTCGTCGGGCTGGGTGCCGAAGAATTCCTGGGCGAAGCCTTCGAGCGGCACGAGCGGCTGTTCATCGCACTGGGGCTGGCGGTCGCGGGCCTCGTCGCCGCGCGTCTGCTGATGGTGGCCAACCGGCGGCGCAGGCTCAGTGCGGCACCAGAGCCGCGTCGCCCCGATCCAGAATCAGCGGAATGATCAGGTCCTCCTCGTCGTCGAGGTGGCGCGTCAGCATGGCGACCAGCCGCTGGTTGGCGTCGGCATAGGCATCGGCCGCGAAGCGCCGCTTGTCCTCGTTCTCCTTCAGCGCCCGCAGGAAGCCGTTCGCTGTCTCGGCGTTCATCTCCAGCGCCTCGTGGATCATGTGATGGTCGGCATCCAGGATGTCGAAGCCGCGCTTCAGCCTGGTCTCGGCGCGCGCGAAAGCGGGGAAATAGTGCTGGTCCTCGACGTTGTGGTGGCCGTCGAGATTGCCGAGAAAGAAGTTGAGCCGCGGCGCGAACCACTGAGCGAACTCATTCGCGTTTGTCCTGCCCTCGCGGTAGTCGGCGATGCCGCCGGTCAGCATGCCGCCGAGTTCGCGGAACATGCCGTGCCGCTGCAGCCACATGCCGGCCATGCCGCCGATGTTGTGGTGGGCTGCCCAGTTCTCGCGCGGATATTTTTGGACCAGGAACCTCAGGTCTTCCGGAAGCCCGGCGCGTTTCATCAGGTCGAGTTCGGCTTGCATGTCGTTCATCCGGCGGTCCTTCGAGGCGCCGAATATAAGCAAGGAACGCGCGCATGAAAGAAGGCACGCGGCGGTGCGCCGGTATCCGCGGCGTGCCCGCCGTCGCGCGCCTCACTGGAACAGGTAGGAATCGTAGGCGAAGAAGCCATATTCGCGCGAGGCGTGAACGCGTTCGGCATTCGCGCGATCGCCGGCCGCGCCCAGCGCGAAGAAGATCGGCATCAGATGTTCGTCGGTCGGGTGATTGTCGGCCGGGAACGGCGCCCTGCGCCGCCAGTCGAACAGCGCCTCGATGTCGCCCTCGGCGAATCTTTCCGCGAACCAGTCGGTAAAGGCGTTGAAACGCTCCCCGATCTGCGGGTCGATCGGCCGGCCGGTGCGCATGACGCTGATGACGGCGCGCAAATTGTGCGTGATGTGGCCCGAGCCGATCAGCAGGATGCCCTCCTCGCGCAGCGGCGCGAGGGCACGGCCAACGGCATAGTGCCAGCGCGCGTCGCGGTCGGGATCGATCGAGATCTGCACGACCGGGATGTCGGCTTCCGGGAAGGCCAGCTTCAGCGGCGTCCATGTCCCGTGGTCGTAGCCGCGCCGCTCGCAGCGCGACGGCGCCAGCCCCGCCTCCTCGAGCATAGAGAAGACGCGCTCGGCAAGCTTCGGCTCGCCCGGCGCCGGATAGACCATACGGTAGAGTTCCGGCGCGAAGCCGCCGAAATCATAGATCATATCCGGGTGCGGATCGGTCACCACCGAGACGCCGCCGGTCTCGAAATGGGCCGACATGATGACGATCGCCTTCGGTCGCTCGATGAGCGCCGGGATGCCTTCCAGGAAGTGGCGGGCGGCGATGTCGTCGATGACGATGTTGGGACCGCCGTGCGAGATGAAGAGCGAGGGAAGCGTGGCCATGGATGGTATCTCCTTGGCCGCAAGATAGGCACATCGCTCGCTGGCGTGGAGCCTCGCAGCGGAAGACTGAGCGTTCACTCAGCGGGAACGAACCGCAAGAACCTGTTCAACTGTCCGCGACGACGACGCCCGGCGATGACGCCGACTGCGGCAGGCCGTCGTCGATCGAATAGTAGTCGCCCTTATCGGCCACAAAGATGTGCGCTTCGGCCTTCAGTCCGGTCGGCGCCTCGAAAGCGCCCGCCATCACGGAGGTCTTCCCTGACCGGTCCTGTTTCCAGAAAAGCGCCGAACCGCAATGTTTGCAGAAGCCGCGCTGCGCAATATCCGAAGCCCTGTACCAGGTGATGCTGTCGGCTCCTTCGACCGTCAGACTTTCATCGGCGACGTCCGTCGCAGCGTAGTAATGGCCCGACTGCTTGCGGCACTGCGAGCAGTGGCAATAGACGACGCCGCGCAGCGCGCCGCGCGTCGTGAACCGCACCGCTCCGCACAGGCATGCCCCGCGATGTTCTTCCATGTTCGTCTCCCTCTCGGCGTGATGATCCTACGGCGGACCGGTTTCGACCAGTGCGGATTTTTGAACCTTCGTTGAACGAGATGCGACGTGCCAAGGTGACCAATCCCCAATTCACCGCTAGGCTTACATCCGGGCAGCGGGAAGGGCGACATGGGCGATCGGGACGAACTCCAGACATTCCTCGCGGAGAATCCTGGCACGACGCATTGCGACGTCGTTCTCTTCGACCTCTGCGGCAACGCCTACGGCAAGCGCCTGCCGCGCGCCCACATGGCGAAGCTCTTCGACCAGGGCTCGCCGGTCTGCGCGGCGATGTCGCTGGTCGACGTGCAGGGCAACACGGCCGACCCGATGGGGTACGGCTTTTCGGACGGCGATCCCGATGCCAACGTTCTACCGGTTGCCGGAACGCTGGTCCCTGTCCCGTGGAACGAGGGCCTCGCGCAGGTCATGGGCCGGCCGGTTCACGCAGCCACCGGCGAACCCTTCTGGTACGACCCGCGCACGGTGCTCGAACGCACGGTGGGGATCGTCCGCGAGGCGGGCCTGAAGCCCGTGGTGGCGGCCGAACTGGAGTTCTACCTGATCGACAGGGAGCGCGGCGAAGACGGCGCGCCGCTCCCTCCCAGCTCGCCCGCGACCGGCGCGCGTGAATCTGCCGGCAAGGTACTGTCGCTCGCCAAGCTCGACGAGTACCAGCCGATCCTCACCGACATCGAGGATACGTGCCGGCGCCAGAACGTCCCCTCCTCCACCATCATCAGCGAATACGGCGCTGGCCAGTTCGAGGTGAACCTCGAACATCGCGACGATCCCGTGCGCGCCGCCGACGACGCCTGCCTGCTGGGGCGCATCGTCCAGGCCGTGGCGCGCAGGCATGGGATGGAGGCGACGTTCCTGTCGAAGCCTTTTTCGGACCAGGCCGGCAGCGGGCTGCACGTTCACGCAAGCATGCTCGACGCGGACGGCCAAAATCTTTTCGACGACCGCTTCCCGCAAGGCCAGACGATGCTCGGTCATGCCGCGGCCGGTCTCCAGGCTACGATGGCGGAGGGCATGGCGCTCTTCGCGCCCAACATCAACGTCTTCCGCCGCTTTGAGGCCAACAACTTCACGCCGGTGACGAAGGACTGGGGCGAGAACAACCGCTCCGTCGCCTTCCGCGTTCCCGTCTCCTCCGGGGCGTCGCGGCGCATCGAGCACCGCATCGCCGGTGCCGAGGCGAACCCCTATCTCGTCATCGCCGCGGTGCTGGCGGGCATGCATCACGGCATCGAGAACAGGCTCGACCCGGGCGACAAGCATACGGGCAATGCCGGCGCCGAGATCGACGACGCTTTGCCGCTGACGCCCTGGGATTCGCTGAGGGCGTTGCGGGCGGCAACGGTCCTGCCGCGGTGGCTGGGCGAGGATTATCCCGCCATCTACGCCAGCGTAAAGGAGGCCGAACTCGCCGCCTTCTTCGCCCTGCCCTCCCGGCGCGAGTTCGACTGGTATCTGTGAGGCGCCCCGGCGGAATGCTTCAATCATGAAATTTCATGCTTGAAACAATTTCGCGACGGTGCCATGCTGCCCTTGCACTCGAGTGGAGGAGGTGGCGCGACATGAAGATCGCAGTCCTCGGCGGAGGTCCCGCCGGCCTCTACTTCGCGATCTCGATGAAGCTGCGCGACGCCGCGCACGAGGTTACCGTCATCGAGCGCAACAAGGCCGACGACACATTCGGCTGGGGCGTGGTGCTCTCCGACGAGACGCTCGACAACCTCGCCGAAAACGATCCCGTCAGCGCCGAACGCATCCGCGCGCATTTCGCCTACTGGGACGACATCTCGGTCTTCTATCGCGGTACCCGCACCGTCTCGACCGGCCACGGCTTCTGCGGCATCGGCCGCAAGCAGCTTCTCGTCCTGTTGCAGGAGCGCGCCCGCGAACTCGGAGTCGATCTTCGCTTCGAGACGGAATCGCGCGAACCGCGATATTACATGGAGCGGTACGACCTCGTCGTCGCGGCCGACGGGTTGAACTCCAAGACCCGCACCGCCTTCGCGGACGTTTTCAAGCCCGACATCGACATCCGCGCCTGCAAGTTCGTCTGGCTCGGCACGCACCAGAAATTCGACGACGCCTTCACCTTCATCTTCGAGGAGACCGACAAGGGCTGGGTCTGGGCGCACGCCTACCAGTTCGACGCCGACACCGCGACCTTCATCGTCGAGTGCTCGGAGGAGACCTGGAACAACTACGGCTTCGGCACCATGTCGCAGCAGGAATCGATCGCCGTCTGCGAGGAGATCTTCAAGGATCACCTCGACGGCCACGCGCTGATGACCAACGCCAACCACATCCGCGGCTCGGCCTGGATCAACTTCCCGCGCGTGCTGTGCGAGCGCTGGTCGCACGAAAACCTGGCTCTGATGGGCGACGCGGCCGCCAGCGCGCATTTTTCCATCGGCTCGGGCACCAAGCTCGCCATGGAAAGCGCCATCGCGCTCGCCGACTACGTCACCTCCGAACCGACGCTCGAAGGCGCCTTCGCGAAGTACGAAGAGGCGCGCCGCACCGAGGTGCTGAAGCTCCAGTCGGCGGCACGCAACTCGCTCGAATGGTTCGAGGACGTGGAGCGTTACTTCCACCTCGATCCCGTGCAGTTCAACTATTCGCTGCTCACCCGCTCGCAGCGCATCAGCCACGAGAACCTGCGGCTGCGCGACAGCGAGTGGCTGGAGAGCGCCGAGCGCTGGTTCCAGCGCCAGGCCGGCAACGAAACCAACACCGCGCGCGCGCCGATGTTCGCGCCGTTCAGCTTGCGCGACATGGACCTGAAGAACCGCATCGTGGTCTCGCCCATGGCGCAGTACAAGGCGGTGGACGGCTGCCCGACCGATTGGCACTTCGCCCACTACGCCGAGCGCGCCAAGGGCGGCGCCGGCATGATCTACATCGAGATGACCTGCGTTTCGCCCGAAGGCCGCATCACGCCCGGCTGTCCCGGCTTCTACGCGCCGGAGCACGAGGCGGCCTGGAAGCGGCTGGTCGATTTCGTCCATGCCGAGACCGAGGCGAAGATCTGCGCCCAGATCGGCCATTCAGGCCCCAAGGGCTCGACCCAGCTGGGCTGGGAGGAAGCCGACGCGCCGCTTCCCGAAGGCAACTGGCCGCTACTCGCCGCCTCCGACGTGCCGTGGTCGCCGGCGAACGCCCGGCCGAAGCCGATGGACCGCGCCGACATGGACATGGTGCGCGACCAGTTCGTGGCCTCGGCGCGGATGGCCGATCGCTGCGGCTTCGACATGCTGGAGCTGCATTATGCCCACGGCTACCTGCTCTCCTCCTTCATCACCCCGCTGACCAACCGGCGTACGGACGAATACGGCGGCAGCCTGGAAAACCGCATGCGCTACCCGCTGGAGATCTTCCAGGCCGTGCGCGCGGTCTGGCCCGCCGGTAAGCCGATCTCGGTGCGCATCTCGGCCAACGACTGGGTCGGCGAGGACGGCGTCACGCCTCAGGAGGCGGTGGAAGTCGCGCGCATGCTGCGGGAAGCGGGCGTCGACATCTGCGACGTCTCGGCCGGCCAGACGTCGAAGCTGGCGAAACCCGTCTACGGCCGCATGTTCCAGACGCCATTCTCCGACCGCATCCGCAACGAGACCGGCATGGCCACCATGGCGGTCGGCAACATCTACGAGCCGGACCACGTCAACTCGATACTGATGGCCGGCCGCGCCGACCTCGTCTGTCTCGCTCGTCCGCATCTGGCGGACCCCTACTGGACCCTCCACGCGGCGGCGGCGCTCGGCGACCGCGGCGTCAAGTGGCCCGACCCCTACCTGCCGGGCCGCGACCAGCTCTACCGGCTCGCCGAGCGGCAGGACCAGATGACGGGGAAGGTGTGATGGCGGCAATTTCGACAGGCGGGACACCATGACGATCTCCCTCACCCACGCGCTGGTCACCGGCGGCGCCACCGGCATCGGCAAGGCCATCGCCGAGGCACTCGCCAAGGCCGGCGTCGAGGTCACCATCTGCGGCCGCCGCAAGGAGGCGCTCGACGCGGTGGCACAGGGCAATCCGAAGATCCACGCCATGACGGCCGACGTCACGGACGAGGCCTCCGTCGAGGCGCTCTACCGGGAGGCGGAAGCCGCGCGCGGGCCTTTCGACATCGTGGTGGCCAATGCCGGCATCGCCTCCAGTGCACCCGCCCACAAGACCTCGCTGGAGGAGTGGAAGCGCATCATCGACGTCAACCTGACCGGCGCCTTCCTGACCGTCCGGCCGGCGCTCGCAGGCATGGCAGAGCGCAAGCGCGGCCGCATCGTCTTCATCGCCTCGGTCGCCGGCCTCAAGGGTTCGGCCTACGTGGCGCCCTACGTCGCCTCCAAGCACGGGGTGATCGGCCTCACCAAGTCGCTCGCCGCGGAACTCTTGAAGACCGGCGTCACCGTGAACGCCATCTGCCCCGCCTATGTCGAGACCGAGATGCTGGAGCAGTCGATCGCCCGTGTCATGGAAAAGACCGGCCGCAGCGCCGAGGAGGCGCGGCAGAATTTTGCCGAGTTCAACCCCAACCACCGCCTGATCAAGCCGGAGGAGGTCGCGGCCGCCGCCATGTGGCTCGTCAGCGACGAGGCGATCTCGGTCACCGGCCAGCCGGTCGCCATCTCCGGCGGTCCGCTGTGACGGCGAGCGCGCCGCTCGCGGCCGTCGACGCCGCCCCCGCCTCGAAGGAGCGGCTGCGCCTGTGGATAAGGCTGCTCCGGGCCTCGCGCATCGTCGAGAACGAACTGCGCGAGCGCCTGAAGCGCGAGTTCGACACCACGCTACCGCGCTTCGACGTCATGGCGGCCTTGAACCGCGCGCCCGACGGCATGCTGATGAGCGACCTGTCGCGTTTCCTGCTGGTCTCCAACGGCAACGTCACCGGCATCGTCGACCGGCTGGTCAATGACGGGTTCGTTGCGCGCGCCCGGCGCGAGGGCGACCGCCGCACCTCGATCGTGCGGCTGACGCCGCGCGGCCAGGAGGTCTTTCGCGAGATGGCGGCCGTGCACGAGGGCTGGATCGGCGAGCTGCTGGGAGACGTCTCCGAGGGCGACGCCCGCCGGCTCGCATCCATGCTGAAGACGTTCCGCAGCAACTGGGAGGACGAACATTGACCGCAATGGCAGGCCTCGAGCCGCAGCACTTCCTCTGGGAAGCCAGAGACGGCGTCGCGACGGTTCGCCTGAACCGGCCCGACCGCAAGAATCCGCTGACCTTCGAGAGCTATGCCGAACTGCGAGACACGTTTCGGGCGCTGGTCTACGCCGACGACATCGACGTCGTCGTCTTCCTGCCGAATGGCGGGAACTTCTCCTCGGGCGGCGACGTGCACGACATCATCGGTCCGCTGACGCGCATGGACATGAAGGGCCTGCTCGCCTTCACCCGCATGACGGGCGACTTCGTCAAGGCGATGATCCATTGCGGCAAGCCGATCATCTCGGCGGTGGATGGGGTGGCGGTCGGCGCCGGTGCCATCATCACCATGGCCTCCGACATACGGCTGGCGACGCCCCAGGCGAAAACCGCCTTCCTGTTCACCCGCGTCGGGCTCGCCGGCTGCGACATGGGCGCCTGCGCTATCCTGCCGCGCATCATCGGCCAGGGCCGCGCCGCCGAACTCCTCTACACCGGCCGTTCCATGACCGCCGATGAAGGCGAACGCTGGGGCTACTACAACCGCCTCGTTCCGGCGGACGAGATCGAAGCCGAGGCGATGACCCTCGCCCGCTCGATCGCGTCAGGCCCCACCTTCGCTCACGGCATCACCAAGACGCAGTTGAACCAGGAATGGTCCATGAGCCTCGACCAGGCGATCGAGGCCGAGGCCCAGGCCCAGGCGATCTGCATGCAGACGGGCGACTTCCGCCGCGCCTACGAGGCCTTCGTGGCTAAGCAGAAGCCGGTATTCGCGGGGGATTGAGGGATGCCTGACCGCTCCTTCCTCACCTGGCCCTTCTTCGAGGACCGCCACCGCGACCACGCCGGGCGGCTGGAGGACTGGTGCGCAAGGAATCTCCCCGTCGACCACCATGACGTCGACGCTGCCTGCCGCGGTCTCGTCCAAAGCCTCGGGCGCGGCGGCTGGCTCATGCCCACCGCGGTCGACCCCGCCTCGCCCGGCCCGCTCGACGTGCGCACGCTCTGCCTCACCCGCGAGACACTCGCCCGCCATGACGGGCTCGCGGACTTCGCCTTCGCCATGCAGGGACTGGGCACCGGCGCGATCAGCCTCTTCGGCTCGCCGGAGCAGCGGCGATGGCTAGACAAGACCCGCCGCGGCGAGGCGATTTCCGCCTTTGCGCTGTCTGAACCCCGCTCCGGCTCGGACGTCGCCAACATGGACATGACGGCGACGGGGGACGGCGACGGCTATATCCTGTCCGGCGAGAAGACGTGGATCTCAAATGGCGGGATCGCAGACCTCTATACCGTCTTTGCCCGTACCGGCGAGGCGCCGGGCGCCAGGGGCATCTCCTGCTTCCTCGTTCCGGCCGACACACCCGGCCTCACCGTCGCCGAGCGGCTGGAGGTCGTCGCCCCGCATCCGCTCGCCCGCCTCGCCTTCGACGGCGTGCGTGTGCCCGCGCCCGCCATGATCGGCAGGCCCGGCGAGGGTTTCCGCATCGCCATGTCGGTGCTCGACGTGTTTCGCTCCACGGTCGGCGCCGCCGCGCTCGGCTTCGCGCGCCGGGCGCTGGACGAATCCCTGTCGCGCGCCGGGGGCCGCGAGCTCTTCGGCAAGCCGCTCCACGACCTCCAGATGGTGCAGGGTCACCTGGCCGACATGGCGCTCGACGTCGACGCCGCGGCGCTCCTCGTCTACCGTGCCGCCTGGACCAAGGATTCAGGCGCTGCGCGCGTCACCCGCGAGGCGGCGATGGCCAAGCTCTACGCCACCGACCGGGCGCAGGCGGTGATCGATGCCGCCGTCCAGCTTCACGGCGGCGATGGCGTGCGCAAGGGACACATCGTCGAGAGCCTCTACCGCGAGATCCGCGCGCTGCGGATCTACGAAGGGGCGTCCGACGTGCAGAAGGTCGTCATCGCGCGACAGACACTTTCCGAATTCTCGGCCGCAATCAGAGGGGAAGGACTGCGAAATGGATAAGGCACTGGACAAGGGCATCACGTCGAACGGGACCGGCTTCGACGAGGTGAAATGGAACATCCTCGGTCAGGTCTACTATCCGAAGGCCGTCTGCGCATCGACCTTCGCCTTCGAAACGAACAGCGAGCCGGGACAGTTCGTGCCGGTGCACATCCATCCCGATCAGGACGAGTTCATCCTGGTGCAGGAAGGAGAACTCGACCTCAAGCTCGACGGGGTCTGGAGCAAGGCCGGGCCGGGCGACCTCGTGCGCATGCCGCGCGGCGTCCCGCATGGCTATTTCAACAAGTCCGACAAGCCGTGCCGCGCGCTCTTCTGGGTCTCCCCGGCAGGGCGGCTGAAGGAACTCTTCGAGCAACTGCACGACAAGACCGACATCCCGACGATCGTGTCGCTGTCGGCCGAGCACGACGTCGAGTTCCTTCCAGAAGAAGCGAACGCCTGACATGCTCGGGCCGACCGGACACACCGACACCTTCGCGCGCGACAACCTGCCGCCAACCGACCAGTGGCCGGAATTCCTGCTCGATGGGTTCGACTATCCGGAGTGGCTCAACGCCGGCGTCGAGCTCACCGACCGCATGGTGGAGCGCGGCCACGGCGACCGCACGGCGCTGATCGGCAACGGCCGGCGCCGCACCTACAAAGAACTCTCCGACTGGACCAACCGCCTCGCCCACGCGCTGGTCGAGGATTACGGTGTCAGGCCCGGCAACCGGGTGCTGATCCGCGGTCCTAACAACCCCGCCGTGGTCGCCTGCTGGCTCGCTGCCACCAAGGCGGGCGCAGTGGTGGTCAATACCATGCCCATGCTGCGCGCCGGCGAACTCGCCAAGATCGTCGACAAGGCGGAGGTGTCGCTGGCGCTCTGCGACACCCGCGCGCTGGACGAGATGGTCGCCTGCGCCAAGTCCAGCCGCTTCCTCAAGCAGGTGGTCGGCTTTGACGGCACGGCCAACCACGACGCGGAACTCGACCGTGTCGCCCTCGACAAATCCGTGCTCTTCGATGCGGTCAGGACCGGCCGCGACGACGTCGCCCTGCTCGGCTTTACGTCCGGCACCACAGGCGTGCCCAAGGCCACGATGCATTTCCACCGCGATCTGCTGATCGTCGCCGACGGATACGCGAAGGAAGTCCTGAACGTCACGCCGCAGGACGTCTTCGTCGGCTCGCCGCCGCTCGCTTTCACCTTCGGCCTCGGCGGCTTGGCGATCTTCCCGCTGCGCTTCGGCGCCGCCGCGACGCTGCTCGAAAGCGCGACGCCGCCGAACATGGTCGAGATCATCGAGAAGTACAAAGCGACGATCTCCTTCACCGCGCCCACCGCCTACCGCGCCATGCTGGCCGCCATGGAGGAAGGAGCAGACCTCTCCTCGCTGCGCATCGCGGTGTCGGCCGGCGAGACACTCCCTGCCCCCGTCTTCGAGGCCTGGACGAAGAAGACCGGCAAGCCGATCCTCGACGGCATCGGCTCGACCGAGATGCTGCACATCTTCATCACCAACCGGCTCGACGACATGCACGCCGCCACCACCGGCCGCCCGGTGACGGGCTACGAGGCAAAGATCGTCGACGACGCCATGAACGAAGTTCCGCGCGGCACCATCGGAAAGCTCGCCGTGCGCGGCCCGACCGGCTGCCGCTACCTCGCCGACGACCGCCAGGGCGAGTACGTCAAGGCCGGGTGGAACATCACCGGCGACGCGTTCCTGCAGGACGATGACGGCCGCTTCCACTTCGCCGCGCGCGCCGACGACATCATCGTGTCGGCCGGCTACAACATCGCCGGCCCCGAGGTGGAGGCCGCGCTGCTCGCCCATGCCGACGTCGCCGAATGCGCCGTTATCGGCATCGCCGACGAGGCGCGCGGCCAGATCGTCCAGGCCCACATCGTGCTCGTCGCCGGCTGTATCGGCGACGAGACGATGACCAAACGCCTCCAGGACCACGTCAAGGCAACCATCGCGCCTTACAAGTATCCCCGTTCGATCGTTTTCACCGAGACGCTGCCGAAGACCCAGACCGGCAAGATCCAGCGCTTCAAGCTGCGGGAGGACGCAACGGCGTGACCGACTTCGCCCGCACCCGCGCTCTCTTCGAACTGCCCGAGGGCATCGTCTATCTCGACGGCAATTCGCTCGGCCCCCTGCCCCGCGCCGCCCGCGAGCGCGTGGCGCGCGAGGTGTCGCGGGAGTGGGGCGAGAAGCTGATCCGCGGATGGAACGAGGCCGGCTGGATGGACCTGCCCGAGACCGTCGGCGACAAGATCGCCCGGCTGATCGGCGCGGCGAAGGGCACGGTGGTCGCGGGCGACTCCACGTCGATCAACCTGCACAAGGCGCTGACCGCCGCCGTCTCGCTGGCCGGCCCGCGCAAGGTGGTTCTCTCCGACAGCGGCAATTTCCCGACCGATCTCTACGTCGCCCAGATGGCGCTGCGGGCGCTCGGCGGGGGACATGAACTCAAGGTCGTCGCGCCGGAAGAGGTGGCGGGCACCATCGACGACACGGTCGCGGTCCTGATGCTCACGCAGGTCGACTACAAGACCGGCCGCTTGCACGACATGCAGGCGCTGACGGCCAAGGCCCGCGAGAACGGGGTCGTCTCGATCTGGGACCTCGCCCATTCGGCCGGCGCCCTGCCCGTCGACCTTGCTGGCGCCGATGCCGACTTCGCCGTCGGCTGCGGCTACAAATATCTGAACGGCGGCCCCGGCGCGCCGGCCTTCATCTACGTCAGGCCGGGGCTTGGCGACCGGATCGATCCCGTGCTTGCCGGCTGGATGGGCCACGAGGCGCCCTTCGCCTTCGACCTCGACTACCGCCCAGCGGGCGGCATCCAGCGCATGCGCGTCGGCACGCCGCCGATCCTGTCGATGGCCTCCCTCGATGCCGCTTTGGACGCCTGGGACGGCGTGTCCATGGACGACGTGCGCGACCGCTCGATCGAACTATCCGAACGCTTCATTGCCGAGATCGAGGCCCGCTGTCCCGAACTGACCCTCGCCTCGCCGCGCGATCCCTCGGCGCGCGGCAGCCAGGTCTCCGTCGCCTTCCGCGAAGGCTACGCCGCCATGCAGGCGGCCATCGCCAACGGCCTGATCGGCGATTTCCGCGCCCCTGACATCATGCGCTTCGGCTTCACGCCGTTGTATATCGGCATGGACGACGTCGTGCGTGCCGCCGAAACCATCGAGCGCGTCATGCGCGACAAACTGTGGGACCGCGCCGACTACCGCGCGCGGGCGAAGGTGACATGAGCGCCGGAACCGAAGCGGAGGCGATCACCGATTTCGCCAAGCGCATGTCCTATTCGGACTATCTGCGGCTCGGCGAGGTGCTCGACGCGCAGAAGCCGCTGTCGACCTCGCCCGACGAGATGCTGTTCATCATCCAGCACCAGACCTCGGAGCTGTGGATGAAGCTCGCCATTCACGAGATCACCTCCGCGATGGAGGCGATCTGCAAGGACGATTTGCAGCCCGCCTTCAAGATGCTGACGCGCGTCGCGCGCATCTTCGAGCAGCTGAACAGCGCCTGGGACGTCTTGAGAACGATGACGCCGAGCGAATACACCCGCTTCCGCGATGCGCTCGGCCAGTCGTCGGGCTTCCAGTCCTGGCAATACCGAGCCATCGAGTTCCTCGCCGGCAATCGCAACCCGGCGATGCTCAAGCCCCACGCGCACGATCCCGCCATCGGCGAGCGGCTGGAGGCTATCCTGCAGCGACCGAGCCTCTACGAGGAGGCACTGCTGCTTCTCCAGCGCCAGGGTTTCGATCTCGGAGGCTCCGCCGAACGCGACGACTGGCGGCAGACACGCGGCGAAAGCGACCATGTGCTGCAGGCTTGGAAGATCGTCTACCAGCACCCGGAACGGCACTGGGCGCTCTACGAATTGGCCGAAAAGCTGGTCGACTTCGAGGACTATTTCCGCCGCTGGCGTTTCAACCACGTCACGACGGTCGAACGCATCATCGGGCTCAAGCGCGGCACCGGCGGCACGGCCGGCGTGTCCTACCTGCGCCGGATGCTCGAGGTGGAACTCTTTCCCGAATTGTGGAAAGTGCGAACGGAACTTTGAACACGGGCCCAAAAAATCGCCCGTGAACGGGAATGCCGGAGCTTCGGCTCCGGAGACTTCAAGAGCCTCAGAGGGGCATAAAAGGGAGAATGAACATGAAGAACATCATCGCAGCCGGCCTGTTCGGCCTCGCCATGAGCGTCAGCGGACTGGCTTTCGCGGAGCCGATCAAGATCGGCATGATCACCACGCTTTCGGGCGGCGGCGCCGGCCTCGGCATCGACGCCCGCGACGGCTTCATGCTGGCCATCGAGAAGGCATCCAATCCTGAAATCGAGGTCGTCGTCGAGGACGACGCGCAGAAGCCGGAGATCGCCGTCCAGCTCGCCGACAAGATGATCCAGTCGGACAAGGTGGACATCCTGACCGGCATCATCTGGTCGAACCTCGCCATGGCCGTCGTTCCGTCGGCTGTGGCGCAGGGCAAGTTCTACATCTCGGTCAACGCGGCTCCCTCGCAGCTCGCCGGTGCCGGATGCGACCCTCACTACTTCTCTGTGTCGTACCAGAACGACAATCTGCACGAGGCCGCCGGCGCCTATGCCACCAAGGCCGGCTACGAGAAGACCTTCATCCTCGCCCCGAACTACCCGGCGGGCAAGGATTCGCTGGCGGGCTTCAAGCGCTTCTACAAGGGCGAGGTCGTCAACGAGCTCTACACCCAGCTCGGCCAGACCGACTATGCCGCCGAGATCGCGCAGATCCGCGCCTCGGGCGCCGACAGCGTCTTCTTCTTCCTGCCTGGCGGCATGGGCATCGCCTTCATGAAGCAGTACGCGCAGTCGGGCGTCGACACCCCGCTGATCGGCCCGGCCTTCTCGTTCGACCAGAACATCCTCCAGGCGGTCGGCGACGCCGCGCTCGGCGTCAAGAACACGGCCAACTGGTCGAAGGACATCGACAATGCGGCCAACAAGGAGTTCGTCGAGGCCTACAAGGCCAAGTACGGCCGCCTGCCCTCGGTCTATTCCGCTTATGGCTACGACACGGCGAACCTCATCCTGTCGGCGGCCGGCGAAGCCAGCGTCTCGGATGCCGATGCATTCCAGAAGGCGCTCGAAGCCGCCGACTTCGACTCGGTCCGCGGAAAGTTCTCCTTCGGCCCGAACCACCATCCGATCCAGGACATCTACGTCCGCGAAGTGGTGAAGGAAGGCGACATCCTGACCAACAAGATCGTCGACACGGCGCTCGAGGACCATCAGGACGCCTACGCCAAAGACTGCAAGATGTGATCGCCTCCTTCTCCCCGCTCGCGGGGAGAAGGTCCCGGCAGGGTGTTGAGGGGCATCGGGCGCGGCAAGCGCTCCACGGCTGACCCTTTGCAAGCAATCCTGCCCCTCATCCGGCCCTTCGGGCCACCTTCTCCCCGTGACCGGGGAGAAGGGATTGCCAATCCTCGCGGTCCGGGGACCGACGCGTGCAAACCGCCCTCCTCATCGAGCAGACTCTCAACGGCCTCCAGTTCGGCGTCATGCTGTTCCTGATGGCGGCCGGACTGACGCTGATCTTCGGCGTGATGGGCCTGATCAACCTCGCCCATGGCTCGCTCTACATGGTCGGCGCCTTCGCCTGCGCGACGGTGGCGGCGTGGACCGGCTCGTTCTGGCTGGGGCTGGTGGCGAGCCTGGCGGCGGCTGCCGCGGCCGGTGCCATTGTGGAGATAACGGTGATCCGCCGGCTCTACGACCGAGACCATCTCGACCAGGTGCTGGCGACGTTCGCGCTGATCCTCGTCTTTTCGGAAGGCACGCGCTGGCTCTTCGGCTCCTTCCCGCTCTATCTCAACATCCCGCCGCTTCTGGCGGGCGCGGTGCCCATCCCCGGCGGCGCGCAGTATCCGCTCTACAGGCTCGCCATCATCGGCGTCGGCATCCTCGTCGCCATCGGGCTCTATTTGCTGATCTCCCGCACCCGGCTCGGCATGCGCATCCGCGCCGGCGAGAGCGACCGCGAGATGATCGGCGCGCTCGGCGTCGACATCCGCACGCTCTACACCGTCGTCTTCGCGCTGGGCGCGGCACTCGCGGGTCTCGCCGGCGCCATGGTCGGCGCGCTGCAATCCGTACAGGTCGGCATGGGCGAGCCGGTGCTGATCCTTGCCTTCGTGGTCATCGTCATCGGCGGCATCGGCTCCATCAAGGGCGCCTTGGTGGGCGCGATCCTCGTCGGCCTGATCGACACGCTCGGACGCTTCCTCCTGCCGGCAGCACTCGCCGCCTTCATGGGGCCCTCGGCCGCCGCCTCGATCGGTGCCGCGCTCGCCTCCATGCTGATCTACGTCTTCATGGCACTGGTGCTGGCGATCCGCCCGCGCGGCCTCTTCGCGGCAGCCGGCTGAGGTGCCCGCCATGAGCCGCGAGAATATCGTCAACGCCCTGCTCCTGCTTCTGCTGCTGGCGATCCCGCTTGCCGCCACGGCCGGCGACGAGCCCTTCTACGTCACGCTCGCGACCCGCATGGCGATCCTTGCGCTGGGCGCGGTGGGCCTCAACTTCGCGCTCGGGCTGGGCGGGCTCGTCTCCTTCGGCCACGCCGCTTTCTTCGGCATCGGCGGGTACGCCGCCGGCATCCTCGCCACGCACGCCTTCAACATGGAGCCGCTGGCCTTCGGCTGGACCGGCTCCAAGTCGATGCCGGTGATCTGGCTGGTGGCGCTCGCCGCCTCCGGTATCGCCGCCCTCGCCATCGGCGCGATCAGCCTCAGGACGTCGGGCGTCTACTTCATCATGATCACGCTCGCCTTCGCGCAGATGATCTACTATTTCGCCATCTCCTGGCCGGCCTATGGCGGCGAGGACGGCCTGTCGATCTACGTGCGCAACGCCTTCCCGGGCCTCAACACGCTGAACGGCCTGCACTTCTTCTTCGTCTGCTACGCGCTGCTCCTCGTGGCGCTTGTGCTCTTCGCCGTGTTCCGCGACGCCCGCTTCGGCGCGGCGCTGCAGGCGGCGCGGCAGAACGAGGCGCGGCTGGCGACCGTCGGCATCGCGCCCTATCGGATCCGGCTCGCGGCCTTCGTCATATCGGGCATGATCACCGGGGTGGCCGGCGCGCTCTTCGCTGACCTGAACCGCTTCGTCAGCCCTTCCATGCTGTCCTGGCACATGTCGGGCGAACTGATCGTGCTCATCATCCTGGGCGGCGTCGGCCGGCTTTGCGGGCCCATCGCGGGCGCCATGCTCTACGTCGTGCTGGAATTCTTCCTCGGAGGGGTGACAGAACGCTGGCAGTTCTTCCTCGGCCTGATCCTGCTCGGGGTCGTGCTTTTCGCGCGCGGCGGCATCGTCGGCCTCGCCGCGGGGAAGGTGCGCCATGGCTGAGCCGATCCTGGAAATCCGCAACCTGTCGAAGCATTTCGGCGCTCTGCGCGCCACCGACGACGTCAGCCTTAACCTGCGGCCCGGCGAGATTCATGCGCTGATCGGCCCCAACGGCGCCGGCAAGTCGACCCTGATCCACCAGATCGCGGGGACGCTGAAGCCGAGCGCCGGCACTATCCGCTTCCTTGGCCGCGACATCGGCGGGCTCGGCGTTCCGGAACGCACGCGGCTCGGGCTCGGCCGCACCTTCCAGATCTCCTCGCTGACGCCGGAATTCTCCGCCCTGCGCAACGTCATGCTGGCCGTCCAGGCGAGGCAAGGCACCAGCTTCCGCTTCTTCCGCCCGGTCATGGGCGACCGCTCGCTCACCGAACCCGCGATGGCGATGCTGGAACGCGTCGGCCTCGCCGATCGCGCCGAAATCCCGGCCGGCGAACTCTCGCACGGCGAGCGTCGCCAGCTCGAGATCGCCATCGCGCTGGCGCTCGGCTCAAAAACCTTCCTGCTCGACGAACCCATGGCCGGCATGGATTCGGAAGGCTCGAAGACCCTCACCGGCTTTCTCGACGCGCTGCGCCACGAAGCGCCGATCCTGCTCGTCGAGCACGACATGGACGCCGTCTTCGCGCTCGCCGACCGCATCTCGGTGCTGGTCTACGGCCGTATCATCGCCACCGGCACGGTCGACGAGGTCCGCACCGATCCCGAAGTCCGCCGCGCCTATCTGGGGGAGGAAGCGTGATGGACTTCGCCATGCCCTCACCTCGCGGGAAGCAGTCTCACTTTGTCGCGGTACGCAAACCTCTGCCTCCGCGCGAGGCGAAGCACCCCCACTCCGTCTCGCTTCGCGAGCCACCTCTCCCCCTGCCCGGGGGAGAGGAAACCGGGCTGGACGAGCCCCGCGGGCTTCCCGACTGGCACTTCCTCTCCCCCGGGCAGGGGGAGAGGTGGCCCGAAGGGCCGGAGTGGGGGTGCTTCCGAATTATCCGCGCCAAAACGCGAACCGGGTATCAACAAACCCATTTCCCGATCCGATATCAAAAAATCCCCGGAGCCCCCCATGCTCCTTGAGGTCTCCGCCATCGAAACCTTCTACGGCGCCAGCCAGGCGCTGTTCGGCGTCGATCTTCGCGTCGACGACGGCGAGGTCGTGGCGCTGATGGGGCGCAACGGGATGGGCAAGACCACGACCATCCGCTCGATCTGCCGGCTCAACCCGCCGCGTGCCGGCGCGGTGCGCTTTGGCGGCCGCGACCTCGCCGGCATGCGCGCCTTCCGCGTCGCGCGCCTGGGAGTCGGGCTGGTGCCGGAAGGCCGCCGCTGCTTCCCCAATCTGACCGTGGAGGAAAACCTCGTGGCCGCCGCCCGCCCGGGCAAGTGGACGCTTGCGCGCGTCGAGGAACTCTTTCCGCGCCTTGCCGAGCGCCGGGGCCAGTTCGCCAGCACGCTGTCGGGCGGGGAGCAGCAGATGCTGGCGATTGGCCGCGCGCTGATGACCAATCCGCGCCTCCTGATCCTCGACGAGGCGACGGAGGGGCTCGCCCCCGTCATCCGCCACGACATCTGGGCCTCGATCCGCGCGCTCAAGGAGGAGGGTCAGTCGATCCTGGTCGTCGACAAGACCATGGCGGAACTGCTTCCGGTGGCCGACCGCTGCACCATCATCGAGAAGGGCCGCACCGTGTGGGACGGCCTTCCGCGCGACCTCTCGGAAGACATTCGCGACCGATATCTCGGCGTGTGACAGGAGGAAACCCATGTCCAACCCGTCCCCTCACCGGGAATTGCACCCGTCCAGCTGGAAGCCCGCCAAGGGCTACGCCAACGGCATGATCGCGGAGGGCCGCACCGTATGGATCGGCGGCCAGATCGGCTGGAACGGCGACCAGGTGTTCGAGACCGACGATTTTATCGGCCAGGTTCGACAGGCGCTGGAAAACATCGCCGCCGTGCTGGCCGAAGCCGGCGCCGAACCCCGCCACGTCGTTCGCATGACCTGGTTCGTCACCGACAAACGCGAATACCTCGCCCGCCTGCCAGAACTCGGCGACGCCTACCGCGCGGTGATGGGCAAGCACTTCCCCGCCATGACCATGGTCCAGGTCGTCGCGCTGGTCGAGGACCGGGCGAAGGTGGAGATCGAGGCGACGGCGGTGGTGTAGGGGTGACCTGGACGTCCCTGTCTCAGGGCCCGCCCAGTCCGAGACAATCGCCGGCGGCCCGATCGTCCGGGTCGCCCGCGAAGTGCGGACGCCGGGCGCTCAGGTCCGCAGCACCCTGTAGATCGCCGGGATGACCAGCACGGTCAGGATGGTCGACGACGCCAGGCCGAAGAGCAGCGAGATCGCCAGTCCCTGGAAGATCGGGTCGGTCAGGATCACTGCCGCGCCGATCATCGCCGCCAGCGCGGTGAGCAGGATCGGCTTGAAGCGGATCGAGCCCGCCTCGATCAGCACGTCGGTCAGCGGCCTGCCCTCCTCGCCCGCATGGCGGATGAAGTCGACCAGCAGGATCGAGTTGCGCACGATGATGCCTGCGAGCGCGATGAAGCCGATCATCGAGGTGGCCGAGAACGGCGCGCCGAACAGCCAGTGCCCGCCGAGAATGCCGATGAAGGTCAGGGGGATCGGCGTCAGGATGACCAGCGGCACCTTGAACGAGCCGAATTGCGCCACGACCAGGATGTAGATACCGAGCAGCGCCACCATGAAGGCCGCGCCCATGTCCCGGAAGGTCACCCAGGTCACTTCCCACTCGCCGTCCCAAAGGAGCGTGGAGACGGTTTCGTCCTGCGGCTGGCCGTGCAGGGAGATTTCGGGCTTCGGCAGCCCGGTCCAATCCTGCGCGTCGATCGCCTCCTGCACCGCGAGCATCCCGTAGAGCGGCGCCTCGAAATCGCCGGCGAGTTCGGCCGTCACCATCTCGGCCGCGCGGCCGTTGTGGCGGAAGACGGGATAGGACGCACGGTCCTCGCTCACCTTCACCACGTCGCCGAGTTCCACCACGCCGCGGTCGCCCGGCAGCACGTTGGCCGGGATCGGCGTCGTCAGGAACCGCTCGTCCAGCGTCCGGTCGCCCTTGGGCCGCTCGAGCCGGATAGGAATCGGCTGCCGGCCGCCGCCGCGGTGCGAATAGCCGACGGTCCGGCCGCCGTTGAGGATGGCGATGGTGTCGAACACGTCGCCCTCCTCGACCCGGAAGAATTCCAGGTCGTCGGTGGAGATCGTGGTGCGCAGCCGGCGCGGCTGCTCGCCGTAGGAATTGTCGACGTCGACGATGAAGGGAACGGAGCGGAACGCCGCCTCCACCTTCTGCGCGACCTGGCGCCGCGTTTCGCCGTCGGGACCGTAGATTTCGGCCAGCAGCGTCGCCATCACCGGCGGCCCGGGCGGCGGCTCCACGACCTTCAGGCTCGCCCCTTCGGGCACGTCGAGCGATGCCAGGCTCTCGCGGATGACCAGCGCGATATCGTGGCTCGACCGGTCGCGCTCCGCCTTCGGCAGGAGGTTGATCGCGACCTCGCCCTGCTGGGGCTCGGTGCGGTAGAAGGAATGCCGCACGAGGCCGTTGAAGTTGAAGGGTGCCGCCGTGCCCGCATGCGTCTGCACGGTGCGGACCTCCGGAAACTCCATCACCTTTTCCGCCACGGCCTGCGCCACGGCGTCCGTCGTCTCGACGGAAGAGCCTTCCGGCAGGTCGATGGTGACGGAGAGTTCGGACTTGTTGTCGAAGGGCAGGAGCTTGACCGTCACATCCTTGGTGTAGAACAGCGCAAGCGAGCCCAGCGTGAGCACACCCACGACGAGAAGGAAGGCCCAGCTGGCGAGTTTCGACGAGAGGATCGGCCGCGCCACCATTGCATAGAGGCGGCCGAGCATGCCTCCGTGGGCGTGATCGGAATGCGCGGCGAGCGGCGCCTTGCCGGCCGTCTTCAGCATCAGCCAGGGCGTCACCATCACGGCCACGAAGAAGGAAAAGATCATCGCGGCCGAGGCGTTGGCCGGGATCGGGCTCATGTAAGGACCCATCATCCCAGACACGAAGAGCATCGGCAGCAGCGCCGCCACGACGGTGAGCGTCGCCACGATGGTCGGGTTGCCGACCTCGGCCACCGCCTCGATCGCGGCCTGCTTGCGGTCACGCCCATCGCCCATGCCCCAGTGGCGCGCGATGTTCTCGATCACCACGATCGCGTCGTCGACGAGAATGCCGATCGAAAAGATCAGCGCGAAGAGCGACACGCGGTTCAGCGTGTATCCCATGACGCGCGAGGCGAAGAGCGTGAGCAGGATGGTGACCGGGATGACGACGGCGACCACCAGCGCCTCGCGACGCCCGATCGCCAGCCACACGAGCAGGATGATCGACACCGTCGCCAGCCCCAGGTGATAGAGAAGCTCGTTCGCCTTCTCATTGGCCGTCTCGCCGTAGTCGCGCGTCACCTCGACAGCGATCTCTTCCGGGATCAGCTGGCCTTCGAGGCTCTCGACCCGATGCAGGATCTCTTCGGCCACGGTCACCGCGTTGGAGCCGGCGCGCTTTGCCACCGCCAGCGTCACAGATGGCAGCCGCGACAGGCTGTCGCCGTCGCGCAAGACGGTCGAAACGTAGGTCTCCTCGCCGTCGTCGGCGAAGCTGATATCGGCCACGTCGCGGACATAGACCGGGCGGCCATCGCGGGCCGTCAGGAGCAGATTGCCTATCTGGGAGGGCGAATTGAGCGTCTCGCCGGCGACCACCATGATCTGCTCGCCCGCGTCGCGAACCCGGCCGGCGGGAAAGACGCGGTTGGCGCTCTCCACCTTGCCGGCCAGTTGCTGCAGCGTGATCCCGTAGAGCGCCAGGCGGCGCGGATCGGGCGCAACGCGGATGCGCTCGCTTGTCTCGCCGACGAGGTAGGTCAGCCCGACATCGTCGATCTTGGCCACCTCGGTGCGCAATTCGCGCGCGATGCGGGTGAGATCGTTGGCGGTGATCCGGTCGGCCGCTTCCGGCTTCGGTGCGAGCGTCAGGGAGACGATCGCGACGTCGTCAATGCCGCGCCCGACGATCAGCGGCTCGGGGATGCCGACGGGGATCATATCCATGTTGGCGCGCACCTTGTCGTGCACGCGCAGCACCGCGGCGTCGGACGACGTTCCGACGACGAAGCGGGCGGTCACCAGCACGCCGTCGTCCATGCTTTGCGAATAGACGTGCTCGACGCCGTCGATGCCCTTGACGATCGTCTCCAGCGGCTCGGTGACGAGCTTCACCGCATCTTCCGCCTTGAGCCCGTCGGCGCTCACGCGAATGTCGACCATGGGCACGGAAATCTGCGGCTCCTCCTCGCGCGGCAGCGTCATCAGCGCCACGAGCCCGAAGGCGAAGGCTGCGATCAGGAACAGCGGCGTCAATGGCGAGTCGATGAAGGTTCGCGTCAGGCCGCCCGCGATGCCGAGCGGCTTTTGTGAAGATGTCATGGGATTTGCACCAAGTCGCCGGCCGAGAGGCCGGTCAGAATCTCGATCTCATCGCTATCGCCCCGCAGCGGTTCGCCAAGGATGACGGCGCGTTCGACCTGCCGGCCGTCTTCGGTGACGGTGACGAAGTCGATGCCCGAGCGCGTGACCACTGCGCTGCGCGGAACCACGATCGCCTGCCGCTCGCCCACCGGTACCTCGACCAGCACGCGCGCATCGACGAAGGCGTTATCGAGCCCGTCAACCTCGACGTCGGCGACGACGCGGCCGTTCTCGATCTGCGGGTAGATCTTGGCCATGCGGCCGGCCAGCTCTTCGCCGTCGGCGTTGATGGCGATCGTCGATCCCTCGGCAAGCGAAGCCGAGTGCCGCTCGGGGATGGCGAGGCGCAGGAAGAAACCACCGCCGCCGAGCGTTGCGACCGTCTCGCCCGGCATGATCACCGCTCCGCGCGTCACCGGAACGGTGAGGATGCGGCCCGCCGCGGGTGCCAGCACGTCGCCTTCCTGTCCCTGCTGGACCACGACGGAACGTTGCGCCTGGGTGGAGGCGATCTGGTTCTCGGCCACCTCCACGTCGGTACGCAGCTGGTCGAGGCGCTGGGCAGTGACGATGCCGCGATTGACCAGAGTCTCGCCGCGTTCGAGCTCCGTGCGCGCCTTGGCAAGCTGCGCTTCCAGCGAACGAAGCTGCGCGTCGAGCGCGGCGACCTGGAAGTCGATCTTGTCGTCGCGCACGGTGGCGATGCGCTGTCCGGCCTCAACCTCGTCGCCTTCGGTGACGATGAGGTCGACCACCGTGCCACCGATGCGAGCCCTCGCCGGCACCAGATCGCGCGCTTCCACGCGGCCGTAAACCGCCTTCCATTCGGTGATGGTGGTCGGCTCGACGGAATAGGGCTCGGCCAAGGCAACGCTTGCCGCCAGCACGGCCGCGATGGTCAGGAGAATGCGCATCGGTGGGATCCAGTCGCTCAGAAGGCGCAGCCCGGCTTCACGCCGAACCGCTTGAAGAGGGCCGCCGCCGGGCAGAACCCGGTGAAGGAGGACTGCAACAGGTTCAGGCCGATGAAGACGGTGAACCAGACGAAGAGCGGCGATACCCAGACGGTCAGCGCGACCGAGAGCAGCACCATGAAGCCGGCGAAGGCGAGGACGGAGCGATCGAGTGTCATTGCGGATCTCCATTGAATGAACACATGAACACTTATGCATGTGTCGAACGATGTTCAAGCCCGCGCCTCCGCTTTTCCGCCGCTCGCGCGCCAGTCCTCGCGGCGTGCGCTCAGGCCGGAGTCTTTTCCGTCTCCCCCTCGATCCTGACCTCCTTCAGCTTGTCGATGCCGAGCACCTGGAGCGCGAGCTTTTCGTAGAAGGGCTCGGACTTGCCGGAGCGGATCTTGTGCAGGAAGTATTTTTCGAACCCGACCTTCGCCGTGTGCACCCACTTGCCCGAGGCAGACCAGTTGACGTTGCGCGGCGGGATCTGCGGCTGCGCCACGAAGGCGATGCCGGAATCGCCGAAATCGGCCAGGCAGACCGCATTCCACGTACCCTGCGCATCCGGCTCCTTGCCGTCGACCAGGCGGGCGATGTTGCGGGCCGTGGCCGTCACCATCGATTCGATCATGAAGCCGGTCTTCGGCACGCCGACCGGGACCGGCGTCTTGCCGACAGGCGGGATCGCCACGCATACGCCAATGCCGAAGACCTCCGGATAGGCCGTATTGCGCTGGTGCTGGTCGACGACGATGAAGCCGCGCGGATTGGTCAGCCCCTCGATGCCACGCACCGCCTCCACGCCCCGGAAGGCCGGCAGCATCATCATGAAACGGTGCGGGAGTTCGTGCGTCCGCAGCACCGACCCGTTCTCGGCGATCTCGGAGACGCGCAGCGTGTCCGCCTCGACCTTGTCGACCTTCGCATTGGTGATCCACTTGATGTGGTGCTGGCGAAGCTCGCTCTCGAGCAGGCCCTTGGTGTCCCCTACCCCGTCGAGCCCGAGATGGCCGATGTAAGGCTCCGACGTCACGAAGGTCATCGGCACCTTGTCGCGCACCTTGGCGTCGCGCAGCGCCTTGTCGAGGATGAAGGCGAATTCGTAGGCCGGCCCGAAGCACGACGCACCCTGCACGGCGCCGATGATCACCGGGCCGGGGTTCTTCACCAGTTCCTCGAACGCGGTTTTGGCCTGCAGAGCATGTTCGACATGGCAGACAGACTGAGTGTTGGCTGCCGGCCCGAAACCCTCGATCTCGTCGAAGGCGAGGTCCGGACCCGTCGCGATCACCAGATAGTCGTAGGACAGCGACTGCCCGTCGTTGAGCTCGATCCGCTTCTCGGAAGGGTGAACCCGCTTCGCTCCCTGCGGATGCAGGTCGATGCCGCGCCGCCCGAACACCTTGGTGAGATCGACCTCGATCGCCTCGCGGCTGCGCCATCCGACCGCGACCCAGGGATTGGAGGGGACGAAGGAGTAACTGCTGCCGTTGTTGACCACCGACACCCGGTGCGCCTTGCCCAGTATGTCGCGAAGCTCGTAGGCCATGATCGTGCCGCCCAGCCCCGCACCCAGAACCACCACATGTGACATGCCGAATTCCTCCCGCGTCCGTTGAAGACAGCCGGCTGCGTGCCGACGATGAGCCATGATGGCCGAGTGACGGCACCGCCGCCTTGATGTCGGTCAACGGATCGCGGTTTCCCGCCAGCCGCACCTGTCTGCCGCGCGCGGCACTGGTTCGCCGCGTCCGGGGAGGATATGACTGGGTTCGCAACGGAACGGCGGGGGAAGCGATGCCGAGCGCCGACAGCATCTTCAATGCCTTCGTGACGATCCTCGTCACCATCGACCCGCCGGGGCTGGCGCCCCTCTTCCTTGCGCTCACCAAGGGCATGAACCGCTCCGAGCGCCGGCAGGTCGGGCTCAGGGCGTCCATCATCGGCTTCCTGGTGCTGGCGCTCTTCGCCGTCGCCGGCGCGGCGATCCTGTCGGTCTTCGGCATCACCCTGCCCGCCTTCCGCGTCGCGGGCGGGCTGCTCCTGTTCTTCATCGCCTTCGAGATGATCTTCGAGCGCCGCCAGGAGCGGAAGGAAAAGAGCGCCGACACCGCCATCACCCGCGACCAGATCCACAACATCGCCGCCTTCCCGCTGGCCATCCCCCTGATCGCCGGGCCCGGTGCGATCTCGGCCACGGTCCTGCTTTCCGGATCGATGGACGGCCTCGCCGCGCAGATCGTGCTCGTCGGGGTCATCCTCGTCTGCATCGCGCTGACCTACCTGGTCTTCCTGCTCGCCGAGCGTGTCGATGGCCTTTTGGGCCAGACAGGACGGTCGATCCTGACGCGGCTCCTCGGCGTCATCCTCGCCGCGCTCGCCGTCCAGTTCGTCGCCGACGGCATCCGCGCGCTGGTGCTTGCGTGACAATCCCGCCCGCCGGCGGTCGGCCACGGCCGGCGGCGTCGAGGACAGTCTCGATCCTCCTTCTCGTGCTGGCCGAGATAGGCGGCATGAGCCTCTGGTTCGTCTCGGCCGCCATCCTCCCCGACATGGTCCGCGAGGCGACCATATCGGAGACGCGCCAGGCCTTGCTGTCGAGCGCCGTCCAGGCCGGCTTCGTCGTCGGCGCGCTGGTCGTGTCGATCAGCGGCATGGCCGACCGGCTCGACCCCCGGCGCGTCTTCGCTGCCAGCGCGGTCTCTGCCGCGCTTGCCAATCTGGCGCTGCTCGCCGTGCCCGTCGGCAGCGGTCCCGCCATCGCGCTGCGGTTCGCCACCGGCGCACTGCTTGCCGGCGTCTACCCGGTGGGCATGAAGATCATCGTCGGCTGGGGACTGCGCGACCGCGGCTTCCTCGTCGGCCTGCTGGTCGCGGCGCTGACGCTCGGCAGTTCCATGCCCTATCTCGCCGCCTTCCTCGGCGGGGCCGACTGGCGCCTGACGGTGATCGCCGCCTCGGCGCTCGCCGGCCTCGGCGGGTTGGTGGTGCTCGCGACGGGCCTAGGACCGCATCATGCCCGCGCCGCTCGGTTCGAGCCGTCGGCCATCGGGCTCGCCTGGACCGATCCGGCCATCCGCCGCGCGTATCTGGGCTATTTCGGCCACATGTGGGAGCTCTTCGCCATGTGGGCCTGGGTCGGCGCGGCAGCCGCGGCCTCGTTTTCATTCACCATGGCTCCGGACGCGGCGGCGAGCCTCGCCAAGCTCACCGCCTTCCTCGCCATCGCGCTCGGAGCGCTCGCCTGCATCCCCGCCGGCTGGGCGGCCGACCGCGTCGGCAAGGCCGAGGTGACGATCCTTGCCATGGGTGCCAGCGGGCTTGCGGCGCTGCTGACGGCCGCGAGTTTCGGCGGACCGCCCGCGCTCACAATGGCGCTGGTGATCCTGTGGGGCATCGCCGTCATCCCGGATTCGGCGCAGTTCTCGGCCATCGTGGCCGACAATGCGCCGCCGCACCTTGCCGGCAGCCTGCTCACCTTCCAGACCGCGATCGGTTTCGCGCTGACCATCGTGACGGTGCAGGCGACGCCCGTCGCGGCCCAGGCCTTCGGGTGGCCGCTGGTCCTCGCGGCCATGGCGGCCGGTCCCTTCCTCGGCATTCTGGCGATGTGGCCGCTGCGACGCCGCCGCGCCTGACCGGGGAGGCTCAGCGGCCCGGGAGCGGGACGGTCATCTCCTTGCCGCCGAAGCCGTGCACACTGTCATGCGCGCGAACGGTCACCTTCGCGATGCCGTCCGGAATGGCCACACCGGCCTCGCTGCGCTCAAAGGGCTGTTCGTCGACATGCGGGTGCAGGAGCACGCGCGTCGCATGGACCTCCCCACCATCGCCGACGACCTCCCAGCGGTCGGCATAGTGATCCCATCCTTCGTCGGCGTGACGAACCGTGACGTCGAAACGGTAGGTGCCGCCGGGCGCCGCCGTGACCCGGACGTTCTCCACATCCGCCTCCCCCGCCGCCGCTGCGAGACTCCCCGCCAACATCGCGAGCATCAGGACTGGTATCGTAGCTCTCATGCCGGGCCTCCATCGATCGAAGGCCGCAGCCTAGCCCGTCTGCCCGCACGATCCCATGTCGGGCGCGATGTCCGTCGTTCACATCTCGGTGGGGTGCTTTCACGATGGCGGGAGGAACCGCGCGAGGCAAGGGCCGATCAGGTGACCGGCAGCATCAGCCGCAGCACCGGGGTCGCGTCGAAATCGCTTTCCCGGGGATACTCCTCCCGATGATGCGGCCCGTCCGGGCTGCGCGCGTGCCCGGCCATCCGGATCCATTCGATCATCCGGCCATAGCGCTCCACCACGTCGCCGTCCTCCGCCCCGTGCCACGCGGTAGCGTATCTGTGTCCAGGAAGCGTCAGCGTCTCCAGCCCGGCGTCGGTCGCAGTCCCGACCGTGGCGGACTCTATCCCGACGAAGGTGCGAAAGCGCCCCGGTCCGGTACTCCAAGAGACGCCGACGATCGGGCCGTCCCAGAGCGAGGCTTTGCCGGCGCCGCAGTGCGCCTGCACCCGCTTCAGCATCGCGCGCACCGCCCCGGCGGCCGCCTCTTCGTGCGAACCCTCCCAGAACACGCCGCGAAGCTCTTCCGACGGCCGTTCCGTCATGCCGAACTCGCCGAATGCAGGCGCCGCCGTTTCGCACATCAGGCACATGGATCAGCAGTCCTCCCGGCGGTCGGTATCGGTGATCGTGGCAGGCATACGGACGTTCCGGGTTGTTCGTTCGGCCGAAACTCTGCCCGCGAAATCGAGTGGTGTAAACCAGCCGGTGCCGACCGCTTATCAGCTACGGCCATTCTGTTTCGCGAGAAGCGGTCGAGGCTCATGCTCCCCTCTCCCTTTCGGCCCCATGCCCACAGGCAAATGGCGGGCTTCACCACCATGCGTAGCGCAAAACCGGCGCGATGTGTCGCGCCGCGTATCGACATCTACTGTGGAACGGAACATTATCCGGCTAAAAGAACCTGACGCGGAACCGGCCGCAATTAGAATGGTTTGGTCTACTATGACTTTCCCGAACTATCCCGACGGTGGCACCTTCCAGGGCATCCTGGAATGACCGGATCGCTCGTCCTCCTCAATCTCGCGGGCGCGGTCGCGCTTCTCTTGTGGGCCACGCGGATGGTGCGCACCGGCGTTGAGCGTGCCTATGGCGACCTGTTGCGCCACCGGCTGCGGCGCATCCTGCGCAATCCCGTGAGCGCGGTCTTCGCCGGCGCGGGGCTCGCGGTGGCGTTGCAGAGCGCGACGGCCACCTCGCTCCTGATCGGCTCCTTCGCGGGTGCGGGAATCATCTCCGGCACGGCGGGGCTGATCACCGTGCTCGGCGCCGACGTCGGCTCGGCCATGGTGGTCAAGCTGCTCTCTTTCGATCTCGCCCTCCTCGCGCCAATGTGCCTCGTCGCGGGAACGGCCATGTTTCTCACCACGGCGGCGCGCAAATGGCGCCAGATCGGGCGCATCCTCATCGGCGTCGGGCTTCTGATCCTGTCGCTCCAGATGATCGGTCACGCCTCCGAACCGCTGCGCGACAGCCGCCTGCTCCCCGTCGTGGTCGGCTATCTCGCCGGCGATCCCGTCACCGCCTTCATCATCGCGGCCGTGGTGACGTGGCTCTTCCATTCCAGCGTCGCGGCGGTGCTCCTGGTGGCGGCGCTGGCCGCGCGCGGTCTGGTTCCGGCCGAGCTCGGCGTCGTGCTGGTGCTCGGTGCGAATCTTGGCGGCTGCGCGATCGCGGCGGTGCTCTCGCGCGCCTCGCCGCCGGCCTCCCGTACCGTCCCGATCGGCAACCTCATACTGCGCGGCACCGGCTCGGTCGTGGTGCTGGCCGGTATCGTTCTCCTCGATCCGCCGATCCATCTCCTCGGCGAGACCGTGCCTGCCCAGCTCATTCATGCCCACATCCTCTTCAACGCCGCTCTGGCGCTGGCCGGCATCCCCATCGCGGGTCCGATCCATGCGCTGGCCACCCGGCTCGTCGGCGCGGCCACGCCGGAAGCCCCCAACATCGCCGTCGCCGAGCTCAGCGCGCTCAACGAGAAGGCGCTCGACAAGCCGGCCCAGGCGCTCGCCAATGCCACGCGCGAGGTGGTGCGCGTCTGCGAAACGATCGAGGTAATGCTGAAGCGGGTGATGGAACTCTATGTCCATGCCGACGCCGAAGGCATCCGCTCCCTCGCCACGCTGGACGACCGCGTCGACCGCAGCCATGCCGCGATCAAGCTCTATCTTGCCCGGATGACCGTCCATCCTCTGTCGGAGGACGAGGCGCTGCGCTGCCAGGAACTGATCGGCGCCTGCGTGAAGCTGGAGCAGGTCGGCGACATCGTCGTCCGCAACATGCTCGTCCACGTCCAGAAGAAGCTCGACCGCGGCCTCGAATTCACGGAGGAAGGCTGGCGCGAACTCGCCGAGTTCCACGCCTCCGTCGCGGCCAACGCGCGGCTCGCCTTCAACGTGCTGGTCTCGCGCGACGCCGAGACCGCCCGCCAGCTGGTGCTGGAGAAGGACCGGCTGCGCGACATGGAGAAATCCTCCAGCCAGAACCATTTCGCGCGCCTGCGCGACGGCACTGTGCGCAGCCTGGAGACCAGTTCCATCCACCTCGACACGATCCGCGACCTGAAGCAGATCAACTCCCTGCTCGCCTCCATCGCCTACCCGGTGCTGGAAGACCAGGGCCTGCTCCGAGAAAGCCGCCTGCGGGCGGGGTGAGGTCGCACGGCGCGGTGCCTACCCCGCGACATGTGCAATTTATCGCTGGACACGCAGCCAGCCGCTCGCAGCTCCACTCCCGGTTTGCGTCAACCCGCTTCGTGAAGCGGGTAGTGGCAGCGGAACGAGCGTCCGGCCTGGTCGGTGCGCGCGGCCGGCGCTTCGCTGCGGCAGCGGTCGCGGGCGAAGGGGCAGCGGGGGTGGAACTCGCAGCCCGGTGGCCGCCGGGCCAGGCTGGGAACTTCGCCGAGGATGGGAACCGGCGCTGCCCGATGGTCGGGGTCGGGGCGCGGCACGCCTTCCACCAGGGCGTGCGTGTAGGGATGCGCCGGCGCGCCGAATACCGCCTCGGTCGGCCCTTCCTCGACGATGCGCCCGAGATACATGATCGCCAGCCGGTCGCTGACGTGGCGGATGGCGGCGAGATTGTGGGTGATGAGAAGGTAGGCGAGGCCCTTGGCCGCCTGCAGCTCGTTCATCAGGTTCAGGATCTCCCCCTGGACCGAGACGTCGAGGCCGGCCGTCGGCTCGTCGGCGATCACCAGCTTCGGCTCCAGCGCCAGCGCGCGGGCCACGCCGACGCGCCGCGCCTGACCGCCCGAGAGTTCATGCGGATAGCGCGACAGGAAGGCGCGGGGAAAACGCACCATGTCGGACAGCCGCTCGGCCTCCAAATCGAGGTCGCGGCCGCCGATGCCATGAATCTGAAACGGCTCCGTTATCAGCGCACGCACGGTGCGGCGCGGGCTGAGGGAACCGATCGGATCCTGGAACATCATCGCCATGTCGCGGCGCAGGGCAACGAAGCGGCGCTCGGGCAGGCCGAGGACCTCGCGGCCTTCGAAGCGCACGCTGCCGGAATGGGACGGGCCGAGATTGAGGATCGTGCGGCCGAGCGTCGTCTTTCCCGATCCGCTTTCGCCGACCAGTCCCACTGTCCGGCCCGCCTCAAGTTGCAGGGATACGCCCGCGACGGCTTCGATGTGGCGCGGTCCGGACGAGCCGAAACGCCGGGCGACCGGAAAATGCACGTGCAGGTCACGAACGTCCAGAAGCGGTTCCCCGCCGGTCTCGGACCTGATGGCAGGTTCGGCAATCGCCGACCCGCGCGGAACGGTCGCGACGTCCAGCGGCGGGGGCCAGTCCGCGTCGGCACAGGGGCCGGCCACGAGATGGCAGCGCGCCACGGTGCCTGCCCGCGAGACGTGATCGCCAGGCTTCGTCTCGTGGCAGACCGGCATGGTGCGGGGACAGCGGCCGGCGAAGACGCAGGCCGGAGGCGGCGCCGTCAGGTCGGGCACCTCGCCCGGGATCACCGGCAGATGGCGCGTCGCCTTCGTCACGCGTGCCGGATCGCATTCGAGCAGCGCGCGCGTATAGGGGTGGCTGGCGCCGTGGAAGATGGCGTGGACCTCGCCCTGCTCGACGACCTCGCCCGCATACATCACGGCCACGTCATCGCAGAGTTCCGCGATCAGCCCCAGATTGTGCGAAACGACGATGGCCGTGGCGTTGAGGTCCTGCTGGAGTTCCCGGATGAGGCGGATGATCTGCGCCTCGGTCGTCACGTCGAGCGCAGTCGTGGGTTCGTCGGCCAGGAGCAGCGCCGGCTCGGTCATCATGGCCATGGCGATGCCGGCCCGCTGGCGCATGCCGCCGCTGAACTGGTGCGGATACTGGCCGACGCGCATTTCGGGATCGGGGATGCCGACGCGGCGCATGGCCTCGACCGCCCGCTTCCGCTTCTGCTCGCGCGATTCCGGCCGCCGCTCCAGCACGTCCAGCATCTGCTGGCCATAGGTGAGCACGGGTATCTGCGAGGTTATCGGGTCCTGGAACACGGTCGAGACGCGCTCGCCGCGGATCGCGCGCAGTTCGCTCTCGCGCATTCCGAGAAGGTCGCGGCCTTCCAGCTGGATCGTTCCGGACCGCACGGTCGCGTTGCCGGACAGTAGCCCGAGGATGGACCACAGGACCGTGCTCTTGCCCGAGCCGCTCTCGCCGACAATGCCGAGGATGCGGCCGCGCTTGGCGCTCAGGTCGACGCTGCGCAGTGCCTTGACGCGACCGCGCGAGGTGGCGAAATCGACGTTCAGGTCGCGGATTTCGAGAAGCGCATCCACAATCACCGCCCCCGCCGCAATCGCGGGTCCAGCACGTCGCGCAGCGCCTCGCCCAGGAAGGTGAAGCCGAGCGTGGTCAGGACCAGCGGGACGCCGCCCGCGACCACCAGCCACGGCGTGTCGCGGATCACCAGGTATCCCTCGTTGAGGATGGTGCCCCAGCTCGCCTGCGGGGGCCGCACCCCAAGCCCGAGGAAGCTCAACCCCGCCTCGATGGTCACGACGACCGGCACGTCCATGGCCGCGAGGATCAGCAGAGGCCCGGCAACGTTCGGCAGGATGTGCAGCAGCAGGATGCGCGGCGTGCTCGCTCCCAGCGAGCGCTGCGCCAGGATGAACTCCGCGCTGCGGATGGCGAGCGTCGCCGTGCGGGCCATTCGCGCGTAGTGCGGGATCGACGAAATGATGACGATCGCCAGCACCAGCCCGAGGCTCGGGCCGGTCAGCGCGACCGTAGCCATCGCCAGCACGATGGTGGGAAAGGCGCGTACGGCATCGAAGAGCAAGAGAAGGAGATTGTCCAGCCAGCGGGGTCCGTAGCCGGCGATCATGCCGAGCGCCAGACCGACGACCAGCGACACCGAGACGCCGATCGCCGCGACCTGCAGCGCGATGCGCCCGCCCCACAGCACGCGCGAAAGCGTGTCGCGCCCGAGCTGGTCCGTGCCGGCTAGGTGATCGAGGGTCGGCGGCGAGAGCCTCGCCGGAATGTCCATGGCCGCGGGATGGTACGGCGCGATCCAGGGTGCCAGCAGCGCGCTGGCGAAGAACAGGATGACCAGCACAAGCCCGACGACGCCCTGCCAGTTGCTCAGGAACAGCTTCAGGCTGGCTGCGCGCTCGCGGGCCGCGGACTCGCGTGGCTGGAGGGCTTCAGAGGGATTCACGGACACGGGGATCCAGCATCGCGACGACGAGATCGGAAACGAGGGTGATGACGAGGTAGAGCGAGGTCGCCACAATGACGGCGCCCTGGACGACGGGAAAATTGCGGTTGAGGACGGTGTCGTAGATCAGCTTGCCGATGCCCGGTCGCGCGAAGATCACCTCGGCGAACACGACGCCCGACAGGAGCCCGCTGAATCCGAGGCCCACCAGCGTGATCGTCGGCAGGATCGCGATGCGCAACGCATATCGGAAGACGATCTTCCGCGGGCGGATGCCGAAGGCGCGGGCGGCGCGGATGTAGCTTTCGCCCATGACCTCCAGCATCGACGCGCGCACCATCCTCGCCAGATATCCGACCCAGCCCAGCCCGACCGCGAAGGCGGGCAGGACCAGATGGCTCAATTGATCGAGCGTGTCGCCCGGCTCCCCTGCCCCGATCGCCGGTAGCCAGCGCAGCCAGATCGAGAAGACCAGCAGGGCCCAGATCGACACGAGGAAGGACGGGATCGCGATCGTCGCGACCGAAAGCACGCCCGTGGCGCGGTCGAACCAACTGCCCGGACGCACCGCGGCGAGCACGCCAAGCGGTATGCCCACGAGCACCGCCCAGCCGAGGCCGGCAAACACCAGCGCGAGCGTGAAGCCGAGTTGCTCCCAGACCATCAGGCCGACGCTGCGTCCGGAAAACACGTCGGTGCCGAGATCGCCGCGCGCGACGTTGCCGATGAACAGCACAAACTGGGTGACGAGCGGCTCGTCGAGATGCATGCGTTCCCGGTACCGCTCGACCACCTCGGGCGTCGCGCGCGGTCCGAGCGCGATGGTGGCGGGGTCGCCGGGAATGACATGCAGGAGCGAGAAGAGAAGCAGCACCACCGAGAACACGATGGCCAGCGACAGGCCGACCCGCTTGACGAGATAAAGCGTCATCCCGCCGCTCTCTCGCCTGTTCGCAAGGCGATGCGTCCGGATACGGAAATCCGGTTGTCGTCGCGGCGGTTGAGCATCGTCTGTCGCATGGTTTGCCTGGAAAGCCGGCCGCTCCTGCGAGCGGCCGGCTGCCGATCAGAGTTGCTTGAAGCGCCGATAGTCCAGCTCGCCCGAAGGCGCAGAGGATATCTCGATCGACGCGCGGTGGGCATAGGGCTCCGGCTCGTGGTTGATCCAGACGTAGGCGCCGGTCTCCTCCATGATGTCCTGCATGCGCAGGTAGATCTCGGCGCGTTTGGCCGGGTCGCTCTCGGCGATGCCCTCCTTGTAGAGCGCATCGAACTCGGGATCGGACCAGCGCTCCCAGTTCCACACGCCGACCTGGTCGGAAACGAACCACTGCATCGCTTCGTAGGGATCGGGCTGACTGCTGAAGCGCATGATGTGCAGCTCGATGTCCTTCCAGGCGTCGCCCTTGTCCTCCATGCCCGCGTCCCAGAACGGTCCGCTGTCCAGCGGCAGGATTTCGACGGTGATGCCGATTGCGCCTAGGTTGGCCTGGATGATCTGTGCCGTCAGCATGCGCTCCTGGTTGTTCAGGGTCTGGAGGCGGAGCGTCAGGTCCGAGACGCCCGCTTCTTCCAGCAGCTGCCGGGCCTTGTCGGGATCGTAGCTGTAGAACTTCGTGGCATCGCGATGGCCGACCAGTCCCGGGCAGACGATGCCGTTGGACTTGGCGGTCGTGCCCGAATAGGCGCCCTGAATGATGGCATCGACGTCGACCGCGTGCTGGATGGCGCGCCGGACGTTCTTGTCCTTCAGCTTCGGATGGTCGGTGTTCATCCCGAGCCACATGTACTGAAGTTCGCCCGCCACGGTCAGCTTGGCATCTTCAGGCAGGGCGGCGTTGTAGCGCGCCAGCGTGTCGGCACCGATTTCGGTGCAGTCGAGCTCGCCCGCCTCGAAGGCCAGCTCGGCCGCCTTGACCTCGGTAATGATGTGGCAGTCGACCCGGTCGAAATCCGGCTTCGGACCCTTCCAATTCGGGTCGCTGGTGAAGATGACGCGCTGGCCGGGGATGTGCTCGTAGAGGTACGGGCCGGCGATGGCGGGGAATTCGGTCGTGAACTTCTCGCCGACCTCCTTCATGGCCTTTTCGCTGAGGATGGCGCCGGTGCCATGGCACAGCGTCACGATGATGAAGGGCGCGAACGGCTGAGACAGAACGATGGTGCCGGTGCGTTCGCCCGTCACCTCGACGTGGTCCATCGCGTCGTAGTAGCCCGACCAGTCGGTGGTCTTCATGCGCTCGAGCGAGTATTTCACGTCCGCTGCGGTCACCGGCCCGTGGCCGCCGCTCCACTCGAGGAAGTCCTCGAGTTCGAAGTCGAGATGCGTCGGATCGCGCTGTTCGAACTTCTTGACGTAGTAGGTCGGCTGCCATGAGACGGTGCCGTCCTTTACGACGTACTCGGTCAGGAACGGCAGACACTGCTTCTGCGTCTCTACGTCGGTGCCCCCGATCATGTATCCGGGATCGAGAATCGTCGCGTCTCCATCGTAGCGCAGCCGCAGCACGCGTTCCTGTGCGAATGCCCAGCGCGGAAATCCCGCTGTGCCTGCCACGCCGAGGGCGGCCGTTCCCGCCAGGAAGCTTCGCCGTGTCGGATGTGTCGTTTTCATTTCCTTCGTTCCCCTGGTTGCTCGATTGTCTGAGAGAAGCGTCACGGGCGTCCTGCCTCGGCCGCCGCCTGCAATCCCTATGTCGTGCTACGTCACACCAGTCGCCTGGGGATCGTGCGGTCCCATTCCTGCTCGTGCATGAGTTCGTCTCCCTCCCAGGCCCGCAACCTGGCGCGGATCCGGAAGGCGTTTTCGTCGGAGGTGAGGTTCGTCTCGGTGATCGAACGAAAGTGCCAGTCGCCGCGCGAGAGCTCGACCGTCCAGTCGACGTCGCCGGAAACGCTGCCCGGCCCGCTCCCGTCGATGCCGTACCGCTCCCGTCCCGTCTTCGAGATCGTGAGGTCGTTGTCGACGATGCGGAACATGCCCGACGTCTCCGTCGTCTCCATAACGGCGCGACCGCTGATCAGGTCGTGCGTCACCTGTGCCCTGACGTCGGCGGGCGAAATCTCCTCGATCTCCAGCGGCGCGGCCGCTTCCGGGTCCTCGAAGGGACGCAGCGAGGCATCCTCTGGGCGCTCGGGCCGGACGGGAAGGATGAGCGCGGTGCCGCCGGTCTGCACCGTCAGCGTCACGGCCTCGGGAGACGGCCAGATGATCGGGAAGTAGCTGCTCGAGATCGAGAGCCTTATCCGGTGTCCGGCCGGGAAACGCTGCGCCACGTGTTTCATCTGCACGCGCACGTCCTGGAATTCGCCCGGCGAGAGCGGTTCCGGCTCCTCGTGGCCGTTGCGATGGGTGAGGTTCAGCACGCCGTAGCTGACGCGCGTCGCAGCTCCACCGGGATGGACGTCGACCAGGCGGACCGCCACCTGCGCCACGCTACAGTCGGCGGCGACACGCAGTTCCACGACCGGATCGCCCGCGATCTCGATCGCCTCCGCCAGAGGCTCGGTCTCGAAAACGAGGCTCCCGCAATCCTCGGTCCGCTGGTCGCCCGGCTGGTCGCCCGGGACCGCGTAGGAACACCATTTGCCGGCGGCCATACCGACCGTGAAGGGGGAGCGCACCTCAAACATCGCGTCCTCTCCCTGGCCGTCCGGGCTAAGGCGCATGTCGGGGGACACTGCGTAGCGTGTCGGCTCGACGTTCGGTGACGGCCACGACGGTTCGGCGACCCAGCGTCCTTCGCGGCCCTCGTAGCTCGTCTGCGGCAGGGCAGGATCCTGCATGAAGAGCCGCAGCATCGGTTCGTCCATGATGCCGGTGTCGTGGCCTTTCAGCCAGTGGTCCCACCAGCGCAGCGATTCCTGCAGGAATCCGATCGCCGGACCCGGACGGGCGATGTGCGGATAGGCGTGCGCCCAGGGCCCGACCAGCCCCTTGCGCGGGCCCGAGAGGCCTTGCATGAGGCGGAATACCGCCCGGCAATAACCGTCGGCCCAGCCGCCGACCGCGTAGACGGGGATGGTGACGCGGGAAAAGTCTTCGCAGATCGATCCATGCTTCCAGAAGGCGTCGCGGGTCTGGTGCTCGAGCCAGTTCTCCACCCACAGGCCGTTCTTCTCCAGCCGCTGCCGCCACAGGTCGCGCCAGTCGTCGGGTCGGTTCCGCGGGTCCGGCGGCAGGGTGTTGCGCCAGAACATCTGCGAAGCCCAGGCTAGATTGTCCACCAGGAGGGCCCCGCCCATGTAATGGACGTCGTCGGCGTAGCGGTCGTCGGTCGAACAGAGCGTCAGCACGGCCTTGAGCGCGGGCGGCTGGAGATAGGCGATCTGCAAGCCGTTGAAGCCGCCCCACGAAATCCCCACGATGCCGACATTTCCGTCGCACCACGGCTGCGCGGCGATCCAGCCAATGGCCTCCACACCGTCTTCGAGTTCCTGCGCCAGGTACTCGTCCGCCATCACACCGTCGGAGTCGCCGCTGCCGCGCAGGTCGAGGCGGACGTAGGCATAGCCGTGGCCCGCCATATAGGGGCCGGTCATCGCATCGCGCCGCAGCGTCAGGTCGTTCTTCCGATAAGGTAGATACTCGAGGATCGCGGGGACGGGCGCGCCTTCCGCGCCTTCGGGCATCCAGATGCGAGCGGCGAGCCGGCATCCGTCGGGCATCGGAATGTCCAGATGCTCGATCTCGCGAACCGCGAATGGAAAGTCCGTCCTGACGCGCATGCAACATCCCTCGATCGACCGCTGCATTAAGTCCCGGTCGCGCGAGTCACGCAATTTCGCATTCATTCGCGGGTTGACACTTTCAACGCTTCAGGTAGCGAATGGGGCATGCGTGACGATTTTGCCCACAACCTTCAATTCCTGTGCGGATTTCATGTCTCGATCGCCGATGTCTGCCGACGTCTTGCGATCAACCGGCAGCAGTTCAACCGATATCTCGCCGGCACGTCGCGGCCGTCTCGTCACAACATGCGCCGGATATGCGACCACTGGGGGGTGACCGAGGCCGAGATCCTACTCGACCCGCGCCAGTTCCGCGAGATCGTCTCGCTGCGACGTCCGGCGGGCGCCGACATGTCGCGCCACGAGGCCTACGGTTTCGTGGAGGACCTGTTTGCCGCAAGCGGACCGCTCGACCACTATGTCGGCTACTACTACCGCTACTTCTATTCCTTCGGCCGACCGGGCCGCATCACGCGCTCACTCGCGGCCATCACGGCCGCCGACGGGCGCTACTTCTGGAAAAACGTCGAACGCGCCCGCGTCCGCGAAGGCCAGTCCGTCCACAGCGTGGCCAAGTATCTGGGCGCGGCGTTCCTGCTCGCCAACCGGATCTACATCGTCGAGCACGACGCCCTGATGAAGAGCTCCATCACGCAGATGACCCTCTATCCCTCCTACCGGGCCGATGTCGGCGATCTTCTCGGCATCCAGACCGGCGGGCCGGTCCGGCGGGGACGCCAGCCCGGCGCCTCAAAGGTCCTGCTTCGCTATCTTGGCCGCCACATCGACATCCGCAAGGCCCTGCAGGGCACCGGAATCTTCGATCCCGCCGACATGGATCCGAGTGTCGCAAACCTCGTCCGAAACGAAATCCCGCCCACCGCTTTCGTCCTCGAGGTCGAGCAGTCGTAGCTCGCATCTATCGGACGGGAGGAAAATCCGGCTCCGTGCTCCAGCCGTTGCTCTGTTGGCAGCCGTCTAACTCCTTGCCAGTGCAATCCGATACGTGCAGGAGGCCGCGCCGGTTGACCTTGAACGCCGCACCCGTGTCTAACATTCGAACTGCGCACTCGGGATCAAACACGCGCTTTCGACGTTTGACACCCTCGTAATGTGGCATTCTTGCCCCGTTCGCGTGAGACGGAACGGCGCCTCCGCGATCACGGAATTGTTTATTTCCGGGCAAGAAAACTATTGGCGAAGATCACGGCGTGGCCGTAACGGGATTTTCTCCACCGCGCCAGGCGCTAGAAAAAGAAAAAAAGGGAGGCAGAAACATGACACCGCCCACGATCCACGAGGTAATCCGCGATGGCGACCAGATCGTCCAATACGTTGTCAGCGCGCAGGAATTCCGGCGATTCGTCCTTTCCATCCAACCCAAAGTGACGATCGACGAGGAAGCCTACCTGGCGGATAATCCCGATGTCGCGGCGGCGATCGAGCTTGGGGCCTTCAAGACGGCCACGGAGCACTACCTCCAGTTCGGCTATTTCGAAGGACGCCCGGCGGTCCCGCCTTCGCAGGAAGAATAGGCGACGATCGCCGCCACCCTTCGCAGCAACCGGCCGCCAGACGCCGCCGATACTGCCATGGAGGCCTTCATTGCCGCGGATCGAACGGACGGCCGAAATTCTTGAAGCCGAACTGAGGATGGACCGCGACCGAGAAGCCATGTCGCCTCGGCATATCCCCAGCCGCGGCATCTTGCCGGTCGATCCGGGTTTCCCACTCGCCGGTCGCCCACTTGCCGCCGTTCTGTAGGAACGGGTATTCCGGGTGCTCCGTCGCCTTCTGGGCGGGCAGGATTTTTTCCAGCCTGTCTTTGTGTTCGATGTGCCCCGCATACCGGGCTTCCCGGCCCGTCACGTCGATCACGATCAGGATGTCCGTTTCGGGCTGGAAACCGGCCTTGCGGATCTTGTTCTCGACCGTCGCGAGCTTCTCGTCGGTCCGCAGCAGGAACATCGATGGCGCTTCCATCCAGACTTCGGCATAGGAAGCGAGCATGCCGACGAGCCCGTCGTAGCGCTTCAGGTAGGTGTCGTCGAACCGGTAGTAGACGGCAACTGCGTATGTATTCATTCGTTCGACCTTCATTGCTCCAATGAAACTCGCCCTGACGCGCCTCCCGATTCTGTTTTTTTGACACCTTACGTCGGGGAAACGCATCCGTCGATCCGATACCGGAATCCAATAGACCCGTTTCGTAACAGTTTTGTCGCGCCGTCGTGAATTCGCTATCCACGCCTCGGACGACCCGATCTGCCTCGGCATTCCTTAGTGCGACGCGGCCGGATCCGGTGCCTTCCGGTTTCCGCCATTCGAACCCGTCGAAAACCTCCTGGCGGATGGAACCGAGTTCCCCGTTAAGCATTCTTAAAGCCAGACAGTCGAGCGGAGCAGGCCCATGCATTCGAGAACCCAGTTTCCCAAGCCGATATGGTTGAGCAAGGGCCTCCACGGCCCCGTCGTGGAAGTCGACACCGCCGAGCGCGCCGCCGAACTTCTCGAAACCTGGCCGAACGGCCGCGGCAAATGGTACATAGCCGCCTCGCGCGCCTGCCGCGCCGCGAGCAGCGGCAAGGCCTCCCCGGTCATGGCCCGCGAAATGTTCGTTCAGGCCGCCCTGGAAGCCCAGCTTCCGATGGCTCAGTAGAATAACTTCACCGACTTCCAGTCGGCCGGCCTTTTGGATCTGACGGATCCTGAGGCCGGCTTTTTTTTGCTCCGATAGTCGACCGACCCCTCCGCGGCGTGCCGGCCTCCTCGCCGTTTCGCACCTGCGCACTTGATGCGCGGCCGCATCGATGCCAAATCTCCCGAACACATCTCGCCTCCGTCCGGCTTCGCGCCGGCAGAGGATCACTGGACGGAACAATGGTCACCTATCAGGAAGCCGCCACCGCGCCGTTGAAGAACACGGGGCAGATCAGGCTCTACGACGAGGACGCGTTCGCCGGCATGCGCAAGGCCTGCCAGTTGACGGCGCGCGCGCTCGACGAACTCGCCGCGATGGTGCAGCCCGGCACGACGACCGAAGAGATCGACCGGTTCGTCTTCCAGTTCGGCATGGACCACGGCGCGATCCCGGCGACGCTCAACTATCGCGGCTACACGAAGTCGTCCTGCACGTCGATCAACCACGTCGTGTGCCACGGCATCCCGGATGCCAAGCCGCTGCGCGAGGGCGACATCGTCAACATCGACGTCACCTACATCCTCGACGGCTGGCACGGCGATTCCTCGCGCATGTATCCGGTGGGAAGGATCAAGCGCGCGGCCGAGCGGCTGCTCGAGGTCACCCACGAATCGATGATGCGCGGCATCGCCGCCGTCGAGCCCGGCGAGCGGACCGGCGCGATTGGCGCCGCCATTCAGTCCTATGCCGAGGCCGAGCGGTGCTCGGTTGTGCGCGACTTCTGCGGCCACGGTGTGGGGCTTCTCTTCCACGACGCGCCCAACATCCTTCACTACGGCAGCCGCAACGAGGGCGTGGAGATGCGCCCCGGCATGATCTTCACCATTGAGCCGATGATCAATCTCGGCCGTCCGCACGTGAAGGTGCTGTCCGACGGCTGGACCGCCGTGACGCGCGACCGGTCGCTCTCGGCCCAGTACGAGCACACGGTGGGCGTCACCGATACCGGCTGCGAAATCTTCACGCTGTCGCCGGGAGGGCTCGACCGGCCCGGTCTGCCGAACTAGTCTCCACGCACAACCGGGCGGCGAAACGTCCGGATCATGCGTGGGGGCGGCATGTCGGGAGAAGACGAGGACGAGCGCGGGTTCTTCGCCGAGCGACCGGCTAGAACGCCATCCAGAACCGAAGCGCAGAGCATTCCGCACTACGCGGGCCATCGCCAACGTCTTCGCGAGCGCTTCCTGAAGGGTGGCGCGGATTCGCTCGCCGACTACGAACTACTCGAACTTCTGCTCTTCCGGTCCATTCCGCGCGCCGACACCAAGCCGGTGGCCAAGGCGCTGATCGCGCGGTTCGGATCGTTCGCCGAGGTTCTTGGCGCGCCGATCCACCTCCTGACCGAAACCAAGGGCGTCGGCAGTTCCGTGGCCTTCGAGATCAAGCTGGCCGCGACCGCCGCCGAGCGCATGCTGAAGAGCAGCATCCGCGGCAGGCAGGTCCTTTCATCCTGGGGTTCGGTGCTCGACTATTGCCGTACGGCGATGGCGTTCGAGCCGCGCGAGCAGTTCCGCATCCTCTTCCTCGACAAGAAAAACGCACTGATCGCGGATGAAGTGCAGCAGACCGGGACAGTGGACCACACTCCGGTCTACCCCCGCGAGGTGGTGCGGCGCGCGCTGGAGCTGTCGGCCACGGCGATCATCCTGGTGCACAACCACCCATCCGGCGACCCCACCCCTTCCCGCGCGGACATCGAGATGACGAAGACGATCATCGATTCCGCCAAGCCGCTCGGCATTTCGGTGCACGACCACATCATCATCGGCAAGAGCGGCCATGCCAGCTTGAAGGGCTTGCAGCTCATCTGAGCGGCGGCATCCTGCCCCGCCGAAGAGACAACAATTTGATTACAATTCTAATAAAACCCCAACATTAACGCTATTCTAACCTTTTGGTAACCTTACCAGCCCGAATTGAGTTAACGTTCGGTTAATAGATAAGGGGACCGACATGCCGCACGCGACAATTTCCGACCAAGCCTTCCTCGCGCCTGTGAAGGCCGATCCGTACCGAAACACGAACAGCCTCGAGTTCGGCTTTCGCGCCAAGCGCTTCCGGCAGGTCCAGCGCCTGATCGAGTCGATCCTCAGCGAGCGGGGCACGGCCGATATCCTCGACCTCGGCGGCACGGAGACCTACTGGAAGATCGGCGAGGATTTCATCAAGGCCAACCGCCACCGGCTCCGCTTCACCATCGTCAACACCGAGGACCAGCAGGTCGAGCAGCAGGACGTCTTCGCCTTCCACAAGGACAGCGCGACCAACCCGACCCTCCTCGACGGCAAGCGGTTCGACCTCGTGCACTCAAATTCCGTCGTCGAGCACGTCGGAAGCTGGATGGACATGGAGGATTTCGCCGCCAACACCCGTCGCCTCGCGCCGCGCTACTACATGCAGACGCCGAATTTCTGGTTTCCCTACGAGCCGCACTTCCGCACGCCGGGCTTCCAGTACCTGCCGGTTGCCGTGCGCGAACGCCTCATCATGCGCTATTCGCTGGGCTTTTTCAGGCGGATCGGAACGATCGAGGAAGCGCGCGACATCATCTACCACCATCACCTGTTGTCGACGCGGGAGATCCGAAAGCTCTTCCCGGACGCGAAGGTGAGCCACGAGAAGGTCGCGGGGCTGAACAAGTCGATCATCGCGATAAGGGACATTCCGGCGGGCCGCTGAGGCCCCGAAGCGGGAGGCGCCGTCAGTACCAGCCGACGGCGACCTGCGCTTCTTCGGACATGCGATCCGGGGTCCATGGTGGGTCGAACACCATCGACACATCGACGCCCGAGACGCCTTCGACTGCACCGACGGCGTTTTCCACCCAGCCCGGCATCTCGCCGGCCACCGGGCAGCCGGGGGCGGTGAGCGTCATGTCGATCTTGACCGACCGATCGTCCTCGATGTCGATCTTGTAGATCAGGCCGAGCTCGTAGATGTCCGATGGTATTTCCGGATCATAGACGGTCTTGAGCGCGCTCACGATGTCGTCGGTGAGACGTGCCAGTTCGTCCGGCGGAATGACCGACGAAGCCTCGATTGAATCCGCGGGAGCATTCGCGGTCTCGTCGTTGTGAACAGTGTCATCACTCATGGTCTTCACCCGAAAAACGTTCGCGCCTTCTCCAGCGCCTCGGCCAGGACGTCGATCTCGGCCTTCGTATTGTACATGCCGAAGGAAGCCCTGCATGTGGAGGTGACGCCGAAGCGTTTCAACAGCGGCTGGGCGCAGTGTGTGCCCGCCCGCACGGCGACGCCGGAGCGATCGATGACCATCGAAACGTCGTGGGCGTGGATGCCTTCGAGTTCGAAGGAGGTTATGGCGCCCTTGTCCGGCGCGTTGCCGAAGATGCGCAACGAATTGATGCCGCGCAGGCGTTCGTGCGCATAGTCGCGCAGCGTCGCCTCGTGCGCGGCAATGTTTTCCCGCCCGACCGCCTCCATGTATTCGAGCGCCGCGCCCAAACCGATCGCCTGGACGATCGGCGGCGTACCGGCTTCGAAGCGGTGCGGGGGATGATTGTAGGTGACGTTGTCCATCGACACGTCCTCGATCATCTCGCCGCCGCCTTGGAAGGGACGCGTCGCCTCCAGCATCTCCATCCGGCCATAGAGGATGCCGATGCCGGACGGCCCGTAGACCTTGTGCCCGGTGAAGACGTAGAAGTCGCAGCCGAGGTCCTGCACGTCGACCGGCAGATGCACGGCGCCCTGGCTGCCGTCGACCAGCACCTTGATGCCGCGCTCATGCGCGATGCGGCAGATCTCCCGGATCGGCGTCACGGTCCCGAGCGCATTCGACATGTGCGTGATCGCGACGAGCTTCGTGCGCTCCGTCAGGCACTTCTCGAATTCCTCGATATGGAAGACGCCCTCGTCGTCCACCGGAGCCCAGACGAGCTTCGCGCCCTGCCGCTCGCGGATGAAATGCCAGGGCACGATGTTGGAATGGTGCTCCATGATGGAGAGCACGATCTCGTCGCCCTCGCCAATGTTCGGCATGCCCCAGCCATAGGCGATCGTGTTGATCGCCTCGGTGGCGTTCTTGGTGAAGACGATCTCGTCGACGCTGGCGGCATTGAGGAAGCGCCGAACCGTCTCGCGTGACTTCTCGTAGGCGTCGGTCGCGGCATTCGACAGGAAGTGCAGCCCGCGGTGCACGTTGGCGTATTCGCTGGAATAGGCGTTCGTGATCGCGTCTATGACCGACTGCGGCTTCTGCGCCGAGGCGCCATTGTCGAGATAGACCAGCGGCTTACCGTAGACCTCGCGCGACAGGATCGGGAAGTCGCGGCGGATCGCCTCGACGTCGTAAGGGGGCGTCATCTGGTCCATGGCGAGACCTCTCCGCCGTCGCTACGGTCTGCGCGCCCGGCCATCATCTCACCCATGCGCCGCGAACCAGCCGTCGAGCCTCGCCTCGAGTGCGGCCACCGTCGCCTCGTCGTCCAGTTCCTCGATGATCTCGGCTACGAAAGCCTTGACCAGAAGTCCGCGCGCTTCCTTCTCCGGAACGCCGCGCGCCATCAGGTAGAACAGGTGGTCGCGGTCGATTTCCGTCACCGTGGCGCCATGGCCGCAGGCGACGTCGTCGGCGAAGATCTCGAGTTCCGGCTTGGCCGAGAACTCGCCGTCGTCGGACAAGAGAAGCGTGTTGCACGACATCTTGGCATCGGTCTTCTGCGCCTCGCGATCGACGCGGATCTGGCCCTGGAAGACGCCGCGGGCCCGCCCGGTCACCACGTTGCGAATGACCTCGGTTGAGGTCGTGGAGGGTGCGGAATGATCGAGCACCATGGTCACGTCGGTGTGGCTGTCGCCCGAAAGCAGGTTCACGCCGCGCAGGCGGAACTCGGCATCCTCTTCCTTCGCGTCGACCCTGATCTCCTGGCGCACCAGCTTGCCGCCGGAGTTCATAACGAACAGCGTCAGCTTGGCGCTCTTGCCGATCCAGGCGTTGAACTGCCCGAGATGCGTGGCACCCTCGGGCTGCTCCTGCAGGATGATCCAGACGATCTCGGCGCCCTCCCCCACCACAAGGTGGCTGACGGAGGAAACAAGCGCGTCACCGCTTCCGGTCTGGCGCTCGACGATCGTCGCCTTCGCCCCTGCGCCGACCTTGACGGGCAGGCGAACATGCGCCTGGCCGCCGGCATGCACGTTCTGAAGCTCGATCGGGGCGCCGAGCTCGGCGCCATCCGCGATGTCGAGGTGCCAGCCGTCGGCGACGAAAGCGGTATTGAGCGGCCCGATCACGTCCGCCGGGTCCCCGGTCGTCAGCGCCGGGGCGAAGCTGCCGTCGACGAGCTTCTCTTCCAGCCGTACGACCGTCACGCCGTCCAGTTTCGGCGCTTCGGCCGCGATCCCGTTCAGGATCGGCAGGACGGTCGAGCCTTCCAGCAGCGCCGGCAAGGGCTTCGCGAGCAGGCTCGGGTCGTAGGCCGGCACCTTCGCCAGCAGGCGGCGCAGGTCGGTGTAGTGCCATGCTTCGACGCGACGCGTCGGCAGGCCGGCCTTCAGCCGCTCGATCGCGTCGTCGCGCCGGCTGATCACCGTCTCGTTGCCCGGCAGGTCCGACGAGCGCTCCTCGAAAGCCTCGATGAGCGCCGTTTCTGCGGGTGTTCTCTGGGGCTGGGAATGAATGTTCATGACAACCACCTAGGCGGCCTCGCCGACGATCCCGGCGTAGCCGTTCTGTTCGAGTTGCAGTGCCAAATCCTTGTCGCCGGACTTGATCACCCTGCCCTTGGACAGGACATGGACGGAATCGGGCACGATGTATTCCAGCAGGCGCTGATAGTGGGTGATGACGATCATGGCACGGTCAGGCGAGCGCAGCGCATTGACGCCGTCGGCCACCACCTTCAACGCATCGATGTCGAGGCCTGAATCCGTCTCGTCGAGGACACAGAGTTTCGGCTCGAGCAACGTCATCTGCAGGATCTCGGCACGCTTCTTCTCGCCGCCGGAGAAGCCGACGTTGAGCGGGCGCTTCAGCATCGCCATGTCCATGTCGAGGCGGCCGGCCGCCTCGCGGACCTTCTTCATCAGGTCGGGGATCTTCAGTTCCGGCTCGCCGCGCGCGCGACGCTGCGCGTTGAGCGCGACCTTGAGGAACTCCATCGTCGCCACGCCGGGGATCTCAAGCGGATACTGGAACGCCAGGAAGACGCCCTTGGCGGCCCGCTCGGCCGGGTCCATCTCCAGGATCGACTCGCCATTGTAGAGGATGTCGCCCTCGGTGACCTCGTAGTCCTCGCGCCCGGCGAGGATGTAGGACAGCGTCGACTTGCCCGAGCCGTTCGGCCCCATGATCGCGGCCACTTCGCCGCCTTTGACCGTCAGGTTCAGCCCGCGGATGATTTCCGTGCCGGTCTCGGCGATGCGGGCATGGAGGTTTCTGATTTCAAGCATTGCTAATCCCGTCGTGCTTACCGCCGGAAGTGCCCGCGATGGCGAGCAATCCGGCCATTATACCCAGGTTCTTCGTGAAGAGCTGGAACTGCATCGCAGCCTCTTCACCACCCAGCACCCAGAAAGGGTGCAAATAGTAATTCACCACCGCCACGTAGGCGATCAGTCCGAACGCCGCCGGGACGACCATCCTGCCCACGATCAGCGCACCTCCTCCCGCGATCTGCGCTATCATCGCCACAAGGACGAACGGCAAAGGCGTCCTGAACTCCGCATCCGCCAGCATCCCGGTCATGTAGTCCATCGCGGCCATTTTCAGGATGGCCGACCCGAGAAAGAAGATGCCAAATGCGACCCGGGCGACCGCTAGCAACAATCACCCCACGCTTCCCTCGAGACTGATCCCGATCAGCTTCTGCGCCTCCACCGCGAACTCCATCGGCAGTTCCTGGATCACCTCGCGCACGAAGCCGCCGACGATCAGCGCCACGGCCTCCTCTTCCGGGATGCCGCGCTGCATGACGTAGAACAGCTGGTCCTCGGAGATCTTCGAGGTCGTCGCCTCGTGCTCGAACTGCGCGGTGGCGTTCTTGGCCTCGATGTAGGGCACCGTGTGCGCGCCGCAGTCGTTGCCGATCAGAAGCGAGTCGCACTGCGTGAAGTTGCGCGCGTTGGTGGCCTTGCGGTGGGCCGAGACCTGGCCCCGATAGGTGTTGTTCGAGTGCCCTGCCGAGATGCCCTTGGAGATGATGCGGCTCGACGTGTTCTTGCCGAGATGGATCATCTTGGTGCCCGAGTCGATCTGCTGGTAGCCGTTCGAGACAGCGATCGAATAGAATTCGCCGCGCGAATCGTCGCCGCGCAGGATGCAGGACGGATACTTCCAGGTGATCGCGGAGCCGGTCTCGACCTGCGTCCACGAGATCTTCGACCGGTCGCCGCGGCAATCGCCGCGCTTGGTCACGAAGTTGTAGATGCCGCCCTTGCCATCCTTGTCGCCCGGATACCAGTTCTGCACCGTCGAGTACTTGATCTCGGCATCGTCCAGGGCCACCAGTTCGACGACCGCCGCGTGCAGCTGGTTCTCGTCGCGCTGCGGCGCCGTGCAGCCTTCGAGGTAGGAGACATAGGCTCCCTCCTCCGCGATGATCAGCGTGCGCTCGAACTGGCCGGTGTTCTTCTCGTTGATGCGGAAGTAGGTCGACAGCTCCATGGGGCAGCGCACGCCCTTGGGCACGAACACGAACGAACCGTCGGTGAAGACCGCGGAGTTCAGCGTCGCATAGTAATTGTCGGTCGTCGGCACCACCGACCCCAGATACTTCTTCACCAGTTCCGGATGATCGCGGATCGCTTCCGAGATGGCGCAGAAGATGACGCCGGCCTTGGCGAGTTCCTTCTTGAACGTCGTCACCACCGAGACGGAATCGAAGACGGCGTCGACGGCCACGCGGCCCGACTTGTAGACGTTGTCGTTGGCCAGCTCGTCGTTTTCGCCTTCGGCAACGGGCTTCTGCACGCCCGCCAGGATCTCCTGCTCCTTGAGCGGGATGCCGAGCTTCTCGTAGACCTTAAGGAGTTCCGGATCGACCTCGTCGAGGGACTTGGGACCCGCCTGCGCCTTCGGCGCGGCGTAGTAGTAGATGTCCTGAAAATCGATCTTCGGATAGTTCACCCGCGCCCAGGTGGGCTCCTCGAGCGTCAGCCAGCGCCGATAGGCACCGAGGCGCCACTCGAGCATCCATTCGGGCTCGCCCTTCTTGGCGGAAATGAATCGGATCGTGTCTTCGCTCAGACCCTTGGGGGCCTTGTCCATCTCGATGAACGATTCGAACCCGTACTTGTACTGGTCCACGTCGATCTTGCGGACCTGCTCGATCGTTTCCTGCACAGCAGGCATCAGCGTTCTCCATCCTTGCCGGGTTCAAGGCCCGGCAGTTTTCAAACTATGGCACCGCATTGTCGGCGTGTGCCTCATGTAGTGCATCCGGTCGGCGAATTCACCCCGATCGGGGGCAGGAATCGTCCGGATTTCTCCCCTTTTCGTCACGCTTCCCGGTCATGCCGCTCGGCTCGCGCCGGACTGGCGCGCCACGATCGCGGCCAAAGCCTGCCGAAACGCCTCCACCTCCCGGTCGGTCGTAGAAATCCCGATCGAGACGCGCAATGCGCCCGCATTCTCGCCAAATCCCATCGCCTTCAGCACATGGCTCGGGCCGACCTTGCCCGACGAACAGGCCGATCCGGCCGACAGCGCGATGCCGGCGAGGTCGAAGGCGATCTGCGCCGTCTCCGCCTTCATGCCGGGCAATTCGAAGAACACCGTGTTCTGCAGGCGCGGCGATTCCTTGCCGAAGATGGTCGCGCCGGGCGCGTTTTCCAGCACCGCCGCCTCGATCGCATCGCGCCGGCGGCCGACTTCTTTCATGGACGAGAGGTTTTCCGCAGCGTCCATGGCCGCCGCGCCGAAGCCCGCGATGGCGGCGACGTTCTCGGTGCCAGCCCGATGGCCCTTTTCCTGTCCGCCGCCGGAAACCAGCGGCCGCGGCATCAGGAGACCGGAGGCGGCGACGATCGCACCCGCCCCTTTCGGCCCGCCGATCTTGTGCGAAGACAGAATCAGGAAATCCGCCCAACCCTCGGAAATGTCGAGCCTTATCCGGCCCGCCGCCTGCACCGCATCGAACACCGTCAGCGCACCGGCGGCCTTGGCGATGCGACCGATCTCGGCCACCGGCTGGATCACCCCGGTCTCGTTGTTGGCGACGTGGATCGCCACCATCGCCATCCCGCTCGCGCGGTCGTGTCCGGCAAGCGCGGCTTCCAGCGCATCGAGATCGAGGAGGCCGTTGCCGAGGACCGGCAGAACGGTCACGTCTTCGGGCGCGAAGGAGCCGCCGCCGAGGATGCAGGGATGATCGGATGCGGCAACCAGAAGACGCGAGACCCGCAGCGGCCCGCGGCCCATGCGCCAGTCAGGCGTAAGCAGCATGGAGGCGGCTTCCGTCGCGCCCGAGGTGAACACCACGTGCTCCTCGCCGGCGTTGACCAGTCCCGCCACCTGACGCCGCGCCTTTTCCACGATGCGCCGTGCCGTCCTGCCCTCCGCGTGGACCGAGGAAGGGTTTCCCTCGACCTCCAGCGCCGACAGCATGGCCGCGCGCGCCGACGCCGCCAGCGGTGCGCTGGCATTGTAGTCGAGATATGCGCGTTCCATTGCCATCTGTGAGGGCGGTTCCGGTGGAGGCGGGACGGCGGATGTCGCAATTTCCTTGAAATCGCTGAGCCAGACGTCCTATTTAGCCGCTTCGTTCAGGTCGGCGGAAGACAGCCGAGTTTTGAACTATTCTAAACTAGGTTCTATGGAGGCATCGGCCCCGCGTCAAGGGCGGACCTCCGCGCCGGATCGACCATCCGTGCCCGACGTAAACTGGAGTACCAATGCCCGAAGTCATCTTCGCCGGTCCGGATGGCCGTCTCGAAGGCCGCTATCAGCCCTCGACGGAAAAGAACGCGCCGATCGCCCTCGTGCTGCATCCGCATCCCCAGTTCGGCGGAACCATGAACAACAAGATCGTCTACGATCTGTTCTACATGTTCCAGAAGCGGAATTTTACCACGCTGCGCTTCAACTTCCGCGGGATCGGCCGCAGCCAGGGCGAGTTCGACCATGGCGCCGGCGAATTGTCGGATGCGGCCTCCGCGCTCGACTGGGTCCAGTCGCTGCACCCGGATTCCAAGAGCTGCTGGGTGGCGGGTTACTCTTTCGGCGCCTGGATCGGCATGCAGCTGTTGATGCGGCGCCCCGAGATCGAGGGCTTCATCTCGATCGCCCCGCAGCCCAACATCTACGACTTCTCCTTCCTGGCGCCCTGCCCCTCCTCAGGCCTGATCATCCATGGCGACCAGGACAAGGTCGCGCCGCAGAAGGACGTGCAGGGACTGGTCGACAAGCTGCATTCCCAGAAGGGCATCACGATCACGCAGAAGATCATGCCCGGCGCCAACCACTTCTTCTCCAACGACGCCGAGCTTCTGATCTCGGAATGCTCGGACTATCTCGACCGGCGCCTCGCCGGCGAACTTGCCGACCCGCGGCCAAAACGTCTGCGCTAGGAACGCCGGATGTACCAGCCGCCGCATTTTCGCGAGACGCGGCTGGACGTCCTGCACGATCTCATCCGATCCGAGCCGCTCGGACTGCTCGTCACCAACGGGCCGGACGGTCCGGTCGCCAATCCGCTGCCCTTCCTGCTCGACACGGATACGCCCAACGGGACCCTTCGCGCACACTGCGCGCGGGCGAACCCCGTGTGGCGGGAGATCCAGGCCGATCCCGACATGCCGGTGCTCGTCGTTTTCCAAGGGCCGCAGGCCTATGTGACGCCGTCCTGGTACGCGACGAAGCAGGAGACCGGAAAGGTCGTACCGACCTGGAACTACGTGATCGTGCAGGCGCGCGGGCGTGCGGAGGTTTTCGAGGGCGCCGACTGGCTCTCGAAGCAGATCAGAAACCTCACCGAAAGCCATGAGGCCACGCGCGAAAAACCCTGGGCAGTCGACAACGCTCCGGCCGACTTCGTCGCCGCGCAGACCCGCGGCATCGTCGGCATCCGCATCGAGATCGCTTCGCTCGAAGGCAAGTGGAAGGTGAGCCAGAACCGGCCGCCCGAAGACCGGACCCGGGTGGCCGCGGGATATGATGAGGCGGAACGGCCCGACATGGCCGGGCTGGTGCGGACCTACGGAGCCGAACGCGGCTAGCGCATGGGTTCGGGCCGCGCCAGAATGCCGCCCGTCACTGCCTCCCGGCAGCCCGTCGTGGTCGGAAAGGTCAGCGGCAGGCCACGCGCCGACCGGATCGCCAGATAGGCCCAGGCTTCCGCCTCCATCGCGTCGCCGTCGAAACCGGCGTCTTCGGCGAGGATCACCTGCGCCGACGATTGTTCCGCGCCAGTGCGGAGATCGGCCATGATATGCGGGTTTTTGCGTCCGCCGCCGCAGACGATCCACAGCTTCGGTGCCTCCGGCATCTGCTCGGCTGCCTTGAGGATCGCCTCGGCCGAGACGGCGGCCAGCGTGCGGGCACCGTCCGCGAGTTCGAGGCCGGCGGCATCCTCCAGCGTGAAATCCAGCCGGTCGAGCGATTTCGGCGCGCGGCGTTCGAAGAACGGGTTCTCCAGATAGCGGTCGACGACCGCCCGCACGACGCCGCCCTCGCTGGCGATCATGCCGTCGGCGTCGAAGGGCACGCCACCCTCCGCCGACACCCATCGATCGATGAGCGCGTTCCCTGGTCCCGAATCGAAGGCGACCGGATCGCCCTGTGCCGGAACGTAAGTCACATTGGAAATCCCGCCGATGTTGACGAAGGCCACGGGAAACGAGCCGCGCCATTCCTGAGGCAGCGAGCGCGCCAGCGCGGCATGGTAGACCGGGACCAGGGGGGCGCCCTGCCCTCCGTATTCCATGTCTCTCGCCCGCATGTCATGCACCACGGACACGCCCGTCTCGCGCGCAAGCAGCAGCCCGTCTCCCAGTTGCACGGTCAGCGCCTTCTCCGGCCGGTGCAGCACCGTCTGGCCGTGGAAGCCGATCATGTCGATCTTCTGCGCCGGGAACTTTGTCCGGAACGTCTTCACCGCCTCGGCATGGCGCATCGTCAGGCCGCGTTCGAGCGCCGACAGGTCGCCCGGACGCTCGTCCCGCCGCAAAATCTGCTTCGCGGTCTCCAGCCCGGCCTCGATCCGGCGCCGGAACGCCGCTTCGTAGGGCACGAACATCGAGGGACCGCGCCGCACCTCGCCTTCGCCGTCGCTCTCGACCATGGCGAGGTCGATGCCGTCCATCGAGGTGCCGCTCATCAGGCCGAGCGCGCGGATCAGGGCCATCGGCCATGCTCTTCTTGTGATTCCATCGCTCGCGATGCTAAAGCCCCGCATCCTCAAATGCCACGGCGCCCATGCCGCGCCACCCACCGGAAGCAATGACGATGACGGCCTTCAAATCCGATTTCCTGCGCACGCTGTCCGAGCGCGGCTTCATCCACCAGATTTCGGATGAAACCGGGCTCGACGATCTTTTCGCGAAGGAGACGGTCAGCGGCTATATCGGCTTCGATGCGACGGCGAAGAGCCTGCATGCCGGTTCGCTGATCCAGATCATGATGCTCTACTGGATGCAGCAGACCGGCCACCGGCCGATCGCGCTCATGGGCGGCGGCACGTCGATGATCGGCGATCCCTCCTTCAAGGACGAGGCGCGCAAGCTGCTCACGCCCGCCGACATCGAGGACAACCTGTCCGGCATCCGGCAGAACTTCGCCTCCTACCTCTCCTTCGGCGACGGTCCGAAGGACGCGCTGATGATCAACAATGCCGACTGGCTGATGGGCATCAACTATGTCGAGTTCCTGCGCGACGTCGGCCGGCACTTCTCCGTCAACCGGATGTTGTCCTTCGATTCGGTCAAGCTAAGGCTCGACCGGGAGCAGTCGCTTTCGTTCCTCGAATTCAACTACATGATCCTGCAGGCGTACGACTTCGTGGAGCTCAACCGGCGCTACGATTGCCGGCTCCAGATGGGCGGCTCCGACCAGTGGGGCAACATCGTCAACGGCATCGACCTCGGCCACCGGCTCGGCACGCCGCAGCTCTACGCGCTGACCTCGCCGCTGCTCACCACCTCGTCGGGTGCAAAGATGGGCAAGTCCGCGTCGGGCGCCGTCTGGCTGTCGCCGGAGATGCTGAGCCCCTACGAATTCTGGCAGTACTGGCGCAACACCGAGGACGCAGACGTCGGCCGCTTCCTGAAGCTCTACACGACCATGCCCATGGACGAGGTTGCGCGGCTTGCGGCGCTCGCCGGGAGCGAGATCAACGAGGCAAAGAAGGTACTGGCGACCGAGATCACGGCCATGCTGCACGGTCGCGACGCGGCGGAACAGGCGGCCGAGACCGCGCGCAAGACCTTCGAGGAAGGCGCGCTCGCCGAAAGCCTGCCGACCGTGGAGATCGCGGCCGGCGACCTCGATGCCGGCATCGGCATTCTCGCCCTCTTCGTGCGCGCAGGGCTCGCCGGATCCAACGGCGAGGCGCGGCGTCACGTGCAAGGCGGTGCGGTGCGGCTCAACGACCAGCCGGTTTCGGACGAGCGCAAGGCGGTCGGTTCCTCCGAACTCACGTCCGAAGGCGTCATCAAGCTGTCTCTCGGCAAGAAGAAGCACGTCCTGGTCCGGCCCGTGTAGGACCGGGAACTCTCCTCCGTCAGTCGTATTCGAAGATCGACCGGAAGATGCCCGGCGCCACGGCGGACAGGGGGTTGACCTCGAGCCGCGGCTCCTTCGCGTCGCCCGCCAGCCGGAAGGTGATGCCGATCAGCCCGCGGTCGCGGCCATTGCCGAGAATCTGCCCGAACAGCGGTATCTCGCCGAAGATGCGGTTGATGCCGTAGGCGGGCATGAACGTGCCGGTCATGTTCATGTTGTTCTGCTGGTCGTAGAACGTTCCCTTGAACGTCGCGCCGATCGACGGGCCTCTCAGCACGCCGCGATCGATGGCGAGATAACCGTCGCCCTTCTCGATCAGCGCAAAGCCCCGCTCGAAGTTGGCCCGCTGGTCGTCCAGATTGCGCCGCACCGCCTGGGCGAGGCTGCGGCCGTCGCTTTCGGGCAGCGGCGCGGAGATCAGCGAGCGCAGCTTGGGCTCGTTGACGATGGCGAAGTCCCGCGCTTCCACCTGTCCCGTGAGCGGCCCGTTGGCGGTGGCCGCGAGCGCCACGCGGATCACGCCGCCCTGCATGTATTCGTAGATGTTCAGGAACCGCACCAGCGCGCCGGCATCGCCCGAATCGATGCGCACCGAGCGTCCGTCCGAATCCGTTTCGTTGATAATGCCGACCTCGGCTCCGCTCGCCGTGCGGGCCGATATCTGCAGGGTGCCGAGATCGGTTCCCGTTCCACGGAGCTTCACGACGACGTCGGACAGCGTTTCCCGGCCGAACCCGGTCGTTCTGGCAACCGAAGCGTCGAGCGTGATCGGCACGGATTCGACCGCTTTCTCCGCCTTCTCGGTCTCGGCGAGGTAGAGTTTGATGAGCGAGCGTGCATCGAAGGAAGCGCCGCCCACCTTGATGACGTAGCCGCGGCCCTGTTTCGTCAGCGACATCGTCGCGTCGTCGCCGCGGTTCAGCGCGACCTTGCCGAACCTGGCTTCCGCGAGTTCGCCGCCCGCGATGCGAAGCTCGCCCTCGACCGCGAAGGTCTCACCGTTCAGCTTGAAGTCGGAGAGCGAGATCCGGTCTCCGTCGCTCGTCATAGTGAAGGTGGCGGTGGCCGGAATGCCCTTGCCCTTGCTCCAGCCGACCCACGGAAAGGAGAGCCGCGCCTCCTTGAGGTCCGCTTTCATCCGTTGCGTCCCGCCCTCCTCCAGGCTGACTGCGACCTTCACCGGCCCCGAAAGCATCTCGTTGAGGCCGGGCGCGATCCTTTCGCGCGCCGCGTCGTCCAGGATCAGCGACACGGCGCGGTCGCGCGCGGGCCCCTGGTCGCCGAGCGGCTCGGTGAGCTTCAGCTCGGCGGGCATGCCGTTGAGCTTCGCCGACGCCTCGATGACGGCTTTTTGGGGATCGACCTTGATCGTCCCTTTCGCCTGGGTGACCTCCTGGCCCTCGAAGGGCTGCGCGATCGACAGGTTGTCGTAGGTCAGGTCCACCTCCCAATCGAGATGCTCGATCGGGAAATCGTTGCGCAGCGGAATCTCGGCCCGCACGTTGCCCGCCGCCTGGCCCGAAAAATCCTCCGGTTTCAGCTCGAGGTGCCGCATGGCGTCGATCGGCTTGTAGGAAGCGAACTCGACCACGGCGGGCGCCTCGCCCTTAACGTCGATGTCCATGTAGCCGATCGTCGGCTTGGACTCGACGTTGCGGATCAGGAAACTGCCGTTCTCGGCCGAGAGCGTCCGCCCCGTCGGCATGAAGACGGTTCCCGAAGAGAGTGAGATGTCGACGTCCGACCCCTGGAAATCGACGACGCCGAACGCGTCGCGCACGGCCGGCAGGTCTCCGGTGATGTCGAAACGGGTGTCGTCGACCTCGAAATGCCCGTTCACCTCCTCGCCGTTCAGCGCCACGCCGTTGCCGAGCCGCCCGGCCGGAACGCGGAAGCGGATCCGCGAATCGCGCACCGTCCCACCGAAGACGTTTGCCAGCACCCAGGAACGCGCGCCGGTCGCGACCTCCGAGGGCCACAGCTGCTTGGCGTGGGCGACCGGCATGTTCGGCACGTCGAGCGCCAGCGCGATGGCCGGCGCGCCGTTCCCGAACCCGACCGTCGCCTGGCCGACGAGTTCGCCCTGTCCCGTCCGCACGCCGATCTCGGACGCGGTGAGCACTTCCTCCGTCGGAGCGAAGGTTCCGGCCACCCTGGCGGCGAAGGGGAGCGCCGGCTCGGGCACGTCCTGGGCAGCGGCCCGTGATCCGTTGGAGACGAACTCCCACCGGTATGCGGGCGGGCCGCCGGCTTCGCTCGCTGGCGCCGGGCCGAACGCGCCGTTGAACAGCAAGGTGGACCGTCGCGTCGCCAGCCGGACGCGCTCGAACTCGACCTTGCCGGTACCGCTCTTCAGCAGGCCGCCGATCTCGACGTCGCCAACGAGCGGCTGCATCTCGGGGAGCGCCACGACGAGATCCTGCGAGCGCGCCTTGAAACGCAGTTGCGCCGGCGCGCCCGGAAGCCGCAACCCGCGCAGCGACACTTCGGACCGGCCCGAAAGGACCGAAGGCGATGGCTCCGTATCGAGGGTGTTCCTGTCGAGCCCGATGTCGGCGGTGAGCGCGAACCGCGTGCCGCCGTCGCGCCGGGTGGGCGGTTGCGCGGTGCCGTCGATGCTGACGGGATGCCCGTCGAATTCCAGCGCGGCGGAAAGCTGAAGCACGCCTTCCTCGCTGGTCCACGCTTGCGCTGTCTCGATCGCCAGCGTCCGGGCGGCGTCGCCCTTGCCGAGGCGCACGGTGACGTGGTCGAGCGAGATTCGCGGCGCGGCCCGTCCCCGCAGCCCGGCCAAGGCGTGGTCGATCGTTCCGAAGACACTCGCGACGATCAGATCGGGATCGAACAGTCCCCGCTCGTCGCGCAGGCCGGCCGACCAGTCCCCGCCATCGTCCTTCGCAAGCAGCGCCGGCTCGATGGTGGCATCCGCCAGCCTGATCTCGGTCAATTGGAGATCGCCGCCGAGAAGCGGCCATATCGCCACGCCGAACCGGATGGCGCCCGCGCGCGCGAAAACGGTGCCGCCGGGCGGGGTGGCGAGCGCTACGTCGGGGATTTCCAGCGCCAGCAGCCGCGAACTGTCGAGGGAAAATCCCGCCGGCCCCGCCTGGACCTCGATCGGCGCACCGGCCAGGGCGCTGATCGCCGCGGACGCCTCCCGCTTCAGCCGTTCGCTTCCGAGCCCCGCCGTACCGGCGAGATAGAGCGTGCCGAGGCCGACGACGCACAGCAGGACCAGCCCCAGCAGGGACATGGCAATCCGGCGCGCCCAGGCGCCCGCGCCGCGCCGCGACGGCCGGCGCGGTTCCATGGTGTGCGCGGACGGATACTTCTCAAGTGCGGTGATTTCATCGCGCCTGAAACGGACCCGTTCGTGCCGTTCTGTTCTTTTTTCCACCGCCTGCCCGTCAGCGCGTGTGATCCATGGACGAATCCACGGCGTTCATTATATGGCGAACCGGCTTCCGGTCACCGAGAAAGAAAGGATCGAAGATGCCCCTACCCGAGATCGGTCAGGATGCAGTGGATTTCGAACTCCCGCGCGATGGCGGCGGGACCATCAGTCTCTCGGCCTTGCGCGGGAAAAACGTCGTCCTGTTCTTCTATCCGAAGGACGACACCAGCGGATGCACCGCGGAATCCGTCGATTTCTCCGCCCTCCAGGCGGAATTCGACGAGGCCGGTGCGTCTGTCGTCGGTATCTCGCCCGATAGCGCAAAAAGTCATGACAAATTCAAGGCGAAGCACGGATTGTCCGTGATACTCGCCTCGGACGAGGAAAAGTCCACGCTGGAGGCCTATGGCGTATGGACGGAAAAGAGCATGTACGGGCGCAAGTACATGGGCGTCGAGCGCACGACCGTGCTGGTCGGACCGGACGGAAAGGTGCGTCAGGTCTGGCCGAAAGTGAAGGTCCCGGGCCACGCGCAAGCCGTCCTCGACGCCGTCAAGGCGTCCTGACGGCCAGCGTCGGGACCGTGGAAAACGGCGCATACCGTCCCGAGAGCCTGCGCGGCGGCTGCGTCGATGCCGTGTCCGCCGCCGACCTCGACCGGAAGACGGCTATCGTGCGCGCGGTCGCCGAGCGCTGGTTCTCGCGCTCGATCTCCATCCTGAGCCCGCTCGATCCGCTCCCGCCGGACATGCCGGGCCGGCCTGAGCGGCCGGCGCTGGTCGAGCCGCGCCACGTGCCCCGGCGCGGCCTGCACACGCAGAAGGGTCGCATGGCGCTCATCCACGCGCTCTGCCACATCGAGCTCAATGCGATCGACCTCGCGCTCGACATCGTGGCGCGGTTCGCGGCCGAGCGGCCGCCGGCGAGCTTCTTCGACGGCTGGATGCAGGTCGCATTCGAGGAGGCGAAGCACTTCACGCTGCTGCGCAATCGCCTGCGCGACCTCGGCGGCGACTATGGCGATCTGCCGGCGCATGGCGGCCTTTGGGAAGCCGCGCACACGACCCGCAACTACCTGCATGCGCGGCTCGCCGTGGTGCCGCTGATCCTCGAGGCGCGCGGTCTCGACGTCACGCCTTCGCTGTTGGAAAAGATGGTCGAGACCGGCGACGCGGAAACCGCGGCGATCCTGCGCATCATCTACGAGGACGAGAAGAAGCACGTCGCGATCGGCGCCAAGTGGTTCCGCTTCTACTGCGCCCGCGAGCGCATCAACCCCGCGCAACGGTTCCAGGAACTGGTGCGCGCGAACTTCCGCGGCGACCTGAAGCCGCCGTTCAACGACCGCGCGCGCTCGGAAGCCGGCCTCACCCCCCTCTTCTACCGCGCCCTGACCGCGTCATCGCGCTGACAGACAGCCGTCGGGGCCGGCCGAAAACCTTTCTTAACCCTAACGATGTCTAATCAGCTTCCGTAAAGTTTGCCCATGGAAGCAGTATCCGGTGTCACAAACCCGTCCGTCTGCCGTATTCGGAAAGCGCAAGGAACCTCACACGATCATCATCGCCCATGGCGATGACATCAGGCACTTCACGATACGGCCATGGATGGCCGCGCTCTGCGGCTCGGTGCTCGCCGCGGTCGCCATCGGCTATCTTCTCGCAACCTCCTATCTCGTGCTGCGCGACGACCTGATCGGTGCGACGGTGGCCCGGCAGGCACGGCTGCAGCAGGCCTACGAGGACCGCATCTCCGCGCTGCGGACCCAGGTCGACCGCATCACCAGCCGGCAGCTGCTCGACCAGCGGCTGATGGAAGATAAGGTGGCCGAACTCCTCGACCGACAGGAAGAACTGTCGGAGCGCAACGGACGCATGCTGCCGCTCCTCGAAAAGGCGACGGGCGCCGCCGCTGGCACCTCGGATATTCCCATTCCCCCCGCGAAGCCGGAGGTTCGCGCCGATATCGTGCTCTCGAACGCCTATGCCGCCTCCGGCGTCGCGAATTCGGCCGCCGCCGCCCTGGCGCGCATCACCTCGCGCTCACCGGCCATCCAAGGAGAATCCGTTTCGGTCGCGGACCGGGCCGATCTGATCTTCGTGACCATCAACAAGTCGCTGCGGGAAATCGAAACCCGCCAGATCAAGAAGATCAGGACACTCACCGAGAACGCCTACAAGACTGCCGACACGATCGTCTCCGCGCTGGAATCAGCCGGGCTGAAGATCGACGAGACCTATGGCTCGAGCGACGCCGGCGGGCCGCTGGTGCCCATATCGGGAGCGGAGACCTTCGACAGCGAGGTCGAGGAACTGGACGAAGCACTGTCGAAGCTCGACAACGTCCGCAATGCGGCCACGAAGCTGCCGATCGCCAATCCCGCGCCCGGCCGTGTCGTCACCAGCGGTTTCGGGGTCAGGCGCGATCCGCTCATCGGCAAACCGGCCTTCCACGCCGGCATCGATTTCCGGGCATCGGTCGGCCTGCCGGTCCGTGCGACCGGGGCCGGCACGGTCTCGAGGGCTGCTTGGAACGGCGGCTATGGCCGGATGGTCGAGATCGACCACGGCAACGGGCTCACCACGAGGTTTGCCCATCTCAGCGAGATCAAGGTGTCGGACGGCCAGACGGTCGAGGCTGGTCAGCTTCTGGGCCTTGCCGGAAGCTCGGGACGATCGACGGGACCGCACATCCACTACGAGATCCGCCGCAACGAGAAGCCGTTGAACCCGGTGAAATTCCTCAAGGTCGGCAAGGAAATCGGAACGCTTCTCTAGCGCCCGATCCGCCCGGCCTATTCCAGGTCGGCGACCTGCCCCACCCCGCCGTCGATGCGCTGCGACAGCGACGCTTCCATGAACTCGTCGAGATCGCCGTCGAGCACGCCCTGCGGGTTGGTGTTTTCCACGCCCGTCCGAAGGTCCTTCACGAGCTGATAGGGCTGGAGCACGTAGGATCGGATCTGGTGTCCCCAGCCGATGTCCGACTTCGACGCCTCTGTCGCGTTCGCCGCCTCTTCGCGCTTTTGCAGTTCCACCTCGTAGAGGCGCGAACGCAGCATCTCCCAGGCCTTGGCCCGGTTCTTGTGCTGCGAGCGCTCCTGCTGGCAGGCGACGGCGATGCCCGTCGCCAGGTGCGTGATGCGCACGGCCGAATCGGTCGTGTTGATGTGCTGGCCACCCGAGCCCGACGCGCGATAGGTGTCGATGCGCACGTCCGACTCCGAAACCTCGATCTCGATGCTGTCGTCGATCACCGGGTAGACCCAGACGCTGGCGAAGGAGGTGTGCCGCCGCGCGTTGCTGTCATAGGGCGAGATGCGGACCAGGCGGTGCACGCCCGACTCCGTCTTCAGCCAGCCATAGGCGTTGTGGCCCTTGATATGCAGCGTGGCCGACTTGATGCCGGCCTCTTCGCCGTCGTGAAGTTCCAGCACTTCGACCTTGAATTTTCGCTGTTCGGCCCACCGCGTATACATGCGCAGGAGCATGTTCGCCCAGTCCTGGCTCTCGGTCCCGCCGGCGCCGGCGTGCACTTCGAGATAGGCGTCGTTCTTGTCCGCCTCGCCGGAGAGCATGGTCTCGATCTGGCGGGCGTCGATCTCCGACTTCAGGTCCCGGATGGAGGTCTCGGCTTCCTTGACGACATCCTCGTCGCCCTCTTCCTCGCCGAGCTCGATCAGCCCGACACCGTCGTCGAGGCTGGACGTGAGGCGCCTGATGGCGGCGATCTGATCCTCGAGCGACTGGCGCTCGCGCATCAGGTCCTGCGCTTTCTGGGGATCGTTCCAGAGCTCGCCGTCCTCGGCGAGCACGTTCAGATAGTCGAGACGCTTGACGGCCTGATCCCAGTCAAAGATGCCTCCTCAGCAGGCCTATGCCCTGCTTGATTTCGTCGACGAGGTACTGCGTTTCCGCGCGCATGGCAGCTTGCCTGCTCTTTCCGTTCCGAAGGTTGATGGATCGCGGCGGACCATATGGGGATGGTCCGCCGCTGTAAAGATTTCACCACATAGGATGATGGTCGGCGAAGATCAATAAAGCCCGCCGCCGCCGGTCTGGATCGCGCGGCTGGCCGATGGTGAGATCGCGGCCCCGCTTTGCGAGGTGCCGAAGTCGCCGCCGATGATGGAGTAGCTGTCGGCCGGCCCGGTGCCGGGCTTGAAGGCTTCCATGATCACGCCGGGCTGGCCTTCGGCCGCCTGCATGCCGGTCTGGCGGTTGATGGCGATCAGCTTCATGCCTTCCGGGACCTGGAATTCCACCGGCCGCATGTCCTTCAGCGCCTCGGCCATGAACTCCTTGAAGATCGGCGCCGCGAGGCCGCCGCCGGTCGAGCCCTTGCCCATCGGCTTGGGCTGGTCGTAGCCCATGTAGACGCCGACCACGATGTCGGGCGTGTAGCCGACGAACCAGGCGTCCTTCTCCTCGTTGGTCGTTCCGGTCTTGCCGGCGATCGGGCGGCCGAGTTCCGCAACCGTCGTCGCGGTGCCCCGCTGCACGACGCCTTCCATCATCGAGGTCATCTGATAGGCGGTCATGGGATCGAGTACCTGCTCGGAATTGTCGATCAGTTCAGGCTCCGGCTGGCCGTTCCAGGCGGTCGAATTGCAGCCATCGCAGCCGCGCTCGTCGTGCTTGTAGACGGTCTTGCCGTAGCGGTCCTGAATACGGTCGATGAGCGACGGCTTGATCGACTTGCCGCCGTTGGCGAACACCGAATAGGCCGACACCATGCGCATGACCGTCGTCTCGCCCGAGCCGAGCGACATGGCGATGTGCGGCGGCATCTTGTCGTAGACGCCGAAACGCTCGGCGTACTCGGCGACCAGCGGCATGCCCATGTCGTTGGCCAGACGCACCGTCATCAGGTTGCGCGAGCGCTCGATGCCGGCCCGAAGGGTCGAGGGACCGGCGGACTTGCCGCCGTAGTTCTTGGGCGACCACACCTCGTTGCCGATGGTGATGGTGATCGGCGCGTCGAGCACCACCGATGCCGGCGTGTAGCCGTTATCGAGTGCCGCAGCATAGACGAACGGCTTGAAAGACGAACCGGGCTGCCGGTAGGCCTGCGTCGCGCGGTTGAATTCCGACTGCGAGAACGAAAAGCCGCCCACCATGGCCAGCACGCGGCCGGTGTGAGGATCCATGGCCACGAGTCCGCCGCCGACCTGCGGCACCTGCCGCAGCGTCCAGCCGTCGCCTTCCGGCTTCTTTTCCACGTACGCGACGTCGCCGGGCTGCAGCACGTCGGCCGGCGTGTTCGCCTTCAGGCGCTTGCCGTCGACGATGTGGCTCATCGCCCACTTCATGTCCTCGGTCGAAATGGAAATCTCCTCGCGCTCGGCGACGACCTCGCCGGAGACCTCACGCCCCGGCTGCAATCCGAGCGTCAGCCCGTCCGCGCCCGCGTCGAGCACGACGCCGAGTTTCCACTCCGGCACGTCGCTCAGCGCCGGCACTTCGGCGAGCGGCACACCCCAGTCGCCGGAGATGTCGATCTGGGTCACCGGGCCGCGATAGCCGCGCAGCGTGTCGTAGCGGATGAGGCCATGCTGGAGCGCCTTGCGGGCGATGACCTGGAGCTTCGGATCGAGCGTCGTACGCACCGAGAGCCCGCCCTCGTAGAGTGCGTCCTCGCCATAGCGATCCATGATCTCGCGGCGCACCTCCTCGGTGAAGTACTCGCCGGCGAAGAGATAATTGCCGCGGCTGCGGGGCTTGACGTTCAGGCCCTCCGCCTTGGCCTTCGCGCCTTCCGCGGCATCGACATAACCATTGGCCACCATCTGGTCGATCACCCAGTCGCGGCGCTCGATCGCGCGCTCCGTGTGGCGGAAGGGATGATAGTTCGACGGACCCTTGGGCAACGAGGCCAGATAGGCCGCCTCGCCGACCGTCAACTCGTTGACCGACTTGTCGTAATAGGCGAGCGCCGCGCCCGCGATTCCGTAGGAACCGAGGCCGAAGAAGATCTCGTTGAGGTAGAGTTCGAAGATGCGGTCCTTGGAGTAGGCCTGCTCGATGCGGAAGGCCAGGATCATCTCCCGGATCTTGCGGTCGTAGGTCTGCTTCGACGTCAGGAGGAAGTTCTTCGCGACCTGCTGCGTGATCGTCGATGCGCCGACGGGACGACGGCCGGAGCCCATGTTCTGGACGTTGGTGAGGACGGCGCGCGTGAGGCCGGTCACGTCGATGCCGGGATGGGTGTAGAAGTTCTTGTCCTCGGCCGACAGGAACGCCGCCTTCACCCGGTCCGGAACGGCCTGGATCGGCAGGTAGAGACGCCGCTCGCGCGCGAACTCGCCCATGAGCGCCCCGTCGGCGGCATGGACGCGCGTGGTCACCGGCGGTTCGTACTTGGCGAGCACTTCGTAGTCGGGCAGATCGTCCGTCAGTTGGCTGATGTAGATGCCGACGCCGGCAGCCACGAGCAGGCCGAGCATGATCGCCACGCCGAAAAAATATCCAATGAGTCGAATCATACCCGCTCCAATCCGGACGCCCTGCATTCCCGCGCCGTAACCGACGCCCCCGATGGAGTGCATTGCAGACCGACACCTCGAACCGCTCTTTGCGCGCTCGTTGTGAAGAAAATGCGGCAACCGCGATTGGCGGCCGCCGCGAAAACCGATACCCGGCCGGCTCTCCAACCGTATCCGTCCGCGGCCGTCAACCGCCCGCCCCCATCTTGGCGTCGGCGAAGATCGCGATCGCCGCGCCGATGCTCCCGGCCGCCTTCGCGCGCCATTCCGGGTCTTCCAGCTTGGCGACGTCCTTGGGGTTGGAGAGATAGCCGAGCTCCACGAGCACGGAAGGCACGTCGGGCGCGCGCAGGACGCGGAAACCGGCCGAGCGCTGCGGATTGTTGATGAGTTCGATCGTGTCCGACAGTTCGCCGACCAGCGAGCGTGCGAAGCTCACCGAAAATCCATGCGTCTCGCGCCTCACCAGGTCGAACAGGATGTCGGCGACCTGCTGGTTTTCCTCCGCGATCTCGATCCCCGCCACGGAGTCGGCAAGGTTCTCGCGCTCGGCCGCCGCCTTGGCGAGGCTGTCGGACGCCTTCTCGGAGATCGTGTAGACGGTCGCGCCGCTTATGTTCCTGATGTTGATCGTGTCGGCGTGGATCGAGATGAACAGGTCCGCCTCGTGCTGCCGGGCGATCCCCACCCTCTCGTCGAGCCGCAGGAACGTGTCGTCGTCCCGCGTCAGGAACACGTTGTAGCGGCCGCTCTGCTCGAGTTGCTCCTGGAGGACCTTGGAGAAGGTGAGCGTGATTTCCTTCTCGGCGGTCCCGTCGACCGCCTTGGCTCCGCCGTCTATCCCGCCATGGCCGGGGTCGATCACCACGGTGAACGGACGATCCGGCCGCTCCGGCGAATCTCCCAGACGGTCCTTCTTGTCCTCGTTCACGGTCGAGCCGGTCGTCTCGGCCTGATCGGCGAGCGCCTGCTCGAAGGCAGCTTCCGAGTCGGCCACCATGTCGACCACCAGGCGATAGCCGGGCGAATTCTCGTTCTCGAGCATCGACAGCTTCTCGACCGTGAAGGGGCCGGTGGTGCTCAGGATCATCCGGGAACTGCCGTTGCCGAGATTTCCGTAGCGGACGCCGCCGATCAGTCCGCGCGGTTCGAGCGCCTCCGCGTCGAACGCGAACAGCGTTTCCGGCAGGTCGATCACGAGCCGGTGCGGCGCGCGGAGCAGGAACCACTTCAGCTGCGGCTCCTTGTCGAACTCCATCACCACCCGCGCCCGCGACGCATCGCCCGCCATGCGGTAGCCGCGCGCCATCATCGCCTCCTCGGCGTGGATCGGAGCCGGAGGGGCACCAATGGCGAACAGCGTCAGCACGGTGGCCAGCACGACCGCGGTTTTCGATCGCGCAGCGAATCGGAAGGTTCTCAGCAGACCTTTCAAATCGACCTCGCCCATACATTGCATGGTTTCCGGAGCCCCCGGAGAATCATACGTTAACGGATCGTATCCGCACGCGGTTAACCAAGCCTTGCAGGCTCCACACGACGCTCCGTCGGCTTTGCCGGCATCGGAATCGGGGGTTGCCTTCGACGCTGTCAAATCATAAAAGCGTCGTCGGATTACTTCAACGCTCGGGCTCGCCCCGCTGCCTCCCATTTCCCTACCGGAGGCGATCCGCGCAATCCAGCAACGGCTCGATCCTGGGCGCGTAGTGGTCCCCGAGGTTTTCGTCAAGGCGTTCGCGGTCAACCGGATGCCTTGAGTGATGAAAACGGCCGGAAGCGTTTTCCGCGCCGGCTCTGTATGAGCAAAGAGCTGGTCCGGCTCGCCCGGGCCTAGGTTGTAATGGTTCCGCCTGGAAACGCGATGGCTTTTGGCGCTTCAAGAACTGCATCCCGCGACACCCGCGCCGCTTCGGCTGCGGTAGGATGCGTTCCGGCGCTGCTCTCGCGCGTGACGGTGGACGACAGATTGTCCGGCACGACTTCGACTGTCCCGCGGCGCGGCGCTCCAACGCCACGGCCCCCGGCAGCGGCTGCCGGGGAGACATTGGATAATGCCCAACAAAATGCTTATAGACGCCTCCCACCGGGAGGAGACGCGCGTTGTCGTAACACGCGGTAACCGCATCGAAGAATTCGACTTCGAATCGCAAGACAAGAAACAGCTCAAGGGAAACATCTACCTCGCCCGCGTCACGCGGGTCGAACCGTCGCTTCAGGCGGCGTTCGTCGAGTATGGCGGCAACCGCCACGGTTTCCTCGCCTTCAGCGAAATCCATCCCGACTACTACCAGATCCCCTTCGCCGATCGTCAGGCCCTGCTGCGCGCGGAAGCCGAAGCGGCCGAGGAGGACGACGAGGACGACGAGGAGGAGCGCTCCGAGCGCGGCAAGTCGAAGCGCCGCCGTGGCGGTCGCAGTCGCGGCCGCAACCGCAAGGAGGCGTCGGGCTCCGACGCCGACGAGGCGTCGACGGACAACTGGGAGGATTCCTCGGGCGACACGTCCGCCGCCGAGAGCGGGTCGGAAGAGACCGCATCCGCCGAGGAACCGCAGGAAGACGACCAACCCCCCTTCGACCAGCACCCGAACGACGATGACGACGGCGACGATGACGATTCGCCGCGTGGCGGCGGGACCATGGCTGCCGCCGTCTCTGCCGACGTCGTCTCGGAATCGCTTTCCGACGACGAGGCCTCCGAAGAGCCGGTCCGCTCGCGTGGCCGCAGGCGCGGCGGCGATGCACCGGGCAATGGCGATCACGACGAGAACGGCAACGGCGACGAGCGCGACGAGGTCGAATCGGTCGGCGCCGAGGACGCGCTGGAGGAACTGCCGAACCGGCGCAAGGCGTACCGCAAGCAGTACAAGATCCAGGAGGTCATCAAGCGCCGCCAGATCCTGCTCGTCCAGGTCGTCAAGGAGGAGCGCGGCAACAAGGGCGCGGCTCTCACCACCTACCTGTCGCTCGCGGGGCGCTATTCCGTCCTGATGCCGAACACGGCGCGCGGCGGCGGCATTTCGCGCAAGATCACCAGCGCGCCGGATCGCAAGCGCCTGAAGGATGTCGTCAAGGAACTCGAGGTGCCGCAGGGCATGGGCGTCATCCTGCGCACCGCCGGTGCCAACCGTACCAAGGCTGAGATCAAGCGCGACTACGAATACCTGATGCGCATGTGGGAGAACGTCCGCACGCTCACGCTGCAGTCGACCGCGCCCTGCCTCGTCTACGAGGAAGGAAGCCTGATCAAGCGCTCGGTGCGCGACCTCTACAACAAGGACATCGACGAAATCCTCGTCGCGGGAGAGGACGGCTACCGCGAGGCCAAGGACTTCATGCGCATGCTGATGCCCAGCCATGCCAAGGTGGTCCAGCCCTACCGCGACGTCGTGCCGATCTTCGCCCGCAACGGCATCGAGGCACAGCTGGACCGGATGCTGCAGCCGCAGGTGACGCTGAAGTCGGGCGGCTACATCATCATCAACCAGACCGAGGCCCTGGTCTCGATCGACGTCAACTCGGGACGCTCCACCAAGGAGCACTCCATCGAGGACACCGCCCTCCAGACCAACCTGGAGGCGGCCGAGGAAGTGGCGCGGCAGCTCAGGCTGCGCGACCTCGCTGGCCTGATCGTCATCGACTTCATCGACATGGAGGAGAAGCGCAACAACCGCTCCGTCGAGAAGCGCCTGAAGGATCACCTCAAGCAGGATCGCGCCCGCATCCAGGTGGGCCGCATCTCGCATTTCGGGCTTCTGGAGATGTCGCGCCAGCGCATCCGCGCCAGCGTGCTCGAATCGACGATGAAGCCCTGCTCGCATTGCGGCGGCACCGGCCACGTGCGCTCCGATTCGTCGGTCGCGCTGCACGTCGTGCGGGCGATCGAGGAGTACCTGCTCAAGGACAACCGCAGCCACATCACCGTGCGTACGCCGGTGGCGACCGCGCTATACGTCCTCAACCACAAGCGCAGCAACATCGTCGATCTGGAGCAGCGTTTCGGGTTGACCATCACCATCGAGGCCGACGAGAGCATCGGCACGCAGCACTACGCCATCACGCGTGGCGCAGCGGTCGAGAAGCCGGTGATCATCCCCGTGCTTCCATCCTTCGCCGCGGTCGAAGAGGACGACGTCATCGATGTCGAACCGGAGGCAGAGGAGGAGCAGGAAGAGGTCGCCGAGACCGAAGCCCGTTCGCCGCAGCCGCGTCGCGACGATGGCGAGGAAGGACAGGGCCGCAAGCGCCGCAGGCGCCGGCGGCGCCGTGGCGGGCGCGATCGCGACCACACGGACGATAACGGTCAGACGGCCGGGGCGTCGTCGGACGACGGCGAGGAGACGTCCGGCGCGGGCGGTGCCGACGCCGAGGCAATTGCGGAAGCTGACACCGGTAACTCCGGCGAGACCGTCACGTCAGGCACCGACGATGACGAGCCCAGGAAGCGGCGGCGCGGCAAGCGCGGCGGTCGCAAGAACCGGCGCGAGGACGGCGAGACCGCCGAGGCCGGCGACGAGACCACCGGCGAAGCCGAAGCGGCGGCCGTCACCGAGGACCACCCCGTGACCCCGCCGGTGGCCGAGCCGTCGTCAGACGCTCCGGCCGAGGTGGCGACCGAGACTGCCGCCGAAGGCGCGGCCGAAGCGCCAGCGGAAGAGGCTCCGGCCAAGCCGAAGCGCAAGCCCCGCAAGAGCACGAAGAAGGCGGCGGCCGAGGCGGTCGCGGAAGCGCCTGCTGCCAGCGAGGAGGTCCCTCCGACATTCGGGGCGGCCGAGACGGCGGCTGAAGCATCCACGGCAGCCGAACCCGCCGCGCCGGTCCAGGAAGTCGAGCAGGCAAAGCCGGTGGAAGAGGCCGAGCCTGCAGAGGCCGCTGCGACCGCCGAGGAAACCGAGGCCGCCCGCCCGACCCGGCGCAAGCCCGGCAGCGCCACGGCAAGCGAGCCGGTCGTCACCTCCACCGTCCCGGGCGAGCAGCCCGCCGGCGAAGAGGCCAAGCCGCGCAAGGCCGGCTGGTGGCAGCGCAAGAGCTTCTTCTGAAAGCTTCTCCTGCGGAAATGACATGGGGCGCCGGATCACATCCGGCGCCCCTTTCCGTTTCGGCGATCGATACTCCCCTTTTCAGGGCGCGAAGACCGACCAGTTCATGACCTTCGCCAGCCTCTCCAGCGCCAGCGAGCCGAGCTTGGAGTTGCCGTTGGCGTTCAGCCCCGGCGACCAGACCGCGATGGAGGCGACGCCGGGCACCACCGCGAGAATGCCGCCGCCGACCCCGCTCTTGCCGGGAATGCCGACGCGGAATGCGAACTCGCCCGATCCGTCATAGTGGCCGCAGGTCAGCATCAGGGCATTGATGCGCCGTGCGCGTTCCGTCGAGATCACCGTGTGGCCGGTTCCGGAATGACGCCCGCCATTGGCGAGGTAGCGGCCCGCCAGCGCGAGCTGACGGCAGGTCATGGCGAAGGCGCAGTGGTGGAAGTAGACCCCGAGCGCCATCTCCGGCGCATGGGTGAGATTGCCGAAGGAGCGCATGTAGTTGGCGAGCGCGTAGTTGCGAAAGCCGGTCGCCTGCTCCGAGGCCGCGACCGACCGGTCGATGTAAACGCTGTCGTCGTCGCACAGGAACTGCACGAAGCGCAGGATCTCGCCGATCGCCTCGCGCGGCTGATGGCCCGCCAGAAGCACGTCGGTGACGACGATCGCGCCCGCGTTGACGAACGGGTTGCGCGGTATCCCGTGCTCGTGCTCGAGCTGCACGATCGAGTTGAACGGGTTGCCCGACGGTTCGCGGCCGACGCGCTGCCACAGCGAATCGCCGATCTTCCCCAGTGCAAGCGTCAGGGTGAAGACCTTCGAGACGCTCTGGATCGAGAAGGGCTCGTCGGCGTCGCCCTCAGCGAACACGCGCCCGTCGTTCATGGCAACCGCAATGCCGAATCGCTGCGGATCGACCTTGCCGAGTTGCGGGATATAGGTCGCGACCGAGCCGCGATCCCTGGCCTCCGCCATTTCGGCGGCGACCTGCGCCAGCGCCGTTTCGATCTCCGCCATGGTCAGGCCCGCCCCAGCCAGCGTTCCAGCCGGTCCATGGCTTCCACCATGTCGGCGGGCGAGCCGGCATAGGAGAAGCGCATGGTCCGGTGGCCGTTCACGGGGTCGAAGTCATGGCCCGGCGTCGCCGCGACATGCGCCTCGGCGATCATGCGGCGGGCGAAGTCCATGCTGTCGTTGGTGTGCCGCGACACGTCGCAATAGGCGTAGAAGGCGCCGTCCGGCGGAGCCGCGATGCCGAAGCCGAGCTTCGGGAGGCGTTCGAGCAGCATCTTTCGGCTCTGTGCGTAGCGCGCCTTAACCGCCTCGAGTTCGCCGGTCCCCTCGAAGGCGCGGATGGCCGCGTACTGCGACAGCTCCGGCGCCGAGATGTAGAGGCTCTGCTGGATCCGTTCGACCGGCCGCAGCAGCTCTTTAGGCAGGACCATCCAGCCGATCCGCCACCCGGTCATGCAGTAGTATTTCGAGAAGGAGTTGATCACCACGGTGTCCGGGTCGATCGCCAGCGCCGTCGTATCGGGCTGCTCGTAGGCGAGCCGATGGTAGATTTCGTCCGAAATGACGGAGACGCCGAGGTCTTCGGCCGTCCGCAGGATGCGGACGATCTCGTCACGCGGGATGACCGAGCCGGTCGGGTTGGCGGGGCTGGCGAAGAGGAGCCCCTTGAACGGCCACGACCGATGCGCCTCCTCCAGATGCCTCGCCGTCAGGTAGCCGTCGCCAGCGAGATCGATCTCGACCGCCTCGATTCCGAGTACCTTCAGGATGTTGCGGTAGGCCGGATAGCCGGGCGCGGTGATGGCGACGCGGTCGCCCGCGTCGAACATGGCGAGGAATGCCAGGTTGAACGCCGCGGACGAGCCGGTCGTCGCGACGATCCGGTCAGCGGGAACCTCGACACCGTAGTGATCGAGATAGTGCCGCGCGATCGCCTGCCGCAGCGACATCAGCCCGGACGCATCGGTGTAGCCGATCCTGCCCTCGCGCGCGGCCTGCGCGGCGGCCTCGCGCACAGGCCGCGGCGCGGGATCGGAAGGCTGGCCGACGGCCATCGAGATCACGGGTATGCCGGCGGACTTCAGCCGGTTGGCCTCCGCCAGCACGTCCATCGCGTGGAACGGCTCGATGTCGCTGCGTCTTGATATCGTCGCTTTCATCCATTCCTGTCCCTGGCGTGCCGACTCGCACCGGCGCCGTAGAATTGCCGGATTGCCGTGCGGATCACAAAACCATGAAAAAGGCAGCCATGCCTTCCACCGCCCGACAAGCTCGTCTACGAGTTGCGCAATGTCTCTGCTCCTGAAATCGATCTCGCGGTTCGCCGGCCGTTCCTTGCGCGGAGTAGCCACATCGCTGGCGGTTCTGCAACTGGTGGCGGGCGCGCCGGTCGCGGCGCAGGCCCAGCAGCGATCGCTGCCGATCGTGCGCGATGCGGAGATCGAGACCTTGCTGCGCGACTATGCCAAGCCGATCTTCGCGGCGGCCGGCTTGCAGAAGGCCGGCGTCGACATCGTGCTCGTGAACGACCCGAGCTTCAACGCCTTCGTTGCCGGCCGCCGCATGTTCATCAACACCGGTGCTCTGCTGACCGCAGAGACTCCTAGCGAGATCATCGGCGTGATCGCCCACGAGGCCGGTCATCTGGCGGGCGGACATCAGGAGCGGCTGCGCGACCAGCTGGCCCGGGCCCAGACCATGGCGGTCGTGGCGACGCTGCTAGGCCTCGGCGCGACCGTCGGCGGGGCGCTCGCCAACAGTGGCGGCATCGCGCAGTCGGGTGCCGGTATCGCCATGGGCGGAGCGGAAATCGCGCGGCGGAGCCTGCTCGGCTACCAGCGGACCGAGGAACTGGCCGCCGACCGCTCGGCGCTCGAGTATCTGCGCAAGACGGGCCAGTCGGCGGAGGGCATGCTGAAGACCTTCAGCCGCTTCGCCAGCGCGCTCGCGCTTTCGGGCGCGCGGATCGACCCGTATCAGGTCAGCCACCCGATGCCGCGCGAGCGCATCGCCAATCTCGAAGTCGTCGCCCGCGAGAGCCCGTACTTCGGCAACAAGGACGCCGCCTCGCTGCAGGCGCGCCACGACCTGATGCGCGCCAAGATCGCCGCCTACACCGAAGGACCGAACGCCACGGCGCGGCTGTTCCGCTACGATCCGGTCGGCCTGCCGGCGCGGTATGCCGACGTCGTCAACACGCATCTGCGCGGCAGCCCGGCGAATGCCCTGGCAAAGGTGGACGCGCTGCTGAAGGACTACCCGAAGAACCCGTATTTCCACGAGATACGCGGCGAGATCCTGATGCGCGCCAACAAGCCATCGGAGGCCGCGAAAGCCTATTCGGCGGCGCTGTCGCTCGCGCCGGGCAAGCCCGATCTCATCCAGATCCAGCGCGGCAAGGCGCTGATCGCCACCGGCGACGAGAAAGCCATCCGGCAGGCGGTGAAGGAAATCAGGGAAGCCCTGCGCCCGGACGGCGACAATCCCGACGCCTACTTCCACCTGGCACAGGCCTATGGCCGCCTGGGAGACGTCGGCGAAGCCGAACTGGCGACCGCGGAAGCTCACTTCTATTCCGCTTCCTACAAGGAAGCGCGCATCTTCGCCGCGCGCGCGCAGCAGAAATTCAAGACGGGCGCCCCGGGTTGGGTCCGCGCCCAGGACATCATCAACATGAAGCCGCCGCGCAAATGACGGGCGGCTCCGGCCGGAAAGGGTGACCATGAGGAAGTTTCTCGGTTTCAGCGTCGCGGGGGTCGCCGTCGCGGCGGCGATTGCCATCTCCGGCTTCGCGGCTGGTCCGCAACCCGTCCTGGCGCAGGAAACGGTCGCGCCCGCCTCCATGGACCGCGCGGCGATCGAAGCGATCATCCGCGACTACCTCCTCACCAATCCGGAAGTGCTGCTCGAAGCGCAGGCGGCACTCGAAGCCAAGCAGAAGGAAGAGCAGCGCGTCGCGCAGCTGGAGACGATCCGGGCCGCCAACGAGCACATCTTCTCGTCCGAGCACGACGGCATCTACGGGAATCCAGAGGCCAAATACACGCTGGTCGAGTTCTTCGACTACAATTGCGGCTACTGCAAACGGGCGATGGGCGACATGCTGGCCATGACCGAGGCCAATCCGGACGTGCGCTTCGTGCTCAAGGAATTCCCCATCCTCGGGCCTGATTCGATGCAGGCGCACGTGGTCTCGATGGCCTTTCACAAGCTGATGCCGGAAAAGTACGGCGAGTTCCATGCGGAACTGCTGGGCGGCGCCGCCAAGGCGGACGAAGACAGCGCGATGAAGATCGCTTTGTCGCTAGGCGCCGACGAGGCGGCGATGCGCGAGGCCATGGAAGACCCGGCCATCAACGAGACCTTCGGCAAGACCTACGAACTCGCGAACCAGCTCGGCATCTCCGGCACTCCTTCCTACGTGGTGGGCGAGGAAGTCATCTACGGCGCGCTCGGCCGGCAGGTGCTGGAAGAGAAGGTCGCCAATCTCGAACAGTGCGGCGAGGCGACCTGCTGAGGCGCCTGCCGCGGCGTTCACCCCTCGAAGGCTGTGTAGAGCGCAAGATGGGCACTTGCGCTCTTTCGCTTGAGTCCTATGGCTACTATAGAGGGTCCCGCCGCGTCATAGCGGTCGCGCACGGCTCCAGCGAGCCTCGCGACCGGCGTGCCACGTGGGCGGTTCCCACCGCGTCCGGGGGAAGACCGTCGGTGGCCTCGCGGGCGCGGCGCGACAAGTTTGGAAGGAACGAACGTTCGATGGCGACAAAGAACCCCGTCGTGGACCAGCAGCTCATCAGAGATCTCGCAGGCATCCTGAACGAGACGAACCTCTCGGAAATCGAGGTCGAGCAAGGCGATCTGCGCGTTCGGGTCTCGCGCCAGAACGCTCCCATTCACGCGTTCGCCAATGCACCGGCGCCGCAGTACCAGGAGCGTCCCTCCGGCGCGTCACAGGTCGCCCCCGCCGCGACCACGCCTGCTCCGCCCTCCGACAAGATCGTCCCCTCGCCCATGGTCGGCACCGCCTACGCCGCCCCCTCGCCCGGCTCTCCTCCCTTCGTCGAGATCGGCCAGAAGGTGCGCGAGGGCCAGACGCTGCTCATCATCGAGGCGATGAAGACGATGAACCAGATTCCGTCGCCGCGCGCGGGCACCGTGACGCAGATCCTCTTCGAGGACACCCAGCCGGTCGAGTATGGCGAACCGCTCGTCGTGATCGAGTAGGGGTCGCATGTTCCAGAAGATCCTCATCGCCAATCGCGGGGAAATCGCTCTCAGGGTACTGCGCGCGGCCAAGGAGCTCGGCATCCAGACGGTGGCCGTGCATTCGACCGCCGATGCCGACGCCATGCATGTGCGGCTAGCCGACGAGAGCGTGTGCATCGGACCGCCGCCTTCGCGCGACAGCTACCTCAACATCCACCAGATCGTCGCCGCCTGCGAGATCACCGGCGCGGACGCCATCCATCCGGGCTACGGCTTCCTGTCTGAGAACGCCCGCTTCGCCGACATCCTGGCGGCCCACAACATCACCTTCATCGGTCCCTCCGGCGACCACATCCGGGTCATGGGCGACAAGATCGAGGCCAAGCGCACGGCCAAGCGGCTCGGCATCCCGGTCGTCCCGGGGTCCGATGGCGCCGTGACCGAAGAGAAGGACGCCAGGCGCATCGCCGCCGAGATCGGCTATCCCGTCATCATCAAGGCCTCTGCCGGCGGCGGCGGGCGCGGCATGAAGGTCGCGCACACCGAGGACGATCTCGTGGTCGCACTCGCCACGGCGCGCTCGGAAGCGGGTGCCGCCTTCGGCGACGACGCGGTCTACATCGAGAAGTACCTCGAGAAGCCCCGCCACATCGAGGTCCAGGTCATGGGCGACGGGCGCGGCGCCGGTATCCACCTCGGCGAACGCGACTGCTCGCTGCAGCGCCGCCACCAGAAGGTCTGGGAAGAGGCCAATTCCCCTGCCCTCAACGCGGAGGAACGCGCGCGCATCGGCGGCATCTGCGCCAATGCCATCGCCGACCTCGGCTATTCGGGCGCGGGTACCATCGAATTCCTCTACGAGAACGGCGAGTTCTATTTCATCGAAATGAACACGCGCCTGCAGGTCGAGCATCCGGTGACTGAGGCGATCACCGGCATCGATCTCGTGCACGAGCAGATCCGCGTCGCGTCCGGCGGTGGGCTCTCGGTGAAGCAGGACGACATCCGCTTCCAGGGCCACGCCATCGAGTGCCGCATCAACGCCGAGGACCCGCGCACCTTCACGCCCTCGCCCGGCACGATCAGCCATTTCCACACGCCGGGTGGCCTCGGCATCCGCGTCGATTCGGGGGTCTACTCGGGCTACCGGATCCCGCCCTACTACGACAGCCTGATCGGCAAGCTGATCGTGCACGGACGCAACCGCGTCGAATGCATGATGCGCCTGCGGCGCGCGCTGGACGAGTTCGTGGTCGACGGCATCAAGACCACCCTGCCGCTGTTCAGGGACCTCGTCGGCAACCGCGACATCGCGAACGGCGACTACGACATCCATTGGCTCGAGAAGTACCTGGCGGCCAAGGACTGACCGAAGGTTCCGCGATGGAACGCCCCTTCGCACCCGGCTACCGAATTCCGCCGGACCTGTTGCTCAAGGCCTACTCGACGGGCGTCTTCCCGATGGCCGAGAGTGCCGACGATCCGGAGGTCTTCTGGGTCCGGCCCGAAATACGCGGCATCATCCCGCTCGACGATTTCCACGTGCCGAACAGCTTGCGCAAGACCATCCGCAAGGGTCTTTTCGCCATCGATTTCGACCGCGATTTCGACGGAGTGATCGAAGGTTGCGCCGAGGCGCGTCAGGGCCGCCCCAGCACCTGGATCAACGCACCGATCCGCGAGGCCTACGCGCAACTCTTCGAACGGGGGCACTGCCACACGGTCGAGGCGCGGGTTGGCGAACGGCTCGTCGGCGGCCTCTACGGCGTGACGCTGGGGCGCACCTTCTTCGGGGAAAGCATGTTCTCGCGCGAACCCGACGCCTCCAAGGTCTGCCTCGTGGCGCTGGTCGAACGCCTGCGCGAACGCGGCTTCATCCTGCTCGACACGCAGTTCACGACCGAGCACCTGAAGCGCTTCGGCGCCGTCGACGTGCCGCGGCGGCGCTACGAACGGATGCTGGCGGCGGCGATCGAGGGCGAGGCGACGTTCAGCCCCTAAGCCGTCAGTCCGCGCTCGCGGCCTCCGGCGCCGGCACTTCGGACTCCTGCTTGCAGTCCTTCAGCCAGACGTCGTAGACGGCGTGCTCAACGGCGTTGAGGCCGGGGCTTTCGGCGAACATCCAGCCCGAGAAGATCCGCCGTATCTTGCGGTCGAGCGTGATCTCGTCGACCTCGACGAAGGAATCGGTCTTCGATTCCGCCGTGTCGGGGCTGGAATAGCACACCCGCGGCGTCACCTGGAGGGCGCCGAACTGGACCGTCTCGTCGACATAGACGTCGAAATTGATGATGCGCCCGGTGATCTTGTCGATCCCGGTGAACTCCGCCACCGGATTGGTGATCCGCGCGGGCGGCGCGGGCTCTGCCGCCGTCTCGCTCTCGCTCGATGCGGGGAAATTCTCCTGGATGGTGATCGACTGCGCCGGAGCGACCCCCGTCAGGACCGACACGACGGCGACACAGCCGAGCGAGCGCAACAGGGACGAGAATGCCGTCTGTGTCATGAGCTTCCGACCGTATCCTCTGCGCGACATCTGCGAGCGCCGCCATGATGGCCGCGCCCGATCAACATCCGGTTAACCAAGGATTGTGGCGACAAGTAAACCGTCTTGGCGGCGAGCGTCAGCCGCCCGGCGTCCAGGCGTCGTAATCTCCGGTCACGTGCGGCCGGTCGCCGGGGCGCAGCACCGAGCCCTTCGGACGATAGGCCTTCCAGGTGCCGGTGTGATTCGGCTCGTGCGGCTTCTGCCACTCGCGCGGCTTGTAGTCCTCCGCCGGCGGTGGCGTGTCGACGCGGTGATGCATCCAGCCATACCAGCCCGGCGGGATCCGGGTCGCCTCCGACACACCGTTGTAGATCACCCAGCGGCGCGCGCGGCCTTCGGAGTCCGTGCCGCCCTCGTAGTACATGTTGCCCTCGTCGTCCTTGCCGACGAAGGTTCCGTTCCGCCACGTGTGGAAACGCGTGCCGAGGGTCTGGCCGTGCCACCAGGTGAACAGCTGCAGGAGAAACTTCTTCATCGGATACCTCGCGAAGGCATGGTGGCCTTATGGCGTCGGGCGACCGCGAACGCAAGGGGCGCGTCGCGCAGGGTTCCGCAGGCGTCGCATTCTCCTTGCGCGGAAAACCGGCGTCATGCTTGACGCGCATCAACGAGGCGCCCCAATGGCGCCGCTATTGACGATGATCTGTTCCAGTGCGGCATTTTCGGAGGATATGCGCATGGTTTCCGATCTCATGGCACGGCAGGGAAACTGGCTGTTCCGGTGGCGAAGCTACCTGCTTCTCGGGCTCGCTCCGCTGTTCCTCGTCGCCCTCACCCGGCCGGAAGCGGTCGAGGCCGAATTCGGGTCCCTGGTCGACTCCCTCTACGAGGCCGCCTGCATCGCGCTCGCCTTCGCCGGGCTTGCGATCAGGGCTGTCACCGTCGGCTATGTGCCGGCCGGCACCTCCGGTCGCAACACGCGCGGCCAGCTCGCCGAAACGCTCAACACCACCGGTCTCTATTCGCTGACGCGCAACCCGCTCTATCTCGGCAACGCCGTCATCTACATGGCGATCGCCGCCTTCACGCAGGACGTCTTCGTGGTCGTCATCATGGGCCTGTTCCTGTGGCTCTATCTGGAGCGCATCATCGCGGCGGAGGAAGCCTTCCTGGTGGCGAAGTTCGGCGAGGTCTACCTTGCCTGGGCCAAGCAGACGCCCGTCTTCCTGCCGCGCCTCAAGGACTGGCGCGCGCCGGTCCTGCAGTTCTCGGTCCGCAACGTCCTGCGCCGAGAATATTCCGGCTTCTTCGCGATCGTAGCCGCGTTCTTCCTCGTCGACCAGTTGCACGAGTACCTGACGGAGCATCCTGAAAGCGTCGACCCGACCTGGACGGTCACGCTGGCGGGCGGGGCGATGCTCTACCTGTTCCTGCGCACCCTGAAGAAGCGCACGCGCCTCCTCGACGTCGCCGGCCGTTAGAACGCGGCATCGGACTACGGACGGGACCCGAGCCGCTTCCTAGCCGAGCTTCATCTTGAAGGCGTAGTGGCTGCGTGCGAAGCCCAGCCGCTCGTAGAAGCGGTGCGCGGCTTCGCGCTGCATGTTCGAGGAAAGCTGCACCTGGCCCGCGCCCGCGTCGCGCGCCATGCGAATCGCCGCCCGCATCATGGCTTCGCCGATGCCGCGCCCGCGGATGTCGGCGCGGGTCTGCACCGCCTCGACGGTCATCACCAGGCGCCCCTGCCCCGTCATCATCCGGGTCAGCGTCGTCTGGAACGTGCCGACCACTTCGCCGTCGAGTTCGGCGACGAACAGCGTGTCGCAGGGACTGGCCGAGATGCTGCGGAATGCCTCGAGATAGGAGGGATAGGCCGATTCCTCGACCGTATCGCCATGGCCGCCTATGGAATCGTCGGCGAAGAGCGCGGCCAGCGAGCGGACGTCCTCCTCGCGCGCCTCACGGATCACGGGAACGACTGACGGCTGTTTCAATTTTGTTGTCTCCGGCTATGGTGCGCCCCGTTCTCCGGGCCGTCCCGGCTCTAGCTCCAGCAAAGAGGAAATTCGAGATGGTATCGCGCTTCGCATTCGCCGCCACGGCGATGCTGGCCCTCTCTTCCGGCGCGTCCGCCCAGGGCCAGGGACCGGTCGGCATCGCCTTCGTCGAGGCGCCGGAGATGTCCAGCGGAGTCTGCACGGCCGGCAATCCCGACGCGGGTTTCGCCTGTGCGCGCGCAAAATGCATGGAAAGCGGAGCGCAGGCGCGAGACTGCCTGCGGGTGGCCTGGTGCTTCCCATCCGGCTGGAGCGTCGACGTCTTCATGCAGCACCGCGAGGGACCGCACTGGCACGAATACAGCTGCGGCTGGCAGACGCGCGAAGCCGCGATGAAGGCGGCGGAGGTCAAATGCGACCCGGGCTTGAACGAACATCTGATCGAATGCACGGCCGTGCGCGTATGGGATCCCCAGGGCGCAGAGACGGACGTGCAATGAACTGCCTATATCTCGCGGCAGCGTCGGCGTGACCGGCCCTCGGCAAGCCGCTGCGCGCGCGGATAGCCAGTTCACGACAAACCTCGCCGGCATCCTGTGTGCGATGGGCGCGGCGACGGCCTTCTCGCTCAACGACGTCGCCATCAAATGGCTGTCGGGCGATTATCCCCTGCACGAGATCACCTTCTTCCGCAGCCTGTTCGCGATCTGCATCACGCTGGCGGTCTTCGTGCCGCTCGAAGGGTCGTACCGGAGCCTCCTGAGCCGTCGCCTGCGTTTCCACGCGCTTCGCGGCGCCATCGTGGTCACCGCCAACATGGCCTTCTACACCGGGCTGGCGACCCTGCCGCTCGGAGAGGCGACGGCGATCTATTTCGTCTCGCCGCTGTTCATCACCGCGCTGTCCGTGCTGCTCTTGGGCGAGACCGTCGGCCCTCGCCGCTGGATCGCCGTGCTGGCCGGGCTGGCGGGCGTCGTCATCGTCATCCGGCCGGGCGGCTCCGCCTTCCAGTACGCGGCTCTCCTGCCGCTCTTCGCGGCCTTCTTCTATGCCCTGCTCCAGATCACCACCCGCAAGATCGGCGTGACGGAGAAGGCCTCGACGCTCTCCTTCTACCTGAACTTCGTCTTCATCCTGTTCTCGGGCATGATCGGCCTGATGTTCGGCGACGGCCGCTTCAGCGGTACCGGCAGCGCCAACCTCGAATTCCTGCTGCGCGCCTGGATCTGGCCGCCGGCATCGGACCTCCTGCTGCTCGCCGGCATCGGCCTCATCGGCTCCGTCGGCGGCTATCTCGTCAGTCAGGCCTACCGGATCTCGCAGGCGGGGCTCATCGCGCCGTTCGAATACGTCGCCATGCCGCTCGCGATCTTCTGGAGCATCGCGATCTGGGGTGACTGGCCGGACGCGATCGCCTGGGTCGGCATCGTGCTCATCGCCGGCGCGGGTCTGTTCGTGTTTTTTAGGGAGATGGCGCTTGGAAATCCGCTGCGCTGGAAGGCGGCACTGCGCCGGGGGCGGTGATCAGGCGAGCTTGCGCTCGAAGATCAGCGCCGGAATGCCCGAATCCTGCTTGCCGCAATTCTGCGTGCTGCCCGCCTCGACGAAGCCTTCAGCCGCGTAGAAGCCGATCGCCTTGGCGTTCGCCGCCTCCACTTCGAGCCGGACCGTCCTGGCATCGGGAAAGCTGTCGATGATCTCGTCCAGCAGCATCCCGCCGACGCCGCGGCCTTGCCGGCCCGGGCGCACATAGAGCTGGTGCAGCATCACCGTCTTGCCGTCCTCGGGCGCACTGGCGAACGCCATGCCGGCGATCTCGGCGCCGTCGTCGGCGACGATGAATTCCGCGTCCAGCCGATCGAGGCGTGCGTGGAGCGAGGCGAGCGAGTGCCAGTCGTCGTTGATCGCGGTCACGCGCTCGGCGCCGTAGATCGCATCGTAGGTCGCGTGCCAGGTTTCCACCAGCAGGGCGCGGATCGCAGGCAGGTCGAGCTCACCGGCTGTGCGGACGAACATGCTCACTCGACTCCGAGCTTTTCCTTCACCAGCGCGTTGACCGCCTGGGGGTTGGCCTTGCCGCCGGTGGCCTTCATCACCTGGCCGACGAACCAGCCGGCCATGCTCGGCTTCGCCTTCGCCTGCTCCACCTTGTCGGGGTTCGCCGCGATGACCTCGTCCACCGCCTTTTCGATCGCGCTGGTGTCGGTCACCTGCTTCATGCCGCGGCTCTCGACCAGTTCGCGCGGGTCGCCGCCCTCGTTCCATACGAGTTCGAACAGGTCCTTGGCGATCTTGCCGGAGATCGTTCCTTCCCGGATCAGGTCGATGATGGCGCCGAGCTGGGCGGCTGAAACCGGAGTCTCTTCAATGTCCTTGCCGGACTTGTTCAAGGCGCCCAGGAGGTCGTTGATGACCCAGTTCGCGGCCATCTTGCCGTCGCGTCCCTCCGCCACCTTCTCGAAGAAGTCGGCCGTCGCCTTCTCGGCGACCAGCACGGAGGCGTCGTAGGCCGACAGCCCCATCTCCTTCACGAAGCGCTGCTTCTTCTGGTCGGGAAGCTCCGGCAGACCTTCGGCGAGCGCGTCGACATAGGCCTGGTCGAACTCGAGCGGCAGAAGGTCCGGATCGGGGAAATAGCGGTAGTCGTGCGCCTCTTCCTTGGAGCGCATCGAGCGCGTCTCGCCCTTCACCGGGTCGAAGAGCCGCGTCTCCTGGTCGATCTTGCCGCCATCCTCCAGGATCGCGATCTGGCGCCGCGCCTCCGATTCGATCGCCTGGCCGATGAAGCGGATCGAGTTGACGTTCTTGATCTCGCAGCGCGTGCCGAACTCGCCGCCAGGCTTGCGCACCGAGACGTTGACGTCGGCGCGCAGCGAGCCCTCGTCCATGTTGCCGTCGCAGGTGCCGAGATAGCGCATGATGGTGCGCAGCTTGGTCACATAGGCCTTGGCCTCGTCGGCGGAACGGATGTCGGGCTTCGACACGATCTCCATCAGCGCCACGCCGGAGCGGTTCAGGTCGACATAGGACATGGTCGGATGCTGGTCGTGCAGGGATTTTCCGGCGTCCTGTTCCAGATGGAGACGCTCGATCCCGACCTCGATATCCTCGAAATTGCCCTGCCGGTCCGGACCGACCGACACCACCACCTTGCCCTCGCCGACGATCGGCTGCTTGTACTGCGAAATCTGGTAGCCCTGCGGCAGATCGGGATAGAAGTAATTCTTGCGGTCGAACACGGACCGGAGATGGATTTCGGCCTTCAGCCCCAGTCCGGTACGGATCGCCTGCTTCACGCACTCCTCGTTGATCACCGGCAGCATGCCGGGCATGGCCGCGTCGACCAGGCTGACGTTGGCGTTGGGGGCGCCGCCGAAGCCGGTCGAGGCGCCCGAAAAGAGCTTGGAATTCGAGGTCACCTGGGCGTGCACTTCCAGCCCGACGATGATCTCCCAATCCCCCGTCGCGCCGGAAATCAGCCGCTTCGGATCGGGCGTGCGCGTGTCGATGATGCTCATTGCGGCTCGAAAACCTCGAAAGTCGGGACTTCGCCGTTCGCTAGAACAATCCCCGCATCGTGGCAAGGCTTGCCGGCGCTTGATCCATGTCAAGGCGTCCTAAGGCCCCCGCCCCGACAATCAATTCCAGATTCTCGCGGAGGCACAGCGTCATGGGATACTTCAAGCTTCTCGACCGCATTTCGAACAGGGCCGATCTCATGGAGCGCATGATGCGCAAGCTCGGGGTGCGCGAGGCGGTGACGCAGATGCCGGACGCGCCGTCGGTCATGCGCAACGCCACCATCCGCTGCGTCTCCTGCAGCCACTCGAAGGAATGCGCCTCATGGCTCGACGCGGCGACCGCTCCGGCGCACGCGCCCGGCTACTGCCGCAACCGCGAACTCTTCGAGTTCGTCGCCGACGCGTAGAACAGAACTCGGGCGATCCTCCACTTCGAGCTGATTGCCACTGCACCGTGGCAGTGACGGGCCTCCACGATCGGCGCAAGCCGTGGTGCCGACCGCCACCGCCTAGATCGCATCCTGTCCAGCATATCTCGATGGCGGCAATCCGACGAAGCGCGTGAACGCGGTGCTGAAGGCGCTTGCCGATCCATATCCCACGCGTTCCGCGACCTCCTGTATGCCGATTTCGTTGCGCTGCAGGAGGTTCTTGGCCAGAGCCATGCGCCACGAAAGCAGGTATTCCATGGGAGCGACTCCCATGGCACGGCGGAACCTGTTGAAGAACGCGGAACGGGACATCGCGGCCTCGCCGGCGAGTTGCTCGACCGTCCAGGCCTTCGTCGGATCCTCGTGCAGGCGGCGAAGCGCGGACGCCAGGCGTTCGTCCGCGAGCCCGCGCAGGAGCCCGTGAGGAACCGCGCCTCCCCCGGCAGAGCGCAGCGCTTCGAGAAGCAGTACCTCCAGCAAGCGCGACAGAACCGCTTCGCGTGCGGGCCGCCGGAAGCCCGCCTCCTCCGTCACGAGTTGGACGATGGCCGACAGCCGCTGGTCGTCGCGAACATGCACCAGTCGCGGCAGGAGCGACACGAGCAAGGCCGCGTCCGGCGTACCGAAGACGAAATGGCTCACGAGAAGCCTCGATTCGGCCGGCCCGTCGGGATTGCCGCGTCTCGTCTCGTCGGCAAGCCGGGTGACGGTCGACGGATCCACATCGTCCGCGCCAGCCTCCTTCAGGCTCGACATGGTGAAACCATGGACCGCCGGAATGAGCACGAAATCCCCCTCGCGGAGGATGATGGGCGCGCTCCCGTCGACCTCGAGGCGAGACGACCCCTCGAGCAGGACGCAATAGAACGGGTGGCCCGTCGCAGGTCGCCTGACCCGCCAGGCGCCAGCGCCGCTGACCACCTTCGAGACACGGGCGCTGGGCTGGAGCAAGCCGACGACGTCCGACAAGGGATCGCCCATTCGATACTCCCGATAATGAGATGTGGACGGTACGTCATAGCAAGTCCGGCCCGCGAAGCCTAGCCTCCTCGTCATCCAGACAGACAGGAGAGATGCATGAAGACAGTTCTTATTACCGGATGCTCGTCCGGCTTCGGGTTGGAGATCGCCAGGCACTTTCTGGAGCGGGACTGGAGGGTCGTCGCAACGATGCGGTCTCCGCGCGCGGACGTCCTGCCGGCCTCCCGGAATCTCGAAATCGTCGCCCTCGACGTCAGGGACCCGGACCGCATCCGACACTTGGTCGAAACCGCCGGCGATATCGACGTGCTCGTCAACAACGCCGGGATCGGCTGGATGAACGCGCTCGAAGGGACGAGCATGGACGTGGCGCGCGACGTGTTCGAGACGAATGTCTTCGGCACGATCGCCATGACGCAGGCGGTGCTGCCCCGGTTCAGGGAGCGTAAGTCCGGTGTCATCGTCAACGTGTCGTCCAGCGTGACGCTGAAGCCGCTGCCGCTGCTGTCGGTCTATACGGCCAGCAAGGCGGCGGTGAATGCGTTCTCCGAATCGGTCGCGCTGGAACTGGCACAGTTCAACGTGCGGGTGAGGATCGTGCTGCCGGGCCGCTCTCCCGCGACCAGCTTCGGCGACAGTGCGCGGTCGCGCATTCAGGACGAGGGCGGATTTCCGGAAGCGTACTCATCCTTCGTCGGGACCGTGTTCGCCGGTCGCGATCAGGGAGCATCGGAAATCACCCATCCGGTCGATGTCGCCGAGGCCGTCTGGCGCGCCGCGACCGACCCCTCCTGCCCCATGCACCTTCCGGCCGGAGCCGACGCCGTGGCACTGGCCGCGTAATCGGCGCCGAGGCGGCCCCGGGACAGGTGGTTGCCGTCGTGGGGCGACCACCTGATCCGCGCTACCAGTCGAAGTTCCGCCCTACGCCGTGGCGATGTAGTTGCGGATTTCCTGCGCCTCGTGCTCAACCTCCTCGATGCGCTTCTTGACGACGTCGCCGATCGAGATGATGCCGACGAGCTTGCCGTCGCGTTCCACCGGGAGATGCCGGAAGCGCCCCGCGGTCATGATTTCCATGACCTGGTTGATGGTGTTGTCCTCGTGACAGACCTTCACCTTCGAAGTCATCGCGGAAGAAAGAGGCTTCTGGAGCATCGAGGGCCCCTCCGCGCCCAGCATGCGCACGATGTCGCGTTCGGAGAGAATACCGGCGATGCGTCCCTCTCCCTTCGTGACGACGACCGCGCCGATGCGCTTGTCCGCCAGAAGGCTCACGGCCTCCGCCAGCGAGCTGTCCGGCGCGATCGTTACGACTTCGCTGCCCTTTTCGGCGAGAATGTTCTTGACCAGCATGCGCGTCCTCCTTGGATCGCGGATCGGCAGGCCGCCCCCTTTCGACCGTCCGCCGCTTCAAGGATGGTGCTATCGTAATTCCGCCAATGCAAGGCCGTTTCAGCCCCAACCACCCCGCCGGTCGAAAAGCCTGATCCCGAGGAAGCCCGCAAGGAAGCCGCCGATATGCGCTTCCCACGCGATCACGCCCTCGGCGCCCGGAATGCCGCTGGCGAGCCCCGTCGCCAGGTTCACGATCATCCAGACCGCGAGAAAGGTCACCACCGCGCGGGTGCGGAAGGTCTCGCCGATCGACAGGAGCGGCCCGGAGAAAGTCGACTTTCCTCTCCCTCGCTCGGTTCTGAATCCGAAACGCGCGGCGGCGCCCATCATGCCGGAGATCGCGCCCGAGGCGCCGACCAGCGGCGCCTGGCTGTCCATGTGCAGCACGTAGTGCAGCGTGACGGCGGCCAGAGACGTCGCGCACCAGAACAGGACGAACCGCCCCGCCCCCAGCCGCGTCGCCAGCGGCGACCCGAAGGCGGCGAGCCAGATCATGTTGATGACGAGATGCGCCACGCTGCCGTGAAGCAAGGAATAGGTCAGCGGGCTCGTCACGGCCCAGATCTCGAACAGGTACTGGCCCGAGTAGCGGACGGGTATGAATGCGCCCGCGATGATCAGTTCCAGATCCTGCTGCGGCGATAGCACGTAGAGCCGCAGGAGATGGAGCCCGGCGCACACGGCGATGAAGGCGAGCACGACGCGCGGGATGTTGAAGGCCGGCTCGCGCGGGCGCGGCGGCGGCGGACCTCCCGGTTCGTCCCTTTGGCTCGTGTCTTCGAGGGGATTGGCTGTCACTGTCGATGCTCCGCGTCTGGCCGCCATATAGGGTCGGCAAGGCTGCCGCTCCAATGCCGGACATGCGCGCAGATCGTTAACAAAAAAGGGCCGTCCAGGGTTTCCCCTGAACGGCCGGCCGAGTCCCTACCCAAGTCCCCGAGATAGTCCCAAGCCGAAATTCTGCTTTGAAACAGTGACTTCTGCAGTCCGCCTCTTGTGGCACGATGCGCGTCCGCGATCAATCGAAACGCTTCGTTAACCTTAACGGCTCCGATCCGTGAACAATCGTTAATGCCGCTGGCATGCAACCTGCTCCGTCCGGCATGTAGCACTCCGGAGGTCGCCCCGTTGTGCGCAGATGAGACAAAAAAGCGAATGCAGGCATGAGTGGGGACGTATGAAACAGAAATCCACGGTTGCCCTGTTCCAGTACTGGGACAGGTTGCGCAGCGGACGAACCGCTCCGAAAAGAACCGAGATCGAGCCGGCCGACATCAAGACGATGCTGGCCGACACGTTCATCCTTGAACGGGACCTGCGTGGGGACGCGGTGTTCCGTCTGGCCGGGACGCGGCTGTGTGCCGCCTTCGGCCGGGAACTGAAGGGCTTTGCGTTCGCATCGCTGTTCGGCCATGCCGACCAGGGCATGGCGGCCGAGCTCGCGCGGGGCGGGTTCGCCAGGAAGGCCGTGTCGGTCGCCATCGTCCAGGGCATGACCAGGCAGGGACGCACCCTGGAGTTCGAACTCTTGCTCCTGCCGCTGGACAGCGGCAGCGAGAGCCCGCGCGCGCTCGGTTCGATCTGTCCGTTTGACAAGCCGTTCTGGCTGGGCGCCGATCCGGTCGTGGAATGCGCGATCGCCACCACCAGGGTGATCGATCCCGCGCGGGAGGCCGCCTTCCTCCCGACAGAAGCGCTGCTGGCCGCCCCTCCCCTCGTTCCGAGCGACGAAAACCTCGCCTCGCAGGAGGGCGCGCGGCGCCGAAGGTTCCGTCATCTCGTCGTCATCGACGGGGGTCGGGGCGAATAGGTTTGATGGCTAATGTTCCGTTTGTTTGTTCAGATTTTCCCTTCCCGGCTTACCGACTGTTAACTCCTGCGGCGATACGGTGAAGGTAGCCTTTCTCGACCGGGCACAGCGGAACAGGTAAGCGATAATCGAGATGACGTTAGCGGCGACAGACATCACGCCGTCCAGGGCCGAAAGGCGCTATTTCCAGCGTGTGCGCGTCAAGGTATACGGGCGCTTCATGCTGGAGGACCGCACCGAACATCCCTGTCAGGTGATCGACATGTCGCCGGGCAATGCCCTGCTGCGTGCGGACCGCATGGGTGACCTCGGCGAAAGGATCATCGCCTACATCGATCACATCGGGCGGATCGAAGGGGTGGTCACGCGGCAGGTCGACGACGGCTTCGCCATGACCATCATCGCCTCCGACCGCAAGAAGGACAAGCTGGCCGCGCAATTGACGTGGCTTGCCAACAAGCACGAACTCGACCTGCCAGAGGACCGTCGCCACGAACGCGTCCTGCCGCGCAATCCTATGAGCGAACTGCATCTCACGGATGGGCGCAACTACCCTTGCCGCATCGTCGACCTGTCGCTTTCCGGCGCCGCCATCGAGATCGACGTGAAACCGGCCCTCGGAACGCCGGTCACCCTGGGCACGATGCGCGGACGCGTCGTCCGTCACTTCGAGGACGGCGTCGCCGTGGAGTTCGCCTCCCTCCAGCGTCCCGACACGATCGAGACGGATCTCAGCCCTCCCGTACACCAGTAGGCCTCTCGGCTGCTCCTGTACCTGCGTCGCGCCGAAAGCCGCGATCGCATCCCCTTGCCCGCTCTTCCTCTTGCGCTCCGCCCCGGGTGTCGCCGGCGATAAGGATAGCGCGTCCTGTAGCGGCAGCCGGCTTCGCCCGCGAAACGATCAAATTTTAGATAAATTGAATTACAGTTTTATTCTTGTTTCTATCAGATCAGAACAGGTCTTTACTTAAATTCGCACGCTCCACTTCGCCTGAAATAAATCGGTCTCTGCCATTCTACTCTCGGAACGGGGAGAAATCGCAATGGGAATGCGGGGACAAAGGCTGGCGCTCTGGACGGCAGCGCTGATGATTGCGGGAAGCTTCGGCGCGGTTGCGAGCGAACCCTTCATGGCCATCGGCGGCCGCACGACCCAGCCGGTCGGCCACTACGAATTCTGCCGCCGGCTGCCGGCCGAATGCACGGTACGCACCGCACGGCCGCATCCGGTGGAACTGTCGCGGAAGCTCTGGAAGGAAATCATCCAGATCAACCATGCGGTCAACACCCAGGTCGCGCCGCTGACGGACTACGAGATGTGGGGCCGCGAGGAATTCTGGTCCTATCCCGATACCGTCGGCGACTGCGAGGACTACGTCCTCGAAAAGCGGCGCCGACTGATGGCGATAGGCGTGCCCGCGTCCAATCTGCTGGTCACGGTCGTGCGCCAGCCGAACGGCGACGGCCATGCGGTCCTGACGGTCGAGACGCATCTCGGGGACTTCGTCCTCGACAATCTCGAAGCGCTCGTCCTGCCCTGGTCCGAGACGAACTACAGTTTTCTCAAACGTCAGTCCTCGCGCAATTCCGGCGAGTGGGTTTCCATACAGGACGGCCGCAGCACGTCGGTCGCCAGCGTTCAGTAGAGGTTCCCGGTCGAGTCCCCACCCTCCCCGTCCCCAACGACCGGGCACACGGAGCCGGCCCTTTGTCCCCAGGGCCGGCTCCAACTTTTTTGGGGGAGCTTCAGACGGCGGTGAGGCCCTTCAGGAAACGACGGCCGTTCTCGACGTAGTGGGCCGCAGACCAGCGCAGCAGTTCGACGGCCTTGTCGTCGAGTTCGCGGATAGCCTTGGCGGGCGAGCCGACGATCAGCGAGCGCGGCGGAAACACCTTGCCTTCCGTGACGAGTGCGCCAGCCCCCACCAGCGAATCTTCCGCGATGCGGGCGCCATTGAGCACGATGGCGCCCATGCCGATCAGGCTGTTGTCGCCGATGGTGCAGCCGTGCAGCATGGCGCGGTGGCCGATGGTGCATCCCTTGCCCACCACGAGCGGAAATCCCAGGTCGGTGTGCATCACCGTGTGTTCCTGCACGTTGCTGTCTTCGCCGATCTCGATGTCCTCGTTGTCGCCGCGCAGCACCGCGCCGAACCAGATGCCGGCGTTGCGGCCGAGCCTGACCTTTCCCACCAGCGTCGCGTCCGGCGCGATCCAGTTGGATGCCCGGTCGTCGAACTCCGGAGAGTTTCCGTCGAGTGCATAGATCGGCATTCAGCCTTCTCCCGTCTTCCGCGAATGTCAGGCCTTAAAGAGCAGATCGGACAGGAAGAATGCAACGTCCAGCACGACGATGCCGGTCAGAAAGACCCAGGTCAGCGAAAGCAGGACGCAGCTGAAGAGGGAGGGAACGCCGATCCGCCGCTCGCGCAACGCCGATGCCGCCTCGTTGACCAGCATGAAGGGTCCGGTCACGGCGGTCATCCAGAGCGACCGCACCACGTGTTCGCGAGACACGAATGGATCGGAGAAGGCAAGCCTGCGGCCGCCCCACATCTCGAGCACGGTCCCGCCGATCCCGGAGAACACCAGGCCGGAGAGGAACACGAAGGAGACCAGCCAGATGCCCACCATTTTTACCGTCCCTTTACCATAGTAGTCCCAAGGTCAGGCGACTCGCAAGATCCATGCCGCCGGGCTGTCCCGGATCGGCACTCGCAAAATCGCTCGGGAAAGCCAAGTTGCCGACAGCCGCTTCCGACACGCAATCCACAGCCGCTTTCGGCGAAGGTTTCGTCCTGAAGGTGTTCGCGGTCTTCGCCGCGATGGCCGTCCTGTCGGCCCTGATCAGCATCGGCGGCCGATATGTCGGGGGCTCGATCGCTCTCGGCGGTCACTCCGAAGACCAGACGCTGCGCGAGATCGTGATCGGCAACAACGTCCTGGTCGTGCAGTCCAACGCAATCCGCTTCGAGAGCGAAAGGCGCGACGGCGTGGCGGCGGGGTTGCACCTCTACCTGAAATGGCCGGAAATGAAGGGATACCGCGCCGATTTGCGCGACGACTTCAACAATGTGGGCGGTGCCCGCAACATCCTGTTCCTGACGTTCGAACCGAGGATGATGTCGCGCGACATGAGCGGCCGGCTGGAACCGATCTACAGGTCGCTCGTGCGTACTCCCGGCAGGGCGGGACCCGCCGGGCTGACGTTCTACGACTTCATCGAGAAGTCGGGCTACATGGACGAGATGCTGGTCGTCGGTCCGGAAGCGCCGGGCTCAGGAACCTTCACGGCGCGATGCCTGACGGGGGCGGCGGCGGAGCAGTCGCTGGCCGGCTGCGAGCGCGACATTTTCGTGGGCGACGATCTCGCGCTGGTCTACCGCTTTCCGTCCAGCCTGCTCGCGGACTGGCGGAGGATCGACGCCGCCATCATGGCCTTTTCGAAGGCAACGATCAGGACCGGACCCTGATCCGGGTCGACCTCACTGCAGGTCGACGTCGAGGATCGCCATCGAGAAATTGTAGGAGAGCTCGCCTTCCTCTTCATCCTTGAAGATGATGCCGAGGAATTCGTCGCCGACGTAGAGTTCGCAGGAATCGTCCTTGCGCGGGCGCGCCTTCACCTCGAGGGTGGGATTCTGGAACGTGCGTTTGAAATAGGCGTCTAGCTTCCTGATTTCTTCGGCTTTCAATCGACTTCTCCCGGTCGCTGGGGCTGCGCGGCGTCGCGCCGCATTGGCGGCGCTTCTGACACGCGCACCTCGCGGATGTAAACCCCGAACGCCCCGAAAGGCCCGAGGTTCACTCGGCGGATCACTCCTCGCCGCTGAGCAACTGATCCATCGCGCGGGAAGGCTCGTTGCAGCCGGCGTCCCCGACGATGCGCGCCGGCACCCCGGCAACCGTCTTGTTGTTCGGCACGGACTTGAGAACGACCGAACCGGCGGCAACCTTCGTGCAATGGCCGATCTCGATGTTGCCGAGGATCTTGGCCCCCGCACCGATGAGGACGCCGTGCCTGATCTTGGGATGCCGATCGCCCCCCGCCTTGCCGGTGCCGCCCAGCGTCACGCCATGGAGCATCGAGACGTTGTCTTCCACGACCGCCGTCTCTCCGATCACCAGGCCGGTGGCATGGTCGATGAAGATGCCCTTGCCCAGCTTCGCCGCTGGGTTGATGTCGGTCTGGAAGACGGCCGACGAACGGCTCTGCAGATAGAGCGCGAAGTCCCGGCGACCCTCGTTCCACAGCCAGTGCGCCAGGCGATGCGTCTGGATGGCGTGGAAGCCCTTGAAGTAGAGCACGGGCATGATGAACCGGTCGCAGGCCGGGTCGCGATCGTAGTAGGCCTGGATGTCGACCCGCACCACTGCGCTCCAGCCGGGATTGGCGCGATGCATGGTCTCGAACGTCTGGCCGATCAGGTTGGCCGGCAGGTCGTTGTGCCCCAGCCTCTCGGCGATGCGGTGGATGACCGCGCCCTCGAGGGAATCATGATTGAGAATCGTCGAATAGAGGAAAGCGGCCATCAGCGGGTCGCGCTGGACGGTGGCCTCGGCCTCCTGGCGCACCGAATCCCAGATGGGATCGACGGGATGGATCTCGCTGGACCGGATGCTGCGTGTGCTCATGCCTTCGCTCCCTTCGCTCCCGGCTTGTCGAGGCGCGGAACTTACGCCAGAACCGCTCGCCATAGAACTGCAATTTCCTCAACGCTTCTTCAATTGGATTGAAATGGCCGAGAATCAAGCCGCACTGGAACGCCGCATAGCGGTAGCCCGCAACGATGACGGTGTTGTTACCATAACGATCGACAGGCCGGAAAAGAAGAACGCGCTGACGTTCGACATGTGGCGGGCGCTGGCCGCCGCGGTCTGTGCTGCGGGCGAGGATGCGGCGACACGGGCGATCGTGCTGCGCGGTGCCGGCCGAGATTTCTCCGCCGGAGCCGATATCGGCGAATTCTCCGAACTGCGCGCCGATGCCGACACCGCGCGCCGCTACGAGGCGGCGAATTCGGCCGCCTTCGCCGCCATCCGCAATGCGCCCGTTCCCACCATCGCGGCGATCTCGGGCATCTGCTTTGGCGGCGGCTTCGGTATCGCGGCGGCCTGCGACATCCGCATCGCGACGGAGGACGCGCTTTTCTGTGTGCCCGCCGCCCGGCTCGGCCTCGCCTATCCGGTCGACGCCATGCAGGACATCGTGCATTCGGCCGGCATCCAGATGGCGCGCTATCTCGCCTATTCCACCGACCGCCTCGGCGCACGGGAGGCCAGGCAGGCCGGCCTCCTCCTGGAGGTCGTTGCCGATCTCGCAGCACTCGAAACCCGGGCCGGAGAGATCGCCGGCAAGATCGCGCAAAACGCGCCGCTGTCCGTGCGCGCCTCCAAGGCAGCCATCCGGGCCGTGCTGACGAACGAGCCGGCCGACAGGAAGCGTGCGGAGGAACTCGGCACCCTCACCTTCGACAGCCGCGACTACGGCGAGGGCCGGGAAGCCTTCCGGCAGAAGCGACCGCCCCGTTTCGAGGGCCGATAGAGGCGCCGGGCGGCGCGCCGCTTGCCCTTCCGGAACCGCAACCGTCCCGGTGAGCGCATCCCCGCTATCCACACCTCAGCCCACAACATCTAGCGTCACGAAGCTGTCGCGAAACGAGCCCTTGACGCCTTCGGGCGAGTCGCTTTTTATAGGTCATGCGCTCGCGTTTCGAGGGCGCGGCCGGTGCGTTGAAGACTGGTCATTTTTCCTGATTTTGGTGCGTGGGGTCCGTTTTCCGCCTGTTGCGAGGCTGGCGGAGAGATGGCGGCTTTGTCTGGCTCGTGGGGACGAGCGACAAATTTTAGAGGTGGCGTAAATCTCTTGTTAACACTATATTTAGTGTTTGCGCCCACCCTTGGTACTAGATACGGCTTCTTTCGCTTGAAGAGGGGACTCGTGTCGAGCGTGAGATCGGAACCCGCGAGGGGTTCGTCGGAGACCGGGGCGGTGCCAGCGTAACGGCGGTGTCCATGTCCATCAGGCGACAAACTGCGGAAGGAGAGCCGGGCGTCCCGCGGGAGGCCCGGATGCGGCGGACATTTGCCTTCGAGACGGCCATGGATGGCCTGTGGAAAAGGCTCTATATTTAGGGATCAGAGGGACTTCAGATGCGCATCGAACGGCGGTTCACGAAGGAAGGTCATGGCGAGCGGGCGGCCTATGCGGAAATCGCATTCCGCAAGGCGGTCAGCGAAATCCGCAACCCGGACGGCTCGATCGTCTTCCGGCTCGCGGACATCGACGTCCCGGCACAGTTCAGCCAGGTGGCGACCGACGTGCTGGCGCAGAAATATTTCCGCAAGGCCGGCGTCCCTGCGCGCCTGAAGAAGGTCGAGGAGACCTCCGTCCCCTCCTTCCTGTGGCGCTCCGTCGCCGACGAGGCCGAACTCGCCAAGCTGCCGGAGGACGAGCGCTACGTGTCCGAGACCGACGCGCGCCAGGTCTTCGACCGGCTCGCCGGCACCTGGACCTACTGGGGCTGGAAGGGCGGCTACTTCGACACCGAGGAAGACGCCCGCGCCTTCCGCGACGAACTCGCCTACATGCTCGCCACCCAGCGCGTCGCGCCCAACTCGCCGCAGTGGTTCAACACCGGCCTGCACTGGGCCTACGGCATCGACGGTCCCGGCCAGGGCCACTTCTACGTCGATCCCTTCACCGGCAAGCTGACCAAGTCCAAGTCGGCCTACGAGCACCCGCAGCCGCATGCCTGCTTCATCCAGTCGGTCGCCGACGACCTCGTCAACGAGGGCGGCATCATGGACCTGTGGGTGCGCGAGGCGCGCCTGTTCAAGTACGGCTCGGGCACCGGCTCCAACTTTTCCCACCTGCGCGGCGAAGGCGAGAAGCTTTCGGGCGGCGGCCGCTCGTCCGGCCTCATGTCCTTCCTCAAGATCGGCGACCGTGCGGCCGGAGCCATCAAGTCGGGCGGCACCACGCGCCGCGCCGCCAAGATGGTCGTGGTCGACATCGACCATCCCGACATCGAGGACTACATCGACTGGAAGGTGCGCGAGGAGCAGAAGGTCGCCTCGCTCGTCACCGGCTCCAAGATCGTCAAGAAGCACATGTCCGCGGTCATGAAGGCCTGCATCAATTGCGAGGGGCCGGACGGCGACTGCTACGATCCCAACCGCAACCCGGCGCTGAAGCGCGCCATCAAGGATGCCAAGCGCGACGGCGTGCCGGAAAACTACGTCCAGCGCGTCATCCAGTTTGCGCGGCAGGGCTACACGGCCATCGAGTTCAAGACCTACGACACCGACTGGGACTCGGAAGCCTACCTGACGGTCTCCGGCCAGAACTCCAACAACTCCGTCTCGCTCAAGGACGACTTCCTGCGCGCGGTGGAAGCCGACGGCGACTGGAACCTGACCGCCCGCAAGGACGGCAAGGTGATGAAGACGCTCAAAGCCCGCGACCTGTGGGAGAAGATCGGCTATGCCGCCTGGGCCTCGGCCGATCCGGGCCTGCACTTCAACACCACCATGAACGACTGGCATACCTGCGCGTCGGCGGGCGCCATCCGCGCGTCGAACCCGTGCTCGGAATACATGTTCCTCGACGACACGGCCTGCAACCTCGCCTCCATCAACCTCCTGCCCTACCGGCAGCATGGCGGCGACATCGACATCGCGGCCTACGAGCACACGGTTCGCCTGTGGACCATCGTGCTTGAGATCTCGGTCATGATGGCGCAGTTCCCGTCGAAGGAGATCGCAAGACTCTCTTACGAGTACCGCACGCTTGGCCTCGGCTATGCCAACATCGGCGGGCTCCTGATGACCTCCGGCATTCCCTATGATTCGGACGAGGGTCGCGGCATCTGCGCGGCGCTCACCGCGCTGATGACCGGCGTCGCCTACGCCACCTCGGCGGAGATGGCCGGCCAGCTCGGTGCCTTCCCGGACTACGACCGCAATGCGCAGAACATGCTGCGCGTCATGCGCAACCACCGCCGGGCTGCCTATGGCGAACGCGACGGCTACGAGAAGCTGTCGGTCCACCCCGTCCCGCTCGTCGCCTCCGACCTCAAGCAGCCGGCGCTGGTCGAGCACGCGAAAGCCGCCTGGGACCGCGCCATCGAGCTCGGCGAGGAGCACGGCTACCGCAACGCCCAGGCGACGGTCGTCGCGCCCACCGGCACGATCGGGCTGGTCATGGACTGCGACACCACCGGCATCGAGCCCGACTTCGCGCTTGTGAAGTTCAAGAAGCTCGCCGGCGGCGGCTACTTCAAGATCATCAACCGCGCGGTTCCCGAAGCCCTGCGCACGCTCGGATATTCCGAAAGCCAGATCGCCGAGATCGAGGCCTATGCCGTCGGCCATGGCAATCTGAATCAGGCTCCGGCCGTAAACCCCTCGTCTCTCAAGGCAAAAGGCTTCACCGACGAGAAGATCGCGGCGCTAAACGGCGCGCTCAAGAGCGCCTTCGACATCAAGTTCGTCTTCAACCAGTGGACGCTCGGCGCCGACTGGGTGAAGGAGACCTTCGGCTTCACCGACGAGCAGCTTTCCGACGTCTCCTTCGAGATGCTGGCGGCCCTCGGCTTCTCGCGCAAGGACATCGAGGCCGCAAACATCCACGTCTGCGGGGCGATGACGTTGGAAGGTGCGCCGCACCTCAAGGCGGAGCACCTGCCGGTGTTCGACTGCGCCAACCCCTGCGGCAAGGTCGGCAAGCGCTTCCTGTCGGTCGACAGCCACATCCGCATGATGGCCGCCGCGCAGCCCTTCATCTCGGGCGCCATCTCCAAGACCATCAACATGCCCAACGACGCGACCGTCGACGACTGCAAGTCGGCCTACATGCTGTCGTGGAAGCTGGCGCTGAAGGCCAATGCGCTCTACCGCGACGGCTCCAAGCTCTCGCAGCCGCTGAATTCCTCGCTCATCGCCGACGATGACGACGAGGAGGATCTGGTCGAGGAACTCGTCGCGGCGCCGACCGCCGCGCGCGCGGCCATGGTCACCGAGAAGATCGTCGAGCGCATCATCGAGAAGGTGGTGCGCGACCGCGAAAAGCTGCCCAACCGCCGCAAGGGCTACACCCAGAAGGCGGTCGTGGGCGGCCACAAGGTCTATCTGCGCACCGGCGAATTCGACGACGGACGGCTCGGCGAGATCTTCATCGACATGCACAAGGAGGGCGCCGCCTTCCGCGCGATGATGAACAACTTCGCCATCGCGATCTCGCTCGGCCTGCAATATGGCGTGCCGCTGGAGGAATATGTCGAGGCCTTCACCTTCACCAAGTTCGAGCCGGCCGGCATGGTGCAGGGCAACGACGCCATCAAGAACGCCACGTCGATCCTCGACTACGTGTTCCGCGAACTGGCCGTCTCCTACCTGTCGCGCCACGACCTCGCGCATGTCGACATGTCCGACTTCTCCAACACCGCGCTCGGCAAGGGGATTTCGGAAGGCAAGTCGACGCCCTTCTCCAAGGGCCTGACGCGCGGCGCCTCGCCGGTGAAGCTCGTCTCGGGCGGCTCCGCCGCGACCGATCCGAAAGGCTCGGCCGCCCCGTCCCCCCAGCCGCTCCGCGTCGCGCCGACTGCGTTCTCCGGCTCCAACGTGAGGGCGATCTCGTCGGCCGCGGCCACCGTCACCGCGCTGAAGCCGACGATCTCGGAACTGCGCGAGGAGGCCGTCGCCTTCAAGCGCGACTACGAGGAGCGGGCGAAGGAACTCGCCGAGGACGTCGCCTTCGAGGAAACCGCCAACGCGGCATCCGCCACCGGCGAACTCTTCACCGACGCCGCAGCCAAGGAAGCCGCCGAAGCCAAGGCACTCGCCGCCGAACGCCGCGCCAAGGCTGTCATGCAGGGCTACACCGGCAACATGTGCTCGGAATGCCAGAACTTCACCATGGTGCGCAACGGCACCTGCGAGAAGTGCGACACGTGCGGGAGCACGAGCGGGTGCTCGTGACCTGACCTACGGCCTCGGCTCACGGCTCGCGACGAAGTTCGCCTGCCGTAAGCCGATGGCTGGAAACAGTCTGCACGCAAGGCAGCCACTGCCAGTATCAACCAACACGAAAGCCGGCCGCGCCACCGTGGCCGGCTTTTCTGTCGTTTGGGATGACGAAGCAGAGGAAGGTGACCACAGTTAGCGAAGCACCCCACTTTTCGTCATCCCAGGGCGAAGCCGGAGCGTTAGCGGAGGCGCAGACCCTGGGATCCAGGCCTGAAAATCGCGGGCGCGTGAGACGGTGCAGGAAACCGACATCTCCGCCACCTCACCCGTAACCAGCTCCCAGGCCTGGATCCTCGGCTCTCCCTTCGCTTCGCTACGGTCGGCCGAGGATGACTAAGCGGAGGGAGATGGAACAAGGTTAGCGCCGCCACCCCGACCTTCGTCATCCTGGGCGGAGCCGGAGCGAAGCGGAGGCGCAGACCCGGGATCCATTCCTGAGAATCGCGGCAGCGCGAGAGGGTGCAGGAAACCGCCACCTCACCTTCTTCACCTCGCAGGCCTGGAACCTCTCCCTCCGCTGCGCTCCGGTCGGCCGAGGATGACGACGCGGAGAGAGATGGACCAAGGTTGGCGCCGCCACCCCGACCTTCGTCATCCTGGGCGGAGCCGGAGCGAAGCGGAGGCGCAGACCCGGGATCCATTCCTGAGAATCGCGGCAGCGTGGGGCGGAGCAGGAAACCGACATCTCCGCCACCTCACCTTCTTCACCTCTCAGGCCTGGATCCTCGGCTCTCCCTCCGCTGCGCTACGGTCGGCCGAGGATGACTAAGCGGAGGGAGATGGACCAAGGTTAGCGCCCGCACCCCCACCTTCGTCATCCTGGGCGGAGCCGGAGCGAAGCGGAGGCGCAGACCCGGGATCCATTCCTGAGAATCGCGGCAGCGTGGGGCGGAGCAGGAAACCGACATCTCCGCCACCTCACCTTCTTCACCTCTCAGGCCTGGATCCCCGGCTCTCCCTTCGCTTCGCTCCGGTCGGCCGAGGATGACGAAGTCGAGGGAGACGCCGTTGCCAGCAGCAAGCCGACCATGGCTGCTACCAGCCCGTCCCGCGAAACAGTTCTTCCCAGTGCGGGTTCATGCTCTCGATCAGCGCGATCTTCCAGTCGCGGCGCCACCGCTTCAGCGACTTCTCGCGCTGGATGGCGTCGCGGATGTCGAAGTGTTCCTCGTACCAGACAAGCCGCGTGACCCGGTACTTCCCGGTGAAACGCGATCCCTCGCCGGACTTGTGCTCCGGGATACGGCGTCCGAGATCGCTGGTCACGCCGATGTAGATCGTCCCGCGCTTCTGGCTCGCGGTCATGTAGACGTAGCCGGTCATATGAGAAGCGTAGCGGAACCGCATGCGAGCGCAATCCGCACCCCCTTCGTCATCCCAGGGCGAAGCCAAGCGTTAGCGGAGGCGCAGACCCTGGGATCCAGACCTGAGAATCGCGGGAGCGTGAGACGGCGCAGGAAGCGCGCCCTCTCCGACACCCCACCCGTCACTACCTCTCAGGCATGGATCCTCGGCTCTCCCTGCGCTGCGCTCCGGTCGGCCGAGGATGACGACGCGGAAAGAGGCGACGCACGACATGATCGAGGGCGAAGCCTCGCGCGGCCTCTGCTAAGGTCCGGGCACCGACTACGGCTGCTTCTGACGCAGGTCGAAGCCTGCGCGGTCGGCAAGGTGCCACCGCGGCGGCATCCGATCGGTAAGCCGTAGGTTACATATCGGTCCTACTCGGCGGCCTCTCCGACCTGCCTTGCCTTGTGCAGCCGCTCGAACAGCCGGGCGACCGCCTCGGCTCCCGGGTCGTTGACGCCGGCGAGCCGATCCTGCGAGATGTAGCTGGCGCGGCCGGCCTTGGCCTTCTTCATCGAACCGGTGGCGTCCGCCCCCTGCCGGGCCGCCACGGCCGCCGCGCCGAGCCCCTCGGGGAGTGCTGCCAGCGCCGGCATCAGCGCATCCACCATGGTGCGGTCGCCGGGGCCGGCGCCACCCACCTGGCGTATCCGGTCGAGCCCGGCGCCGAGCGCGGAGATCCAGTCCTTGCCGCCGGCCGAGGCGTCGCCGGCCGCGGTGAAGAAAATCGCCAGCAGCACGCCCGACGATCCGCCCATGGTCTGGCTGAGTTCCATGCCGACCGCGCGGTAGAGCTGGGTGAGGTCGGCCAGCGGCAGCCGGTCGAGCGCGGCGACCAGCGCGCGCGCGGCCGTGGCGAGCGTCGAGCCCGTGTCGCCGTCGCCGGCCCGCACGTCGAGCGCGTTGAGATCCGCCTCGGCGGCGATCAGGATGTCGCAGCAGGCCTTGATGAGTTCCCGCTTGGCCGCGTTGGCCGACGGCATCGGCTGGATCGGCGTCAGCCCGTCCGGCAGCGGCAGGATCTCCACCCGGCCGAACGAGGCGAGCCCCGGCCAGGCCCACGGCACCACCGGCGCCAGCAGCGCCGTCTCGGCCTCCTTCGACAGCGGCAGGAGCGACAGCGAGAACCCCTGCATGTCGAGCGAGGTCATCATCGCGGCCGGCCCGACGATCCAGCGGATCTGCCCGGCGATGGTAGAGCGCGCCAGTTCCTCGGCCAGCACCGACATTTCCAGATGCGTGGCGCCGCCGAGATTGTTGAGCAGCGCGACGTGCGGGCCGGGCTTCATGCGCGGCGCCAGCCGGCCGATCACCGTTTCCATCGCCTGCCTGGCATCCTCGAAGCTCACCTGTTCGGCGCCCGCCTCGCCGTGGATGCCGAGGCCGAGTTCCGCGAAGCCGGAGCGGATGCGCTCGTCCTTCGGCGAACCGGGGATGGTGCAGGTATCGAGCGACATGCCGATCGAGACGACGCCATCGATGACGCGTTTCGCGGCCGCCGTCACGGCCTCCAGGCTCTCGCCGGCCTCGGCCAGCGCACCGGCGACCTTGTGCACGAACAGCGTGCCGGCCACGCCGCGCGCCTGCGGCAGGTCGGGCAGCGCCACGTCGTCGTCGACGATCACCATGTTGACGGCAAGCCCGAAGGCGCGGGCGCGCTCGGCCGCGAGCCCGAAATTCAGCCGGTCACCCGTATAGTTCTTCACGATCAGCAGGCAGCCCGCCTTGCCGGTGACGCTCAGGATGGCGGCGAGCACCGCGTCGACCGATGGCGAGGCGAAGACGTCGCCGCAGACCGCCGCCGTCAGCATACCCTGCCCCACGAAGCCGGCATGGGCGGGCTCGTGGCCGGAGCCGCCCCCCGACACGATCGCCACCTTCGACCTGTCCCAGTCGGTGCGCAACACCACCTTGATGTGCGGATAGCCGTCGAGCCGGGCGAGCCGCCCGCCCGAGCCGCGCAGGAGGCCGTCGATCGCCTCGACGACCAGGGCTTCCTTGCTGTTGATGAACTGCGTCATGCATCCCTCCTCAGATGACACGGTCGCCATGGGCGTCGAAATAGAGCGGCTCTTCTGGCCTCAGCGAGATCACGTCGCCGCCCCTGAGCGGCGTGTGCGGATCGGCGAGCGTGACCAGCGGATGGCCCTCGATGGCAAGGTGAAGCCGCGTCTGGTCGCCGAGATGTTCGACGCGCGTGACGCGGGCCTGCCGCCCCTCGCCTTCGCGGATATGCTCGGGTCTCAGGCCGATCCATTGCGCGCCCGCGGGTGCGGCTCCGAACAGTCCCGCCGGCAGCGTGTTGATGCGCGGCTGGCCGAGCCGGGTCGCCACGTAGACGCTGACCGGGTTTTCGTAGATCTCGCGCGGCGTGCCGAACTGGACCAGCCGACCGGCGTCGAGCACGCCGACATGGGTCGCCATCGTCATGGCCTCGATCTGGTCGTGGGTGACGTAGACGAGCGTCGAGCCGAGGTCGGACTGGATGCGCTTCAGTTCCACGCGCAGGTCGGCGCGCAGCTTCGCGTCGAGCGAACTCAACGGCTCGTCCATCAGGAAGACCTGCGGCTTGCGCACCAGCGCGCGGCCGATCGAGACGCGCTGCATCTCGCCGCCGGAGAGCGCGGTCGCCTTGTTGTCGAGCTTGTGGGCGATCTGCAGAACCTCGGCCACCTCGGCGACGCGCCGCGCGATCTGCGCCGGCGGCGTGTTCAGGATCGGCGATTTCAGCGGGAATTCGAGGTTCTGGCGCACCGTCAGGTGCGGATAGAGCGAATACTGCTGGAAAACCATGGCGATGTTGCGCTGCGCCGGGCTGTCGGCCAGCACGCTGCGCCCGTCGATCAGGATGTCGCCCGTGTCCGGTTGTTCCAGCCCGGCGATGAGGCGCAGCGTCGTCGTCTTGCCGGCGCCGGTCGGACCCAACAGGACGACGAAGGCGCCGTCGGGCACCGAGAGGTCCATGCCGTCGACCGCAAGCGTGTCGCCGAACCGCTTGGAGACGGAGGAGAGCACGACGTCAGCCATGCGCCTGCTCCGAGGTTTCGCGCCCGCGCACCGGCTCGCGATCGAGGGCCAGCGCCCGGCCGGTTTCGGCGTCGAACAGCGACAGCGTCTGCGTCACGAAGGAGAGGCCCACCCGTTCTCCCACCTTGACCACATCGGAGGAGGCGATGCGGGCCTTCAGGTCGCCGTTCGGGGTGTCGAGGGTGACGATCTGCGTCGTGCCGAGATACTCCACCGCGACCACCTCGCCCCGATAGGCGCCGTCGTCGTTGAGCCGGACGTGCTCCGGCCGCACGCCCAGCGCTGCCCGCGCGCCGCTCGTCGCCTCCAGCACCTGAGGCACCGGAACCTCCACGCCCGAGAGCCGCACCGCCCGGGCACCCAACGCTACCCGCTCGTCGAAGCGCAAAAAGTTCATGGGTGGCGAGCCGATGAAGTCGGCCACGAACATGGTCGCGGGAAAATCGTAGATGTCCTGCGGCGTGCCCCATTGTTCGACCACGCCCCGGTTCATCACGACGATCTTGTCGCCCATCTGCATGGCTTCGAGCTGGTCGTGGGTCACGTAGACCGTCGTGGCGCCCATGCGGTCGTGCAGGGCACGCAGTTCCTCGGCCATGCGCTCGCGGAACTCGGCGTCGAGCGCGCCGAGCGGCTCGTCCATCAGAAAGGCCTTCGGCTCGCGCACGATCGCGCGGCCGAGCGCGACGCGCTGGCGGTCGCCCGACGACAGGCCGCCGACGGGACGGTCGAGAATGTCCTCGATGCCGAGGATACCGGCCACCTCGCCGACGCGGCGGCGAACCTCGGCGCGCGGCATACCCTGGCTCACCAGCGGATAGGAGATGTTGCGCCGCACGTTCATGTGCGGATAGAGCGCGAACATCTGGAACACGAAGGCGATATCGCGTGCGCTCGCCGGCACCTGCGCGACGTCCTTGCCGTCGAGCAGGATCTGCCCCGAGGTCGGAAGCTCCAGCCCCGCGATCATGCGCAGCGTCGTCGTCTTGCCGCAGCCCGACGGGCCGAGCAGCATGAAGAACTCGCCGTCCTCGATGGTGAAGTCGGATTCCCGCACCGCGACGAAGTCGCCGAATTCCTTGCGCAGGTTGCGGATGACGATCTGGGCCATGTCAATTCCTCCGCTTCGATGCGTGATAGGTCAGCGCATCGGCGATGCAGGCGCGCAAGGCCGGCACATCGAGCGGTGCAGCTACCGGCACGACCACCGCGCGGTTGCCTTCGAAGGCCAGCCGGCCATCGAACCGGGTCCGCCAATGCTCGACCAGCGTGGTCTGGCAGTTGACCAGAAGCCGGACGTCGCCGCTGCTCCGGTCCCAGCCGATCCGCACCGTGGTGCCGGCGCGGCCCGGCAGATACGCAGGCTCGCCCCATTTCAGCGTCTCGACGAGCTTCACGCCATCAATGCTTGCCGCCGCCTCTTGCACCAGCGCGCGCAGCGCCAGCGCCTGGTCGCGGATCGGCTCGGGCATCCGCGCGAAGACCTCCGCGACCTCGGGGGACGGCGCGGCGGTCATCCCTCGCCCTCCGGAAAGTGGCTGACGATGATGAACGAGACCGTGCCCACCAGCGTGACGAGGAAGGACCAGGAATAGGCCCACATGAAGAATGGCTGCATCAGCATCACCACGCCGACGCCGATCGTGATCGACGCCGCCATCTCCCACGGCCCGCGAACGAAGATCCGCTGTGCCGGGTGAATGCGATAGCGTGCCTTTGGCCGTTCGCCGGAGGCCGCCGCATCCGGCGGCGGCAGGGACTTTTCGGCGTCGCGTTCCGCCTTCGTCAGCGTGTCGTCCGGGGAAAAAGGCTGTCTCATTTGCGCACCGCCCCGAATGTGATGCCGCGCAGCAGGTGCTTTCGCAGGAGGATGGTGAACACCATCACCGGGATCAGGAACAGCGTGGTGCCGGCGGCGACCGCGGGCCAGTCCTTGCCGATGCCGATGATGGTCGGAATGAACGGCGGCGCGGTCTGCGCCGTGCCGGAGGTCAGCAGCACCGCGAAGGCGTATTCGTTCCACGAGAAGATCAGGCAGAAGATCGCGGTCGAGGCGATGCCGGTTGCTGCCTGCGGCAGCACGACCTTGTAGAACGCCTGGAAACGCGAATAGCCGTCGATCAGCGCCGCCTCCTCGTATTCGCGCGGGATCTCGTCGATGAACCCCTTCAGCAGCCAGACCGCAAGCGAGATGTTCACCGCCGTATAGAGCAGGATCATGCCGAGATGCGTGTCCGAAAGCCCGAGCGTGCGGAACATCAAAAAGATCGGGATCGCCACGGCAATCGGCGGCATCATCCGGGTGGAGAGGATGAAGAACAGGAGGTCGTCCTTCAGCGGCACCTTGAAACGCGAGAAGGCGTAGGCCGCCAAGGTGCCAAGGAAGATAGACAGGAAGGTCGAGCCGAAGCCAATGATGACGGAGTTCAGGAACCTTTCGCCGAACCGGGACGGTCCGGAGATCACCATGTCGTACTGGCGCACGATGCGGTCGTACCAGGTCTGCGGCGGTCCCAGTTCCTCGAGCTGGTCGGGGTTCATGCGTGTGCGCGTGGTGAACAGGTTGACGTAACCCTCGAGCGTCGGCTCGAAGACGACCTTCGGCGGATAGGCAATGGCGTCGCTCGGCGACTTGAAACCCGTGGCGACGATCCAGAACAGCGGGACCAGCGTCACGATGGTATAGGCAGCCACGAGCAGGCCCGCGATCCACTTCTGCCGCGGAGACGCCTCCGTGATGGAATAGCCGCTCATCGCTGCTTCACCTTGTTCAGCGCCTTCACATAGATCGAGGCGAGGCCGAAGACGGTCACGAACAGGATGATGGCGTAGGCCGAAGAATAGCCGGTCCGCCACTTCTCGAAGGCCTCGCGCTTCAGGTTGATCGAGGTGAGTTCGGTGGTCGAGCCGGGTCCGCCGCCGGTGAGCAGCGTCACCATGTCGAACATCTTGAAGTTCTCGATGCCGCGAAAGAGCACGGCCAGCATCAGGAAGGGCAGCACCATGGGCACGGTAATGGTCCAGAACTGGCGCCAGGGCGAGGCGCGGTCGATGGCCGCGGCCTCGTAGATGTAGTCTGGGATGGAGCGCAGGCCCGCCAGGCAGATCAGCATCACGAACGGCGTCCACATCCAGGTGTCGACGATGACGATGGACCAGGGCGCCAACGAGACGTCGCCGATCATGGAGAAAGACGACGGATCGATGCCGGTCAAGAAGGAGACCACGTAATTGAATAGGCCGATCTGCGGCTGGTAGAGGAAGGTCCAGAAGTTACCCACCACGGCGGGCGACAGCATCATGGGCAGCACGATGATCGTGGTCCACAGATCGTTGCCCTTGAACTTCCGGTTGATCAGCCAGGCGAGCGCGAAGCCGATCGCCACCTGCAGGACGATGGTCCAGATCAGGAAATGCGCCGTCGCCTGCATCGACAGCCAGATGTCGCCGTCGGTGAGAATGCGGGTGTAGTTGCGGATGCCGACCCATTCCAGCTCCGCATTGGCCCGGTTGGCCCGGTAGTTGGTCAGGCTCAGCCGGATGGTCCAGACCAGCGGGAAGATGTTGATCGCAAGAAGCAGCGCAATGGTCGGGGTCACGAAGATCCAGGCCAGCGCCCTGTCCGACAGTCCCCGCGCGCGCGATGCGATGGCAGGCGGTGTGGCGAAGGCGACGCGCTCGATGGGGCTGTGTGTCATGTTCGTCTCTCTGCGGGGGCCGCCGGGTCCGCGCGCGGACCCGACGGTATCCTCAGGACTTGGTCGTCCTGTCAGAGCTTGCCTTCATCCTCGAAGGTCTCGGTCCAGTCCGCAACGAGGCCGTCGAGCGCCTCCTGCGACGTCCCCTGCCCGGCCACCACGTAGTCGTGGAAGCGCTTCTGCGCGTCCTGAAGGAGTGTGGCATAGGACGGCTCGGCCCAGAAGTCCTTCACGATCGCCATGGAGTCGAGGAAGGTCTGCGCGTAGGGCTGGCTCTGCGGGAAGTCGGGCGCGAGAGTCACCGCCTTCAGGCAGGAGAAGCCGCCCATCGACCACCACTTGGCCTGCACGTCGGGCTGGGCGAACCACTTGATGTACTCCAACGCCGCATCCTGCTTCGAGGAAGCGGCCACGACCGAGATGCCCTGCCCGCCGAGCTGGGCGAACTGTTCGCCGTCCGGACCGGCCGGGTTGGCGAAATACCCGGTCTTGCCGCGGCCGACGTCCATGTCGGTCTCGAAGCCCGGCCAGGTGAAGGCGAAGTTCATCTGCAGCGCCACCTGGCCCGATTTGAAGGCGTCGATGCCTTCGGACATGTAGGTGTTTGACGTGCCCGGCGCGACGCAGCAATCATAGAGCGCCTTGTAGTATTCGAGCCCCGCCACGGCGCCCGGACCGTTGACATAGCCTTCCATGTCATAGGGCTTGTCCGGGTTCTCGTACTTGAAGCCGAAGGAATAGAGCACGTCCATCGCGCCCATGGTGATGCCTTCCGAGCCGCGCTCCGTGTAGATCGAGGCACCGTAGACGGTCTTGCCGTCGATCTCGCGCTTCTGGAAGAATTCTGCGATGTCCTTCAGTTCGGCAAAGGTCTTGGGCACCGCGAGGTCGCGGCCGTACTTCTCCTTGAAGGCTGTCTGGATTTCAGGGCGCTCGAACCAGTCCTTGCGGTAGGTCCAGCCGACGACGTCGCCGAAGGCCGGCAGCGCCCAGTAGTTCGGCGTGTTCTTCGGCCATTCGGCGTATCCGGTCACGGTCGCGTCGATGAAGTCGTCCATCTTGATGCCGTTGGCATCGAAGAAGTCGTTCAGCTTCACGTACCAGCCGTTCTCGGCGGCGCCGCCGATCCACTGGCTGTCGCCGATCATCAGGTCGCAGAGCTGGCCGCCGGAGTTCAGCTCGTTCAGCATACGGTCGGCAAAGTTCGGCCATGGCACGAATTCGAAGCTCATCTTGTGGCCGGACTGCGCCTCGAAATCCTTCGAAAGCTCGACAAGGGCATTCGCCGGGTCCCAGGCGGCCCAGCAGAGGGTGAGGTCTTCGGCTTGCGCCGAATTCGCCGACAGCGCGGCCGTGATCGAGATGGCGGCGACTGCCGCCAGATGGGCATGTTTCATGATGGATCCTCCCGAGTGGGTGCAAACGCAACGCCTACGCAGAGGAGACTAGATGAGGTACGTACCTCATGTCAATCGCGTTTCCGCAGGGGAATGTTTCCATGCCTGGAGAGACAGTGGATACGGGGAATCAGGATAGGTTTTCGCGAACGACGATCTCGATGCGGATGCGTTCCTGCGCCGGAACGATCCCGACCCCGTCGCTCTTGGCCCGCAGGACGCGCAGCGCGCTTCTCACGACATGGCCGACGTCCTGGCTGACCACTGCATCGATGACACCGCTTCTAAGCGCCTCGCGCGTGACGCTCGTCAGTTCGTGCGCGACGATGGTCAGCTGGCGGGCGCGGTGGTGGGTCCGCAGGACCTCCACGAGCGCCCGGCTGCCATGGCCGACGGAGTAGATTCCGGTCAGATCCGGCCGCGCGTCGAGAACTTCCGAGACGACCCGGGCGGTGATCTCCTCGTCGTCGTGGCTTTCGAGCGACGGCAGGACCTCGATCTCGGGGAAGCTCTCGGCCATCACCTGGTCGAAGCCGAGACGTCGCTCGACATTGTCGCGAGCCTGCATGGAACTGACCAGAACCATCACGGATCCGCCGCTTTTTCCATGGAATTTGCCCATAAGGAACCCGGCCGTGCGCCCTCCGGCGATGTTGTCGATGCCGACGAAATGGTCTCTACCGGTGCTCGGGAGGTCCGAAACGAGCGCCACGATCGGCACCCCGTCGCTCTTCAGGCGCGCGATGGCATCGCGGACGTGCGGCGTTTCAGGCGCGAAGATCGCGACGCCGTCGGTGTTACCGGCGTTCAGGGTGCGCAGCGTGCGCACCAGCGCATGCGGATTGCCGGCGGGAAACGACAGGGTGCGGATCTCCGTGCGGTCGGCTGCGGAACTCCTGCCCGCCTCCGACAGCGCCTCGCGCAGGGTGGCGACAAACAGCTCCGGCGCCTCGGGCAGCACGAAGGCGAGCCGGTAGCGTCTCTGCCGCGCGAGGTTCGCCGCCGTCACGTCGCGCACGTAGCCGAGCTGGTCGATGGCGGCGTTGACGCGCTGGACGGTCTTTTCCGTCACGCCCGAACGGGCGTTCAGGACGCGGTCGACCGTGGCGAGGCTGACGCCCGCGGCTTTCGCGATGTCGTTGACTGTCGGACGCATCAAGAACCACTCCCAGGAGGGCGAATATCGGGCCTCGCGTGAGGTACGTCAATCATCCCGGGTTTCCCATCCGATCCCGCGCGCACCCGAAACGCGCTGCCTTGACGCGGAGAACTGGTCGGACCAAACTTCGCTCAAGAGCCCGGCAAAGGGCTCGTGGGAGGAAAACATGACCGCGATCAGGCTCTACCGGGGCAGGTTCGGGCATTTCTCGTTCCTGAACGCGGCCAGCGATCTGGTGACACATGCCCATCCCGAAAGCCACATCATCATGTGGCTCGACGGCGAACCGGGCCGCATTCAGGTCGGCACGCGCAGCGTTTCGCTGGGACCCGATTTCGCGGTCGGGATCAATTCCTTCGAGCCGCACAGCCACAGCTTTCCCGGCGGCGAACCGGGTCTTTTCCTGGCGCTCTACATCGAGCCGGACTGGGCGGCCGACCGTTTCGGTCTTCCCGTCGGTGCTCCGATTTTCCGCCATCCGGCGGTTCCGCTCGCGCCCGAACTGCGCGCAATGGCGCTCGGTTTCTTCCAGCAGCTTGCCGGCGGCGAGGAGCGGTTCGATCTGACGGCCTGCGAGATGGAGCGGCTGATCGACAGACTGGTCGCGGCTTCGCGGGCCGGGCGATCCTCCGGATTGCATCAGGCCGCGCGCCACCGGCATCTGGATTTCCGCGTGCGCAAGGCGATCGCGCTGATGCGCGCCAATCTCGCCGCCCGCATGAGCCTCGACGAACTGGCGCGCGCCGTCGGGCTGTCGCGCCCGCACTTCTTCTCGCTGTTCAAGCGCGAGACCAGGCTGACGCCGAATGTCTACTGGAACACGTTGCGCATGGAGGAGGCCCTGCGGCAGTTGCAGGGGTCGGAGGAATCGCTGACCGACCTCGCCTGCCATCTCGGCTTCACGACGCAGGGCAACTTCACCCGCTTCTTCCGCGACCACGCAGGTGTGCCGCCGACACTCTACCGGGAGGCGGCGCGGGTGGCGGCGTGACGGTTTTTCATACTCCTCGATAAGCAGCCGAGACGCATTGATAAGCGGCCCCGCCCGATCCGAATAGAGTGAGGCTCCCTGAATCGCGCGAGGAGCCGCCATGCCGTCCATCACGATCTCCAGCGTCATCGACGCGCCCATCGAGAAGGTCTGGGACCGCGTCCGCGACTTCAACGGCCTGCCGGACTGGCATCCGCGCATGGTCGAGAGCCACATCGAGGGCGGCAAGGCCTCAACCGACATCGGCTGCGTGCGCAACTTCAAGGTCGGCAGTGGCGCGACGATCCGGGAGAAGCTCCTCGCCTTCTCGGACGACGACCATCTCGTCACCTATTCGATCATCGAGCACCCGGCGCCGATCTCCAACCACACCGCGACCCTGAAGCTCGAACGCGTGACCGACGGCGACAGGACCTTCGCCGTCTGGACCTCCAGCTTCGACGCGCCGGAGGGCGAAGGGGAAACCATCGCCAATGGCATGGGTCAGAACGTCTTCCAAGGCGGCTTCGACGCGCTGAAAAGCCATTTCGCCAAGGCCTGAGGAGGCGTCCCATGCCGCTCTCGCTCCAGAGTTTCCCGACCGTTGGCGAAGCGCAGTCCGCGCTATCGGCCGGTGCGGCGCGCTACATGGGCGGCGGAACCCTCGTCGTCCGCGCCGCCAACGAGGGCGATCTGTCGTTCGAGACCTTCGTGCGTGCGACCGACCGGAGCCTGCGCGAGATCTCTGTCGCCGACGGCACGGCGACGCTCGGCGCTTCCGTCACCATGGCCGAGATCGCCCGCCACCCGGAACTGTCGACGATCGCCAGCGCCGCCCGCGCGGTCGGCGGGCCGGCGGTGCGGAACATGGCGACCGTGGGCGGCAATCTCTTCGCCCCGGCGCCCTACGGCGATTTTTCCGTGGCCCTGCTCGCGCTCGACGCGACGGTTCATACCGGCGGCCGCGAACTGCTGATCGAGGAGTTCCTAGCCGGCCGCGACGCGTTCGACGGCATCGTGACATCGGTCCGCTTCCAGCTCCCCGCTGCCGATGCGTTCCGCTTCGCAAAGGTCTCGCGCGTCAAGCCGAAGGGCATCTCGGTGCTCTCGATCGCCGCGGTCATCGAAGAGGCCGCGGACGGCACGGTGGGCGCCGCCCGCATCGCGCTCGGCTGCATGGGCGACCGGCCAATGCGCGCGACCGCGGCGGAGAAGGCGCTCGTCGGCAAGACGCTCACGGAAGACGGCATCGCCGACGCCGTCGCGGCCATCGGCGAGGGCACCGCGCCGCTTACCGATGCCGTCGCCAGCGCCTGGTATCGCGGCGAGGTTCTGCCCGTGCATTTCCGGCGGCTCATGCTCGCCTGACCCCGATATCCACCGAGCCGTTTCGCAAGGGAGGAGACGAATGGCAAAGAAGGTTCCGGTCCAGTTCACGCTCAACGGCGAGGAGCGGGCCGAATTCGTCGAGAGCGGCGCGACGCTGCTCAAGGCCCTGCGCGAGCGTCACGGAGACACCTCCCCCAAGGGCGGCTGCCATCAGGGCACATGCGGCGCCTGCTCGGTCATGGTCGACGGAGACCTGGTGCTCTCCTGCCTCACGCTTGCCGAGACCTGCGAAGGCCGCGACGTCTCGACCGCCGCCGGCCTGTCGCAGGACGGCGTCATGCACCCGTTGCAGCGCGCCTTCCTCGACGGATTCGCGGCGCAATGCGGCTTCTGCACGCCCGGTATGCTGATGGCGGCCAAGGCGCTGCTCGACGAAAACCCCAACCCCAGCCGCGAGGACGTGGTCGAGGCGATTTCAGGCAACATCTGCCGCTGCACCGGCTACGAGCCGATCATCCAGGCCGTGCTGTCGGCCGCCCGCGCCAATTCGCATGTGGCCGCATGAGGAACCGCCGATGATCCGCCTCGCCAAGGACTATTTCGCCGATCAGCGGCAGGACGACCTGAAGCAGCTCGGCCAGGGCCTGCAGCGCTCCGACGTGCCCGGCCACGTGACGGGCAAGACCGCCTATTTCGCCGACCGTTCCTACCCCGGCATGCTGCACTTGAAGATGGTCCGCAGCCCGCACCACCACGCCCGCATCCGCTCCATCGACACGTCCGAGGCGGAGAAACACCCGGGCGTGGCGAAGGTGCTGACGCACAAGGACGTGCCGCACAACGTCTACACGATCCTGATCCTGATCCAGATCGGCCCGGAGGACGAGCAGGTGCTCGCCGCCGACAAGGTGCGCTGGAAGGGCGAGGCCGTGGTCGCGGTGCTGGCCGACAGCGAGCGCGCGGCCAACGAGGCGGCGGCCAAGGTCAGGATAGACTACGAGGTGCTGCCCGCCGTCTTCGACATCGACGAGGCGCTGGCGCCCGGCGCACCGCTGGTCAACGAGTACCACGGCAACAACTACTACACCTACGACAGCGGCAGCCACCGCAAGGTGCGCTTCGGCGACGTCGAGAAGGGCTTTGCCGAGGCCGACCACATCCTCGAACAGACCTACTGGTCCTCGCCGATCGAGCACGCACCGACCGAGACCACCGGCTGCATCGTGGTGCCGGAGGGGAATGACCGCTTTACCTGCTACACCAACACGCAGGCGATGTTCTTCACGCTCGACAACACCTCGATCATCCTCCAGATGCCCGGCCACAAGCTGCATTTCGTCGGCGGCACGGTGGGCGGCGGCTTCGGCGGCAAGGTGGACGTGACGGTCGAGCCGATCGCCATTCTCGCCTCCAAGATGACGGGCAAGCCGGTCTCCTTCGTCTACAGCCGTGAGGAGGAGATGCAGGTCTCCTCCGCCCGCGCCGCCGAGAAGATCGTCATCAAGGACGGGATATCGAAGGACGGCCGCATCCTGGCGCGGAAAGTCACCGGCTACACCGATGCCGGCGCCTATTCGCGCCACTCGCCTTACGGCGCTCAGAAAGGCGCGGCGCACTATCCCGGCCCCTACACGGTGCCGAACGTCTGGATCGACACCTACTGCGTCTACACCAACCGCACCCCCTCCTCCGCCATGCGCGGCTTCGGCGTCACCATCGCAGATTTTGCGCTCGAGGTTCAGATGGACAAGCTGGCGCGGCTGATCGGCATGGACCCGCTCGAATTCCGCTTCCTCAACGCCTATCGCGACGGCGACATGAAGGCGCACCGCCAGCCGACGGAGGGGGCGGCGCTGATCGAATGCATGCAGGAAGCCTCGCGTGCCGCGAACTGGCCGGTCGCCGAAAAGTACCTGCAGATGTCGTCCTACGGGGAGAAGTGAGATGGCGATCCGGCGCGGCCGCGGCGTGGCGGCGGTCAACTATCCGACCGGCATGAACCTCGGCGGCGATCCCAGCCAGGCGCTGGTCCACTCGACGCCGACCGGCAACTTCATGGTGACGCTCTCCTCGGTCGATCTCGGCCAGGGCCTGAAGCAGGTGATGGCGCAGATCTGCGCCGAGACCATCGGCGTGTCGGCCGAGCAGGTGACCATCGACACCGCCGACACCGACACCGGCCCGCACTGCATGGGCACCTTCGCCTCGCGCGGCACACACCGCATCGGCAACGCCGTGATCCAGGCGGCCACGGAAGCGCGGCAGGTGATGCTGGAGGTGGCTGCCGAGGAACTGGAGGTCGACGCGTCCGACCTCGAACTCGACGGCGCCGGCGGGATCCACGTCAAGGGCGCGCCGCAGAAGTCGATCTCGATCTTCGACACCGCGCTCGCGGCCCACTTCAGGCACGGCCGCTCGATCTCCGGCCGCGGCATGTTTTTGATCCCGCGCTCCTATCCCGAGACCGAGACCGGCGCGATGAAGCCGTCGACCTGCTACGCCCACGCCTGCACGGTGGCGGAAGTGGACGTCGACGACGAGACGGGTGAAGTCACGGTGCTGACGGTGAAGAACGTGTTTGAGATCGGCCGGGCGCTCAACCCGAAAATGGTCGAGCAGCAGCTCGTCGGCGGCTCCTGGATGGGCATTTCGCATGCGCTCTACGAGACCACGGAGCCCTACTATCCCGCGCGCGACCATGGCGGCACCGACTTCAACCAGTACCTGATGCCCGGCCCCGGCGACCTCGCCGAGACCGAGATCATCGTTCTCGAACGCCCCTCCGCCGACGGCCCCTACGGCGCCAAAGGCCCCGGCGAGATGTGCGCCAACCCCCAGATCCCCGCCGTCGCCAACGCCATCTTCGACGCCGTCGGCGTGCGCGTCGATACACTGCCGATCACGCCCGAACGCATCCTGCGGGCGCTGAAGGAACAGCGGGCGGCGGTTTAGGAGCGATTTTGTTACAAGTTGTTTCCCTTTTGCGGCCCTCTGGGCGAGGTGGTCCCGCCCCCCTCTCCCTTGAGGGGGTCCGAAGGACGGGCGAGACAAGCGGCTCGCCCCGGCAGGGGTGGGGGTACTGCCGCGCGATTGCCTGCGAGGTTTGCTCCGACGACGTGCAGCCGATCCTGGCCGGTGCGCTGCCGACCCCCACCCCTAACCCCTCCCCTCAAGGGGGAGGGGGATTCGGCGGCGTCCGCGCCAGATGAGCCGCATCGAATCCATCGCTCCCTCCCCCGAAGCCGTCGCCGAAAGCCTGGCGGAGCAGCGCTACGTCGCCGACGAAGGCCTCGCCACCGCCATCTTCCTCGCCATACGCCTCGGCAAGCCGCTGCTTCTCGAAGGCGCGCCCGGTGTCGGCAAGACGGAAGCTGCCAAGGTGATCGCCCGCATGCTCGGGTCCGAGCTGGTCCGTCTCCAGTGCTACGAGGGCATCGACGCCGCGCATGCACTCTACGAATGGAACTACCAGCGCCAGCTTCTCGCCATCCGGCAGGCGGGCGAGCACGAGATCGACATCTACGACGACCGTTTCCTGATCGAACGGCCGCTGCTTAAGGTGCTGCGCAAGCCCGATGCGAGCGTGCTTCTGGTCGACGAGATCGACCGCAGCGACCACGAGTTCGAGGCGCTGTTGCTGGAATTCCTGTCGGACTTCCAGATCACCATCCCCGAGCGCGGCACGCTCGCCGCCGCCGCGCGTCCGGTCGTCATCCTCACCTCCAACCGCACCCGCGACCTGGCCGAGGCGCTGCGCCGGCGCTGCGTGTACCACTGGATCGGCTATCCCGACGCCGAGCGCGAGGCCCGCATCATCGCGCTCCGCGCCGGCGACGTCGCCGAGGCGACGGCCCGGGCCGTCGCGCGCGCGGTGCGCGACATTCGCGCCCGGCCGCTCGCCAAGCCGCCGGGCATCTCCGAGGCGATCGAATGGGCCAATGCCGCCACCGTACTGGAAAAAGGCGGCAGCCCTTGGCCCGAAGCCTTCCGCCGCGCCATCGGCGTACTCGTCAAGGACGAGGAAGACCTCGCCTATCTGGCGCCGGACTTCGACAAAATCGTCGAGGACGCACTGTCGTGAGCCAGCTTGCCCCAGCCGCCGATCACCTTCTCGGCTTCGCACGCCTGCTGCGCTCCGCCGGCTTCGCGGTCGCGCCGGAGCAGTCGATTGCCCTCCTGCGCGGCGTGACGCTGCTCGGCCCCCGCTCCATGGAGGATATCCGACAGGCGGCGCTGGCGACACTGGCGCCGCAGCCGGATCGTCGCGGCGATTTCGACGCCCTGTTCCGCGCCTGGTTCTGGGGCGACGCCGAACTCGCGGCGGAAGGCGACAGCGACGATGAAACCCGCGTCAAGGACGGCAACGCGGCCCCCGAGCAGGAGGCGGAGGAACCGCGGTCGGAGAAGGGCGGCGCCCTCTCCTCGGGCGCCGAGCGGTTGGGCGCGCGGCGTTTTGCCGGCAGGGGCTCCACGCTCGCCGCGTTTGGCCGGGCACTGCCCACTGCCCTGCCCGTGCGCCGCTCGCTACGCAGCGTGCGGACCCGCTCGCGCGGCGAACCGGACCTGCGGCGTTCGCTGCGAGCCATCGCGCGGACCGACGGCGACATCCCGAAGCCGCCGAAGCGCCGTCGCCCGCTCGTGCAGCGCAAGCTGCTTCTGCTGATCGACATCTCGGGGTCGATGAAGCAGCATACCGCGGACCATCTCGATCTCGCCCACACGATCGTGCGGCACGCCGAGCGCGCCGAAATTTTCACCATCGGCACCCGCCTCACCCGCATCACGCCGTCGCTCAAGGCTGCCGACCGCGACGCCGCGCTCGCGCGCGCCGCAGGCTTCGTCGAGGACTGGGACGGCGGCACGCGCATCGGGCCGGCGCTCGCCGCCTTCCTCGCCATCCCGCGCTTCGCTGCCTTCGCGCGCGGCGCGTCGGTCGTACTCCTGACCGACGGGCTGGAGCGCGGCGGTCATGCCGAGATGGAAATCGCGCTGCGCCGGCTCTCGACACGGGCGCACCGGCTGTCGCTCTGCACGCCGCTCGCCGCCGATCCGCGCTTCCGCCCCGAGACGGCGGCCCTCCGGGCCGTGCTGCCCTTCCTCGACGATCTGGTAGACGGATCCTCGCTCGAGGCCCTCACCCGTTTCATCCTCTCTTTGGCCCGGCCCGCGCCGGCGGCCGAGACGATCTGGCGAAAGGCGTCGTGATGCAGAACGTGATCGATTCGCACTTCCACATCTGGCGGCAGGCGGACCAGCCCTGGCTCGTCGGCGCGATGGTGCCGCGCATCTTCGGTCCCTACGAACCGATCCGCCGCGACTATCCGATGGAGGAATTTCTCGCCGACCGCGAAGGGCTCGGCGTTACCCGGGCCGTCTACGTGCAGACCAACTGGGCGAAGGAGGACTTCGAAAAGGAGGTCGCATTCGTCAGCGAGACCGCCGATCGCACCGGCTGGCCGCACGCCATCGTCGGCTATGCCGACATGACCGTGGACGACGTGCGCCCGCAACTCGAACGGCTGAGGAAATACCCCCTGCTGCGCGGCATCCGCATGCAGCTGCACTGGCACGAAAACAGCGCCTTCCGCTTCGCTGCGGACGCGCGACAGGTGATCGATCCGAAGGTGCGCGCGAATGTCGGGCGCCTGAAGGACTACGGCCTGTCCTTCGACCTGCAGCTCTTCCCCGGCCAGATGCGCCATGGGCTCGACCTCGTCGGCGAACACCCCGAGACCGATTTCATCCTCACCCATGTCGGCATGCTGACCGCAAGCGACGACCGTACGGTCGAGGAATGGAAGGAAGGGCTGCGGACGCTGGCGCAGGCGCCCAATCTCAGCGCAAAACTCTCCGGCCTCGGCACCTTCGTCCATGGCAACGACGCCGCGCTGATCTCCACGATCTACGACGCTTCGATGGAAATCTTTGGCAGCGAGCGGCTGATGTTCGGCTCAAACTTCCCGATCGAGAAACTCTGGACCAGCTACGCCGACCTGATGCAGGCGCATCGCGCCGCGGCGGAAAAATTCAGCGAGGCCGACCAGGCGAACCTGTTCCACGACACAGCGGCGCGCGTCTACCGGCTGGGATAGCCACGGGCGCCGCCGGCTGGCCGCCGGGGGCATCCTGCGCTGACGTCGGGACGTTTTTCGTCGTGCAGTGACGGGCGCGTCGCTCATCGTCGGCCCCGACCCGGCGCGCCGCGCGAGCTGACACGTGGACAAACCAGCGACTAATCCAGGTCGTTCCGCGCGCCAACCCCTTGATCCGGCTGCCGGCCCCCCGGCGCCGACCGCCGGTCTCGCAGATTCTTGTCCACGCACCCCGGCCATGCCGCATCATGCGCTCCGTCACGTCCGCCGGGCCTTGGGTGGCTGCCGGGCCGACCAGGGGGACGTGGCGGCGTGCGGGATTGGCCTCGTCCGGTTGGCGGGGTCGGGGATTGCCTCGGCAAGGCCCCACGGTCCCGGCCCCTCCGGTGCTGGCGACCCACGGCCTTTGGGCACAGGGTGAGTCAGAGGGGGGCAGCAGCGTCGGCGGTGCGCGTCTGCCGGGCATCGTTTTAGAAAAACAGCGCTGTCGGACCGTCCGCCAGCGCGCGCACCGCCTCCCTTGGGAGATGGGACCTCAAATGCCAGACGCATTCGCGGGCGTGGCGGCGATAAGTCGCGCCCGTAGCCCATCGGAGAGATCCGCCTACCCCGCGTTGGCGGCGAGCCACTTGCGCCACTGACCTTCCGAGCCGACGAAGACGTTCAAATCGATGCGCTCGTCCACCCCGTGCGACAGACCGGAGCCCGAATACTGCCAGAACACCCAGTCGCGGCCTGGATAGACCTTGGACGGATGCGCGGCGACCGAGCGCAGCCAGAAGGGATGGTTCGGGAATGCGCCTTTCAGGTTGTCGCGGTAGAAGTCGGGCGCGGTGTAGATGATGGGCCGCTGCCCGTAGTGCTTCTCCAGCCTGTCCATGAAGACCTGCATCTTCTCCAGCACCTGCTCGCGCGAGGGCCGCTTCTTGCATTCGGACAGGTGGTTCCATTCGACGTCGAGCACCGGCGGCAGGGCACCCTTGGTCTTCGGCACGTTGCGGATGAACCAGTCGGCCTGCGAGGATGCGGTGCGGCACCAGTAGAAGAAATGGTAGGCGCCGCGCGGCACGCCGGCCAGGGCGGCGGCATTCCAGTTGCGCCGGAACATCGGATCGAGATGGTCGCCGCCATCCGTGGCCTTGATCCAGACGAAGTTCGCCCCTTGCGTCCTCAGCTTCGGCCAGTCGATGTTGCCCTGCCAGCGCGAGACATCGACCCCGTGAACGGCGAGGTTGCGCGGCGAGGCCTTGCCGAAATTGATCGGGTGGGCGTCGCGGAAGCGCTGCGGATGAACCGTGCCGTCCAGCAGCGCCTTTGCCGCAGGGGACGGCTTGTCGGGCGCGACCAGCGCCGCCTCCACCACGGGCGCGGACGCCTCTCCACCGGTCCCGGCGGGTTCATCCTGGGACGCCGTTTCGTTCGCTTCGGCAACGGGAGCGTCGGGGCGGGAGATCGAATTCGTCACCTCCATCGAGGGACGCGGAACCAGGTCTTCGAGCCCGGCGCTTCTGGTGCAACCGGTCAGGATGGCGCTGGCAAGCAGGATCGTCGCTAGTCGAGACGTACGCATGAAAACCCCGGACTCAGGCACTGTTCGGGTGGACGCGGGCCGGACGCCGCACGCACTCTCCATCGAAGTGAACAGGAAATTACCAACAAAGACTGAATCCGAACGAAATTCGCGCGGTTCGCTCCTGCCGGACTCGAAAAGATGACCTCCCCCCGGGCCTCGCTGCCCCATTTCGATCAGCGATCTCTAAAATAATTAGGCCGACGTTAACCGATCCCTAGCTTCGACGAGACAGGATGCGCCCGACCTGAAACGAGGGCGCGGATGGCTGGCGAGAAATTCGGATCGAGGAACGACAGGCCGACCGGCGGAGTGTCCGGCAAATCGCGGCCCCGGCCCCGGCAGGCGCCTCCCAAGCGGGCTCCCTACAAGCCGGGAATGTCGCTGTCCTTCGGCTTCCTGGTCCTGGCCGTCATCCTCGCCGCCGCCGCGCTTCCATTTCTCGCCGGTGCTGCGCCGACGCCCGATCTGGTGGGCTATTTCGAGCCGGGCAAAGCGGAGCAGCCCTTGCGCGGCGACGTCGCGCTTCGGGGTCCGGACAGGGAGACCGCGCGCCTGCCTTCGGGTCACCTGATCGAGAAGCGGTTTTCGATCTGCGGATCAGCGGCCCGGATCGATTGCGTGGTCGACGGAGACACGTTCTGGATGGACGGGGTGAAGATCCGCATTGCAGACATCGACACGCCGGAGGTCAGCGGTCCTGCCTGCGCCTCCGAAAAGCGGCTGGCCGACGAGGCGACGCATCGCCTGCAGACCCTCCTCAACGACGGCCCCTTCGAACTGCGGCGCGCCGATCGCGACGAAGACCGCTACGGCCGCAAACTGCGGACGGTGCACCGCGACGGCCGCTCGATCGGCGAAATCCTCGTCGCCGATGGCCTCGCCCACGAATGGCGAGGCCGCAAGGAAAGCTGGTGCGGCTGAACCGCGAAGGGCGCTAGCCCGCGATTTCCATCACGGAAGTCGCCGGCCGCGGCAACTTGATCGCGCCGGCCGATGTCGTGATGTTGGCACGCGCCTTTGCCTCGTCCAACAGCGACCGGATGTCCTCGGCCTTGATACCGTCGCTTGCCATGAGTTTGCGGATGATGGGCTCGCTGAGCAGTTCGTCTATGGTCGTATTGCAGTGCATGTCGTCTCTCCCGGGCCGCCCCCGCCGAGGGGGACTTAGCCAATCCGCATGACCCGACGATGTCCGTTCGGTGACGGATTGATGCCGGAACCCGGCCGTAACGCGGCCGCCCCGGACTGGTTCCCCGGCATGGGCTTGCCCGCCCGTGGAATTCCTGAAATCTTGCCGCGCAAATCGCAGACCAGGAGGGACCGCCCATGAAGACACGCGCCGCCGTCGCCACAGCTGCCGGAAAACCGCTGGAGATCATGGAGGTGGACCTCGAAGGGCCGCGCGAAGGCGAGGTGCTGGTCGAGGTCAAGGCGACCGGGATCTGCCACACCGACGAATTCACCCTATCGGGTGCCGATCCCGAAGGCCTGTTTCCCGCAATCCTCGGCCACGAGGGCGCGGGCGTGGTCGTCGACGTCGGGCCGGGCGTCACCTCGGTGAAGAAGGGAGACCACGTCATCCCGCTCTACACGCCCGAATGCCGACAGTGCCCCTCCTGCCTGTCGCGCAAGACCAATCTTTGCACCGCCATCCGCTCCACCCAGGGCCAGGGGCTCATGCCCGACGGTTCCAGCCGCTTCTCGATCGGCGGCGAAAAGCTGTTCCACTACATGGGCTGCTCGACCTTCTCGAACTTCACCGTGCTGCCCGAGATCGCGGTGGCGAAGGTCAATCCCGACGCGCCCTTCGACACGATCTGCTACATCGGCTGCGGCGTCACCACCGGCATCGGCGCCGTCATCAACACCGCCAAGGTTGAGATCGGGTCGACGGCGGCCGTCTTCGGCCTCGGCGGCATCGGCCTCAACGTCATCCAGGGGCTGAGGCTCGCCGGCGCCGACATGATCATCGGCGTCGACATCAACGACGACAAGAAGGAATGGGGCGAGAAGTTCGGCATGACGCATTTCGTCAATCCGAAAAACTGCGAGAACGTCGTCGCCGAGATCGTCAACCTGACCAAGCGCGGGGCCGACCAGATCGGCGGCGCCGACTACACCTTCGACTGCACGGGCAACGTCAAGGTCATGCGGCAGGCGCTCGAATGCGCCCATCGCGGCTGGGGCGAATCGATCATCATCGGCGTCGCCGGCGCCGGACAGGAGATCGCGACGCGGCCGTTCCAGCTCGTCACCGGCCGCACCTGGAAAGGCACCGCCTTCGGCGGCGCGCGCGGACGAACCGACGTGCCGAAGATCGTCGACTGGTATATGGAGGGCAAGATCCAGATTGACCCGATGATCACCCACAAGCTTTCGCTCGACGAGATCAACAAGGGCTTCGACCTGATGCATGCGGGTGAATCGATTCGCAGCGTCGTGGTCTATTGATGCCCAGACAAGGAAAGGCACACGCATGAACACCTGGCTTCTGGAAGAACCCGGCAAGGGCGAAGAACCCAAGCAGCCCGGACCGATCGAGGCGCTCTTCTTCAAGAGCCGCAACGTGATCGTCACTGGCGAGATCAACGACAAGCTGGCGCAGCGGACGGTCACGCAACTGCTCGCGCTGGCCGAGGACAGCGACGCGCCGATCAACATGTTCATCTCCTCGCCCGGCGGACACGTCGAATCGGGCGACATGGTCCACGACATCATCAAGTTCATCCGCCCGACCGTGCGCACGATCGGCAGCGGCTGGGTGGCCAGCGCGGGCGCGCTGATCTTCGTCGGTGCCAAGCTCGAGAACCGCTACTGCCTGCCGAACACGCGCTTTCTTCTTCACGAACCGAGCGGCGGCGTGCGCGGCTCGGCGTCCGACATCGCCATCCAGGCCGAACAGGTCATCCGCATGCGCGAGCGCTTCGCCAAGCTCTTCGGCACCGCGACCGGCCAGCCGCCGGAAAAGATCATGAAGGATATCCATCGCGATTTCTGGCTCACCACCGAGGAAGCGCTCGCCTACGGTCTTCTGGGATCGGTGATCAACACGGTCGACGAGTTGAAGTAGCCGTCGGCCCGGTCCGGCCGTGCTTGAGGACCGCCACGCGGGTGGCGGTCCGGAGGAGAAGAATGCTGTTTCCCACCATCTGATGCATGAGGGCGAGAGCATCAGGAGCGTGGCGCTCCGCTGCCCCCCCGGCGGAACCCGCTCGCCGCACGAGCATTCCCCCGTGGACGCGGCCGTTCCGGCCGGATGTTCCCTGGAGCCACGATGAGACCATTCACTCTGTCCATTTTCGCCGGCGTTGTCGCGCTGTCACTCGCAGCCTGCAGCGACGAGAAAGCCGATGGAGCCGCCGTTCCTCCGACCGCCGATTCGCCGACGGCAGCGGAGCCGTCGCCCCCGGCCACCCCGGACGGAGGTGACGACGCGGCCGAACGGGATCGCGCGGTCAACCAGCTTCGAGACGGCGCGAAGTCGATCGCCGAGGGTGCTGGCACCTTGCTCAAGCAAGGCCGCGACGCAGCCGAACAGGCGATCGAGGATGCCGGTCCGGCAATCGACAAGGCCGGGGACTATGCCCGGGAACTCGGTCGCATCGCCAAAGGCGCTGCCGAGCGGGCAGCGGTGGAGCTTCGCGAAGCCGCCGATGACCTCAACCGCCGTATCGAGGAATCGAAGACTGAGACCGAACTCCCCGAAGGCGACCCGCAGGCGCGGCTGGCGGCAGCGGAGCTTCTCAGAGTCGACACCCTCTCCGCCGCCCGCGCCCGGCCAGCGGGCGTCGGCCCGGACTACGTGGGTGTATGGGCCGGCGATGCGACCCAGTGCAGCCGCATCGACCAGGAGCCGGTGGAACAGATGGCCGTCATCACGCCGACCACCATTCGCCGCTACGAGAGCCTGTGCAACATCGAAGAGGCGCCGCTCGCCGACGGCATCGTGACGCTTGCCGCTTCCTGCATCGCCGAAGGCGAAACGGAGGACCGTCAGATCCGGCTGTCGCTCACCGCTGCCGATCGGCTGGAAATCGGCTCGCCCGAGACCCCCGTGCAGGCGACGCTTGTCCGCTGTCATCTGGGCGGATAGGCGCCGTACCCTGTGCCGGCGCGCGCGTCGAAGCGTGCGGGCGCTCCGAACGACGATGTGATAGCGTACCCGCCTCCGCGCCGCCGGCCGGAATCGAGGGGGAACGACCGTGGATGGCATCAGCCTTCAGAACCCGCTGATGGAGACCTATGCGATTGCTGCCTGCCTGATGATCCTGAAGGCGGTATCGATGTCCTGGCTGACGGTCTGGCGCATGATCCGGGAGAAGGGCGGCTACCGCTCGCCCGAGGATCTGCGCAGGACCCGCCTCAACCCGAGTCCGGATCCCAGGCAGATCGAACCCAACGAGCGCGTCGAGCGCATCCGCCGCATCCACCAGAACGACCTCGAGAACATCCCCTTCTTCCTGGTCGCGGGGTTGCTCTTCGTCCTCGCGGAACCCCCGCTCTGGCTCGCCTGGCTGCTGCTCTACGGCTATGTCGCTTCGAGGCTCCTGCACTTCGTGGCCTATTTTACCGCCCAGACGCACGACATGCGCGCCAATCTCTGGACAGCCGGCTCGCTCATCCTGATCTTCATGACCTTGTGGGCTCTCGTCGCAGCCCTCGTGGCCTGAGACCTTCGCAATCAACCGACCCGAGGAAAAATGCTCTTCCCCACCACCATCGCCGGCAGTCTGCCGAAACCGCACTGGCTGGCCGAGACCGAAAAGCTCTGGCCGAAATGGCGCTTCGAAGGCGCCGAACTCGACCGGGCCAAGCGCGATGCCGCGCTCGTCTGGATCAAGGAGCAGGAGGACGCAGGCATCGACATCGTCTCGGATGGCGAGCAGTTCCGGCGCCACTTCGTGCACGGCTTCCTTGAGAGCGTGGAAGGCATCGACTGGGAGCTCATGACGCCCATGGGCATCCGCAACAACCGCTACGTCGCCGACGTGCCGACGGTGACGGGAGCCCTGCGGCGCACCCGGCCCGTGCACCGCGACGAAGCCGCCTTCTGCCGGTCGCACACCGGCCGCAAGCTGAAATGGACCCTGCCCGGCCCGATGACCATCTGCGACACGCTGGCCGATAAGCACTACGGCCGCCGCGCCGACATGGCGATGGCCTTCGCCGACATCCTCAACGAGGAGGCGCTGGAGCTGGAAGCGGCGGGCGTCGATGTCGTGCAGTTCGACGAGCCGGCCTTCAACGTCTTCATGGACGAGGTGAACGACTGGGGCATCGCCGCGCTGGAGCGCGCCGCCCGCGGCCTGAAATGCGCCACCGCCGTCCATATCTGCTACGGCTACGGCATCGAGGCGAACGTGAAGTGGAAGGAGACGCTGGGCAACGAATGGCGCCAGTACGAGGCGATCTTCCCCGCGCTCAACGCCTCCTCCATCCAGCAGGTGTCGCTGGAATGCGCGAATTCCCGCGTGCCGATCTCGCTGATCGAACTCCTGCCCGACAAGCAGTTGCTCGTCGGCGTCATCGACGTGGCGACGAGCCGGGTCGAGACACCGGACGAAGTGGCATCGACGATCTCCGAGGCGCTGAAGCACGCCGACGCGGAGCGCATCCAGCCCTGTACCAACTGCGGCCTGGCGCCGCTGTCGCGCGATGTCGCGGTGGGCAAACTGAAGGCCCTCGGCGAAGGCGCGGCGCTGGCGCGCAAGAACCTTGGCTGAGGTGGCGGACACGCGCCTGCCGCAGATCCTCGTCGATGCGGACGCCTGCCCGGTGAAGGACGAGGCCATAACGGTCGCGGAACGCCACGGGCTCGTCGTCATCTTCGTCTCCAACGGCGGCCTGCGCCCCTCGCGCGATCCGATGATCCGCAACGTCGTCGTGTCGAAGGGAGCGGACGCGGCCGACGACTGGATCGTCGAGAACGCTTTGCCCAACGACATCGCGGTGACGGCCGACGTGCCGCTGGCAGCACGCCTCGTCCCGGCCGGCGTCCACGTCATCGGCCCGACCGGACGGCCGTTCACGCCCGAATCCATCGGCATGGCGGTGGCCATGCGCGATCTGAAGCAGCATCTGAGGGAAACGGGCGAAGACCGCGGCTTCAACCGCAGCTTCGCCGCCCGCGACCGATCCGAATTCCTCAGCGCCCTGGACCGGACGGTGCGCCGGGCGCTGAATGCCGGTGGGCAGTCTTGATTGTCCGCCTCTGCCGAATGGCGAATGGCTCACGACCTGAACAAGGCCGCCCGCATCTGCGAATGTGAAGCGGATCACGCCATCCGCTTCCGCTCCATCATATCATCCCCGCCATGGCTCGTAGCTTCACGGAAGGATCGCATGGCAGCGCAGTTCATCGGGACCGTCTCCGTCATCTGGCTGGAGCAGCCGGGCGAGGATCGCGACATGAAGCTGACGAAGGCCTTCACCTTCGTCGACGCGGCCGGACTGAAATGGACCGTGAAGAAGGACGCCGTCATCAACGGCGCGTCGATCCCGCGAATATTCTGGACGACTTTCGGTCCACCCTTTGTCGGCGAGTACCGGCGGGCGTCGGTCGTCCACGACTACTTCTGCGACGTGCGGACGCGATCGGCCGAAGCGACCCACCACATGTTCTACGAGGCATGCGTGGCCGGCGGCGTCGGCGTGCTCAAGGCCAAGACCATGTACACCATGGTCAAGACTTTCGGGCCGAACTGGAAGACGCTCTCGAGCCCGCTGGCGATCAACGGCCTGGAGGTGCTTTCTAGGGGCCAGGAGGTGACGGTCTACCGGGCCATGGCCGACGACGAATTCGCCCGGCTCGAAAAATGGGTCGAGGAAAGCAACCCCTCCATCGAAGAGATCGACGCGGAGATCGAACGGCGGTCGCGCGAGATGCCGGTGCTCCCGCCGGAGGACGAACGGCCGGCGGCGGCGGTGATGTAAGCCCGGAACGCTTGCCGGGGCGCGTCGGAGCCCGCCGGCGGTTTGGCGATCCGGACCCTCCATGCTAAGGAAAATCCACTTTCCTCCGCCCCTTGGGCGATCCAGATACATTCACGAAGAGATCTCCGGCTTTCGCCGGGCAGCGCACCCATGAGCATCAAGACCGTTTCGACAGCAAAATCCCAAGGCGGCGTGCAGGGCGTCTACAGCCACGCGTCCGAAGCCTGCGGTTGCGACATGACATTCGCCGTCTTCGTCCCGCCGCAAGCCGTAAAGGGTCCCTGCCCCGTCTTGTGGTATCTCTCCGGCCTCACCTGCACCCATGCCAACGTGATGGACAAGGGCGAGTACCGGCGCATCGCGGCCGAACTCGGACTTATCGTGGTCTGTCCCGACACCAGCCCGCGCGGCGAGACAGTGCCGGACGACAAGGGCGACTGGCAGTTCGGCTCAGGCGCCGGCTTCTACCTCGATGCCACCGAGGCGCCCTACGACGCCAACTACCGCATGTATTCCTATATCATCGATGAACTGCCGCGCCTCGTGGCGGCGAACTTCCCCGCGGACATGAACCGCCAGTCGATCTTCGGCCATTCCATGGGCGGGCATGGCGCGCTCACCATCGCGCTCAGGAACCCGAAGCGCTTCAGGAGCTGCTCCGCCTTCGCGCCGATCGTGCATCCGTCCCAGGCCGACTGGTCGGCCAAGGCGTTCGAGCGCTATCTCGGCCCCAACCAGGCCGACTGGCGCCTCCACGACGCGTGCTCGCTGATCGAGGATGGCTACCGCTTTTCGGAATTCCTCGTCGACCAGGGCAAGGCCGACGGTTTCCTGGAAGACGGCCTCAAGCCGTGGCTGCTGGAGGAAGCCTGCCGCAAGGCCGGCATTCCGCTCAGGCTTCGCATGCAGGCCGGATACGACCACTCCTATTTCTTCATCTCGACGTTCATGGACGACCACCTGCGCTGGCATGGCGAACGCCTCGGCGTGCCCGAAGGCGACGTCACCTGACGTTCGTCGCGGCGACACGGAGGCCGAATACAGCTATCTATGACAAAAATGATCCGCAGCTGGAGGGAAACCGTTCCATGGCAGTCGTGACCTCGATCCACAACCGACTTCCCGATTCCGACACGTTCGGAGGCCGCCTCTCGCGCATCCGCGACGCGCAGGGAATGACCACCGCCGCACTGGCGCGCCGCGTCGGCGTGAGGCAGAAGACCATCGAGCAGTGGGAGAGTGATCGCTCGGAGCCCAGCGTCGAGAGACTGTCGCTGCTGGCTGGCATCCTCAACGTCAATCTGGTGTGGCTGCTGCACGGGGTCGGCGATGCGCCGGCCGACGAAATCGGCCCCGATCCGCTCGCCGCCATCACCGTGCAGCTGGAACGCCTGAAGCGCATGCACGAGGACACCGGTCGCATCATCGACCGGATCCAACGCGAAGTCACGCGCCTCGAAGAAGAGCGCTGAGGCCGGTCAGAACGACGTTCTGTCGCCGTTGTAAAGTTCACTAAGGGCGGCGGGCAGGAGAGCGGGCAGGTCCTCCGCGATCAGACCCGGGCCGAAGCGCGCTCCCGCCTCGGCGTGCAGCCAGACACCGGCCGCCGCCGCTTCAAAGGTCGGCATTCCCTGTGCCAGCAGACCCGCCACGATGCCCGCCAGCACGTCGCCCGAGCCCGCCGTCGCCAGGAACGGCGTCGCATTGACGTTGATCGCGGCGCGGCCGTCGGGAGCGGCGATCACGGTGTCGGGACCCTTGAGGATGACAACCGCATTTGCGCGCTCCGCTGCGCGGCGGGCGCGTTCCGGCTTGGAGACGCCCTGAGCATCGGCAAGATCGGGGAAGAGCCGGCGGAATTCACCTTCGTGCGGGGTCAGGACCGCCCTCTCCCGTCCGGTCTGCGCACCTATCGCCGCCAGCGCCTCGAACAGCCTGTCCGGAGCATCCGCGAACGACGTAATCGCGTCGGCGTCGAGGACCAGGCCGAACGGGCTTTCCGCGCCGAGGCCGGCCAGCGCCAGCAAGAATTCCACGCATCGCTCGCCCACGCCGAAACCCGGTCCGATCACGGCCGACGACATTTTCCTGTCCTTCGCGAAGTTGACCGCTTCCTCGGGTGTGTCGATCCACTTCAACATCACCGCCGTCAGGTGCATGGCGTTCACCTGAACCGCCTGCTTGGGCGAGAGGACCGTGACGGCGCCGGCGCCGGCCCGCGCGGCCGAAATCGCGGCAAGGCGGGCCGCGCCGCTCGCGGAGGGACCTCCGGAGAAGACCCCGACATGACCGCGCGCATATTTGTGCGAACCGCTGTGCGGCCAGGGAAAGGTTTCGCGCCAGAGTTCGGGCGTGTTGCGGAATGTTCGCGGCCCGATCTCGGAAAGCACGTCGGCCGGAATGCCGATGTCGGCGAGCACCGTGTCGCCGCACAGCGCGCGACCGGGATAGAGCAGATGTCCGGGCTTCAGGCGGAAGAAGGTGACGGTGACGCCGGCCCTGATCGCGGTGCCGAGCACGAGCCCGGATCCGCCGGAGAGACCGGAGGGGAGATCGACCGCCACGACACAGGCGCCCGAAGCGTTCGCCTTCTCGACGGCTTGCGCATAAGCCCCGCCGATCGCACGCGCCAGCCCGGCTCCGAACAGTGCATCGACGACGACGTCCGTCTCTTCCGGCGCGAACGCATCGAAGCCGAGCAGCGGCAGCCGCATGTCCGCGAGCGCGCCCGCCGCATCGCTCCCCGCCACCGGACGCCCTTCGCAATAAACGCGCGCATCCACGCCCGCCTGCGCCAGTAGCCGCGCCGCAGCGAAACCGTCGCCGCCATTGTTGCCCGGTCCCGCCAGGACGTGGACCGTTCGGGCCTGGGGATAGCGAGAAAGTACCTCGCGGGCGACCGCCGCTCCGGCGTTGCGCATCAGCGCCGGCCCGTCATGGGGTCCGCGCGCGATGGACAGCCGGTCGGCCTCCGACATTTCCGTCGGAGACAGGAGTTCAAAGCTCATCGAATACCCCGTCGAACGAGGCGCAGCGTAGACGGTTTGGGCGGCAGCGGGCAAACACTTCGTTCCTGCTCATGATGTTTGCGGCTTGCGTATTTTTTGGGCAAGCAGCATGGTGGTCTGGAAGCCATTCGGCTCGCCCGGTGTAACCCCCGTAAGCGTAGCGACGCAAAACCCGGAGTGATATCGCGGCGTCCCGTGAATCGCTGTCGCGCCCGTTCAACCACCCTCGTCTGGCATGCTTCGTGCTTGTGGGTCGGCGAAGCGGGTTCGATCGCCGCTCAATCCATCGGAGGCCCCCGTCTAATGAAAAAAATCGAAGCGATCATCAAGCCGTTCAAGCTTGACGAGGTGAAGGAAGCCCTTCAGGAAGTCGGATTGCAGGGGATCACGGTGACGGAAGCGAAGGGCTTCGGACGCCAGAAGGGCCATACCGAACTGTACCGGGGAGCCGAATACGTCGTGGACTTCCTGCCCAAGGTGAAGGTCGAGGTGGTGCTTGGCGACGAATCCGTCGAAGCCGCTCTGGAAGCGATACGCAAGGCGGCGCAGACTGGTCGGATCGGCGATGGCAAGATATTCGTATCCAACATCGAGGAAGTCGTCCGTATCCGTACGGGCGAAACCGGGATAGACGCTATCTGAGACGGAAGTCCGCTTTAAAAAAAACACCGTCAGACAAGGGATGAAAGATGACGACAGCAAACGACATCATGAAGCAGATCAAGGACAACGACGTTAAGTTCGTCGATCTGCGTTTCACCGATCCGAAGGGCAAGATGCAGCACGTGACCATGGACGTCGCGGCTGTCGACGAGGACATGTTCGCGGACGGCGTGATGTTCGACGGCTCCTCGATCGCGGGCTGGAAGGCGATCAACGAGTCCGACATGGTGCTGATGCCCGACACCGAGACGGCGCACATGGACCCCTTCTTCGCACAGTCCACCATGGCCGTCGTCTGCGACATCCTCGACCCGATCTCGGGCGAGTCCTACAACCGCGACCCGCGCGGAACCGCCAAGAAGGCGGAAGCCTACATGAAGTCCGAAGGCATCGGCGACACCGTCTATGTCGGTCCCGAGGCCGAGTTCTTCGTGTTCGACGACGTCAAGTACAAGGCCGACCCCTACAACACCGGCTTCAAGCTCGATTCGAGCGAACTGCCGTCGAACGACGACACCGACTACGAGACCGGCAATCTCGGCCACCGGCCGCGCGTCAAGGGCGGCTACTTCCCGGTTCCGCCGGTCGATTCGCTGCAGGACATGCGCTCCGAGATGCTGACCGTCATGGCCGAGATGGGTGTGGTGGTCGAAAAGCACCACCACGAGGTCGCGGCCGCCCAGCACGAACTCGGCATCAAGTTCGACACGCTCACGCGCAACGCCGACAAGATGCAGATCTACAAGTACGTCATCCACCAGGTCGCGAACGCATACGGCAAGACGGCCACCTTCATGCCGAAGCCGGTCTACGGCGACAACGGCTCGGGCATGCACGTGCACCAGTCGATCTGGAAGGGCGGCAAGCCGACCTTCGCGGGCAACGAGTACGCCGGCCTGTCGGAGAGCTGCCTGTTCTACATCGGCGGCATCATCAAGCACGCCAAGGCGATCAACGCCTTCACCAACCCGCTGACCAATTCCTACAAGCGCCTTGTGCCCGGCTTCGAGGCTCCGGTTCTGCTCGCCTACTCGGCGCGCAACCGCTCGGCCTCCTGCCGCATCCCGTTCGGCTCCTCGCCGAAGGCCAAGCGCGTCGAGGTCCGCTTCCCGGATCCCGGCGCGAACCCGTACCTCGGCTTCGCGGCGATGCTGATGGCCGGCCTCGACGGCATCAAGAACAAGATCCACCCCGGCCAGCCGATGGACAAGGATCTCTACGACCTGCCGCCGAAGGAACTGAAGAAGATCCCGACCGTGTGCGGCTCTCTGCGCGAGGCCCTGATGAGCCTCGACAAGGACCGCGGCTTCCTCAAGGCCGGCGGCGTCTTCGACGACGACCAGATCGACGCCTACATCGAACTCAAGATGCACGAGGTCATGCGCTTCGAAATGACCCCGCATCCGGTCGAGTTCGACATGTACTATTCGGTCTGACCGGACCGAGTTCGAGCGAACGGATGCGAGCCGGGGCATGTCCCCGGCTCGTTTCGTTGCAACCTGGGCATGTCTCCCGAGGTGGGTCGTAACTTTCGGACGCTTGACGGTTTGTAGTTCGAAAACTACTATCTTCCATGTTCGAGCTGAAGCAGACGGAGACGTTCAGGAAGTGGTGGACGCGCCTCAAGGATGAGCGTGCCCGCGGTCTGATCTTCGCACGGCTCGACCGACTGGCCTACGGACACGTAGGCGACGTCAAGCCGGTGGGTGGCGGCATAAGCGAGGTGCGCATCCACCACGGTCCCGGCTACCGCGTTTATCTCCAGCAGCGCGGCAGCACCCTCATTGTCCTCCTGTGTGGCGGCGACAAGAGCACACAGGCGAAGGACATCAGAACCGCCAAACGTCTGGCTGAAGAATGGAAGGAATGACGTGGCCGAGGTACTGACGACGTTCGACCCCGCCGAGGGACTGACCTCCGACGAGGCAATAGCGTCCTTCATGGCGGAGGCGTTCGCTTCCGAGGATGCCGGATATATCGCGCACGCGCTTGGCGTCGTGGCGCGCGCGAAGGGCATGACCCAGATCGCGAACGAGACGGGGCTTTCGCGCGAGCAGCTCTACCGGTCGTTCAGCGACAAAGGGAATCCTACCCTCAAGACAACCATCGCGGTGATGAAGGCGCTCGGCATCGAACTGACGGCCAGACCCGCGCATGCCCTGGCTGGCCCGAGCCGGGAAGGATGAGTATGGTCAGAAAGCCGATGAGTGCGCACTGCGGGAACTCGAGACCATGAAGATCGCGACCTGGAACATCAACGGCGTCAAGGCGCGCATCGACAATCTCCTCACCTGGCTGAAGGACAGCCAGCCCGACATCGTGTGCCTGCAGGAGATCAAGTCGGTCGACGAGAATTTTCCGCGGCTGGAGATCGAGGCGCTCGGCTATCATGTCGAGACGCACGGCCAGAAGGGCTTCAACGGCGTGGCCATCCTGTCGAAGCTGCGCTTCGACGAGGTCACCTGCCGGCTGCCGGGCAACGACGGCGACGACCATGCGCGCTTCATCGAAGGCGTGTTTTCGACGTCCGCCGGCGTGCTGCGGGTGGTGTCGCTCTATCTCCCGAACGGCAACCCGGTCGGCACCGAGAAATTCACCTACAAGCTCGGCTGGATGGAGCGCCTGGAGGCGTGGGCGAAAGACCGGCTCGCGCTCGAGGAACCGATCGTGCTTGCCGGCGACTACAACGTCATCCCCCAGCCGATCGACGCGAAAAACCCGGACGTCTGGGTGAACGACGCGCTCTACCAGCCGGAGAGCCGTTCCGCCTTCCGGCAACTTTCCTTGCTCGGCTTCACGGACAGCATCCGCGCCGTCACGGACGAGGCGCTCTACACGTTCTGGGACTATCAGGCGGGCGCCTGGCAGAAGAACAACGGTATCCGGATCGACCACCTGATGCTGTCGCCGGAAGCCGCCCGGCACCTCGACGCGGCGTCAGTGGAAAAGCACGTGCGGGCCTGGGAAAAGCCATCCGACCATGTCCCGGCTGTCGTGGAACTGGCCCTGGACGCGGCCTGAGAATGGCTTCTGGCGCTTGGACGCCGGAACGTGCTATGGTCATCCCATGAAGAGACTTGCGATCCTGTCATTGGCGATCGCCTGGGCTGGCTTCGCGCTTCCCGGACAAGCCTCGGCGGACGAATGCATGTGCATCGCCAACGGCCAGCGCTACACGCTGGGAGAGACGGTCTGCCTGAAGCTTTCCAGCGGTTCGTGGCTGGCGCGCTGCGGAAAAGTCCTCAACAACACCTCGTGGCAGAAGATCGGCGAGGGTTGCCCGATCTCGTCGATCAGCCTGCCTGAACGGCAGGCATCGCCGGCGAAACCGATGTCCGGTCCTCAAGACAAAAGCTGATCGCCGGCTCGGCTACTCCGCCGTGCCCTTCTGGAGGATGTCCTCGGCGAGTGCGATCGCCGTGCGCCGGTCGGACTCGCCCGCGAGCGAGAAGGCTTCCTCCTGCAACTCGCGGATCCAGATCTGGTCTCCCGCCGGAGCGCGTTCCAGCGCTGCGGTCATCATGGCGAGGCCCTTGACCACCTTGCCGCTCTGGAACAGGAGATTGCCGAGCGTCGCCTGCGCGCCGGCATGGCCCTTTTCGGCCGCGAGTTGCAGCCAGCGGCCGGCCTGCTTGACGCTCGCCTTCACGCCTTCGCCGGTCAGGAACATCCTGCCGATCTCGTACTGGGCGTTCGGGTTGCGGTAGGTGGCGGCCGCGCGCATGTAGTAGTCCTGCGCGGCGATGGGGTTGGCCTTCACCGGCGAGCCGGGAATGCCCTTGCGCAGGTAGCCGGCGACGGCGACAAGCGCGTCGGAGACATAAGTCTCCTCCAGGCTGCCCGGTTCGACGTCCTGCTGGACGATCTCGCTGAAGGCCTTGAACGCTTCGTAGTCGTCGCGGCGGATGCCGTCGCCCTCGGCATACATGCGCGCCAGCTTCCAGCGCGCACCGAGCTGTCCGTTCTCGGCGGCGTAGCGGTAGGCTTCGATCGCCTCCTGCTTGTGCCCCTGCTTGTAAGCGAAGAACCCGTTGCGGAAGACCGCCCAGGGGCTGGTTTCCCTCTCCCGCATGGTGTTCGGGTCGAGCGCATGGGCGCTCTGGGCTACCGAGAGGCAGCTTCCGAATGCAACACAGACCAGGACCTTGCGGGTCCACTCAGACATGGACATGGCCGTCAAATTTTCTCTCGCCCGGCCGATGATCCCGCAAGCGCGAAAGATGCGACGCGTCGTGCCGCCGTCCGCTGCCAGTTCCGGAATGTCGTTCCGACTTTCATTGTCTTTCATGCCGCGAAGCGGCAGGCACCCTGTTGAGATGCGGCTTTCGCCGCGCTCCGTGAACCAACCAGTTGCGACCCGTTTGTGGCGGCATCGCGGCGATTGGCTCCCCCGTTACCTTCTACAACAACCCGCGTTGAAAGAGTGTTGCCGAATCGACACTCGGCTGTGTCCGGTGATGAGATTTCCTTCCGCGAAGAACAGGACGCGGCTCAGCCGCGCTCGTCGCCCTGTTCCTTCTCGCGCGTCAGGATCGAGGCGATGACGGAGCCGAAGATGATCAGCGCCGTCACGAGAAGCGCGATCGTCGACGGGATCTTGATGAAATGCGCAAGCAGCATCTTGGCGCCGATGAACATGAGAACCAGCGAAAGTCCGGTCTTCAGGTGGTGGAAATCGCGCATCATGCCGGAAAGGACGAAGAACAGCGCCCGCAGACCCATGATGGCGAAGACGTTGGAGGAAAAGACGATGAAGGGATCGTTCGAAATCGCCAGCACGGCCGGGATGGAATCGATGGCGAAGACGAGGTCGGTGAACTCGACCGTCACCAGCACGACGAACAGGGGCGTCATGTAAAGCAGTCCCTGCCGCACGACGAGGAATTTCGAACCCTCGTACTCGTTCGTCACGCGCCCCGTCTTCTGCAGCCAGCGTACGATGCGGCTGTCGCCGGGATCGATCATCTCGTCCCCCGCCATCATCATCTTGTAGCCGGAAAAGACCAGCAGAGCGCCCAATGCCATTCCGACGACCGCGAACTGATCGACGATCTTCACGCCGGGCACGATCAGCGAGAGGCGCATGACGATCGCGCCGACGATGCCGTAGAAGAGCACGCGATACTGCGCCTCGGGCGGAACGCGAAAATAGCTGAAGATCAGCGCGATGACGAAGATGTTGTCGAGCGAAAGCGCCTGCTCCACCAGATAGCCGGTGAGAAATTCCGCCCCGCGGGTCCGCCCCGCGAAATAGAAGACACCCGCCGCAAAGAGCATCGCCAGCGTTACGTAGCCGCCAACGGTGATCAGCGCTTCGCGCTTCGAGATGACGTGGTCCTTGCGGTGGAGGACGAACAGATCGAAAAAGAGGATCGCGGCGACGAACGCCAGGAAACCCGGCCAAAGCCACTCATGATGAATCATTGAAAAGGATGCAGGTTGCGCCGCGTCAGCGCGCTGTCGATCGGTCCGACATCACAGGCGACGCCTCGCCTGTCAGAGGGGCCCGGCCCGGGTGACGCGCCTTTGTGCGCCGGAACCCGCCGGTTTGCAAGGCCGGACTAATCTTCTCCGCCCGGAATGCGCACCGGAGAAAGCCCCGATCGGGCGGAAGGGCGTCAGCCCGCCGACGTGACACGCTCCAGCGCCACCTTCAGGCGCGCAAGCAGAGCCTTGAACTCCTCCAGCTTTTCGCGTTCGGCCGCGACGATTTCCTCCGGCGCGTTGGCGACGAACTTCTCGTTCGAGAGCTTCTTCTCGATGCGGGAGATCTCGCCTTCGGTCTTGCCAATCTCCTTGCGGATGCGGGCTTCCTCGGCGGTGAGATCGATCAGGCCGCCGAGCGGCAGGCAGGCCGTGGCTTCCCCGACGACGATCTGGGCCGCGCCTCTCGGCGCCTCGTCCGCCTCCGAAATCCCGCTGACGCGGGACAGCCGCTCGATGGCGGGCGCGTGCCGCGCCAGCCGCTCGCGCGTCGTGGCGTCCGCGCCGACCATGACGAGTTGCGCCTGCGCGGCAGGCGGCACGTTCATCTCGGAACGGACCGAGCGAATCCCCGACACCAGTTCGACCAGCCAGTTGATCTCGGCCGCCGCGTCGCCGTCCTCGAAGTCGGGCTGTGGCCAGGAGGTCAGCGCGAGCACGTCCGCGCGCGGCGTTCCCTCCGGCGCGGTGAGCGCCCAGAGCTCTTCCGTCATGAACGGCATCATCGGGTGCAGGAGCTTGTAGATTTCGTCGAGCACATAAGCCACGCATGCGCGTGCCTCGGCCTTCGCGGCTTCGTCATCACCGGCAAAAACCGGTTTCAGAAGCTCGAGATACCAGTCGCAGAAGAGGTTCCACACGAAGGAATAGGCCGCGCCCGCCGCCTCGTTGAAGCGATAGCCGGTGATGCCGCGCGTGACGGCGCCGGCAGCCCGCGTCAGTTCGGTGAGGATCCAGCGGTTGACCGTGAGCTTCGCGTCCTCAGGGCGGAACGACGGATCGAGCCGAGCTCCGTTCATCCCGGCAAAGCGCGTCGCGTTCCACAGCTTGGTGCCGAAGTTGCGGTAGCCGGCCACGCGTGCCGGATCGAGCTTCACGTCCCTGCCCTGCGCGGCCATGATGGCCAGCGTAAAGCGCAGCGCGTCGGCGCCGTATTCGTCGATCAGGTCCAGCGGGTCGATGACGTTGCCCTTGGACTTCGACATCTTGGCGCCGTCCTTGTCACGCACCAGCGCATGGACGTAGACGGTGTGGAAAGGCTCCTCTTCGGTGAAATGCAGGCCCATCATCATCATCCGGGCAACCCAGAAGAAGATGATGTCGAAGCCGGTCACCAGCACCGAGGTCGGATAGTAGGTTTTCAGTTCCTCGGTCTCGTCCGGCCATCCCAGCGTCGAGAAGGGCCAAAGCGCGGAGGAGAACCAGGTGTCGAGCACGTCCTCGTCGCGCACCAGGATTTCGCCTGGGGCGAAGTTCTCGAGCTTGTCCTCGACCCACCCTTTCCAAGGCGTGTCGACCGCGAGATAGTACTCAACCGCCTGGTCGAGCGCTTCCTTCTCGGTCTTGGCGACGAAGATATGGCCGTCGGGGCCATACCAGGCCGGAATCTGGTGACCCCACCAGAGCTGACGCGAAATGCACCAGGGCTGGATGTTCTCCATCCAGTCGAAATAGGTCTTTTCCCAGTTCTTGGGCACGAACTTCGTGCGCCCCTCGCGAACGGAGGCGATCGCCGGCTTGGCCAGCGTCTCGGCATCGGCGAACCACTGGTCGGTGAGCATCGGCTCGATGACGACGCCGGAACGGTCGCCGAAGGGCTGCATGATCTTCCGGCTCTCGACCAGCGAGATCGGGTTGCCCTCCGCGTCCGTCGTAGCGACCGCGAGACCTTCGGCGCTGATTGCCTCCACGATCAGCCGGCGCGCTTCGTAGCGGTCGAGACCCCGGTAGGCGTCCGGCACGAGGTTGAGCGCATCGACATCGGATTCGGACGGCAGTTCCCCGCTGCGCGCGATCTCCAGCGCGCTGGCCGCGCACACGGCGTAAGGCTCTCCGTCGTCGCGCATGGCCGCCCTTGTGTCCATCAAGCGATAGAGCGGGATGTCGTTGCGGCGCGCCACCTGATAGTCGTTGAAATCGTGGGCGCCGGTGATCTTGACCGCGCCCGAGCCGAAGGCCGGATCGGGATACTCGTCGGTGATGATGGGGATCAGCCGCCGATGTTCCTTCGGCCCGACGGGGATCTCGCAGAGCTTTCCGACGATCGGCGCATAACGCTCGTCCGACGGATGAACCGCCACCGCGCCGTCGCCCAGCATGGTCTCGGGCCGGGTTGTCGCGATCGAGATGTAGTCGCGTTCTTCCTCGAAGGTGACGTTTCCGTCCGCGTCCTTCTCGACGTAGCGATAGGTCTCCCCGCCCGCCAGCGGGTATTTGAAATGCCACATGTGGCCGTCGACTTCGCGGCTCTCCACCTCGAGGTCGGAGATCGCGGTCTCGAATTGCGGATCCCAGTTGACCAGCCGCTTGCCGCGGAAGATCAGGCCCTGCCTGTAGAGGCTGACGAAGACCTCGATGACGGCGCGCGACAGGCCCTCGTCCATGGTGAAACGTTCGCGCGACCAGTCGCAGGAGGCGCCGAGCCGCTTCAGCTGGTTGACGATTGTGCCGCCGGATTCGGCCTTCCACTGCCAGACGCGATCGATGAAATCCTCGCGCGTGAGGTCGCGGCGGTGGATCTGCTGTTCCATCAGCCGGCGTTCGACGACCATCTGCGTGGCGATCCCCGCATGGTCCATGCCGGGCTGCCACAGCACGTTCTTGCCGCGCATGCGCTCGAAGCGGACGAGGATGTCCTGCAAGGTATTGTTGAGCGCATGGCCCATGTGAAGCGAGCCGGTGACGTTCGGCGGCGGGATCACGATGGTGAACGCCTCTGCGCCATGCTCGGCGCCTGCGCCCGCGCGGAACGCGTGCTCCTCCTCCCAGCGGCGGGCTATCTTGGGCTCGACGCTCCGGGCGTCGTAGGTCTTGTCCAGCATGTCGGGGTGTCCGCGCTCGCGAAATTCAGAGCCCGGTGTAAAGCCGAAGGGTCATGGCAAGTCAACCGCGACCGGCCGGAGCGTTTTAAGCCCGGCCCGGCGCGCTCTGTGCGGTGACGGATGCTTGTCGTGGAGCGGCGATCAGCTGCCGCGTGCGACGCGCTCGATCTCCTCGCGCACGAGCTTCTCGACGATGGTGGGCAGGTTGTTGTCCAGCCAGTCCTGCAGCATCGGCCGCATCATTTCCGCGGCCATGTCGTCGAAGCTGCGCTGGCGGCTTGCCATGAAGGCCTGGGACAGTTCGCCGAATGCGGCGGCGACCTGTCGACCGGTGTGTTCGGAAATGATCGAGGGCTTGTCGACAAGTTGCTGCTCGGCACTATGCGAAACGGCAGCCGATGGCGCGGCGGCATCCGAATTCGCCGCGGCCGGCACGTGGACCTCATCCTCTTCGGTCATTGTGCCGAGAAGATCGTCGGCCAGATCGATCGCCGGCTCGTCCGCGAAGGCCTCCGATTCGTCATTGGCGGTTTCTTCCGTCGCGGGCTCCTCTGCCGTGGCGCTGGTTTCGGGAGCCGCTTCGGCCTCCGGTTCAACCGGCTGCGCCCGTTCGGGCAGTTCCCGCATCTCGGCCTCGGGCGCCTTCACTTCCGGGACGGCGGTATCGGAGCCATTCGAGGCCGCCGGAACGTCGAACTCCCTGCGGAAGGCCTCGACCTCGCTCTTGCGCGGAGCGCTCTGCGCCACGAACGGGGCGGATTCCGGTTCGGGTTTACGGACCTGATCGCTGTCTTCGATGATACGGCGAATGGAGGCGAGGATTTCCTCCATCGACGGCTCGCGCTGCGCGCCGCCGGTCTGTGGCATCTTCAGTTCCGCCGCTGGGCTGGCCATGGTCCGCATCTCCATTCCACTCGGGAACACACCCCCGAATCAATGCAAAAACCCTAGCGGAGGGAACGCCGCGAGAGAATCCCCGCGGGAACGGAGAAATGGTTTCACACAAGATTGGACCGTGAATTGGCCCCGAGGCGATGACGCGCTCAGCGACCGTCCGGCGTACGCAGGCCGAACCACTTGTCCTTGACCGCCTCGTAGTGCTCTTCCGGCCGGTACGACGTGACCTGGAGCCCGAGGCGCTCGGCGCTGAGCTCTCCCACGGCGGAGAGAATGGCGAAGCTCGCCAGAACGTAGTCGTGTTCGGCGCTGACCTGGTTGATCTGCGCGGTGATGACGTCCGCCTGCGCGTTCAGGACGTCGAGCGTGGTGCGCTGGCCCACATTACGCTCCTCGCTCACACCCTCGAGCGCGAGCTGGGCAGCGGAAATGAGCTCACGATTGGCGGCCACGAGTTCAGCGCCGGCATCGTACTGCGCCCAGGCAGACGTGATTGCCGCACGCACCTGATCGAGCGCGACATCGACTTCGATCCGCGCCTGGCCGAGCGATTCCTTCGATTGCCTGACCAGCGCGGAGGCACGCCCGCCCTGATAGATCGGAATGGACAGGCTGATGCCGACGCTTCCAACGGTGGAACCGCCGTTCGTGCCGATGTCGGGCGTACGGTCGCTGAAGCTCCTCGACACGCCCGCGCTGGCGCTGACGCCGGGAAGCATCGCACCCTCGGCCGAATTCACCGTAAAGCCGGCCGAATCCACCAGATGACGGGTGGCGAGAATGGCCGGATGCTGGGCCACGGCCTGCGATATCGCTGCTCCGAGATTGTTCGGCAGGAGTTTCGCCAGCGGCCTCACCGGCTGAAGGTCGTTCGGTTCGTCGCCGACGATCTGCCGATAGATCGCGGCGCTCGACGCCGCCTGCGCGCGGGCGGCCGTGAGCTGCGCGACCGCCGACGAGCGGCTGGCTTCGGCCTGCGCCACGTCCGTACGCGTGCCCTCGCCGACATCGAAGCGCGACCGCGCCGCCCGGACCTGCTCCTCGAGGAACTCGAGATTGCGCCCGCGCAGCACCGCGATCTGACGGTCGCGGATCACGTCCAGATAGGCCGCCGCGGCGTTGTAGAGGGTGTTCTGCTCGGTGTTGCGCAGCGATTCGCGCGCAGCGAAGACGCGTGACTTGGCCGACAGGACGTTGTTGCGCGTCTGGAAACCGTCGAAGAGCGTCTGGTTGATCTGAACCCCGAAGGAGCCGGTCCTCAGGTCGGTGCCGGAACTGTTCTGATAGTTCAGCGAGCCGGTGGCGGCGATGATGGGACGGTAGCCTGACTTGGCGATCGGCACGTTCTCATCGGTCACGCGGACCCCGGCCCGAGCCGAGTTCAATGACGAATTGTGCTGGTAGGCCCGGGTCAGCGCCCCGAAAATGGTCTCGGCACTGGCGGTCCCGGGAATGGCCAGAGAGGCCGAGACCAACAACGCTGCACACAGCTTTTTGCTCATCGACGCCACGACTATTCCTCTCGACACGATACGAACGGCTCTCGTCCGCCAGTTCGCGGAATCAGCGAACGGGTGCACCTAACACCGATGTCCGCCTTCGCACACGCAAAACGCCACGCGGTGTGCGAATGTCTTTCCGTGTTGCAGCATGGCGCCACTTGCCGCGCCGCGCAACCTCTCAGAAATCGAATGCCGGTTCGCTCTGGAAGCCCGGCAGCGGCTTGATCGCGGCGTTGAAACCGCGGCGGCCCGAAACGACCTCGGAATGCTTGACGTAAAGCCGCGCGATACCGGCGTTTCCGTATCCTTCGACCGCCACCAGACGTCCGCCGTCCTTCAACTGGGCCAAGAGATTTTCCGGCACCTTGTCCACAGCTCCCTCGAGAACGATCACGTCATAAGGTGCCTCGGAAGCATATCCCTCGGCCAGCGGCCCCTGCACGACGGCAACGTTGTCGTAGCCGAGCTCGGAAAGCGTTGAGGTCGCGTCGTCGGCGAGCGTCGGATCGCATTCCAGCGCGATCACGGAGCCGGCGACGAGCGAGAGAATCGCGGCCGGATAGCCCGTGCCCGTGCCGACATCCAGCACGAGGTCGTCCTTGCCGATGTCGGCCATCTGCAACATCTTGGCGAAGGGAGACGCTTCCATGAGAAAGCGGCGATCGGCGGAGCCCGGAGGCGTGATCTCGATGTCCTCGTCGAGATAGGCGAAGGCCTTGCGGCGGCTGGGAACGAAAGCCTCCCTCGGGACCTCCTGGAAGGCGTCGAGGATCGGGATGCGGTTGACATCGGTGGTGCGCAGCTGGCTGTCCACCATCTTGGTTCGCAACTGAAGATAGTCAGCGCTCATGTGTGGTGTCCGCCTCCGCCAACCTCTTGCGAATTCCTTCCCATGGCCGGCGGGCGCATGGGAACAGCCGGCGGTGGAGGCCTCGCCCGGAATCGAACCGGGGTGCAAGGATTTGCAGTCCTCTGCGTAACCACTCCGCCACGAGGCCCCGTAGCATCGGCTGTCTATGGGCGGACCTGTTAACAGAGGGTCACCGGACCGACAAGCGGTCTCGCTCAAAATCGCCTCCCCTCGGCGAATTGCCGCAACCCGTCAGCGGCCCGCGCCTTTCGGTCGGCGTCGCCTCTCCCACCGCAGGGCAAGCTTGCGCCGCCACCGCCGCACCATCGCCACGTCGTACGAGAGAACGAGGAAGCCCGCCGGGATCATCCAGAAGCCGAGGACCGGCAGGAAGCCGAATATCCCGAGCACGATCAGCGAGGCGCCGATCGGGATCCGCGCGATCCGGGAACGGGGCATGGGCACGCGCCGCCCCAGAATCCGGATGTACGGGCCATTGGCAACACGTTCCTCGCCGCCGAAGCGCTCCCCGGCTTCCGCCCGCGACAGCCGCTCCGCCTCAATGCTCTTTTCGCCCAAGATCTTCTCCTTGCCACGCGCGCCCAGGGCGCTGCGGCCGAAACCCAGCGACAGATGCAGTTCCGCCCGGGGTTCTTCAAGCGCCGACATCCGTTTCCGGTTCCCTGGGCGATCCAAAACAGCCCGGCGACTTGCTCGGGACCGGGAGAAAAGCGGCCATCGGGAAAAAAAGCGAAAACGAGCTTGGCAATCCGGAACGGGTTTTGCTATAGGCTGCCGCACTTCGCCAGAGCACTGTTCCCCGGTAGCTCAGTGGTAGAGCAACCGGCTGTTAACCGGTTGGTCGCTGGTTCGAATCCGGCCCGGGGAGCCATTTGCTACGATCCACGCACTCAGCAAGATCCCACAAGTCACTGGATTTTCCCGCAAATATGCGGTTTGAGACGCTTCGGGTCTATTCGCATGCGGGTATCTGCTGACGGCCCGCGCTTGATGGATTCAGCAATCGGCACCCGTTGACAAGGGAGGTAGCTACTCGAGGGCTAAGCGCCATATTTCCGGCGTCGGAGCGGCGGGAAATCGTCCGGCGAGATGCACGATGAACCACCGGCCCGCCCGAATAGGGACGCGCGGCTACTTCCGGGCGGTGACATTCTTGCGGATCGACTCCCAGTCCTCCTTTTGAAAGACCTCTCCCAAGCCTATTGCGTTCATGAACGCGGGTATGACGTTTCCATCTCTTTCGACGGCTTGATCGTAGTCGAGAACATGAACGTTGTTTTTGCCGAGGACGGCTCTGAAAGCGGCAAGCCGGCGTTCATAGTCGATCAGCCACGAGTCCTCGCCTGTATATGCGAATGAATGTCGGTCACTACGATCATACAAACCAGTATGATCGAACTGATTTGCGTGCGACGCCAGATACGATTTCTTGTCTCGCAGAAATACGATAATCTCGATCGGTCCCCCAATCAAAGAACGAAGACGCTCGACTTCGTCGTGATGGAACAGAAGGGAAAGTCCCTCGGCCGAGAATATCTTGATACGATCGCGGTTTGCATCCATGAACGCGATGACGTGCTTTTCGACGGCGTTCCGGTAAGCGTCATCCATCACGAACTTCGATTTCGCGCGGAACGTCGACGTCCGCTCCAGCCGCATGGCGTAGGCGTGTAGTTCGACATGGTTGGAATCGCGATGGATGCCCTCGTAAAAGGCCATCCCGCATTCCCTCAAAGTCTCCCGGTGATGCTTCAGAAAAAATTGGAGCGACGTCGTGCCGGTTTTATGGAGGCCTATATGAACGATACTATGGGTCATGGCCGCGACTTTCGGTGCCTGGATGCCATTCCGGCGCGGTCGTCTGCTCATGGTTTCCTGTTCATGGCATCATGCCGATCTCAGGCAGAAATTCCACTTATGCCGGGTGTCCAGTTTTCCCGAGCCAGCCCTGTTTGACCATAGGATCGCGAGACGCGTTGTCTGCGATGACGAATTTTGCCGGGGAATTCGTCGCACGATAGAGGCTGTCGAGGCAGACCCACGTATAGATCGGCCGCTCCCAGCTGAGGATGAATACGAAGGGGATACCTTGAAACATGAACTTCCTAGTATAGCCGACGACACAGCAGACGCGTCGAGCGTCCCGGCGAGTTTTGTCGACGCGAACCGGAATGGAACGGCAAAAGAATTCGGTTCCCAGCGCGGTCCATATAAGAACGGCAGGAGCTTCACAAGGTTAGGCTCCCTGCGAAGCTGGTGCAGGCTGGATTCACATCTCCCATTGGCGTCGCGCGTCTCGACCAGGTCGCGCCGCAGCGCACCCGGAGGCGCTGTCCTCGCAAGCTGCACCTTCGCCGGTCGGGCTCAGTGTCACCTCATCCCGGCCATGACGTCGGAAGCGCGGTTGTAAAAAAGAAGCCGCACCCGAAGGCGCGGCTTCCAATCTCAAGAATAGGGACGCCTCAGCCGCCGTTCACCCAAACCACGGTACGCGTGCCCCGGTTCACGAGTACCGGTCCCGCGTCGGTGTAGACATAGGCGTAAGCAGGATCCGACGGGATTTCGACGAGTCGCACGTCTGCCGGAACACTGGCGCCGATAGAGAGGCTTCCGACCGTTACCGGATCGACCGGATTCTCCTGCACATACGTCACGGTACCCGGTGCGACGACGTAACCGGGCGAGTAGACCACTTCGCGCGATGCCACACGGACGATAACCGGACGTCCATTGGCGTAGACGTAGGCGTAGTCGGGATAGTCCGGAATTGGCGTCAGCGTCGCGTCTGCCTGGACGACCGTTCCTTCGGCGAGATCGCCCTCGATCATGACGGTGTCAACCGGGTTGGCGACGACATACTCGACCGCCGGTTCCGGCACAGACGTCGCGGCACCCAGCATGGCGCCCGCGAATCCACCGATCACCGCGCCCACCGGTCCGCCAACCACGGCGCCCGCGATGGCCCCCGTGGTCCCGCCGGCCGCGACACCGGCATCCATGTTCGCGTTGGTGTCGGTTTCGACTTGGTTGCTGTCCTGGGTGGCCTGCTCTGCAGCCGGAGCGTTGGGAGGAACTGTTCCCGACTCCTGGCCGTAGGCGTAGCCGGAGATCAGCATGACTGCGGCCGCCGAGGTCAAAAGCTGTTTACGCATCTTCAAAATCCTTCTTCATTTCGTCCCATTCGGACGCAGAAAAGCGCAAGGGCGACGAAGGTTCCGAAACCCGGGCAACGGAAATGAAGAAGCGAATTCCCGAGCACCGATGGCGGCCAAGGCATGCGCCTTATCCCGCAACTTCTTGGGGTTGTGGGCGTTTCTCCGGTCTGGTTGAAACCAAAGGAGACACGAGCATGGGCATGATCAGAAAAATGATACTTCTCGGCGTGGCGAAGAAGGTCGCCGGGGCATTACTGAAGCGTCGGCGTTCACCTGCCGAGAGCAGCGGCGCAGGCCCCGCGCTGGCCGCACACTCGAAGGACGCGGCAAGCGGCGCCAAGTCCGGCCAGAGCGGAAAAGCGGCCGGTGTCAGAAGCGCTCACTGAATCGCCGAACGAGTATATCCCGCCAAGAAAAATGGCGCGCCCGGGGGGCGCGCCATTCGCTTTTTCGGCCATGTGCCCGTGGCTTACTCGACGATGCTCGCCACGATGCCGGCGCCGACGGTGCGGCCGCCTTCGCGGATGGCGAAGCGCAGCTTCTCTTCCATGGCGATCGGCACGATCAGCGTCACGTCGACCGTCACGTTGTCGCCCGGCATCACCATCTCGGTGCCTTCCGGCAGCGTCACGATGCCGGTCACGTCCGTCGTGCGGAAGTAGAACTGCGGACGGTAGTTGGTGAAGAACGGCGTATGGCGGCCGCCCTCCTCCTTGGTCAGGATGTAGGCCTCGGCCTTGAACTTGGTGTGCGGCTTCACCGAACCCGGCTTGCACAGCACCTGGCCGCGCTCGACGCCCTCGCGGTCGACGCCGCGCAGCAGCGCGCCGATGTTGTCGCCCGCCTGGCCCTGGTCGAGCAGCTTGCGGAACATCTCCACGCCCGTCACCGTCGTCGAGGTCGTGTCGCGGATGCCCACGATCTCCACCGTCTCCCCGACCTTGACGATGCCGCGCTCGACGCGACCCGTCACGACCGTGCCGCGGCCCGAGATCGAGAACACGTCCTCGATCGGCATCAGGAAGGGCTGGTCGATCGGACGCTCGGGCGTCGGGATGTAGCTGTCGACCTGCTTCATCAGCTCGCGAACCGCGTCCTCGCCGATCTCCTTGTTGGAGTCTTCCAGAGCGGCCAGCGCCGAACCCTTGACGATCGGAATGTCGTCGCCGGGGAACTCGTACATCGACAGAAGCTCGCGAACCTCGAGCTCGACCAGCTCCAGCAGCTCGGCGTCGTCGACCTGGTCGACCTTGTTCAGGAACACCACGATCGCCGGAACGCCGACCTGGCGGGCGAGCAGGATGTGCTCGCGCGTCTGCGGCATCGGGCCGTCGGCGGCCGAAACCACCAGGATCGCACCGTCCATCTGCGCGGCACCCGTGATCATGTTCTTGACGTAGTCGGCGTGGCCCGGGCAGTCGACGTGGGCGTAGTGGCGCGCCTCGGTCTCGTATTCGACGTGCGCCGTCGAGATCGTGATGCCGCGCGCCTTCTCTTCCGGAGCCGCGTCGATCTGGTCGTAGGCGCGGTACTCGCCGAAGTACTTCGTGATCGCAGCCGTCAGCGACGTCTTGCCATGGTCGACGTGCCCGATCGTCCCGATGTTCACATGAGGCTTGTTACGCTCGAATTTACCTTTTGCCATATCTCTTTCCCTGGACCCGCGACGGGCCTGTTTGCGGTTGCGGGGCGATTAGCCGCTACTGCTCGAAAAGACAAGGGGCCGCGGCGCGCGGAGCAATCTCGCAATTCCCTCCAGCTCACCTTGACGCAAGGTAACGGCTATGCAGGATGCGGCCGGCTCAGAGGGGGTGCTGATGCGGATGATCCTGATACTGCTCTTGTCGGCAATCGTGGGGAGCAGTGCGGTCGCGCTCATTGCCGGGGTGCCGGAAGGTCCCCTCTATCATCATTACCTGGAAGAGGACTGAGACAAGCGGGACGCGCGGTCGAAGCGCAGGTTAGGCTTGCGAAAGCTGAGCGGTGAAGAGACGGGATGGAGCGGGCAGCGGGAATCGAACCCGCACCAAGAGCTTGGAAGGCTCATGTGATACCATTTCACCATGCCCGCAGCGGGGAAACACCTATTCGAGCCCGCCGGAGAGGTCAAGGGTGATGTCGGCAAGCCGCCCTGCCCCGCCCCCGAATGGGGCGGGACGCCTGGTCGCCGTCCGTCAGACCGCCTGGTACGCGGCGATCACCGCCTCCACCTGCGCGGTGCTCATGGCCTGCAGTTGCGGCGTCGTCAGCGCCCCGAGCTGATCCTCGCTCAACCCCCCGATATCGTCCGTCGACAGTCCGGAAATCGCGCTGGTGCTGATCGCGGCGATGTCGTCGGTCGAGAAGCCCTCGATGTCTTCCAGTTCCATCGCGGCGATCTGGGTGGCGCTCAGGGCCGCGGTCTGGGCAGCGGTGAAGGCCTCGGTCTGGTCTGTGCTCATGGCGGTGATCTGGTCCGCCGTGAGGCCGGTGACCGCTGCGGAACTCAGCGCGGCGACATGGTCTGTCGTCAGCGCGCCGATCTGGTCGGTGGTCAACGCAGCGACCTGAGCGGCCTTCAGCGCGCCGACCTGACCGACGGAGAGAGCGCCGATCTGGTCCGTCGTCAGCGCGGCGACCTGGGTGGTCTTCATGGCGCCGACCTGTGCCGCGGTGACCGCGCCGAGCTGGTCGGTCGTCAGCGCGGCCACAGCATCGGTCGACAGGCCGGCGAAAGCGTCGGCCTTGATCGCGGCGATCGCGTCGGTGGAGAGTTCGGCCGCGTCGTCGGCGCCGAGCGCTCCGATCTGGGCGGCACTGAACGCGCCGATCTGGGCCGTCGTCAGCGCGCCGACCTGGTCGGTGCTAAGGGCTTCGACCTGTGCGGCTTTCAGACCGGCCACGGCTTTCACGCTGAGCGCCGCCACCTGATCGGTGGTGAGCGCTCCGATCTGGTCTGTGGTCATGGCCCCGACCTGGGTTGAGGTCAGAGCGCCGGCCTGGTCGGTCGACAGGTCTCCGATCTGGTCGGTCGTCAGGGCCGCGACCTGGCCGCCCGTGAGCGCAGCGACCTGCCCGGTCGTCAGCGCGCCGAGTTGGTCGGTCGTCAACGCAGCGACTGCGTCGGTCGACAGGCCGGAGATCGACTTGATACCGATGGCGGCGATCTGATCGGTGGAGAACTCCCCGATGTCATCGGCTCCGAGCGCACCGAGTTGCGAGGCGCTGAGCGCGCCGACCTGGCCCGTCGTCAAGGCGCCGACCTGGTCGGTGCTCAGGGCCTCGAGCTGCGCGGTCTTGAGGCCGGCCACGGCCTTGGTGCTGAGAGCCGCGACCTGATCGGTGGTGAGCGCACCGAGCTGATCGGTGGTCAGTGCCGAGACCTGGGTGGCGGTCAGCGCGCCGACCTGATCCGTCGAGAGATCGCCGATCTGGTCCGTCGTCAGCGCGGCGACCTGGTTGCCCGTCAGCGCGGCGACCTGCCCGGTCGTCAGCGCGCCGATTTGGTCCGTCGTCAAAGCAGCCACGGCGGCGGTCGACAGGCCGGTGATGGCCTTGGTGCTGGCGGCCGCGATGTCCTCAGTCGAGAACTCCGCGATGTCATCGGCCCCGATGGCGGCGATCTGCGTTCCGCTCAGGGCGCCGACCTGCTGGGCCGTCAGGGCGCCCATCTGGTCGGTGCTCATCGCCCCGATCTGCGTGGCCGTCAGCCCGGTCACGGCCTTGGTGCTGAGAGCTTCGACATGGTCCGTCGTCAGCGCCCCGATCTGGTCCGTCGTCATGGAGGAGACCTGCGCCGCCGTCAGTGCCCCGATCTGGTCGGTCGAGAGATCGCCGAGCTGGTCGGTGGTCAGGGCGGCGATCTGCGACCCCTTCATGGCCGCGATCTGGCCGGTGGTCAGAGCGCCGAGCTGGTCGGTCGTCAGCGCCGCTACGGCATCGTTGGTCAGGCCCGCGATTGCCTTGGTGCTGATGGCTGCGATCTCCTCGGTGGAGAACTCGACGATGTCATCCGCGCCGAGCGCGCCGATCTGGACCGAACTCAGGGCGCCCGTCTGGCTGGTATCGACCGCCGCGAGCTGGTCGGTGCTCATGGCGCCAATCTGGGTCGCAGTGAGGCCCGTCACCGCCTTGGCGCTGATCGCCCCGACCTGGTCGGTGGTCAGCGCACCGATCTGGTCTTCCGTCAAGGCGCCGATCTGCGCGGCGGTCATCGCGCCGATCTGGTCGGTCGAGAGATCGCCGATCTGGTCGGTGGTGAGTGCTGCCACCTGCGTCGTCTTCAGCTGCGCGATCTGGCTGGTCGTCACCGCGCCGAGCTGGTCGGTTGTCAGCGCCGCAACGGCGTCGGTCGAGAGGCCGGAGACGGATTTGCTGTTGATCGCGGCGATCTGATCAGTTGAGAGCCCGCCGACGTCATCGGCTCCGAGCGCCCCGATCTGGGCCGCGTTCAGGGCGCCGATCTGGCTGGTGGTCAGCGCGCCCACCTGATCGGTGCTCATCGCCGCAACCTGCGTGGTCTTCAGGCCCGTTATGGCCTTGGCGGTCAGAGCTGCGATCTGGTCGGTGGTCACCGCGCCGATCTGTTCGTCGGTGAGAGCTGCGACTTGCGCCGAGGTCAGCGCGCTCACCTGATCGGTCGAGAGATCGCCGATCTGATCCGTCGTCAGCGCCGCCACCTGCGTGGTCTTCAGAGCCGCGACCTGGCCTTTCGACAATGCGCCGAGCTGATCCGTCGTCAGCGCGGCAACCGCGTCGGTCGAAAGGCCGGCGATCGCCTTGGTGCTGATGGCCGCGATCTGGTCCGTGGAGAATCCACCAATGTCGTCGGCGCCAAGTGCGCCGATCTGGGCCGCGTTCAACGCTCCAACTTGGCTCGTGGTCAGCGCCGCTGCCTGGTCGGCGCTGAGCGCCGCGACCTGCGTGGTCTTCAGCCCGGTCACCGCCTTGGTCGACAGGGCCGCCACCTGATCGGTGGTCAAGGCGCCGATCTGTTCGTCGCTCAGCGCCGCGACCTGCGGCGCCGTCAGCGCGCTCACCTGATCGGTGGAGAGGTCGCCGATCTGGTCCGTCGTCAGCGCGGCAACCTGCGTGGTCTTCAGCGCCGCGATCTGGGCCTTGGAAACCGCGCCGAGCTGATCTGTCGTCAGCGCGGCAACCGCGTCGGTCGACATGCCGGCAATCGCCTTGGTGCTGATTGCCGCGATCTGGTCGGTGGAGAGTACACCAATGTCGTCGGCGCCCAGCGCGCCCACCTGCGTGGCGTTGAGCGCGCCAATCTGCGCCGTCGTCAGCGCGCCGGCTTGATCGGTGGTCAGGGCTCCGACCTGGGTGGCCGTCAGGCCCGTGACGGCCTTGGAGCTCAGTGCCGCGACCTGGTCGGTCGTCAGGGCGCCGATCTGGTCCGTCGTCAGCGCCGAGACCTGCGCCGCCGTCAGCGCGCTCACCTGGTCGGTCGAGAGATCCCCGATCTGGTCAGTGGTCAGCGCGGCGACCTGGGTGGTCTTCAGCGCCGCGACCTGAGCCTTGCTCAGTGCGCCGAGCTGGTCCGTCGTCAAAGCGGCAACCGCGTCGGTCGACAGACCCGCGACCGCCTTTGTGCTGATGGCGGCAATCTGGTCGGTGGAGAATTCACCGATGTCATCCGCCCCGAGCGCGCCGATCTGCGCGGCATTCAGCGCACCGATCTGGCCCGTCGTCAGCGCCCCTGCCTGGTCGGTGCTCAGCGCTTCGATCTGCGCCGTCTTGAGGCCGGCCACGGCCTTGGTGCTCAGAGCCGCCACCTGATCCGTCGTCAACGCACCGATCTGGTCCGTCGTCAGCGCGGAAGCCTGCGCGGCCGAAAGCGCGCTCACCTGGTCGGTCGAGAGATCGCCGATCTGATCCGTCGTGAGCGCAGCGATCTGGCTTGCCTTCATGCCGGCGATCTGGCCCTTCGTGAGGGCGCCGAGCTGGTCAGTCGTCAGCGCCGCAACCGCGTCGGTCGACAGACCGGCGATCGCCTTGGCGCTGATGGCGGCGATCTGGTCAGTGGAGAATCCACCGATGTCGTCGGCGCCCAGCGCGCCGAGTTGAGCGGAGTTCAAGGCGCCGATCTGGCTCGTGGTGAGGGCGCCGGCCTGGTCGGTGCTCAGCGCCTCGATTTGTGCCGTCTTGAGGCCGGTGACCGCCTTGGTGCTCAGCGCCGCGACCTGGTCGGTCGTGAGTGCGCCGATCTGATCCGTCGTCATGACGGCGACCTGCGGTGCCGTCAGCGCACTGACCTGATCGGTCGAGAGATCGCCGATCTGGTCGGTCGTCAGGGCAGCGACTTGCGTCGTCTTCAGCGCCGCGACCTGGGCCTTGGAAACCGCGCCCAGCTGGTCGGTCGTCAAAGCGGCAACCGCGTCCGTCGACAGACCGGCAATGGCTTTGGTGCTGATGGCGGCAATCTGGTCGACGGAGAATTCTCCGATGTCATCGGCGCCCAGCGCGCCGATCTGCGCCGTGTTCAGCGCGCCGACCTGCGCCGTGGTGAGCGCGCCGACCTGATCGGTGGTCAGGGCACCGACCTGCGTGGCCGTCAGGCCGGTCACCGCCTTGGCGCTCAATGCCGCAACCTGATCGGTGGTCAGGGCTCCGAGCTGGTCGGTCGTCATGGAGGAAACCTGCGTCGCCGTCAGCGCGGAAATCTGGTCGGTCGACAGATCGCCAAGCTGGTCCGTCGTGAGGGCCGCGATCTGACTGCCCGACATGGCGGCAATCTGGCCCTTGGTAAGCGCGCCGAGCTGGTCGGTCGTCAACGCCGCGACTGCGTCGGTCGAGAGGCCGGCGATCGCCTTGGTGCTGATCGCGGCGATCTCCTCCGTCGAGAACTCGGCAATGTCGTCGGCGCCGAGCGCGCCGATCTGGGCTGAACTCAAGGCACCGGCCTGGCTGGTGTCCAGCGCCGCGAGCTGGTCGGTGCTCATGGCGCCGATCTGGGTCGCGGTCAGGCCGGAGACCGCCTTGGCGCCGATCGCACCCACCTGATCGGTGGTCAGCGCGCCGATCTGGTCTTGCGTCAATGCGCCGATCTGCGCGGCCGTCATCGCGCCGATCTGGTCGGTCGACAGATCACCGATCTGGTCGGTCGTCAATGCCGCGACCTGCGTGGTCTTGAGCTGCGCGATCTGGCTGGTCGTCACCGCGCCGAGTTGGTCGGTCGTCAGCGCCGCTACGGCGTCCGTCGACAGGCCCGAGATGGATTTGGCGCTGATGGCACCGATCTGGTCGGTGGAGAACTCGCCGATGTCGTCGGCGCCGAGCGCGCCGATTTGCGTGGCGCTCAGCGCGCCGATCTGGGCGGTCGTCAACGCGCCGACCTGATCGGTGCTCAGAGCCTCGATCTGCGCTGTCTTGAGGCCGGTCACCGCCTTGGCGCTCAGTGCCGCGACCTGATCGGTCGTGAGAGCGCCTAACTGATCCGTCGTTAGGGCGGAAACCTGGGCGGAGGTCAACGCGCTGACCTGATCGGCCGAGAGGTCGCCGATCTGGTCGGTCGTCAACGCCGCGACCTGCGTGGTCTTCAGTGCCGCGACCTGAGTTTTCGACAGCGCGCCGAGCTGGTCGGTCGTCAATGCCGCCACGGCATCGGTGGAAAGGCCGGCAATCGCCTTGGTGCTGATGGCGGCGATCTGGTCGGCCGAGAATTCCGCGATGTCGTCGGCGCCGAGTGCGGCGACCTGGGCCGAACCGAGCACCTTCACCTGGTTGACGGTGAGCGCGCCGACCTGATCGGTGCTCAGAGCCTCGATCTGCGTCGCCTTGAGGCCGGTCACCGCCTTGACGCTCAGTGCCGCGACCTGGTCGGTCGTCAGCGCGCCAATCTGGTCGGTGCTCAGCACGGAGACCTGGGCGGAGCTCAGTGCGCCGATCTGGTCGGTCGAGAGATCTCCGATCTGGTCGGTCGTCAGCGCGCCGACCTGGCTGGCCGACATGGCGGCAACCTGGGCGGTGGTGAGAGCGCCGAGCTGATCGGTCGTCAGCGCGGCCACGGCGTCGGTGGAGAGACCGGCGATCGCCTTGACGCTGATGGCTGCGATCTCGTCGGCGGAGAATTCGGCGATGTCGTCGGCACCGAGCACTGCCACCTGCGACGATGCAAGCGCACCGATCTGCTCGGCGTCGAGGTCGCCGATCTGGTCGGTGCTCAGCGCCTCGAGCTGCGTGGTGGTCAGCGCAGCGATCTGTTCCTTGCCGAGCGCCTCGATGCGCGCCGTATCGAGCGCGGCGAGCTGGTCGGTGGTGAGGCCCTTGATCGAACTCGACGAGATGGATCCGAGCTGGTCCGTGCTCAGGGCTTCGAAGTCTTCCACCTCGATCGCCGCGACCTGCTGCGCGGTGAGCGCGCCGACCTGGGAGGTACTCAATGCCTCCATGTCCTCGGGCGTCAGCGATGTGATGGTTGAGGTCGACAGGGTCCGGATCTGAGCGACGGACAGAGACGAGACGATCGAAGTCATACTGGGCACCCTTATCGAGCCGGCGACACACGTCATTGCTTCGCCGGCGAGGCCCCCAGGGGGTTCGGCGCCCGCCCGATAGACCGGGCGCACGAGGCGCCGTCCGGCGAAATCATCCGCGCGGAAGCCTCGATGAAATCGTGCTTACCGTTCGGGCGTCCTTTCGGACGCAACAGATTTTTGCGTGAACATGGCCCTCTCGCAGGAGCCTGGGCGCTGGAGGTAGCATCATGCGACCGGGGCGCTGCCGCACCCCGCTTCCCCGCCTCTTGAAGCAACGGCACCTTCCCGTTCGGTACCGCTTCACCCGCTTCCGTCGGCAGGAGGCCGGTTTTGCGGCACCTTGGACGGAGTCCTTGGTAGAACCTCTATCAGACGAGTCTCTAAGCAATCCTTAACGAGGTTTCGGACATTCGACCGTTCCTCGCAGGCAGCCATGAAGACACTCGATTGCCGCCGCACCGAAAGGTTCATCGTTGCGGATGAAGGTCTTGGCGAAGAGTTCGCTCGCGGTGTGGATGGGGATCGCGCACTCCGGCGAGACCGCGAACGTTCCTGACAGGTTTGGTGTAAGAGGTGCCGATCGGCCGGTATCCGGCCGGGTCGTCTGCTCAGCTTCCAGGTCGCGGTGGTGGAGGGGGCTGGATTCGAACCAGCGTAGGCTGAGCCAACGGATTTACAGTCCGTCTCCTTTAACCACTCGGACACCCCTCCAGACGCGATCCGGAGCCATGCATACGAGGCAATTCCGCAATCCGGGCGGCCATCGAATGGCCTCCGAACTCCGCGAGGGCCTTATGGCGACTGCCTCCGGGCGTGTCAACCGGAACCGCGCCCGATTTCGGCATCCGTCGCAGCGCTTCTTCGGCCGGTCTCGGCCAGCTGTTCGCGAACCGGCGCAGGCCCCGTATCCTTCCGGCCGCCGCGACGCTATACAGCCCCCATGAGCGACGATCAAAACTCCGGAACGCCGAAAGACAGCCACTATGCCCGGCTTCGCCGCGCGCACCGCGACCAGAACCGCGGACCGCAGCCGCGCCCGCGAAACGCGGCCGAGGGCGAGCCCGCGCCTGACGGCCTCGTGCGCCTCTACGGGCTTCACACCGTGCGTGCCGCGATCGACAACCCGCGCCGCAAGATCGCGCGCCTCGTCGTCACGCGCAACGCTCTCGACCGGCTGGCACCCGGGGATCCCGACGCCCTGCCCTTCCCGGTCGCGATCGTCGAGCCGCGCGAGATCGACCGGATTCTCGGCGGAGAGGCCGTTCATCAGGGAGCGATGATCGAGGCTCGTCCGCTGGTGCCCAAGGCGCTCGGCGCGCTCGGCGGCACCCCTCTGGTGCTCGTGCTCGACCAGGTCACGGATCCGCACAATGTGGGCGCCATCATCCGTTCGGCGGTCGCCTTCGGAGCCGGCGCGCTCATCACGACCCAGCGCCACAGCCCATCCGAATCGGGCGTGCTGGCGAAGGCCGCGTCCGGCGCACTCGAACACATCGACCTGATCGAGGTGCGCAACCTCGCCGCCGCACTCGACGAAATCCATGCGGCCGGCTTCAGGACCGTCGGTCTGGATTCCGAAGCTCCGGAGCAAGTCGAAACCTCCTTCCAGGGCGATCGCATCGCGCTCGTCCTGGGGGCGGAAGGCAAGGGACTGCGCCAGAAGACCCGTGAGACCGTGTCGGTTCTCGTACGGCTCGACTTGCCTGGCGCCATACGCTCCCTCAACGTCTCCAACGCGGCCGCGGTGGCGCTCTACGCGGCGCGGAGGTTCCTCGACCGCCCGGCCTGACGAAAGCGCCATCGCGCACTCGTGATCGTGATCGTTACAATTCGAACGAATTCGTTTGCGATTTGTTGGTCATGCGTCAGAGGAGGACGATGTATGACCACGCTCCCCACCCAGTCCGCACGAGCCGCCAAGAAGTCGGCCCTGTGGCCCCCCTGGGGCAACATGCCCCACCGCCCATCAACCTCACCCCGTCAGCGGACTGAAACCCGCGCTGGAAAGGTGCAGAAGACGCCTGTGCAGGGGAATTCCACGACCGGCGTGCGGGGGATGGATTGAAGGCGCCCGTGACCGAATTCGGCCGCTGAATCACCTTTGGTCGTTCCTGGGTGCGCGCATAGCGCTCGTTGCCCGGCATCACGCTCGGCCCCGCCGTCACCTTCGGCTACGTCGCCGCACGACACGCCTCGGGCGTCAACGACTGACGATCGGGTCGCATCCGCTCCGCGTCGGTTACGCGAAAAGGGCTAGTGGGAATTCTGGAACCGCTCGATCCTGTACGGGGCGAGGTCGATCGACGCCGGTTCGCCGCACAGGATCTTGCCGATGATGCTTCCGGTGACGGCCGATGCAGAAAGCCCCAGATGTCCATGCCCGAACGCGAAATGGAGCGAGTTCCAATCGCGGCTGCTGCCGACGACCGGCAGCGAGTCCGGCAGGCATGGGCGGTGGCCCATCCAGAACGGTTCCGGCTGGTCGACGCGGACGTCGGGGAACACGGCTTTGAGGTCGTTATGCAGTAGGTGCGCGCGGCGCGCCGTCGGCGGTGCGTCGAGGCCGGCGAGTTCCACCGTGCCGGCGATGCGCAACCCCGTCTCCACCGGCGTGATGAAGACTTTCCGGTCGGCCGGAACGATCGGTCGCTGCACCGAAATGCCTGAGCCTACGAAGTCCACGTGGTACCCGCGCTGGGTTTCCAGAGGCACGTGGATATCGAGCTTGCGCAGGATGCGGGCCGACCAGGCGCCGGCGGCAAGCACCACGGCGGAATGGCTCCGTTCGCCCTCCGACGTGATCACACCCTTTACCGTGCGCCCATCAACGGTGAGATCACGCACTGCGTACCTTGAGAAGGTGACACCCTCCCGCGCCAGCGCCTGCGCGATCGTCTGGGCGTATCGCAGCGGGTTCACGCTCATGCCCGCCTTGGGAATGAAGATGCCGATCCGGTAATCGGGCCCGATCATCGGCTCGAGCGATTCGATCCCTGCCCTGTCGAGTTCTTCGTATTCCACGCCGCGCTCGGCGCGGATCAGCCACTCGGCCTTGCTGCGCCGAAACTGGCGCCGGGTCCGGTAGAGATGGAGTTGTCCGGTCAGTCGTATCAGATCCGGAGCCCCTATCTCCCTGGCGAGTTCCTCGTGAAATTCCAGCGTCGGCCGATAAAGCCGCGCCAGCGAATCCGCGATCTCTGCCACCCGCGCGGGTCGCGCCTGGTTGACGAAGGAAGCGAGCCAGGGGGCGGCCTTCAACCAATAGCTGGCAGGTATGTGCAGCGCGCCCCCGGGATTGAGCATCATGCCGGGAACCGAGGCGAGCAGTCCCGGCAGGGCCAGCGGAACCACCGAGCCCGGGCTGAGCGCTCCCGCGCTGCCCGCCGAGCATCCACTGCCCGGTTCATTCGGGTCGTACACGACGACCCGCCGGCCGCGCTTGACGAGGTTCCAGGCCACGGACAGGCCGATTATCCCGGCGCCGATCACCGCGATGGTCTCGTTGTCGCGGTATCCATCCCCTTTGGGGTTCATGCTTCCATTCCCTTTCGATGGGAGACAGGACTCCTCTGTCCTCCGCGGCGAGGCCGCGGAATGTCCCGTCTCCCGAATATTGAGGTCTAGACCGGCGCCGGTTCTTCTTCCTTCATCCGCGGCAGGGTCGCTTCCGGCGAAGGCTCCAGGGTCGCTGCGAGCAGACGCTTCGTGTAGGGGTGGTTGGGGGTTTCCAGGATTTCCCGCGTCTGCCCCTGTTCGACGATCTTTCCGCGATACATGACCAGAACGCGCGAACAGATCGCCTGCACGACGGCCAGATTGTGCGAGATGAAAAGGTAGGTCAGGCCGAACTCATCCCTGAGCGACTGCAGGAATTCGAGGATCTGCGCCTGCACGGAAACGTCGAGCGCCGACGTCGGCTCGTCGAGCACGAGTATGCGGGGATTGAGCATGAGCGCCCTCGCGATGCAGATGCGCTGCTTCTGCCCGCCGGAGAGTTCGTGCGGGTAGCGGCCGAGGAAGCTCTGGGGCAGACCGATCGTATCGACCATCCGCCGCACGCGCGCCGCGATTTCATCCCGGCCGAAGCCCCCTTGGATGTGCAGCGGCTCGGCCAGCGCGCGCGACACCATCATCCTCGGATGCAGCGAGGTGTGCGGGTTCTGGAACACGATCTGGACTTGGCTCCGGAGGCTGCGCATTTCCGACCGCGAAAGCGCGGCGAGATCGCGACCTTCGATCAGCACCTTGCCCGCGCTCGGCGCAATGAGGCCAAGCAGCAGCCGGCCGACGGTCGACTTGCCGGAGCCGGATTCGCCCACGATGCCGACGCTCTCCCTGCCCTCCAGCGCGAGATCGATCCCATCGACCGCGACGACCTTGCGCTTGTCGAAGAGGCCTTTCGAGACGGTGAACTCCTTGCGGACCGCCGAGAAATCCGCGATTGGGCCTTCACTCATGCTACAGGCTCCGGATAGTGGCATGCGGCCCGCCGACCGTCGGAAAGGGCTTCGAGAGCCGGCTTTTCGCTTCGACACAGCGAAGTCGCCTTCGGGCATCTCGGCGCGAAACGGCAGCCGGGCGGCGGATTGAGCAGGTTGGGTATGTGGCCGCCGATCCCCTTCACCTGTTTCTGCGGATAGCCCAGGCGCGGAACCGCGGAGGTGAGTCCGACCGTGTAGGGGTGCGCCGGCCTCGACAGAAGCTGACGCTTGGTCCCCGTCTCGACGATCGTTCCGGCATACATCACGACGATGCGTTCGCACATGCTCGCGATGACGCCAAGGTCGTGGGAGATCAATACGATCGACGTGTCGCGGTCCTTCACGATGTCCTGGAGCAGATGAAGGATCTGGGCCTGGACGGTCACGTCGAGCGCCGTCGTCGGCTCGTCCGCGATCAGGAATTCCGGCTTGCCCACGATTGCCGCGCCTATCAGCACGCGCTGTCGCATGCCGCCGGAAAGCTGGTGCGGATAGCTGTCGAAGACCCGCTCGGGATCGGAAAGGCCAAGCCGGGACAGCAGATCGACCGCCTCCGCCTTGCGCTGCGCGCGCGACATCGAGCCGCCCTTGACCTGCTCGCGATGGCCGATCGCCTCCATCATGTGGCTGCCGGCGGTGTAGAGCGGATCGAAGAATGTCATGGGATCCTGGAAAACCATGCCGATCTCGGTGCCGCGGACCTGCCGCAGGCGCCTGCGAGTGGTCGCCAGAAGGTTTTCGCCTTTCCACCGGATCGCGCCCCGACGATATCGGGCTATGCCGTGCGGCAGGAGGTTCAGGATACTCTTGGCCAGGACCGACTTGCCGCATCCGGTTTCGCCGACGATACCGACCGTTTCGCTGCGTCCGACATCGAGGCTGATGTCGTCCAGGACCTTCACTTCGCCGTCATAGGTCGCGAGATCGAGCGTGAGATCGCTGATCGACAGGGCCGCGTCTCCATGCGCGGTGCGTTCCGCTGGTGCTGCGCTCATCGCGATGTCCTCGGATCGAGCACGTCGCGGAGGCCATCGCCGAGCAGGTTGAAACCGAGCACGCTCAGGTAGATCGCCATGCCCGGGAAGATGGCGAACCACCACCACTCCGGCAGGTAACCCCGGGCGACGCTCAGCATCGCGCCCCATTCCGGCGACGGAGCCTTGGCACCGAGCCCGATGAAACCGAGACCGGCCGCAGCGAGGATCGCCGCCCCCATGTCCATGCTCGCCTTCACGATCAGAGGCGAGGCACAGCCGGGCAGCAGATAGCGGAAGATGATGCGCGGCGTGGAGGCGCCCAGCGCGCGGGCGGCTTCCACATAGGGCTCTTCCTTGATGGCGAGCGTCTTGCTGTCGATCAGCCTCACGTAGCCCGGCCACCAGACCACGGCGAGCGCGATCATGGTGTTGACGATGCCGGGCCCGAGGACGGCGACGATCGCGATCGCCAGAACCAGACTCGGAACCGAGAGGAACAGATCGGTCAGCGCCATGATGATGCTGCGGACCCACCCGCCGAGATAGCCGCCCAGGATCCCCAGCGGCACGCCCACCAGCGCGGCGCCCAGCGTGATGATGAGGCCGACCTGCAGCGAAATTCGCGTGCCGATGATGACGCGCGACAGCACGTCGTTTCCCATGTCGTCGGTGCCGAACCAGTGCTGCCAGCTCGGAGGCTGAAGCATCTCCTCCATGTTGACGCTACCGAGCGCGGCTTCCGGGTATGGGGCGATCCAGGGGCCGAAGACCGCCAGGATCATGAACACCACGACGATCGCGAGACCCAGCATGGACGAGAAACTGCGCGACAGGAGCCAGACCGCGCGGCGCGCCTCGCGGTAGCGATCGAGCTTCTCTTCCATGGTGTCCGCGGTGCTAGCCGGCACGGAGGCGATGGTCGTGTCGGTCATGGTCAGCCCTGCCGCAGTCGCGGGTCGAACCAGGCGTAGGCCATGTCGACCAGAAAGTTCGCCAGCATGACGTTGAAGCCGATGATCAGGGTGACCGCCAGAACGGGTTTGAAATCCGACATCAGGACGGAATTGACCATCAGCAGCCCCAGCCCCGGCCAGTCGAAGACGGTTTCGACCAGCGCCGTGCCGCCCAGCATCCAGCCGTAGCGCAGGCCGATCAGCGCCAGCACCGGCAGCATGGCGTTGCGCAGCGCGTGACGGATCTGGATGCTGAACGCACCCAGTCCATGCGCACGGGCGCCGAGCACGTAGTCGGAGGCCATGGTCTCGATCATCTCCGAACGGGCGACGCGTGCCACCGAAGCCAGACATGGAAACGAAAGGACCAGTGCCGGCATCGCGATGTAGCGCAATCCCTCGAAAGCCGTCCCCCACATGCCGCGAAGCATCGAATCCAGGATCAGCAGATGCGTGATCGGCTCCGGGCGTTCGGTGATGAGGCCGAGGCGGCCGCTCACGGGCAGCCAGCCGAGCTTGACCGCGAAAAGAAGCTGGAGCAGGAGGCCGAACCAGAACATCGGCAGTGCGATGCCCGACACGGCGAACAGGCGTACCGCATGGTCGACGAACGTGTCGCGCCAGACCGCGGCCAGGACGCCGAGCGAGACGCCCATCACCACGGCGAAGCCTATCGCGAAGAGCACCAGCTCCATCGTCGCGGGAAATGCTTCGGCAATGTGGTCGATGACAGGCCGCGTGGTCGAGATGGAGCGGCCGAGGTCACCGGTGAAGACGTCCGTGACGTATCGGGAGAACTGCTCCCACAGCGGCTTGTCGAGACCGTATTCGACCCGAATGGTCTCGACCATCGACTTGGTCGCATTGGGGCCGGCCGCGAGCGCGGCCGGATCCCCAGGAGCGATGTTGGCGATGAAGAACGTGATGCAGAGCAGGCCGAACATCATGGTTCCCAGGACGAGGAGCCGCCTGACGAGATAGAGGGTCATCGTCCCGGTATCCTATGCCCGGCCCGCGGGATCAGTCTTCGATCCACAGGCTGCCGAAGTCGGCGAAGCCCGACATCTTGATCGAAGTGTACTCGTACCCCTTCACGTAGTCGCGGTGCGCGAGGCGGACGTTGGGCGTGTACCCGAACAGCTCCGGCTGATCGGCCGTGATCTTTTCCTGGATCTCGGCATAGATGGGCGCACGCTCATCCCAGGCGGCCGTCTTCCGGCCCTTCTCGATCAGGTCGAACACTTCCGGATTGTCGTAGTGGCTCACCCCGAACCACTGGCCCCAGGCGCTCTTGTGATACTGCGTCGCGGCCGAGTCCGGATCGGACGTGTATGTCGCCATGAACAGGCCGGTCATGTCGGCCGCCGTTTCGATGCTCTGGGCGTTCGCGACCATGTTGGCCCAGAGGAGCGGCGTGATACGCACATCGATGCCGAGATCCTTGAGGCTGTTGAGCAGGATCAGGCCGACGCGGCGCGTCTCGTCATTGCCCTGCTGATGGACGTATTCGAGTTCGAGCCCACCGTCGGCCCACTCGGTCTTTGCCAGATACTCCTTCGCCTTTTCCAGATCGCGGCGCGGGAAACCGTCGATCTCGACATGGCCCTTCAGCACGCTCGGGAACGGGCTGGTCATCAAGGTCGCATCGCCCGCGTAAAGCTCCGGCAGTGCTTCGTAGTCGAAGGCGTAGGCAATCGCCTTTCGGAGGTTGACGTCCTTGGTAGGTCCGTCCTGGTAGTTGAACTTTATCGCGAACGGGCTGGAACCGACGTTGTTCTCGATCACGATGCCGGGAACGTTTGCCACCTGCTGGTAATCCGCCGTGGTCAGGCCCTCGACGATGTCGGCCTGCTTCGTCATCAGCGCCGTACGCTGCGCCGAGGGTTCCCGGATCACCTGATAGATCACCCCGCCAAGGTGCTTGTCGCCCTGCGGCCAACCGCGCCAGTAGTCATCGAGTGCTTCAAGCTGGTAGACAGCGTCCGGCCGGAACTGCTTGACGCGGAAGGGTCCGCTTCCGGCGGTATCGGTCATCATCCACGCCTGACCGAGGTCGCCGTCGACCTCATGCTCGGCGACCTGCTTGGGATTGACGATCATCCACCACGGCAGATAGCCGATGAAGCTCGGCGAAGGCACGTCGAAGTTGAAGCGGACCGTGGACGGATCCACGACCTCGATGTTCTCCTCCTTCAGGTTGCCGGAAAGCATCCAGGCGACCGCCTTGTTGATCTTCAGCGCCCGCGCGAAGGAGTATTTCACAGCGGCCGCATCCACGGGATCGCCGTTCTGGAATTTCGCCCGCGGGTCGAGCTTGAACGTCCATTCGGTGGCATCGTCGTTCATCTCCCAGCTCTCCGCGAGCCAGGGCACGATCTCGGACGGATTGCCCTTGTACTTTACCAGCGGCTCGTAGATGGCCGACTGGAACACGTGATGCGGGGCGTCGAACCGCTGATGCGGATCGAAGTTGCTGACGGGGGTTCGCCCGCCCCAGACGAGTATCTTGCTTCCGTCCACGACCTCGTAAGCTTTACCGTCCGTCGTGGACACGCCGAACGTGACGCCCGCCGCGAGAACCGCGGTAAAAGCTGTCGTTAGAAACCTCATGCGCAGCATCGGGTTGCTCCTTCTGTTCCCCATTGTTTATTTCAGCTGGACTGCGTGAACGCGCTTTGCGACGTCGCCGCCCCTCAGGCGGGCCGTCCCTTCCGCATCGAGGGCTCCGGCGCCGTCGAGAGCGACTCCGTAGATTTCGGAAGCCTGCTTGCGGCTGATGTAGCCGGAGCCAAGGTCTGACACGACGTCTTCGACCGGCCGGTCGAATGGTCGGCCATAGCCGGCGCCACCGCCGACGCGAACCTCGACGATCTGGTCGGTTGCCGTCAGCGTGTCGACCGACCCGCTTCCGTAGTCTTGCAGGAGGCGGCCATCTTCGCCATGCATGCGGAAATGAGCACCGCCGCCGGACGATCCGCCGGCCATGCCGCTCGCGTTGAAGCCCACGCCTTCGGGATAGCAGTTCACCATTACCCGGGGACCGCGCGAACGGATTCGCCGCGCGCGCAATTGCTGGCCGAGACCGGCGCGGTTGCGGCCTGCCCCGGCGCTTTCGGGGACATAGGCCTTTTCCAGCACCAGTACGGGCGCACGCGTTTCGAGCACCTCGACCGAGCCGTTGGACGCGCTGGTCGGCCACAGCACGGCGGACTTTCCGTCCTGCGCGGCCGACGCTCCCTGACCGCCGCCGAGATAGAGATGTTCGCTGAAGGAGCGGCCGGCCTCGTCCTTTCCGAAGAAGTGGACGATGGCGGGGAGCCCGCTGTAGGCCTGCACCGCCTCGGGCATCGCCGTGGACAGGGCCTGGAAGATGTTGCCGACGAGGTAGGATCCCGTCAGATGCCGCAGCCCGACCGAAGTGCCCGCGCTGCAGTTCACGATCGAGCCTTCCGGCGCCTTCACCGTCAGCGCCCGATAGCATCCCGCGGACGCCCGGATCGACGGGGTGAGCAGGCACTTCAATGCGAAGAATGTCTTCGCCTGGGTGAAGTTGAGCGTGCAGTTGAGGCCGCCCTGCAGGAGTTCTGGTGGAGAGCCTTCGTAATCCACTTCGATCTCGTCGCCGCGGACGGTGATCGTCACGGGGAACGTATGACGCACGCCGTTGCTCAGCGGTTCGATCTCGCTGCGGTAGACCCCGTCCGGAATGACCCTGATGGCATCGCGCATGGCCCGCTCGGCACGAGACTGGATGACGGTCGCCAGCGCCGTGAGGTCTTCAAGCCCGTACTCCTCGAGGAAGACCTCCAGCCGGCGGGCGCCGACGGCATTCGCGGCGACCAGCGCCTCTATGTCGCCGATCACCTGCGGAGCGTTGCGGACATTGGCGCGGATGAGACGGAAGAGATCCTCGTTCGCCTTGCCGCCGCGATAGAGCTTCATGGGCGGGATCTGGATCCCTTCCTCGTATATCTCCCGCGCGCGCATCCTGTCCTTCGTGCCACCGATGTCGCTGACGTGGCCGATCGAGCCGATCATCGCCACGACCTTGCCGTTGCGGAACACCGGCGTGACCACGCCGACATCGAAGAGGTGACCGGCACAGATCCAGGGATCGTTGGTCACCAGGACGTCTCCCGGCTCCAGCGTCTCGGCGGGAAACTCCTGCAGGAGCGCCTGGACGGCCGACATCAGGGTGATGTTGAACACCGGCATGGCTCGCGGCGAGTGCGCCAGCGACTGGCCCTCGGCATCCAGGATCTCGCAGGCGAAATCCTGCATCTCGCCGATGATCAGCGAGAAGGCCGTGCGGATGACGGTGAGCCAGGACTCCTCCGAGATGCTGATCAGGCGGCTCCACATGATTTCCAGCCCGATCGGGTCCGCCTCCAGGCGCGCAACCTGATCTGGCAGCGACGCCGACACCTCCGGCCGGTCCGCGGCTACCAGGCCGTGCGATAGGTGGATGACGAGGCTTCCCGCGGCGTCGATCTCGACACGGTCGCCGGGAGGCACGACGGTCGTGGATTCGTCCTCCTCGATGATGGCCGGTCCGTCGATCCCCTGCCCCGCCACAAGGGCGTAGCGATCGTAGACTGGCGTTTTGAGGAACCCCTTCTCCTCCGGAAACCAGACTGGCCGGCTTCCCTTCGACACGCTGCCGGCGCCGTCGGGGCGCGCGAGCGAGGCAAGGGACAGTTCCGGGTCGGGTCCGAGCGCCGTTACGCGCCAGCTGATGACCTCGATGTCGGCGTGGCTCGGTTCGCGCTCGTAGAGCCGGCGATACTCCTCGGCGAATGCGGCAGTGACGTGCTTCACGCTGTGGGCACCCACGCCACCGTCCGGCACGGCAACTTGCAGATTGTGGACCTGCCCCGCCAGCCGCAACTCGACCTGCCGGCGAATCTCGATCTCATCGGGGCGGACTCCCGCCTCTGCGACGAGGAGCCGGCCGTCAGCCTCGAGTTCTCCCAGCAGGTCGTTTACCGCGGCCCAATCGAGATTGGCCAATAGCCCGGGCGCCGAGCGAACCGCGTCGTGACCGACCCGTCCTCCGAGAAACCCCAGCGCCGACGCCACACCCGACGCCTGGGGGACGATGACCTTCGCCATGCCGAGCGATTTGGCGACGCGGATGGCATGGGCCGGACCGGCGCCACCGAATGCGACCATCGTGTAGCCGCGCGGGTCCCTGCCCTTCTCGACGATGTGGGCGCGCGCGGCGCCCGCCATGTTTTCACAGACGACAGCGAGGACGCCCCAGGCGGCAGCGATGCTGCTGTCGGATAGCCTCTCCGAGATCGGCCCGAAGGCCGCGTCCGCCGCCTTGTCGTCGAGCGGCATCCGCCCGCCGAGGAACGAGGCGCCGTCAAGATAGCCGAGAAGCAGGTTGGCGTCCGTGACCGTGGGAAATTCTCCGCCGCGTCCGTAGCAGGCGGGCCCCGGCGCAGACCCCGCGCTGCGTGGACCGACTTTCATCAGACCCAGTTCGTCGAAATGAGCGATGCTGCCGCCGCCGGCGCCGATCTCGATCATGTCGATGACAGGTGCCTTGATCGGCAAACCGCTTCCGCGCTTGAAACGGTGCTCGCGGGCCGCCTCGATCATCGGGGCCACGTCGGCGCGACCATGTTCGATGAGGCAGACCTTCGCGGTCGTCCCGCCCATGTCGAAGGCGATGACGTCGTCATGGCCAGCGATGCGGCCGAAATAGCCGGCCGCGATCGCACCACCGGCCGGACCGGATTCCAGCAGGCGGACAGGAAAGCGCCGCGCCATCTCGGGCGAGGCCAGTTGGCCCGACGACTGCATCAGATAAAGCGACCCGGAAAACCCGCGCTCGCGCAACGCGCCCTCGATGCTGCGGACATACGGATCGATCAGCGGCATGACGTAGGCGTTCGCCGTCGTCGTCGTCGTGCGCTCGTATTCGCGCACCTCCGCGCAGACCTCGCTCGACAGCGACACGGGAATGCCCGGGAACTCGTCAGCGGCGATGCCGGCGACGAGGCGCTCGTGCGCATCGTTCCTGTAGGCATGCAAGAACGAAACGGCAATTGCCTCGGCGCCCGCCGCCACCGCGGTGGAGAGCAGGTCGCGCACCTGCTGCGCCCCGATCGGAACGACCACGGAGCCGTCGGCGGCGACGCGCTCGTCGACCTCGAAGCACATGGATCGTTCGACCAGCGGCTTGGGGAAGTGAAGGAACAGATCGTGCGCGTCGTAGCGCTGCTCGGTAGCCATCTCGAGCACGTCCCGAAAACCGCGGGTGGTCAGCAGCGCCGTCCTGGCGCCCCGGCGTTCGATGATGGCGTTGGTGACGATGGTCGTCCCGTGGACGATGTCGGCGACCTGCGAGAACGTCTTGCCGGCTTTCTCGACAAGGGCCTGGAGCCCGGCGATGGAACCGGCGGCAGGGTCGGACGAGGTGGTGAGAGCCTTGTGCGTGTGCAACCGGCCCGTATCGGTTTCGAGAAGCACGAAATCGGTGAAGGTTCCTCCGATGTCGAAACCGATCCGGCAGCCACGTTCGCGCGTCATACTCGTTTCCCGTGTCGCATAGCGATACTTGCTATCGTATAGCGACAATGCTAAACGGGCTCCGCTCGCTGTCAAGGGGGGAGGCTCCATTGGACGCAATCGAAATCACGGCCGACCGCGTGCCGGGCCGCAAGGACAAGGCCATGGACGGCCGCTTCCTCGGTTCGGTCGAAAAGACCTTCCAGGTGCTGTCCGCCTTCAATGCGAAACGAAAGCCGCTCAGCCTGACCGAGGTCGTACGGTTGAGCGGGATCGAAAAAAGTGCCGCCCAGCGCGTGCTCTACACGCTGCGGGCATTGGGCTATCTCCGGCAAGCGGAAGCCACCCGCCTTTACAGCCTGTCGGCGCGAATGCTCGAGTTCGGCGCGTCCTACATCGCGTCCAGCCGCCTGCACGAGATCGCCGGACCGATCCTGGAGGCAGTCAACGCCAGTTGCGAGGAGACCGTGAACCTGACGGAGCGCGAGGGCGAGGACGTGGTCTACGTGTTGCGCTACCCGAGCCGCCACGTGGTAAGCGTCGATCTGTCGACCGGCTCCAGGCTGCCGATCTTCTGTACCGCGCCTGGTCGCGCGATCCTGGCGAACCTTCCGGAAGAGGAAGCTCGGCGCATCCTGGCGGCGAGCGATCTCAGGTCGCATACCCCGAATACTAAGACCGATCCCGACGAGATCCTGGAAGCCTGCGCCAGGGTGCGCACGCACGGCTACAGCCTGTCGAACCAGGAAGCCTTCATCGGAGACATCTCCGTGTCCGCGCCCGTCTTCGGCGAAGACGGCGCCGTCGTCGCCGCCATCAACATTGCAGTGCCTTGGCCGCGCTGGTCCGTGGAGCGGGTGGAGGCAGAACTCGCGCCGGTGGTCGTCGGCGCCGCGCAAGCGGTCTCGAAGGCGTTGGGTCAGGGCTGATGAGCGGCGCGGAGACGGATTCACGACGGCTCGACGACTACGTAGCGGAGCTGAGGCAGTGGGTTTCGATCGAAACATTCAGCAGGGACAGAGACGCCGTAGAGCGACTGCTTCGCATGGTCGCGCAGAGCTGCACCGATGCGGGTCTTGCCGTCGAATGGGCTGGCGGCGGTGACGGTGCCTGCCGCACGTTGCTCGCGCGCGGTGGGCCCGCCACTGCCGGTCCCGGAATTCTCGTCTTGGCGCATCTCGATACGGTCCATCCCGAGGGAACGCTGGAATCCGCGTTGCCGTGGCGCATAGAGTCAGACCGATTGTACGGCCCGGGCATCTACGACATGAAGGGTTCGGCGTTGATGGCGCTTTCCGCCTGGCGGCGGCTCCGGGAGACGGGGCAGTCACCCGAAGTGCCGGTGACCTTCCTCTTCTCTCCCGACGAGGAGATCGGCAGCCCCTCCTCACGCTCGGTCATCGAAAGCGAGGCCCGAAACGCGCTCGCGACGCTGGTGGTGGAACCGGCACGCGACGGCGGCAAGATCGTCACGGCCCGCAAGGGCGTCGCACGCTTCGTAATTACCGCCACCGGGAAACCGGCTCATTCCGGCTCGAATTTCGAACTCGGCCGCAACGCCATCAGCGAGATCGCTAGGCAGATTCCTGCCCTCGATGCGCTGACGGATCTTGACGCGGGCATTACCGTCAACGTCGGGACTATCAGCGGCGGAACGAGCCCGAACACGATCGCGGCGCACTGCCTTATCGAGGTGGACGTCCGTGTGCAGCGTCTCGACCACGTGGAACCGACGCTCGCCGCCATCCGGTCGCTGCGGCCCCGCGACCCCGACGTCGTTCTGTCGATCGAAGGCGATCTCAACCGGCCGCCCTTCGATGCGAGCGAAGGCTCCCGGGCGCTGTTCCGGCATGCCCGCAACCTCGCCGCCGGTCTCGGGATCGACCTCATAGGCATCTCGGCAGGCGGAGGGAGCGATGGAAACTTCACCGCGGCTATGGACGTGCCGACACTCGACGGGCTCGGCGTCGACGGCGCCGGTGCCCATACACTGGACGAGCACATCATCCTGTCGTCGGTCGTGCCACGAATCGACCTTTTTGCAGAACTCCTGCGGACGATCAGTGCCAAGTCGATCTCGATAGACGAAGTGGCTTCGTAGTCCTCCGAACGGCTCGTGTGTCGGCGGACGGGCTTGCAGAGGCAGTCCGTCTGATCACGAATTGCTGGAAGGTTGACCGAGATAGGGCTTCCATGTCATCTTCCAAGGAAGATTATGGAGGAGAATTCATGCACCCGCGAGGTTTCGCTGACTTCCTGGATCGCGCCAGCACGGAACTGCTTCGGATGGAGGAGCAGAACAGGCTTCCTGACGGGATCCGGGTGCATCCGGACATGTATGAAATGCTGGCCGCGGCGCGCCGGCGGGAACTCGAGGATGGTTTTCCGCTGATCGTACTGGGCATGCCGGTTCAGGCCGATGCCGCCCTCGGAGCGGAGGAATACAAGGTGACCGCGTAACCACCCGCGGCACGTTTGCTGGGGCAGCTTTGTCGGTGCGCTTCAGTGATAGACCGAGCCGCCGTCGACGGCGAGTATCTGTCCGGTGATGAAGGAGGAGTCATCGCTCGCCAGGAAAACGGCGGCTCCGACCAGATCCCCGGGACGAGCTTCCCGCCTGAGGGCTCGAGTGGAAACGGCAACATCCTTTGCAGCCGCATAGAATTCGGTGTTCTGCTTCATGGCATCAGTTTCCGTGAAGCCCGGCGCGATGGCATTCACCAGGATGTTGTTCCGGCCGAGTTCGTTTGCCAGCGCGCGAGTCATGCTGATGATGGCTCCCTTGCTGGCGACATAGGGCATCATCAGGGGCGTGCCCTTGAACGCGGTGCCGGACGTTATGTTGATGATCCGTCCGCTACCGGCCGCGCGCATGGGCTCCGCCGCAGCCCTGCAGCATAGAAACGTTCCGAACGTGTTGATCCGGAAGATGTTTTCCCATTCCGTAAGGGACGTCATCTCGAAAGGCGTAGGCTTCAAGGTCGAGGAGATCGCGGCGTTGTTGATCAGGATGTCGAGCTGGCCGAACTGAGCGAGCGTGGCGTCGATCATGCGGCCAACGCTGTCCTCGGAGGAGACGTCCGCCTCGATCCCTATGCAGGTGTCTTCGCCTCCCAACTTTTCCGCCGCCGCGGCCGCGCCGCGAACATCCGCGATGACGACCTTCGCTCCTTCCGCGACGAAGCGCTCGGCGAAGGAGAACCCGATCCCCGAGGCACCGCCGGTGACGATCGCCGTCCGGCCGGCGAGCCTCATCCTGCCGCCTCGTTCGGGGACGCCTTGTAGCCTTCTATCATCTTGACCAGGAACTCGTTGCCGGCCCTGCGTTCCGACAGCGGTATGCGATGAAACGCGGAGGCGATGTCGAAGCGGGAACCGATCGCTTCCAGGGCCACGTCCGTCACTTCCTTTCCCTTCTCGGTCAGATGGATCTGCCAGCTGCGCTTCCTGTTCGCGTCGGGGATGCGATCGACCAATCCGCGCCTCGTCAACCGCTCCACCTGCTTGGTGACCGCGCCGGAGGTAATCAGCAGCGACTGGAAGAGATCCGTGGGCCGCATGGCAAAGGGTGCTCCTGCGCGACGGAGGGCAAGAAGAATCCGCATGTCGCCGGTGCCCATGTCGAAGGTGGCCTGCGTGTAGCTTCTGAATTCGTTCTCGAGCAGCGACGCCAGACGGAGTATCGACCCGATGAGCCCGAACAACTCGGGATCGGAACTCGGAAGTTCGCGAGCCCAGAGTTCCGCGAACGCCCGCATGTCGTCGAAGATGATACCGCTTTCGCTATTCTTCTGAGCCACGATGCATCCGTAGTTTCCCCAAGTCGCTGCATTGATATGGAATTTTTGGAAGCCTCACAATCATTCCTGGCTGGGATTTCGAACCGCGTCGCGTATCGCCGCCGCCGCCTGCAACTGCGCCATCTTGCTCGCCTCCAGGCTCGCCCGCATGCCGAAGAACAGGTGGGTGACGCCGGAATAGGTGACGTGCGTCGCCGGGACGCCCGCCTCGAGCAGCTTTTGCGCATAGGCGACCGAGTCGCCGCGGAGCGGGTCGCACTCCGCCGAGATCAGCAGCGCGGGCGCGACGCCTGTCACGTCATCGGCACGCAGGGGCGAGACGCGCCAGTCGTCCGCCTCGGCCGTCTGGCCCACGCCATAGGTCCGGAACGTGTGGGCGACGTCGTTGCTGCTCAGTATGTAGCCTTCCTGATAAAGCTCGTGCGTCTCGCTTTCCATCCGTGCATCGAGGCCCGGATAGACGAGCACCTGCAGGAGGATGTTCGGCTCCGCCGCGTCCCTGAAGGTCAGCGCCGCCGCGGCTGCGAGGTTGGCGCCGGCGGAATCGCCCAGAAGCATCAGTTTCTCGCCCGGAATGCCTTCGTCCGCGCCATGGCGGGCCACCCAGCGCAGCACGGCCAGCACGTCGTTCAGGCCGGCGGGAAACGGGTTTTCGGGGGCGAGCCTGTAACCGACATTGACAACGGCCTGGCCGGAATCGTTGGCGATATGTCGGGACACGTCGTCGAAGGTGTCTATGCTGCCCGCGATCCAGCCGCCGCCATGCATGGCGACGACGACCCCTTGCGCCGATGCCGGGCAATAGATGCGGACCGGCACCTCGTGTCCGTCTTCGGCGGTCACCGTGCGGTCCCAAACCCGGTCGATTTCCGGACCCTTGGGGCGGGCGCGTGCCCTCTCCTCGGATTTGGTCCGAACGTCCGACGGGGCGAGCCCGGCGATCGTCGGCTGGCCTATTGCGGCCTTGATGAGGGGACGCAGTTTCGGATGGATGAACGCCATGTCGTACCTTCGTGCTTTCCGTTTTTTCTAGTGTGTGAGGCCCATGAGTTCCGGCAGGCGGCCGGCCTCAAGGTCGAAGTCGGCGCTGTTCGCCTGATAGGTGATCTGCCCGCGGTCCATGATGATGAAACGGTCGGACAGCTCCAGGGCGAGATCGATCCGCTGCTCGACGAGGATCATCGACAGGGACCCGTCCGAAATGATCTCCCGAAGCACGGAGATGAGATGTTCGACCACGACCGGCGCAAGGCCTTCCGATGGTTCGTCCATCAGGATCAGCCGGGGATTACCAAGCAATGCCCGCGCGATCGCCAGCATCTGTTGCTCCCCGCCGGACAGCTGCGAGCCGAGGTTGTCGAGACGCTGGCCCAGCCGGGGCAGCAGTTCCAGGACCTTCTCGCGCGTCCAGCGCCCCGGCCGCGACGCGATCGAAAGATGCTCGCGGACGGTCAGCGTCGGAAACACCTCGCGGTTCTGGGGAACATAGCCGAGCCCGGCACGGGCGCGCTGATAGATCGACAGCGGCACCAGATCCTGCCCGTCGAGACGCAGGCGACCCGATTTCGCACTGGTCCTCCCGGCAACGAGTTCGAGGAGCGTCGTCTTGCCGACGCCGTTGCGCCCCACGATCGCCAGACACTCGGCATCGCCGACATTCAGGTCCACGTTCTCCACGACGATCGTGGGACCCCACCCTCCCGTGAGACGTTCGGCCTCAAGCATGTGCCACCTCGGATGCGAAGCGCGTCTGTCCCGCCTTGCCCAGATAGACCGAGCGGACCTCCTCGGAGCTCATCACTTCGATCGGGCTGCCGGTCATCAGTATCTTCCCTTCCACCAGGACGGTGACCGTCGAGGCAAAGCGGCGGACCACCTGCATGTCGTGCTCGATGAGCAGTATCGCGATCTCCGGCGGGAGCCGGTCCAGCGCGTCGAGGAGGATGCCGGCCTCGGTCGATGGAATTCCGGCGGTCGGTTCGTCGAGAAGCAGGACCTTGGGTCTAAGCGCCAGGGCGATGGCGATTTCGAGGAGCCTCTGCTGACCGTAGGCCAGCTGGTCGACCCGCGTCCGGGCCACTTCGCCGAGGCCGAGCTGCTCCAGTATCTCATGCGCCCGGTCGATCAGGTCAGTATTCCGGTATGCCGGACGCCAAAGCCGGAAGCTGGCGCCGGCCCGTTCGCTGACGGCAAGATAGACGTTCTCGAGCACCGTCAATCCGCCGAAGAGGTTCGACACCTGGAAGGTGCGGACCAGCCCTTCACGCGTGCGCTGCGATGGGGAGGACCGGCCGATGTCGCGCCCCCCGAGCAGGATCCGGCCGCCGCCGAGAGCGAGGACGCCGGAAAGCAGTGCCACCAGCGTCGACTTGCCCGCGCCGTTCGGCCCGATGAGCGCGTGGCGTTCGCCGACACGAAGCCGAAGCGTGACGTCCTGTGCCACCTTCAGCGCGCCGAACGACTTCTGCAGGCCGATCGCTTCGAGGAGGTTGTCGGTCACCGGGGTTCTCCATTCGGGAGTTTGCCTCGAGAACGCGCGATCACCTTGTGAAGCACGCCGTGAATGCCGCCACGCGCCACCAGCATGACGAAGACCAGCATGAACCCGATGATGATCATCCAGGCGTGCGGGTTCCACTCCTTGCTCATGTCCTTGATGAGCAGGTAGACCGGCGCGCCGAGAAGCGCGCCGTAGAGGTGGCCGACGCCTCCGAGCACGAGTATCACCACTACGTCGATCGACTTCTCGACGCTCAGGACTTCGAGACCGACGAACTCGGACGTCTGGGCGAGCAAGGCGCCGGCAACCCCTGCTATGAAGGCGCTGAGTGCATAGGCAAGGGTGAGTTGCGCGAGGACCGACGAGCCGAGCAGGCTCATGCGAAGGCGATTCTCGCGGACGCCGCGCAGCGCCAGTCCGAAGTTCGACGTCGTCAGCCTGTGGCAGCCGTAGAAAGCCAGAGCGAGCCAGGCGAGCACGTAGAGATAGTCGGTCGTGCCGTAGATCGACCACTCGAAGATGCCGAGGACCGGGCTGAACGTCATCCCGTACAGCCCGTCGTCTCCACCCGTCAGCCACGTGAGCTTGTTCGCGGCCTCGAACAGAAAGACGCCGACGGCCAGCGTGACCATGACCAGAGGCAAACCCGTCAGGCGCAGGATGAAAGGCCCGAGCGCCCCTGCCAGCGCGGCCGCACAGAGGCCCGAGATCACGACGCCGGTGATCGGCTCCTGCCAGCCGGCAAGCGCCAGCCACCCCGCGGTGTAGGCTCCCACGCCGAAGAACGCGGCATGACCGAGCGTGACGATGCCCGCCATGCCGAGCGCCAGATCGAGCGACAGCGCAAACAGCGCGAATATGCCGATATAGGCGGCAAGCGAAAGGCGGTCCGGAAAGACGAAGAAGACGGCCAGCGCCAGCGCGAAGACGACCAGCGCGATCATCGGCAAACGCGGCCGGTCGAGGGCACTCAGGCCCGTGGAAGAGACAGTGATCTTCATCCGTGCCTATCCCTGCCTGGCGAACATTCCGGCCGGGCGCATGGCGACCGCCGCGATGACGAGTGCGTAGATGGCGAAGCCGCCCAGTTCCGGAAGGTAGTAGCGCGCCGCGGTGTCGGCGATGCCCACCACCATTGCGACGACGATCGACGACTTGATGTTGCCGAAGCCGGATAGCGCCACGATGATCAAGATGATGGTCAGGTACTTGATCGGATAGAGCGGCTCCAGGGGAAACAAGCCGGCACCGATGGCGCCGCCCAGTGCCGCGAGGCCGGTACCGGCCGCGAAGGCGAGCATCACGATGCGCTCCACATTGATGCCGGTCGCCTGCGCCATGCTGCGGTTGTCGACCGCCGCGCGGAGCTTCGCGCCCAGCGTCGTGCGGTCGAAGACGAGCCAGAACCCGAGGATGATCAGCGCGCCGACGGCGAGAAGGAAGACGCGGTAGACCGGGAACGAACGCCCGAACAGGTCCACCGATCCGCTCAGCACCTCGGGCAGCCTGATGGTGAAGACGTTCGGCCCGAACGTCAGCGCCAGTCCTCCGACGAAAATGAAGGCGATACCGACCGTCAGCAGGATCTGGTCCAGTTCGGGGATGTTGTAGAGGCGTACATAGATCGTGCGCTCCGCGAGCGCCCCGAGAGCCGCGACGAGAATGACCGCAACGGGGACGGCGACGAAGTAGTTCGCGCCCGCCTGGTTCATCAGCAGGATGGTCAGATATCCGCCAAGCGCGGCGAATGCACCGTGCGCCAGGTTCGGCACGCGCATCAGCCCCATGGTCATGACCAGCCCGACGGAGATGATGAACAGCACGGCACCATATGTCCCGCCGTACAGAATGATGAACGCCAGCGAGGCGAGAAACTGCTCCATGGAAGCACTCCAACCGCAGGGAAGAAGCGCCGGACCATGCGCGAGGCTTGACGCATGCGCACGGTCCGGCTGTGCAGGCTAGTTCTCCATCCACTCCTTGGACGGCGCCTCGACGGCTTCCAGCTGGTCGACGATCGCGTTCTGCAGCTTGCCGTCCACCTTCTGGACTTCGCGCAGATAGATGTTCTGCACCAGCTCACGGGTCTCGGGATCGATCTTCATGGGACCGCGCACGCCGTTCCAGGAAAGACCCTTCACCGCTTCTACGGCGTCCGGGCCGCTCCAGTCCTTGCCTTCCTGGGATTTCACCATCTCGTAGATGAGATGCGCACCGTCATAGGCGGATGCGCTGGCGAAATCGGGCTGTGTATCGGGACCGTAGAGTTCCTTCAGCTTCGCAATGAACGTCTTGTTCTCTTCGTTGTCCAGGGCTTCGGCATAATAGAGCGCGCCTTTGAAGCCCACGACGGAGTCGTCATACTGCGGCAGGATGTGGTCTTCGGCCTCGCCCATTCCGACGACGAAGTTGCTCTCGACCAGGCCCCTTTCGGCGAGCGCACGCAGAAGCCCGATAGCCGGCGCGCCCGGCGGGACGAAGACGTTGATGCAGTCCGTTTCTGTCGAAGCGATGCCTTCGACGATGGCAGCGAAGTCCACCGTGTTCAGCGGAACGCGAACCTCGCCGACGATCTGCCCGCCTTCCGACTCGAAAGTCTTCCGGAAGGCCTTTTGGGCATCGTAGCCGGGCTGATAATCGGACACGACGATGTAGCACTTCTCCGCACCCTGCTTGCGTGCGAAGGTCGCGCCGGCGCTCGAAGACTGCGCGATGTGCTGTCCGCTCTTCAGGAAATACTGCGAGCCGGCCAGGACCGACGGCGACGAGGCGATGAAGGTGATGGCGGGGGTTTTCGTCTGCTCGACGATGGGACCCACCGCGAGCGCCTCCGACGACAGGGCGAACCCGCCAAGTATCTGCACCTTTTCGCGAACGATCAGTTCCTCCGCGAGGCGCTTGCCGACAGCGGGATTGGGGCCGCCGATGTCCCGGTAGACGAATTCGATCTCGCGACCGCCCGCTGACTTGCCGTGGAGCGCCTGATAGACCTCGATACCCCGATGGAAGCCCTGGCCGTTCTGCGCGAACGGACCCGTGTCGTGGCTCAGAATGCCGACCTTGATCTGGTCCTGTGCGCCGGCGGTGACCGGCAAACCGACCGCGAGCGCCGTGACTGCGGCGAATGCCGCCAGTTTTTTCTTCAGTTCGAACATTTGGTACTCCTCCCTGAGTTCAAACAGTGATGACGTTGGTCGAGCCGGATCAACTCCCGCCGGCTCGTCGGATGGTTCAGATGTCCAGCACCAGCCTTTCTCCGGCCGCCGTCGAGCAGCAGATCATCATGACCTTGCCCGACGATCGCTCGCCTGGGCTCAGCACCGTGTCGTGGTGAGTAGGACTACCTTCCAGCACGGCGACACGGCATGAGCCGCAGAAGCCCTCCATGCAGGAAAAGTCGACTTCGACGCCTTCATCGAGAAGCGCATCGAGAATGGTGACGCCTTCCGGCACGACGATGCTCCGCCCGGACTTCGCCAGGACCACCTCGAAGCCGCCCTGCGGAGCGGACACGGTCTCGCCCGTGAAATGCTCCCGGTGAAGCCGCGAGGGTTGGATGTGCGCCAACTGAAATTCGAAGGCGGCGATCATCGGGCCCGGCCCGCAGCAGTAGAAGTGGGATCCCTCGGGGGCCGCCTCAGCGATGGCTCGAAAGTCGATGGGACCCCCTCCCGCGTCCTCGAAGTGGAACTCGACCGTCGAACCTTCCGGCAGCGGCAGCTTCCGCAGGTCGTCGACGAACGCGGCGTCCTGGAGGGAGCGCGCACCATAGTGGAAGTGGAAAGGGCGGCCGAGCCTGCATAGCCGAAGCGCCATCGAGATCAGAGGCGTGACGCCGATTCCGCCGGCGAACAGGACCGAACAGCTGGCCCGTTCCTCCAGAAGGAAATTGTTTCGTGGACGGCTGACTTCGAGCCGGTGCCCGACTTCCAATAGGTCGTGGATGTGGGCGGAGCCGCCACGGCCAGCGGGTTCGCGCTTTACGGCCAGCCTGTAACGGTGCCGTTCGGCAGGGTCGTTGACCAGGGAATAGCTTCGCCGCAGACCGTTCGGAAGATGCAGGTCGACGTGCGACCCGGCCGTGAACGCGAGGAGTTCGCGACCGTGCTCCGGGCAGAGCTCGATGCCGACGATGTCTGCCGTCAGCTTTTCGACACGAGCGACCCGCACCGCCTGCGTGGCAGGCGGCGCCAGGTCGAAGCCGGCGCCATGCTCCATGTTCACGGTTCTTCTCTCCAGATCCGGCGGATCGCACTCCGCGCCCCGGTTGCCAGCAGCCTCGCCGGGCGTGAGCGCGGCCATCAAGCGGCAGGCGCTCTATTCGGCTGCTTTGAGGAGTTCCATGTTGCCGGGAAGCAGCCTCTGCCAGCTTTCGTTCTTTCGGACGGTCGTATCGATCAGCGAGTGGACGCCCGAGAAGTCCTCGACCCGGAGGCCAATCGGATCTCCGCCTTCTTCGACGCGCCGGATCGATTCCAGGAGCCTCGCGCGCAAATGAACGACTGCACGGTCCGCGGGCACCATGTGTTCCTTGGTGCGATCGACGATCGGCCCCATGGATACGGCGAGAACGGCGTCCTCCTGCTCGATTCCGCTGAAGCCGGCAAAGCTGGTGTCCATGCGATGCCGGTCCTGGTTCATGCGGTTCACTTCCCAGGAAGCCCGGAACAGGCAGTCCTCCTCCCGCCAGAAGCGCTCGTCGTTGAGGCCGAGGATCGCCTTGACGCCATGACGGTCCGCCTTCTTCTGACCGTGGCAGACGATGTAGGTGCTCGTGACATGATCGTTCTGCGGCACCTCGAACAAAAAGTACTGGAAGGTGTTCGGGGCCGGAATGATTCTCCCGGTCGGAAAGATCACCGGCGTCACGCGAACGCTAAAACTCTCGTTTCCGTTCTCATCGACCGGGCCGCGCCGTTTGGCGGCATAGTGGTAGCCATATTCCGTATCGACGATATCGAGCACGGGGGCATGATCTTCCACCGCCATGACGCCGAGATCGAACTCCTCGTCCTTGTTCTTGGCGATCGCGACGTGGTCGTGATGGAGGATGCCCACGTGGGACGAGTCCGTGCCGCCCTCCCAAAGCTGCAGGTAGTTCGCTGCCGTGTCGACCCTCAGGGCGACCCGGTTTTCCTTCGGCCCTTCCATGAAGAGATAGTGCTGGAAGGGAGGCTGCTTCTCTTTCGGACCGATATAGGTCCAGATCAGCCCGCCCGCTTCCCGCACGGGGAAGGCCGGAGCCTTCAGCCGCTGCCGGAACTTCTCGTTGCAGTGGTTCGGCGTCTCCTGGATCGTGCCGTCCACCGCGAACTTCCAGCCGTGGTAAAGGCAGCGGATGCCGTTGTCTTCCACGCGTCCCAGCGCCAGCGACACCCGACGGTGCATGCAGAACTCGTCGAGCACGCCCACTTCGCCATCCGTGTTGCGGAAGACGACGAACGGTTCACCCAGAAGCATGCTGCGCAACGGCGCACAGTCCGGGTGGGGAAGTTGATCAGATGTCGCGATGGGCAGCCAGTACCGCCGCATGGTCTCGCCCATGGGCGTACCGGGGCCGACCTGCGTGAGGCGATCGTTTTCCTCGCGTGTAAGCATGAGCACTTCCTCCCGTGACCGGCTCAAGTATCATCCGTGGAAGATAATCACATCTCCGAAGGTCGGTCAATAATATCTTCCGAGGAAGAATATGACGGGTTCGATCATGATTTCCGAAGCGCCCACGGGACCGAGGCTTCCGGGAAGGTCCAGCCTGATCAGAAAGGCTTCAGACGCCTGCCCGATCGGAAGGCTGATCCGTCTGATGCTCGAGAGACGCGGGCGTCTTCCTCCACACCGGCAGTCGTCCAAGTGGATGTATGCGGATACGGCGGAACGACGGCCTGATTGGGAAAGGAACCGATCAGCGCGGCATTCAGTCAGCTGTTTGAAGAGCTTCACTTTTTCGCAGAAGCTTGGTGCCCCCGGCAGGAATCGAACCCGCGACCTTCGGTTTACAAAACCGCTGCTCTACCAGCTGAGCTACAAGGGCATGGCGGTTCCGTTAGCATATTGAGCGGCGCAGTAAAGGCTTCACTGGCCTCCTGACGCGACGCGAGAACAGGCGGCGTGCTTTTCCGCCTCGCCATTGCGTGCTACCCCGCGCCGGAAGCCGCGTCCCGCCGGGACCGCGGGCAAGGCGGAGCGGGAATGCACAACACGCTGCCAAAGCTGTCGTTCATCGCAGCCGAGACGCAGGAGGCGCAGGAGGCCGCGCTGCGGCTCTCCGCGCTCTATGGTCAGAGCCGACCGGAGGAAGCCGACGTCATCGTGGCGCTCGGCGGCGACGGCTTCATGCTGCAGACACTGCACCAGAACATGAATGCGGGGTGCAAGATCTACGGCATGAACCAGGGAACCGTGGGTTTCCTGATGAACGAGTATCGCGAAGCCGAGTTGCGGGAACGTGTGGGCGCTGCTATCGCGGAGACGATCCGTCCGCTTCGGATGCATGCCGTGACCGACCAGGGCGAGGAGGTTGATGCGCTTGCGATCAACGAAGTATCCCTGCTGCGGCAGTCCTATCAGGCGGCGAAGCTGCGCATCACGATTGACGGAAACGTGCGGCTCGAGGAGTTGATCTGCGACGGAGCTATGGTCGCCACGCCCGCGGGATCCACCGCCTACAACCTATCCGCCCAGGGTCCGATTCTCCCGCTCGACGCGCCGCTGCTCGCGCTGACGCCGGTCAGCGCGTTCCGACCGAGGCGCTGGCGCGGCGCGCTGATCCCGAACCAGTCCACCGTCAGGTTCGACATCCTCGAAGCGGCGAAACGTCCGGTCAATGCGGTGGCGGACCACACGGAGGTGAAGTCGGTGGTGGCGGTGACGGTGAGCGAATCGCGCGACGCGACTGCGACGATCCTGTTCGATGCCAGCCACAGCTGGGACGAGCGGATCCTCGCCGAACAGTTCCGCTACTGACGCTGAAACGAAAGACCCGGCACGCTAAGCATGCCGGGCCTTCTTAAGAAACCGGGCAACGAAGCCCGGCTCGAAGGATTTCCTACCAGCGGTAGCTGATGCCGAGTTTCACCGTGTGGATTTCGTCGAGTTCGTGGGTGAAGTTGAAGTTCGCGCCACCTCCGGACACTGCCGTATGGCTGATGTCCTCGAAGTCCATGAACATGTACTCGGCCTTCAGGGTCAGACGCTCGGACAGACCCACTTCGACACCGCCACCGATGGTATATCCGAACAGGAACTCGTCCGCGGTGGTGCCCGACACGAGGGTCGTGCCCGTTGCGTTGGTGTCGGTGAACGACACTTCCGTGTTGAGCCCGGCAACGCCGCCCTTGGCATAGACGAGGAAGTTGTCGAACGCATAGCCGGCCCGAGCGGTCAACGAAGCGTAGAGATCGCTCTCTACCGAAGCGACGCTGTCCCCCGGACGCACGCCGATATACGGTCCGTACTGCCCGCTGTCGTCCAGGCCGAGATAGCCGAGTTCGGCTTCACCGCCGAAGACGAAACCGCCGGACTGCCAGTTGTACCCGACATGGACACCGCCCAGGAAGCCGGAGGTATCGTAGTTCTGGCTGAATCCGGTGATGTTGTAGCCGTTGTTGTCATAGACATCGACGTCGCCCCAGCCACCGCCGGCGAACACGCCGATATACGGCCCGGTCCAGTCGTAGATCACCGGCGCGGCCGCCGGCGCGACGTATGGCTCGACGACATCCGCCGCCAGGGCAGGTGCCGCGATCAAGGCTGCGCCGCCGAGCACTGCCATCCGCATCGAAATTCTGATCATCCTCGAAGTCATGTCGCATCCTCTGCGTTTTCGAATCAAACAGTCCGGCCCCGCCCCGGGTCTGTTCGCAAGAATTATAACAGGATTGTCACATCGACCCTATTGCGCGCTTGCAACACCGGGTGGCCAATTCGGCCGGAGAGTCGGAAAAAGACTTAACCTGTGTTACGTTTTGGACCAACGTATCGCCGCTCAGCCGCATGGAACCGAATCCGGGGCAGACCGTTGCGTATCCAAGTCGATTCCCGCACGGAAGGTTGACTTTTATTGCGCTGCAACGTAACGGCACGGTATTGAAGGGTCATTTCGTTGCCCAACGCGCGCCCTTCTAGGCGACGCCGAACAGCCAAAGATAATCGAGAGATCGTGTCAGCAGACGACCAGAACGCTCCAGAAGCGGTAACATTCGCAGACCTCGGTCTGTCCCCCAAGGTATTGTCCGCCGTTACCGACGCAGGCTACACCACCCCAACGCCGATCCAGGCGGGCGCGATCCCGCATGCGGTCCAGGGCAAGGACGTGCTGGGCATAGCCCAGACCGGCACCGGCAAGACGGCGGCCTTCGTGCTGCCGATGATCACGCGCATCGAAAAGGGCCGCGCCAGGGCGCGCATGCCGCGAACTCTGATCCTCGAGCCGACGCGCGAGCTCGCCGCGCAGGTCGAAGAGAATTTCATCAAGTACGGCAAGAACCATAGGCTCAACATCGCACTTCTGATTGGCGGCGTGTCGTTCGACGAGCAGGAAAAGAAGCTGGAGCGCGGCGCCGACGTGCTGATCGCGACGCCCGGCCGCATGCTCGACCATTTCGAGCGCGGCAAGCTGTTGCTCACCGGCGTCGAGATCCTCGTGATCGACGAGGCCGACCGCATGCTCGACATGGGGTTCATCCCCGACATCGAGCGCATCTGCAAGCTCATCCCCTTCACGCGCCAGACGCTGTTCTTCTCGGCCACCATGCCGCCGGAGATCACCAAACTTACCGAGCAGTTCCTGCAGGCGCCGGTGCGGGTGGAGGTTTCCAAGGCCGCTTCGACCGGCGCCAACATCACCCAGCGGCTGGTGAAATCCGGCAATAAGGCCTGGGACAAACGCGAGGCGCTGCGGAACCTGATGCGCGCGGAAGACGAGAACCTCAAGAACGCAATCATCTTCTGCAACCGGAAGGTCGATGTCTCGGAACTCTTCCGATCGCTCGTGCGCCACGGTTTCGACGCTGGAGCGCTGCATGGCGACATGGACCAGCGCGCACGCATGGCCATGCTGGCGGGCTTCCGGGACGGCAAGCTGCGCTACCTCGTGGCATCCGACGTCGCCGCGCGCGGCCTCGACATTCCCGATGTGAGCCACGTGTTCAACTTCGACGTTCCCATCCATGCCGAGGACTACGTCCACCGCATCGGCCGTACGGGTCGCGCCGGCCGCCTTGGAAAGTCCTTCACCATCGTCACCAAGTCGGATGCCAAATATCTCGACGCGATCGAGAAGCTGACCGGTAACAAGATCGAATGGCACGACGGCGACCTGTCGACCGTGGTGCAGAACGAGGGCGAGGACGACGCGCCGCGGCGCGGCCGTGGCGCGCCCAAGCGCGGTTCGCGCAAGGAAGAGAGCGGACGCCCCCGCCGCGCCCGGGGATCGGAAAAGCCGATCCGCAATCCGGTTGCGGAAGTCGTCGAGGAAGCCGGAACGGAACAGCCCGCTGCGGCCGAGACGCAGTCGCCGCCGCCCGCCCCAAAGGAGCGCCGAGACGCGATCCGCTCGCAGAATGCGCGCCGTAAGGATGCCCCGGCGGAGCAGCCCGAACCCCGTCCGGTTCAGGAACGCGCACCGGCCAATACCAACCGTGGTCGCCGCAAGCCCGACGACATGGCGGACGGCACCATCGGTTTCGGCGACGACATGCCTGATTTCATGAAGGTCGCCGTGAAGGTATGACGAGCAGGGGTCGCGACGAGCGGCCCCTTATCATTCCGTCCATCCTCGGACTGGCCCATCACCATTGCGCCGCTGGCGGTAGATAAAGCCGTCCCGCTTTTCCATCGTCCTGGACGACGAGGGCGCTCCGCGTCCGGGAGGAACACTTGACCCGCAAAGCCGCGCACGCGGCCGGACACGGCCATCAGCCGGACGGACCGCACGCCTGGTTCCGCCTCGGCATCTGCATGCTGCTTGGCACCATCGGCAGCGTCGGCATGTGGGCGATCGTGGTTATCCTGCCCGCCGCACAGGTGGATTTCGGCGTCAGCCGCGGCGAGGCCTCCCTCCCCTACACCCTCACCATGGTCGGCTTCGCCATCGGCAACGTGGTGATCGGCCGCTTCGTCGACCGCATGGGCGTGGTGGTTCCTATCACGGTGGCGGCGGTAATTTCCGCGGTTGGCTTCGTCGCGGCCGGGCTCGCGCCGAGCAACTGGATGCTGGCGGCCGCGCAACTCCTCATCGGCATCGGCACCGCGGCGACCTTCGGCCCGCTGATGGCGGACGTCTCGCGCTGGTTCGACAAGCATCGCGGCATCGCGGTGGCCGGGGCCGCGACGGGCAATTATATCGCCGGCACGATCTGGCCCTGGGTCGTGACCTGGGGGATGACGACGCAGGGATGGCGCGTCACATGCGCCGGCATCGGCATCTTCTGTCTGGTGACAATCATTCCACTGGCGCTTTTCCTCAAGGCGCGACCTCCGGAGACAGACGGCAGTAGTGCCGGAACTGCACCGCAGCCCAAGTTCAAGATCGACCTCTCGCCGCGGGCGCTGCAATGGCTGCTGATCGTCGCCGGCGTCGGCTGCTGCGTGGCCATGTCGATGCCGCAGGTCCACATCGTCGCCTACTGCGCGGATCTCGGCTACGGCGTGGCGCGAGGCGCGGAAATGCTGTCGCTGATGCTCGCGGCCGGCATCGTCAGCCGGCTCGCCTCCGGCTTCGTGGCCGACCGTATCGGAGGGGTGAAGACGCTGCTCATCGGCTCGGTGCTCCAGGGGCTATCGCTGCTGCTCTACATTCCCTTCGACGGCCTCGTGTCGCTCTACGTCGTCTCGTTCATCTTCGGCCTTTCGCAGGGCGGCATCGTGCCGTGCTATGCCATCATCGTGCGGGAATACCTGCCGCCCCGCGAGGCCGGCGAGCGCATCGGGATCGTCATCATGGCGACGATCGTGGGCATGGCCCTCGGCGGCTGGCTTTCCGGCGTGATCTACGACATCACCGGCTCCTACGCCGCCGCCTTCATCAACGGCATCGGGTGGAACGTGCTCAACGTGTCGGTGATGCTGTTGATCCTGACGCGGACGCGCAGGCGCCGCGAGGCCTTCGCCTGATCAGAACGCCTTGAAGGTCAGTGTCGTGAGCGTCCGAAAGATGCCCGGCACGTTAGCGACGTTCTCGTCGATGAACTTGCCGATATCGACGCTGTCCTCGATGTAGAGCTTCATCAGGAGGTCGTAGTCGCCGCTGGTGGAATAGAGCTCCGACGCGATCTCGCGCTCGAAGATCGCGTCCGCGACCTCGTAGGTCTTCCCCGGATGGCACTGGACCTGGACGAAAACGGCTCTCATTCGCACTCCATCTATCGCATGCTGCGGGTCTGGCCGGCCCGCGGCCGACCTTCCGCCCTGCGCCCTAGCCTGTCAACAAGGTGCGTGTCAGCGCATGGGCCGGATCGGCCAGTCCGTCGATGACGTTGAAATGATGGCGGTCGGGCTCTTCCACGCAAGAGGTTTCGGCGCCGCAGCCGATCCAGGCGTTGGCGAGAAGCGCGTTCTGCCTGATGAACTCCGAGCGCTCTCCCGCCCCGACCCAGCAACAGATGCGGGCCCCCGCGGCCGGTTCGAGCAGCGCCGGGCTTTCCGAAAGGGCTTCGGCATGATCGATGTGCAGGGTCTGGTTCTGTTCGATGCGCATGATCGGGCGCAGGTCGTGCACGCCGGAGATCGACACGACGTTGCGCAGCCGCGAGCGCGTCGCCTCCGACAGCGGCGAGTCGGCGCAGACCATGCGCGAGACCAGATGGCCGCCCGCCGAGTGCCCGGTCAGGAACATCGGTCCGTCGATCTCGCCGGCCGCATGCTCGATCGCGCGGCCGATCTCCTGCGTGATGCCGGCGATGCGGATTGCCGGGCAGAGCGTGTAGGACGGCATCGCCACGGCGTAGCCGCTGTCGACGCTTCCCTTTGCAAGATGCGACCAGAAGCTGTTGTCGAAACGCAGCCAATAGCCACCGTGGACAAAGACCACGAGACCCTTCGGCGCGCCTTCGGGAAGGAAAAGGTCGTAGACGTTTCGCTCTGCTTCGCCGTAGCGGATGCCGAGCTTCGCGCGACCGCCGGCCTGCATCTGGTCCCGATAGGCCTTCGCCGGAGCGACCCAGGCGTCGGGCCAGCGGTCGCCGCCTGGAATGTTCGGTCCGTTCGCGTAGGCGTCGTTCCAGTCGGTAATGCGGCGGTAGATCATCGGCGGCCCTCCTCCTCGGCTTCTAAGCAGGCGCGGCGCTCCGGGCAAGGCCGTGGCGACGCGAAACGCCCACATCAGAGCGCCAGCGCCGTCTCCTGCTTGATGTCCTTCAGCACCAGGTTCGTGCGGACGTTGGATATCCCCGGCAGGCGGAACAGGAACCCTTCCAGGAAGTCGTTGTAGGCGGCGAGATCCGCGCAGACGATGCGCAGGTGATAGTCGGCCTCCCCCGTCGTGGCGAAACAGTCGAGCACCTCCGGACGGCGCTTCACTTCGGCGATGAACGTATCCACGTGGTTGTGATCGTGGCGTGTCAGGGAAACGTGCACGATCGCGTGGAAGTCCATGCCGACCGCCGCCGCATCCACGATGGCGCAGTAGCGGCGGATGATACCGGCCTCCTCCAGAGCCTTCACGCGACGCCAGCACGCCGACGCCGACATGCCTGCCCGGTCGGCGAGTTCCTGGTTGGAAACGCGGCTATCGGCCTGCAACGCCGCCAGGATGCGCCGGTCCTGCTCCTCCAGTTTCGTCACTCCTGCCCCGCTGCGAGAATTTCTTCCGGAGACTGAAGCGATATCGAAGAGTCCTGCCGCATGCCAGCGCCCATTGCGGAAATCTGGACAAACATTCCAGCCGATCCAGCTATGATGGGCGGACCCAATGGGAGGTTACCTTGACGGCACATGATCCCATCCGCGATTTCTCGCGCTACAAGCTGCAGGACCGCTACACCGAGACAGCCGGCCGCGTATTTCTGACGGGCACGCAGGCGCTGGTGCGCGTCGCGCTCGATCAGGCGCGGCGCGACCGGGAGGCAGGCAGGAACACGGCCGGCTTCATCTCCGGCTACCGCGGCTCGCCGCTTGGCGGCCTCGATCTCGAACTCTGGCGCGTGAAGAAGCTGGTCGAGGAGAGCCGTATCGAGTTCCTGCCCGCGGTGAACGAGGATCTCGCCGCGACTGCCGTGCTCGGCAGCCAGCAGGTCGAGACCAATCCGGACAAGACGGTCGATGGCGTCTTCGCCCTCTGGTACGGCAAGGGTCCGGGCGTGGACCGCGCGGGTGACGCGCTGAAGCACGGCAACGCCTACGGTTCCTCTCCGAACGGCGGCGTGCTCGTCGTGGCGGGCGACGATCATGGCTGCGTTTCCTCGTCCATGCCGCACCAGTCCGATGTCGCCTTCATGGCCTGGTTCATGCCGATGCTGAACCCGGCGAGCGTGGCGGAGTATCTCGCCTTCGGCGAGTGGGGCTACGCCCTGTCGCGCTTCTCGGGCATGTGGGTCGGCTTCAAGGCGATCTCCGAGACGGTGGAATCGGCCGCCTCGGTCGAGCTGAGAGCGGACCGCATCTTCGCGGCGCCTAATTTCACCCCTCCCCCCGACGGTCTCCACTATCGCTGGCCCGACCTTCCCGGTCCCCAGATCGAGGAGCGGATGGAGGCCAAGAAACAGGCCGTCTTCGCCTTCGCCGACGCCAATCCGATCGACCGGCATATCTACGACGTCAGGGACGCTCGCTTCGGCATCGTCACCACCGGCAAGGGCCACCTCGACCTGATGGAGGCGCTGCGCCTGCTCGGCATCGGCGAGGCCGAATGCCGGGAGCTCGGCATCGACATATACAAGGTCGGCATGGTCTGGCCGCTGGCGCGCCGCGACGCGCTCGACTTCGTGCGCGGCAAGGACGAGGTGCTGGTCGTCGAGGAGAAGCGCGGCATCATCGAGAGCCAGTTCAAGGAATATTTCTACGACTGGCCCGGTCACAAGCCGCGGGTCATGGTGGGCAAGCGCGACGAGAACGGCGAGAGGCTCGTGCCCTGGACCGGAGAACTGTCGCCGCACCAGCTCGTGCCGATCGTGGCGAAGCGGCTGGAAGGCATTTTTCCGGAGCGCGGCTTCATGGCGCGCGCGGCGGAAATCACCGGCGAAAACGCGATCTCGCTCAGTGTCGAAGGCGCGACGCGGACGCCCTACTTCTGCTCGGGCTGTCCCCACAACACCTCGACGAAGGTCCCGGAAGGCTCCAAGGCGCTCGCCGGCATCGGCTGCCACTTCATGGCGAGCTGGATGGACCGCGACACCACCTCCCTGATCCAGATGGGCGGCGAAGGCGTGAACTGGGCGGCCTCCTCACGGTTCACCTGCAACGGGCACGTGTTCCAGAATCTGGGCGAAGGAACCTGGTACCATTCCGGCTCGATGGCGATCCGCCAGGCGGTCGCGGCGAAAGCCAACATCACCTACAAGATCCTGTTCAACGACGCCGTCGCCATGACCGGCGGCCAGCCGGTGGACGGTCCCGTGTCGGTGCAAGGCATCGCCCACTCCGCGCGCGCTGAGGGCGTGGCGCGGATCGCGCTGGTGTCGGACCAGCCGGAGAAGTTCTCCGCCGGCGATTTCCCGTCCGGTCTCACCATCCACCATCGCCGGGAGATGGACGCGGTCCAGCGCGAACTGCGGGACCTTTCGGGCGTGACCGTGCTGATCTACGAGCAGACCTGCGCCACCGAAAAGCGTCGCCGCCGCAAGCGCGGCACCATGGAGGATCCCAAGAGGTTCGCCGTCATCAACGAACTCGTCTGCGAGGGGTGCGGCGACTGTTCGGTGGAATCGAACTGCCTGTCGGTCGAGCCGGTGGAGACCGAGTTCGGGCGCAAGCGGCGGATCAACCAGTCCTCCTGCAACAAGGATTTCTCCTGCGTGAACGGCTTCTGCCCGAGCTTCGTGACGGTGGAAGGGGCTACCCGCAGGAAGAAATCCGGCATCGAGTTCGACCTGGCAAAGCTGGCAAGCGACCTCCCCTCGCCCGATCTACCGCCGCTGGAAAAGCCCTTCGACCTCCTGATCACCGGCGTCGGCGGGACCGGGGTCGTCACCATCGGCGCGCTGGTCACCATGGCGGCGCATCTGGAGGCCAAGGGATCGTCCGTGCTGGACTTCACCGGCTTCGCGCAGAAATTCGGACCGGTGCTCTCCTTCGTGCGGATCGCTCGCTCGCCCGAGGCGATCAACCAGGTGCGGATCGATCAGGGCGCGGCCGACGCGCTTATCGGCTGCGACATCGTCGTCTCCTCTTCGCCAAAGGCCTCGGCGACGTACCGGCCGGGAATGAAGGCGGCGGTCAACCTCGCCAAGATGCCGACGGGTGACATCGTGCGCCGCCGCGACGCCGATCTGTCGGTCGACAAGCGGCTTTCGGCCATCTCTGGCGTGGTCGGCGAAGGGTCGCTCGCTGCCGTGGATGCCAACATGCTTGCCGAAAAACTCTTCGGCGACAGCGTCTTCGCCAACGTCATGATGCTCGGCTTCGCCTGGCAGCAAGGGCTCGTGCCGGTGTCGGAACAGGCGCTGCAGCAGGCGATCGAACTCAATGGCGTGGCGATCGAAGCCAACCACCGCGCCTTCCTGCTCGGGCGCGTCGCGCAGGCGATGCCGGAGCGACTCGAAGAGCTGTTAGGGCCCAAACCCGAGCCGAAGGAGACGCTGGACCAGACGATCATCCGGCGCGAGGCCTTCCTTACCGACTATCAGGACCGGCGCTATGCCGATCGCTACCGCCGTATCGTCGACAGGGTGCGCGAGGCTGAACGGCCGCTCGGTTCCGGGACGCTGACGGATGCCGTGGCGCGTTCTCTGTTCAAGCTGATGGCCTACAAGGACGAATACGAGGTGGCGCGCCTGCATACGCAGACCGGGTTCGCCGAACGGCTCAAGGGTGAGTTCGAAGGGGATTTTCGTATCGTCCACCATCTCGCCCCGCCGCTTATGCCCGGCGGCAAGGACGCACGCGGACGACCACTGAAGCGCGCCTTCGGCCCCTGGATCAGGACGCCGTTCAGGCTCCTGGCGCGAATGAAGGGCCTTCGCGGCACCGCGTTCGACCCGTTCGGATACACGGCGGAACGGCGCATGGAGCGTGGCCTGATCGGCTGGTACGAGGCGAAGATCGATCGGGCGCTGGCGGAACTCTCGCCCGATGCCCTGCCCCGGCTTACGGACGCCATGCGCCTGCCGATGCAGATCCGCGGCTACGGGCCGGTCAAGGACGAGGCGGTGCGGCGCGTGAAGGCGGAGATGGAGAAACTGCTTCCCGGATGAACCGATTGATATCGCGAAGCCGCTGCATCCGCGCGGCTCAGTGCGACCAGGGGACCTTCTGGTTGGAAAAGTCCTTCCAGCGGGCCCGGAGTTCGTCCTCGACGATCGTCAGGTCGCGTGCCTGCCAGCCGTGGATGATGCCGCAGGCGCGGTGGAAGCCCGGAGGCCGGTCCGGCGCCGCCAGCCCGCCCAAGAGAAGATCGGTCGTCGCGATGTCGTTGTAGCGGCCGAGGCCATCCTGGAGCCGCGACAGCGCCTTCGCGAAGGGTGCGGCCTTCTTGCTCTTCGCGCAGAGCGGCAAAAGGAAATCGGTCAGATAGCGCAGCTTCTTGACGGCGAGCCTGAGCTCGTGCCGCTTTTCCGGCTTCAGCTTCGCGAACTTGCGCCCGCGCTTGAGCACCTTGCGGAACTGACGATCCAGCACGCCGCTCGCATAGCCCGACGCCGGCTGTCCGAGCAGTTCCAGGACGTCCACATGGGATTCGTCGCGCCACCCGCGCGCCTCGATCCATCGCGCGAGCGCCAACGAAAACCGCAGCGCGCGCATGTCGGCCAGCGCGGCGCGGGACCTGTCGTAGGCTTTCTTCCGTTCGTCGCCGGCTTGTCGGACCAGAAGGTCGAACCCGGCTGCGTCCGGGCAGCCGGCAGCGATTGGCGGTACCGTCTGGCCTATGAAGACGTCCCAGTTGCGTGCATCCCCCTGCTCGCCCGCGATCCACTTCGCCTCCTGGCCAAAGGCCGCGGCTTCGGTCGATCCAGTCGCCTTGTGGATGACGTTGAGGATCGAGCGGAGCCTTCGCAGCGCGACCCGGACTTGATGCACCCCTTCGGGATGACGGCCGTCGAGCGCGGGCGGCCGGTTCTCGATGAAGTGGCGCAGCGCCGTCCCGAGCATGCCCGAAAAGGCGTCGTCGAGGTCGACACCGGAAGGGAGGTTTGCCCCTGCCGGCTTCTTGAAACCCGGCGGACGATCGAGCGTGAGGTCGAAGCCGCGCGCTGCCTTGCTGTAGAGGCTCATTTCGACCGGCGCCAGGTCGAGCAGTTCGAGCGCGACGTCGTAGAGCGCGCCGACCCTGCCCGAGACCAGTTCGAGTTCGATCTCGCTGAGCGCCTCGCGCCGTTCGCCCGCGACAACTTCGCCCGCATCGACGGCGAGTTCGATGCAGGCGTCCGGCAGGTCGAGCTTGCGTGCGCGACGCTTCACCTGCGTGCTCAGCACAGGCGCGAGGTCGGCCGCTTCGATCGTTTCGCGGAACGCCTGGGGCACGTCCTCCGGCAGGGCCGAAAGGTCCGGCTCCATCGTCGCGACCTCGACCTCCCATTCGCCGCGCCCGATCACGCCGCCGCCGGCTGCTGAAAGGGACTTGACCGTCATCACGTAACGGCTGCCGGTCTTGCGTACGCGCAAGGTCCAACCTGCGTTCCAAAGCTTGCGCTCGCTCGTGTCGTAGTAGACGGAGCGCAGATTGCGTGTGACGCCGCTATTGCGCGCGTAGCGCTCGATCGCCCGTGAGGTAGCAAGCGCGGCGAGGTCGTCCGGTCCTACGATGAGCTTCAGCTCGATTTCCACGGAAGCAGAGTTCTTGCCCCCGTTCGCCGGCCGTCCCCGAACTGCTTCGCCCTGGCTCATCGTTCCCGTCGTCACTTTCTTCCGGTGCGTCCCGCCGGCCTGAGCGTCGAGACAATAACCGTCACAGTCAACCCGCATCTCGATGATGCGCACGCGGGAGGGAACCTTTGCCGACTTGGCTCATTTAGGGGAAAAAGAACTATCCGTCGTTATCTTAGGGCGGAACAAGAACTGACAGGTGGGGTTATTTCTGCGTGCAATATCTCAATTCCAACCCGTTGAGCGGGCTCCGTATTCTGGTTGTCGAGGACGATCTCTTGATCGCCATGGACATGGAAGCGACGCTGGAGGATTTCGGCTGCCGCGTCGTGGGCCCATGCGAGCGGCTGGACAAGGCGCTTGCCGCCGCCGATGAAACGATCGACGGGGCTATCGTCGACATGAACCTGCGCGGAGAATACTCCTTCCCGCTCATCGAGAAGCTGCGCGGCAAGGGCATTCCTACCGTCGTTTGCAGCGGCTACGTGGACCTTCCAGACATCAAGCTGCGGCTGAAGGACGTTCCGATGCTGCCCAAGCCGTGCGCCACGGACAAGCTGCTTGAGATCATGAAGCGGACCTTCGTGCGCGAACAGCGCCGCCCTCAAGCCGCGGCGAACTGAATCTCGCAGATCAGCCCGGTCGGTTCGAATCCGATCCTCGCTTCACCGTCCAGTTCGTATTCGGCACTGCGCGCGATCAGCGTGTGACCGAACCCGGCTTCGGACGGAGCCTCCACGAGCGGACCGCCGCTTTCGCGCCAGACGAACTCAATGAGCGGGCCGGCCCCTTCCGTGATCTTCTTCCACTCGATTGCCACCTTGCCGCTTTCCGTCGACAGCGCGCCGAACTTGAGCGCGTTGGTGACAAGCTCGTGAAAGATGAGACTGAGCGCGAGCGCCGCCTTGGGCTCGAGCGTGACGTCCGGCCCCGAAATGCCGATGTCGCCACCCTGCCCCGGACGGAACGGATGCAGGGTCCGTTCCAGCACTTGCCGAAGGTTGGTCTCGCCCCAGTTCGATTCGAAAAGCAACGCATGCGCGTCGGAGAGCGCGCGCAGCCGGCTGGTCAGGGCCTCCTCGTAGTCGTCGACAGTGCGGCTTCGCGATGCCGTGCGCCGCACGATGGACATGACCATGGCAAGCGTGTTCTTCACCCGGTGGCTGAGCTCGGCGACCAGAAGCTTCAACTGCTCTTCCGCGCGCCTTCTCTCCACCCTCTCGCGCGACTCTGCGAGAGCGCGATCGACCGCCGCCGGCAACCGCATCAAACGCTGCTTCAGGACGTAGTCTGTCGCGCCCTTCTTGAAGGACTCGATGGCGATCTCCTCTCCGAGCACCCCGGAGACGAAGATGAAGGGCGTGTTGGGGGCCTTCTCGATGGCGAGGTCGAGCGCTGCCATGCCGTCGAAGCCGGGAAGCGAGTAATCCGAGAGAATGACGTCGCAGCGGCCGCTTTCTAGCGCCTCGACATAGTCCCGGCGGCCGATGGCGCGCACGATCTCAGGCTCCGGCGAGACCTGCCGCACATGTTCGGAAATCAGTTCGGTATCGAAGTCGCTGTCCTCGAGAAGCAGAATGGTAATCGGCGTATTCGAAACTGCCTTCATGTGCGGCGAAACCTCCGGGGGGCCTCGTTGAGGATTGCCCAGAAGACCCCCAGATCCTGGATGGCCTTGAAGAATTCGGAAAATTCCACGGGCTTCACGACGAAAGCGTTGACGCCGAGGGCATAGCTCCTGACGAGATCCTGCTCCTCTCGCGACGAAGTGAGCATCACCACCGGGATGTGCTTCAGGTCCGCGTCCCCCTTCACCTGCTGAAGGACCTCGAGCCCGTCGATCTTCGGCAGTTTCAGATCCAGGAGAACGACCGTCGGATCGCCGCCGTCGCGTCCGGCATGAGCGCCGCGCGCGTAGAGGTAGTCGAGCGCTTCCTCGCCGTCGCGCGTCACAACAATGTCGTTCGCAAGCTGGCACTTCTCGAGCGCCGCCAATGTCAATTCAAGGTCCTTCGGACTGTCCTCGACCAAGAGGACCGGAGGAAGTTCAGCCACCGTCGTCTCCTTTCTCCTTCACCGGCAGCGCGAATTGGAAGCGCGCACCCTTGTCGACCTCACCTTGGGCCCAAATGCGGCCGCCGTGACGCTCGACCACCCGGCGCGACAATGCCAGTCCGATGCCGGTTCCCTCGAAGTCCTCGACGCGCTGCAATCGCTGGAATACGCCGAACAGTTTCTCGATGTATGCCATGTCGAAACCGACGCCATTGTCGCTGATGGAGTAGACGGTCTCGTCGCCCTCCCTCCTGCCGCTGATCGAAATGACGGCCTCTTCCCGCGGGCGCGTGTATTTGACCGCGTTCTCGATGAGATTGTGGCACACCTGCCGCAGCAGCGTGGCGTCACCCCAGGCCGCGGGCAGCTTTTCCACGTGCCAGACGATCCGACGCTCCCTAGCCGTAATGGCCATGGACTGGCGCACCTCTGTGACGATCTTGTCCATGTCGACCTTCTTGAGCGCCAGCTCCGTCCGCCCGAGGTGGGAGAAGTTCAGGAGGTCGTCGACCAGGCGACCCGCCGCGACGGCCGATTCGGCGATCGTATCCAAATAGTGCCGCGACTTCTGGTCGAGGTTCTTCTCCCGCTCACGAAGGAGCTCGGAAAACCCCACGATGTGGCGGAACGGTGCGCGCAGATCGTGCGAGACGGAGTAGGAGAAGGCTTCCAGTTCCTTGTTGGACCGTTGCAGGTCCTCCGTCAGTTGCGCCAGTTCCTCGGCACGGCGCAGCACGATGCCGACCACCGAGTCGCGCAGGTTTCGCGCCGCAGCTATCTCGGACTGGCTCCAGGGCTCGGACCGGTTGCGGACCTGCTCCTTCCATTCCTCGAAGGATATTCTCGGATGGATCCGTCCGGCCTCGCGCACCACCTCGTGCGGATCGCCGCCCCAGGTAACGGTCCGCACCACTTCGGGACGGAACCACAGGAGCCAGCTCGGATAGAGCTCCGAGATCGTTATCGCGATCAAGCCGCTGGCGACGCCGGTGAACGCAGATGCGTCCGGGAAATCCACGGCGAGCCGGTCGGTGGAGACGATGTCCGAAGTCCCCTTTTTCTCCAGCCAGTCGATGATGGACCGGATCTGCGCTTCGTCGGGGCATGTTCCGGTGCACCAGCATCCGTCTTCCGCCACGATCGCGGCACCAGCGGCGCCGACCTGCGACAGCAGATCCTGCTCCTGCGCCATGATGCCTTTGCGCCAGTCCGAGACATAGGTCATGGCGGCAAGGAGCCGGCGCGAGGTTTCCCCCAGTTGCATGTGCTTCGCCGCCTCGCGCGCCCTGGCCTGGCCGGAGATCCGCATCGCGGCCGACTGCACGGCGAAATCGCAAGCATCCCGCACGTTCAGCGCCACCATGTGGGGGTTGCGGCTGTGGCAGGCGACCAGGCCCCACAGTTCGCCGTCGACGACGATCGAGATCGACATCGAGGCAGCGGTGCCCATGTTGCGCATGTATTCGAGATGGACTGGAGAGACGCTGCGCAAGACCGAGAAACTGAGGTCAAGAGGCCGCCCGGTGCGGGGATCGGTGTCCGGCTCGATCGGCACCGGGGCATAGTCCACGTCCGGAATGATCCGCACCCGATTGAGCCTATAGAGTTCACGCGCCTGCGCCGGTATGTCGCCAGCGGGAAACCGCAGCCCCAGATAGGACGGCAGGGTGCCGTTGCCCTGTTCGCCGATGACGTTGCCGTTCCACTCTTCGTCGAACCGGTAGACGAGCACGCGGTCGAAGCCGGTGAGGTTGCGGACATGCCGTGCCAGCAGATCGGCGATCCCGTGATCGTCCCGCGCCGTCGCCAAGCTGTCAGCGAACCGTCGCAAGCGCGGAAAGAGCCGTTCCACCGACTTTTCTCCGCCAACCGGAACGGTTTCGAATTCCAGAAGGATGGTCTCGCCGGAACGGTGCGCGGCGGCGTTCATCGCCTGGCCGCCGATCTCGAACTGCTGCTGCAAGCCGGTCTCGTCCGTACCCATCGCGTCCGCGACCTCCCGAGCGACATCGGGAAGGACATCGGCCAGACGCGCGCCCCTGGCGATCGGCAATCCGAGTACCGCGGCGGCATTCGTACTCGCATGCGTGATCGCGAGACCCGAGCCCTCCAGCCCGAGCAGCACGCCGTGCGGCTGGATGGCCCCGGGGATGTGGATCGGCTCGCGCGCGCACTCGTCCAGATCGTCGGATTTCGGATCGGTCAAGCCATCTCCTCGTTTCCGCAAAGACAAAGATACATCTGGTCGAAGGTCGCCACCGCGCCCGCGACGACCCCGTCATGAGCCGACACAGGCACGCGGTCGCTGATGGTGGCCTGGAAACCACGCCACATCCTGCCGACGTCGCGGCCGTAGCTGGTGAAATACGAAAGCCCCCGATCGGGGACCCACGGGCTATGCTCCAGCCAGCGATTGATGACCTGACCGCCCAGCGTCGAACCTTCGACCACATAGAGCGAACCGAAGGCGCTCTCCAGCGACGGTTCTCCGAGCATGATCTCGTCGGCACCATCTGATCGTAGCGGGGCCAGGCCCATGGCTGCGAGGTCGCGCTCGACCAGATGCAGCTTGCGCCGAGGCTCGAAGAAGTCGCGCTCCACGGGCGATGCCTCCATCCACGGCTCCCAGGCCTGATAGAAGCGGTGAAACCGGCCGAGCAGGCGAACGATTTTGGTGCGCGTTACCGTGTACGGGGTAAGGCCCATGTCCCGTTCCAGGCGCACGTGCCGGCTTGCGGTCTCCTTACGAAGCCGTTCCATGAGTGGCAGCGGTAGCGCCAAGACGTCCTCTTGTTCTTTCAGTTTCGCCCTACCGTCCGCCCGGATCTTCGGCATTCCCCGAACCGAGCGAGCGCAAACAAACGCACAAGGCGATCGAAGGTTCACACGGTGCCCGAGCGTCACGCTTCCTCGCGCCCGAAGCTATCCAGTTCGGCCGTGACCCGGCACACGACCCCACCCGGCTCGAACTCAATCTCGACTTTCGAATCCACGGTGCCGGCCAGGCCCGCCTTGATCAGCCGCGTCCCCGCGCCGTTCTTGCCGGGCGGCGATACCGGCGGACCGCCTTCCTCGCGCCAGGTCATGGTGAAAAGCAACGTATCGCCATCCGTTTCCCTCCCCCATGTCAGGCTGACGCTGCCTCCTTCCCCCGACAGCGCGCCGTACTTGGTGGCGTTGGTGGAAAGCTCGTGAAGGATGAGCGACAGGGACAGGGCGGGACGCGAGGCGATCTGCATGTGCGGCCCCTCCGCCCGGATGCGCGGCATGCGCTGATCGTCATGGACCTCCATGGTCTTCCTGACGATTTCGCCCACCGTCGTCTTGCCGCTCGACCCCGAAATCAGGCTCTCGTGCGCCCCCGCCAGAGCCAGGAGCCGCTCCGACACCGTCTTGCCCGCCGCCATCAGATCCGTCGAGGAGCGAAGCGTCTGGTTCACGATGGCCTGGACCATAGCGAGCTGGTTCTTCAGCCGATGGCCGAGTTCCCTGCGGCGCAGCGTCTGCAGGCGCTCGGCCTCCACCTTGTCGCTGACGTCATGTCCCTGCACGAAGATGCCGCTCACCTGGTCGTCGTCGGTGAAGATCGGCTGATAGACGAAGTCGATGTAGCGCTTCTCCGGCTCATCGCCGTCCTGCTGCCGCAGCGAGACGGGCATGTTGGTGCCAACATAGGGCTCGCCGGTGCGGTAGACTTCGTCCAGGAGATCGATGAACCCCTGGTCCACCACCTCTGGAAGGGCCTCCGCGACGGTGAGCCCGACCAGACTGCGGCCACCCACGAGCCGCTCGTAGGCGTCGTTCGCCAGGATGAAGTGGTGCCCCGGCCCCGCCAGGATGCCGATGAAGCCGGGCGCCTGCTTGAACATGTCGCGCAGCAGCTTGCTTTCGGCGCTGATCGCCTGGTTGGCGGCCTGCACCTCGCGGGCCCGCTGCAACACGCCCGCTTCCGCGACCAGTTCGCGCGCGCCGCGCTCGCGCAGCCTCTGCAACTCGGTGATGTCGACGGTGTGCTGGAGGATGTAGCGGAACACGCCGCTCGCGTCGAAGACGGGCGTGTGCGTGGCGCTCCAATAGCGCATGTTCGGTCGATCGCCGGGCTGGGAGGTGTCGTAGGGGATGACGGCGATGTGGTCGCGCTCGTGCGTCGTCAACACCTTGTCCAGCGACCGGCGCAGGAGATTGTAACTCGCGCTCTCGGTGGGGCTGGGGAAGGCGTCGAACAGGTAACGCCCGACGATCTCCTCGCTGCTCCCGCGGCCCACGGCCGAGAGATAGGCGTCGTTGCAGGTAACGATGTTCAGGGCTTCGTCGAAAATGACGTACGCGTTCGGGGAAGCCTTGAACATCGCCTCAAGGTCCAGCGAACCGGCATCGGTTGTTCGAAACAGTTCACTACTCCCGGAGTTTGGCCGTCCCCTCTGCGCGATTTTATACTCGGGATTCGCCGCTCAGGTCCACTGTCACGCGTGGATGAGTCCGCAGGGAAGGAAAATGTGACATTCTAGCAAGACGGAAAGAAAGCCAGGCCCAGTTCGGCCTCCGTCCCGCGACGGCCCGGTGCGGTTTGAAGCCGCGAAGGCAGCATGCTGAACCCGGAAGAGTACCCTCGCACCCATGCCCGGCGGCGCCTTCTATACCCCGGCCGCGTATCGGCGGAGGCTGGAGAAGCCTGGTGGCAGCGAACGGGACATATGGGCGAGAAAGCACCGCGATGCTGTGAAAAGAAATGGCGCGAGTGACGGGGCTCGAACCCGCGACCTCCGGCGTGACAGGCCGGCACTCTAACCGACTGAGCTACACCCGCGCACCGACATTGGGGCTTGCGCGCCCGTCGTCGTGGGCGGTGAATTAGGCGCTTCGACCCTGTGTGTCAAGCGCATTGGCGGCGCGCGGCGAACTTGTTTTCGGGCGCTGCCTCAAGGGTCGCGCTACCGCTGCGGAACCTATTAAAGGTACGCCGCAATCGTGTGGGACAGACTTGCACGCGGGCGTCAAACCGCTTAAATCGCGCGCTTGGGGCGATTAGCTCAGTTGGTAGAGCGCTTCGTTTACACCGAAGATGTCGGCAGTTCGAGCCTGTCATCGCCCACCATCATTCGACCGGACCCGACAACCGACCGGCATCGCGCCGCTTGCTGCTGACTTCTAGCCGCTGACGCCTTCCGCCGGCACGGGCCGGATGGATGGCATCGCCGCGCGGACGAGGTCGTGCAGCGCTTCCGGTTCGCTCCTGAAGATGGAGAACAGACGGGCGCGCATGCGGGGCTCCCAGAACTTGTTGATGTGCTCGGCAACGCCCGCGACGGCTTCCTCGTGCGGCTTGGATGCAAAGAAGCCGGCGATCTGGTTCGCCATGCGCGCGGTCTTGTCATGCGACATTCTGGGCCTCTCCACCGGTGAGCCGTTCGGGGTGGGTGAACACGTCGAACTCGTCGCCGCGGACCAGCGCGACCAGCATGATGCCCGCTTGCTCAGCCGTGCGCACCGCGAGCGCAGTGGGGGCGGATACCGCGAAGATCGCGGCCGATCCCATCGCCGCGGCTTTCTGAACCATCTCGACCGAGACGCGCGAGGTGATCACCACCGCGCCTTGTGCGCAGTCGGTGCCGGCCCGCGCGAGAGCGCCCGCCAGTTTGTCGAGCGCGTTATGGCGGCCGACGTCCTCGCGCGCAGCGACGATGCCCTTGCCGGGGACATAGAAACCGGCCGCGTGGACGGCTCCGGTCTCGGCGTGCATTGGCTGAGCCTTCGAGAGTAGCCGGACGGCCTGGACAATGTCCGACGACGAGAAGGAAGCGCTTGTGCCGTTCAGGTCTGCCACCGCACGCACGGCCTCCTCGATCGATTCGATGCCGCAAAGCCCGCAGCCGACCGGGCCGGCCAGCCGCCGGCGCCTAGCCTGGAAGCGCGTGCTGGCGTCCTCGATCAGGCGGATCTGGATATCGATGCCCTCCCCGGCCTGCTCGATCCCGATTGCCTCGATCTCGCCGGGAGACGCGACCACGCCCTCGGTCAGCGAGAAGCCGACCGCGAAATCCTCCAGATCGGCCGGCGAGGCCATCATCACCGCATGCGTGGTCCCGGCGTAGGAAAGCGCGACGGGCGTCTCCTCCGGCAGCATGCGCGCCGATGCACGCATGCCGGCGGCCCGTCTGGCGAGGCGCGTGGTGGAGGTGAGCGGCTCTCTCAAGGGTGCTCTACTCCGCGGCTTCCAAGCGGCCTTCGATGCGGCGGCTCATGCGGGCCTGCTCCTCGTATTCGCGCTGCCAGTCGCTCGGGCCGTTCGACGGCGCGACCTGCACGGCCGTCACCTTGTACTCCGGACAATTGGTCGCCCAGTCGGAGAAGTCGGTGGTGATGACGTTGGCCTGCGTGTCGGGATGATGGAAGGTCGTATAGACGACGCCGGCCGCGACGCGGTCCGTGATGAGCGCCCTGAGCGTCGTCTCGCCGGCACGGCTCGCCAGCCGCACCCAGTCGCCGTCACGCACGCCGCGCTGTTCGGCATCGTGCGGATTGATCTCCAGCCGGTCCTCGCCGTGCCACACGACGTTGTCGGTGCGCCTGGTCTGCGCGCCGACATTGTACTGCGACAGGATGCGGCCGGTGGTGAGCAGCAGCGGGAAGCGCGGCCCCGTCTTCTCGTCGGTCGCGACATATTCGGTGCGGATGAACTTGCCCTTGCCGCGCACGAAGCCGTAGACATGCATGATCGGCGTGCCGTCCGGCGCCTTTTCGTTGCAGGGCCACTGGACGGACCCCTTCTCCTCCAGGAGTTCGTAGGAGACGCTGGCGAAGGCCGGCGTGGTCTGCGCGATCTCGGCCATGATCTCGCTCGGATGCGCGTAGGCCCAGGTCAGGCCCATCGCCTGCGCGAGGCGCTGCGTCACCTCCCAGTCGGCCAGGCCGTTCTTGGGCGCCATCACCTTGCGCACGCGGTTGATGCGGCGCTCGGCATTGGTGAAGGTGCCGTCCTTCTCCAAGAAGGTCGAACCCGGAAGGAAGACGTGGGCGTAGTTCGCGGTCTCGTTCAGGAAGAGGTCGTGCACGACCACGCATTCCATCGCGGCGAGGCCCGCGGCCACGTGTTTGGTGTCGGGATCGGACTGGAGGATGTCCTCGCCCTGGACGTAGATGCCCTTGAACGAACCTTCGACGGCCGCATCCAGCATGTTGGGGATGCGAAGGCCGGGCTCGTCGTCGAGCTTGACGCCCCAGAGGCTCTCGTAGACATCGCGAACCGCTTCGCCCGATATGTGGCGATAGCCCGGCAATTCATGCGGGAACGAGCCCATGTCGCAGGCGCCCTGGACATTGTTCTGGCCGCGCAGGGGATTTACGCCGACACCGCGCCGGCCGAGATTGCCGGTCGCCATGGCGAGGTTGGCGATCGCCATGACGGTCGTGGAGCCCTGGCTGTGCTCGGTGACCCCGAGGCCATAGTAGATCGCGCCGTTGCCGCCGGTGGCGTAGAGGCGCGCAGCACCTCGGATCACTTCCGGATCGACGCCGGCCAGCTTGCCCACGACCTCCGGCGAATTCCGTTCCTCGGCGACAAACGCCGCCCAGTCCTCGAACTCCGACCAGTCGCAACGTTCGCGGACGAAGGTCTCGTCGAAGAGGCCTTCGGTAACGATGACATGGGCGAGCGACGTCACCACCGCGACGTTGGTGCCCGGCCGCAGCGGCAAGTGATAGTCCGCCTTCGCGTGGACGGAGTTGACGGTCTCCGTCTCGCGCGGATCGAGGACGATCAGCTTCGCGCCCTGGCGGATGCGCTTCTTCATGCGCGAGGCGAAGACCGGATGGGCCGCCGACGGGTTGGCGCCGATCACCATGATGACGTCCGACTGCTCGACGGAATCGAAGTCCTGCGTCCCTGCCGAGGTGCCGTAGGTCTGGCCGAGGCCGTAGCCGGTGGGCGAATGGCAGACGCGGGCGCAGGTGTCGACGTTGTTGTTGCGGAAGCCCTGGCGGATCAGCTTCTGGACGAGATAGGTCTCCTCGTTGGTGCAGCGCGAGGAGGTTATGCCGCCGATGGAAGCGCGACCATATTGGTACTGGATGCGGCGGAATTCGCTCGCGATATGGGCGAAAGCCTCCTCCCAGGTGACCTCGCGCCAGGGATCGGTGATCTTCTCGCGCACCATGGGATTGAGGATGCGGTCCTTGTGGGTCGTATAGCCCCAGGCGAAGCGGCCCTTGACGCAGGAGTGGCCGCGATTGGCCTTGCCGTCCTTCCACGGCACCATGCGCACGACTTCCTCGCCGCGCATCTCCGCCTTGAACGAGCAGCCGACGCCGCAATAGGCGCAGGTGGTGACGACCGAATGTTCCGGCTGGCCGATCTCGATGACGCTCTTTTCGGTCAGCGTCGCGGTCGGGCAGGCCTGCACGCAGGCGCCGCACGAGACGCACTCGGAATCGAGGAAGGCCTCGTGCATGCCGGCCGAGACGCGGCTTTCGAAGCCCCTGCCCTCGATGGTCAGCGCGAAGGTGCCCTGCACTTCCTCGCAGGCGCGCACGCAGCGCGAGCAGACGATGCATTTCGACGGGTCATAGGTGAAGTACGGGTTGGATTCGTCCTTCGGCATCCAGCGGTCGTTTTCCTCGCCGTCCGCCCGGCTCCTGGCGAAGACGTGGTTGTCGCCCTCGTAGCCGTAGCGCACGTCGCGCAGGCCGACGGCGCCCGCCATGTCCTGCAGCTCGCAGTCGCCATTGGCCGCGCAGGTGAGACAATCGAGCGGATGATCGGAAATGTAGAGTTCCATCACGCCGCGCCGGATGTCCTTCAGGCGGCCGGTCTGGGTGTGGACGACCATGCCGGACGCCACCGGCGTGGTGCAGGAGGACGGCGTACCGTTGCGTCCCTCGACCTCTACAAGACAGAGCCGGCACGAGCCGAAGGCGTCGACCATATCGGTGGCGCAGAGCTTCGGAATGGCGATGCCCGCCTCCATGGAGGCACGCATGATCGAGGTGCCTTCCGGGACCGTGACGGTGAAGCCGTCGACGGTCAGCGTCACCTGCTTTTCCGATCCGGAGGCCGGGGTGCCGTAGTCGATTTCGTGGATCAGGCCCATGGGAATGCTCCTAGCCATCCTGCTTGCTTGCCAGCGTATGCGCGACGAGCGCGTTGGCGTGGCCGTGTCCGAGACCGTGTTCGGCTTTCAGCCAGTTCACGATCTCCATGTGCTTCATGCCGGACTTCGTCCGGATCAGCGTGGTCCAGTGCTCGATCGGCTGCCCGTAGGTCTTCTCGATCGAGGGGAAGTAGGACGCCGGACCCTTGACCTTCTCAGTCACTCCGCCGCCTCCGCCATCGGACGCGGCGCGAAGTCTTCCGGAAAATGGTTGATCGCGCTCATGACCGGATAGGGCGTGAACCCGCCCAGCGCGCACAGAGAGCCGAACTTCATCGTGTTGCAGAGGTCCGTGACGAGCGCGAGGTTCTTCTCCGGCTGAACGCCGGAGGCGATCTTGTCGATGGTCTCGACGCCGCGGATCGAGCCGACGCGGCAGGGCGTGCACTTGCCGCAGCTTTCGATGGCGCAGAACTCCATCGCGAAGCGCGCCTGCTTAAGCATGTCGGCGGTGTCGTCGAAGACGGTGATGCCAGCGTGGCCGATCAGGCCGTCCCTGGCGGCGAACGCCTCGTAGTCGAACGGCGTGTCGAACATCGAAGGCGGGAAATACGCGCCGAGCGGGCCACCGACCTGAACGGCCTTAACCGGCCGGCCGGACGCAGTGCCGCCGCCAATGTCGTTGACGATCTCGCCGAGCGTCATGCCGAAGGCCGCCTCGAAGAGACCGCCGTTCCTGACGTTGCCGGCTATCTGGATCGGGATCGTGCCGCGCGAGCGGCCGAGGCCGAAATCCTTGTAGAATGCGGCACCCTTGTCGAGGATGACCGGGACGGAAGCGAGCGAAATGACGTTGTTGACGACCGTCGGCTTGCCGAACAACCCCTGCAACGCAGGCAGCGGCGGCTTGGCGCGCACGACGCCGCGCTTGCCTTCCAGCGAATTCAGGAGCGAGGTCTCCTCGCCGCAGACATACGCGCCGGCGCCGACGCGCACTTCCATGTCGAACATATTCGGCGAGCCGAGCACGTTCCAACCCAGCATCCCGGCCTCGCGCGCGATCTCGATGGCGCGGCGCATCACCTTAATGGCATGGGGATATTCGGAGCGGATGTAGACGTAGCCCTTGGTCGCGCCGACCGCGATGCCGGCAATCGCCATGCCCTCGATCAGCACGAAGGGATCACCCTCAATGATCATGCGGTCGGCGAAGGTGCCCGAATCGCCCTCGTCGGCGTTGCAGACGATGTACTTGTTGGCGGCCTTGGCGTCGTGGACGGTCTGCCACTTGATGCCGGTCGGGAAGCCCGCTCCGCCGCGGCCGCGCAGGCCGGATTCCGTGACGATCTTCACCACCTCCAGGGGCGACACCGCCAGCGCTTTCCTGAGACCGGCGAGACCTCCGTTGGCCTCGTAGTCCGCCAGCGAGAGCGGATCGGTGATGCCGCAGCGGGCGAAGGTGAGCCGCGTCTGGCGGGTCAGGAACGGAAGTTCGTCGGGCCGGCCGAGCAGTTTCGGGTGCGCTCCGCCAGACAGGAAATCCGCATCGAACAGCGATGCCACGTCGCCTGGCCGGATCGGTCCGTAGGCGATGCGGCCCGCGCCGGTCTCGACCTCGACCATCGGCTCGAGGAAATAGGCGCCGCGCGATCCGTTGCGCACGATCGTCGCTTCCATGCCGCGACCCTGAAGCTCCGCCGCTATCGCCTTTGCGACCTTGTCCGCGCCAAGCGCCAGTGCGCCGGAATCGCCGGGTATATAGATGACGTGGGTCACGAGCGGACCCCCGCGACGATCTCGTCGACCACGTCGGCATCGATACGCCCGATCACCGCGCCGTCCAGCATGGCCGCGGGCGCGCAGGCGCACAGGCCGAGGCAGTAGACCGGCTCGAGGGTTACCGAACCGTCGGCCGCCGTTTCGTGAAAGCCGACACCGAGTGCGGACTTCACCATCGCCGCGACCTGGTCCGATCCCATGGACTGGCAGGCTTCGGCCTGACAGAGCTTCAGGACGTGCCGACCGGCCGGATGCTTGCGGTAGTCGTGGTAGAAAGTCGCAACCCCATGGACTTCGGCCCGCGAAAGATTGAGCTTATCGGCTATGACCGGAAGCGCTTCGACGGGAACGTAGCCAAACTCCTCCTGAATGCCGTGCAGAATCGGAAGCAGCGGGCCTTCGAGCGCCCCGTGCTCGTCCACGACCATGGCCGTGCGTGCTGCGACATCGGCTGGTGCCTGGGTACTTGCGTGCTGCATGGACATGCAGCGCCCTCCCTGATTGGCTGTTAGGCGGGTCGCTCTGAACTCCCTTCGCCAGATCAAGGCACGGAATTCGCGAACGCACGCTTGTTGGCTATCAAGCCAGACAAAACCACGGGATTCAATAAAGCTGTTCCGTCGTTCGATAGGCGTTTCCTATCAAACCATCGAAGAAGCGACAGCGATCTGTGGGAATCCCGTCGCTCTGAGCACGGAGGCAGTGGCTATCTCAGGGTTTCCCTGATTTTAGGCAGCTCACCAGACGCACACGAGCCTCTCCAGGCCATGGAAATGAAAGCCGTCGCGGTATCGCGGCGGCTGCGCGAGGCTCAGTCCCGGCAGCCGTTCGAACAGGACCTTCAGCGCCACCTGCATTTCCAGCCTCGCGAGCGGCGCGCCGATGCAAAAGTGGATACCGGCGCCAAAGGAGACGTTCTTCTGGTCCGGCCGGTCGGGATCGAAGCGGCGAGGATCGACGAACGCCGCCGGATCGCTGTTCGCCGCGCCAAGCAGCAACCCCACGCTCTCGCCCGGCGGGACCACGACCCCGGGCTCGATCTCGACGGTCTCGTAGGCGTAGCGCGTGAACATGTGCAGCGGTGCGTCGAAGCGCAGGCATTCCTCGACGGCTTTCGCCGCGTCCGCCTCGGCGGCCACGAAGCGGCGCGGGTCACCCCCCTGCTCCAGGATGGTCTTCACCGCATTGCCGGTCTGATGCACCGTCGCCTCATGGCCCGCGTTCAGGAGCAGGATCACCGAGGAGATCAGTTCGTCCTCGGTCAGCCGCTCGCCGGTCTCACTGGCCGAGATCAGGAGGCTGAGCAGATCGTCACCCGGATCGGAGCGCCGCTGGACAATATAGCCGCGCAGGAAGGCGGAAAAATCGCGCGCGGCGGCATTGGCGTCGTCCTGCGTGTCGCGGGTCGGCCGATGCATGTACATCGCAACCATCCGGTTCGACCAGGCGACGAGTTGCGGGCCCATGTCGGCCGGCACGCCCAGCATCTCGGCGATCACCGTGACGGGGATGGGCGTGGCGAAGGCGGGCAGCAGGTCGGCGCGCCGGTCCTTGTCGAAGCGGTCGACCAATTCGTGCGCCAGGGCCTCGACGCGCGGCCGCAAGCGCTCGATCTGTCGTGACACGAATGCGCGGTTCACCAGGGCGCGGAGCCTCGTGTGCACCGGCGCCTCGCGTTCGAGCAGCGAGTGGCGCTCGGCCGCGTCGAAGGCCGAAAGGTGCTCGCGGCCTTCGATGACGTTGACCGGCGGCCCCCATCGGTTCTCCCGACCGAAGCGGCGGTCGCGCAGCAGCCGGTTTACCGTCTCGAAGCCGGAGACGCACCAGAAACCGTAGTCTTCCCAAAAAAAGGTGGGAGAGACCCGATGCAGATACGCATAGGCGACATAGGGGTTCTGAAAGAAGTCAGCGTCCCGCGGGTTCAGCCGGACACGGCGGCTCGTTGAATCGAAGTTCAGGAAGGAAGGCGCGATCGTCTCTGGACTCATGGCCGGACCATAGTGCGGCTTGTCAGGGCGGCGCCAGTTCGTAGTTTGCGGCCGCAAACACCGTCGCGGAGCCAGTGGACCGGGAAATGAAGATCATCGTCGTCGGTGCCGGCATCGCCGGCCTTTCCACTGCCTGGTCGCTGACCAAACGCGGCCATGAGGTGACCCTGATCGAGCAAGGCAGCATACCCAATCCCCTTGCCGCGTCCGGGGATCACCACCGGATCATCCGCCGCGCCTATCCGTCCGGCACCGGCTACGGCCGCGCCATCACCGAGGCCTACGAGGCCTGGGACGAGATGTGGGCGGATCTCGGTGAGAGCCATCTCGATCCGCGCGGCTTTCTGTGCGTGTCGCGCGAAGAAGGCGACGAGGCGGAGGACTATCTCGACGGGCTGAAGGCGGGCGGCTTTCCCTATGAGATGTTTTCGCCCGAAGCGGCGGCCGCGCGTTGGCCGTTCCTCGACCCGGCTACCATCCGCTACACCTACTTTTCGCCCGAGGGTGGCGCGCTTCACTGCCGGCGGATAGCCTCCGGGCTGGCGGCCTGGCTGAAGTCGCACGGCGCGACCGTTCTCGAAAACACACTGGTGCGCGACGTCGATCCGGTCGCCGGAACCGTCACCATCGGCGCCGGCGAAACGTTGTCGACCGACCGGGTGGTGGTCACCGCGGGGGCATGGGTGACGAAGCTCTTCCCAGACCTCGTCTCCGACCTCACTACCTACCGGACCGCCGTCGTCTACCTCGAGCCGCCTGCCGACCTGAAGGATGCATGGCAGACGGCGCCCGTGATCCTCGACGTCGGCGGCCGGACCGACGGCTACATCATTCCTCCCTCCGGCGAGGGCGGACTGAAATTCGGCTCGGGCCTGCACAAGTTCGCTTCCGCCGACGCCGATGCCCGCCGCGTGCCGGAAGCTGGCGAGGGCGAGGCCATCCGCGACCTCTTTGCACCACCGATGGTGCGGCTCGGCGCGTATCGGGTGGAGAATGTCGTCACCTGCGCCTATACCTTCGCCGCCGACGAGCGCTTCTTTGCGGACGAGCGCGGGAAGTGTCTAATCGTCTCGGCCTGCTCCGGGCACGGCTACAAGTTCGGCGCGGCGGTCGGGCGGCGCGTGGGAAGCCACGTCGACAGCCCCGACCTTCCGGGGCTGCTTGCCTGGCTCCGCGCCGAGGTCGGGTAAACCATCGTGCCGGTTTGGTGTCCGCAATGTTCCGCGCGCCCTTGCGCGAGCGGGATACGGCGCCTTATCTAGCGCCAACAAGTCACTTGCCGATTCCGCAGTTTCATGCGCCCGAATCGCTCCCACGAAGGAAACGTCCAATGAGAGATCCCGTCGAAACCGCGATGAACCTCGTTCCGATGGTCGTCGAGCAGACGAACCGGGGCGAGCGGGCATATGACATCTTCTCCCGGCTGCTGAAGGAGCGCATCATCTTCATCACCGGGCCGATCGAGGACGGCATGGCCACGCTCGTCTGCGCCCAGCTTCTGTTCCTCGAAGCCGAGAACCCGAAGAAGGAGATCTCGCTCTACATCAACTCGCCTGGCGGCGTGGTGACGAGCGGAATGGCGATCTACGACACGATGGAATTCATCAAGCCGGCCGTTTCGACGCTGTGCGTCGGACAGGCCGCTTCCATGGGTTCGCTGCTGCTTTGCGCCGGACATAAGGACATGCGCTTCGCGACGCCGAATGCACGTATCATGGTGCACCAGCCATCCGGCGGCTTTTCCGGACAGGCCTCCGATATCGAGCGCCACGCCCAGGACATCATCAAGCTGAAGCGGCGCCTCAACGAGGTCTACGTCAAGCACACCGGGCAGGACTACGAGGTGATCGAGAAGACGCTCGACCGCGATCACTTCATGACCTCCGACGAGGCGCGCGACTTCGGCCTGATCGACAAGGTGATCTCCAGCCGTCAGGCGATCGAGGCCGCGACTGCGAGCTGATCTCCGTCGGCATTTCGGCCGTACCCGTGCAATGCCGCATTTTTGAAACATTCTGCGGCATTTCTGTCACATACGGGTGTTCCCACGGGGCTGGCAGCGGCCTACGTTAAGCCTATGTTGAGTTCCCGGGGGATAGCCTCGGCCTGTTTTGGCGAATCGTTGCCGCGCCTCGTGTTTTGTGTATCGTTCGAAGGTGCCGGGGCCTGCATGCAGGAACAGGAGGCGGCACGCTTGACCGTCGGACGCGTGCGCCCCCGATTCGGGCCACAGGCCGGCAGGGACTGAAAGGACTGGAAGGCATGAGCAAAATCGGCAACAGCGGCGGCGGCGATTCCAAGAACACGCTCTACTGCTCCTTCTGCGGCAAGAGCCAGCACGAGGTTCGCAAGCTTATCGCTGGTCCGACCGTATTCATCTGCGACGAATGCGTCGAACTCTGCATGGACATCATCCGCGAGGAGAACAAGACCTCGATGGTGAAGTCCCGCGAGGGAGTTCCCACGCCGCAGGAAATCCTCAAGGTCCTCGACGACTACGTCATCGGCCAGCCCTACGCCAAGCGGGTTCTGTCGGTCGCCGTCCACAATCACTACAAGCGCCTCGCGCACGCGTCGAAGAACAACGACGTGGAACTCGCCAAGTCGAACATACTGCTGATCGGCCCGACCGGCTGCGGCAAGACGCTGCTCGCGCAGACGCTGGCCCGCATCATCGACGTGCCCTTCACCATGGCCGACGCCACCACTCTGACGGAGGCGGGCTATGTCGGCGAGGACGTCGAGAACATCATCCTGAAGCTGTTGCAGTCGGCCGACTACAATGTCGAGCGCGCCCAGCGCGGCATCGTCTACATCGACGAGATCGACAAGATCTCGCGCAAGTCGGACAATCCCTCGATCACCCGCGACGTCTCCGGCGAAGGCGTGCAGCAGGCCCTCCTGAAGATCATGGAAGGCACCGTGGCCTCCGTGCCGCCCCAGGGCGGCCGCAAGCATCCGCAGCAGGAGTTCCTGCAGGTGGACACGGCCAACATCCTGTTCATCTGCGGCGGCGCTTTCGCGGGCCTGGACAAGATCATCTCCGATCGCGGCCGAAAGACCTCGATCGGCTTCGGTGCAACGGTTTCCTCTCCGGAAGACCGGCGCAGCGGCGAGGTCTTCCGTCTCGTCGAGCCGGAGGATCTCCTGAAGTTCGGCCTCATCCCGGAATTCGTCGGCCGCCTGCCCGTGCTGGCGACCCTGGAGGATCTCGACGAGCCGGCGCTGATCCAGATCCTCACCGAGCCGAAGAACGCCCTGGTCAAGCAGTACCAGCGCATGTTCGAGATGGAGAACGTGGAACTCACCTTCCACGAAACCGCCCTCACGGCGATCGCCCGGCGTGCCATCGAGCGCAAGACCGGCGCGCGCGGCCTTCGCTCGATCATGGAAGCGATCCTGCTCGACACCATGTTCGAACTTCCCGCGCTGGAAGGCGTGCAGGAGGTCGTGATCTCCGACGACGTGGTGACCGGCAAGGCCCGGCCGCTCTACATCTATTCGGAATCCAAGAAGGAAAAGGGCAGCGTCGCCTGAAACGTATCCTGCGACTGACGTTCCTTTCCGGCGGCGAGGCATGCCGCTCGTCCGAGAACCCATCGCATCGCGGTGGGCGGCGCTATCGTCATCTCGAGCATCCTCGTGGCCCGGTTCCGTTCCGGGTCCCGAGTGCTGCATTTCGCCGTCCTCGTGCACGGAAAGAGGCCTGCGGGGATCATCGGCAAGGCGCCCTCTCCCGGCCGGTGCGCGCCCTTGATCTTTGTCGGATGCGACGCCAATTAACGATTATCGGACCGGTCGATCTGCACGTGCTGTCGAGCACTCCCAACTCGTGGATAGGCGTGGAGCAACACCGGGGCTACAATGAGATTCGCGGTTGGCTCATGGCGGCCGTGAAGTGAAAGGCAAGACAATGTCCAAGACAACTCGACCAACCTCGTCGAACGGCGTCTACGCAGTCCTCCCGCTGCGCGATATCGTCGTCTTCCCGCACATGATCGTGCCGCTTTTCGTGGGACGCGAGAAGTCGATCAAGGCGCTTGAAGAGGTGATGGGGGCCGACAAGCAGATCCTGCTCGCCACCCAGATGAACGCCTCAGACGACGATCCGGAGCCGAACGCGATCTACGACGTCGGCACCCTGGCGAACGTCCTCCAGCTTCTGAAGCTTCCCGACGGCACCGTTAAGGTGCTGGTGGAAGGCACCTCGCGCGCGCGCATTTCGTCCTTCACCGATCGGGCCGACTTCCACGAGGTCGAGGCCGACGTGCTTCCCGAGCCGGAAGAAGAGGAGGTCGAGATCGAGGCGCTAGCGCGTTCCGTGGTCTCCGACTTCGAGAACTACGTGAAGCTCAACAAGAAGATTTCGCCCGAGGTCGTCGGCGCGGCCGGGCAGATCGAGGACTATTCGAAGCTCGCCGACACGATCGCCTCGCACCTCGCCATCAAGATCCCCGAGAAGCAGGAAATGCTCGCCACGCTCTCCGTCAGGGAGCGGCTCGAGAAGGCGATGGGCTTCATGGAAGCCGAGATCTCCGTCCTGCAGGTAGAGAAGCGCATCCGCTCGCGCGTCAAGCGCCAGATGGAGAAGACGCAGCGCGAGTACTACCTCAACGAGCAGATGAAGGCGATCCAGAAGGAGTTGGGCGAAGGCGAGGACGGGCGCGACGAAGCGGCCGAACTCGAGGAGCGCATCAAGAAGACCAAGCTCTCCAAGGAAGCGCGTGACAAGGCCAACGCGGAGCTGAAGAAGCTGCGGTCCATGTCGCCGATGTCGGCCGAATCCACGGTGGTACGCAACTACCTCGACTGGCTGCTGTCCATCCCGTGGGGCAAGAACTCCAAGGTCAAGCAGGACCTCAACTTCGCGCAGGACGTGCTCGACACCGATCATTTCGGCCTCGACAAGGTCAAGGAGCGGATCGTCGAATACCTGGCCGTCCAGAGCCGGCAGAAGAAGCTAAAGGGGCCGATCCTGTGCCTCGTCGGTCCTCCCGGCGTCGGCAAGACCTCGCTCGGCAAGTCGATCGCCAAGGCGACCGGCCGCGAGTTCGTGCGCATGGCGCTCGGCGGCGTGCGTGACGAGGCCGAGATCCGCGGTCACCGTCGCACCTACATTGGCTCGATGCCCGGCAAGGTCATCCAGTCGATGAAAAAGGCGAAGAAGTCCAATCCGCTCTTCCTGCTCGACGAAATCGACAAGATGGGCATGGATTTCCGTGGTGACCCGTCTTCCGCGCTGCTGGAGGTGCTCGATCCGGAACAGAACTCGACGTTCATGGACCACTACCTCGAGGTCGAATACGACCTGTCGAGCGTGATGTTCGTGACGACGGCGAACACGCTGAACATCCCGCCGGCCCTGATGGACCGCATGGAGATCATCCGTATCGCCGGCTACACGGAGGACGAGAAGGTCGAGATCGCCAAGCGGCACCTGCTGCCCAAGGCCATCCGCGACCATGCGCTGAAGGACGGCGAGTTCTCCGTGACGGACGAGGCGATCCGGTCGATCATCCAGACCTACACCCGGGAAGCTGGCGTGCGCAGCCTCGAGCGCGAACTGATGAAGCTCGCGCGCAAGGCTGTGACCGAGATCCTGAAGACCAAGAAGGAATCGGTCGCGATCACGCAGGAGAACCTTTCCGACTACCTGGGCGTACCGCGGTTCCGCTTCGGCCAGGTCGAGGGCGAGGATCAGCTCGGTGTCGTGACGGGGCTCGCCTGGACCGAGGTCGGCGGCGAACTCCTGACGATCGAAGGCGTCATGATGCCCGGCAAGGGCAAGATGACCGTCACCGGCAACCTGAAGGACGTCATGAAGGAGTCCATCTCGGCGGCGGCATCCTATGTCCGCTCGCGGGCGATCGACTTCGGCGTGGAGCCACCGCTCTTCGACAAGCGCGACATCCACGTGCACGTGCCGGAAGGGGCGACGCCCAAGGACGGTCCGTCCGCGGGTGTGGCAATGGTCACCGCGATCGTCTCCATCCTCACCGGCATCCCGGTGCACAAGGACGTGGCGATGACCGGCGAGATCACGCTGCGCGGACGCGTGCTGCCGATCGGCGGCCTGAAGGAGAAGCTGCTCGCGGCCCTTCGCGGCGGCATCAAGAAGGTGCTGATCCCGGAGGAGAACGCCAAGGATCTGGCGGACATCCCGGAGAACGTGAAGAGCGGCCTGGAGATCATCCCGGTCAGCCGGGTTGGCGAGGTTCTGCAGCACGCGTTGCTGCGCATGCCCGAGCCGATCGAATGGGTCGAGCCTATCGAGGCGGCCAAGAAGCCGGCGGGTGACGAAGCGGGAGCCGCTTCCCTGGCTCACTGATCCGATTGCTTGACGTAACTGCTGTGGAAGGCCGGGCCAGGTGCCCGGCCTTTTGCATGTAGCGGAGCAAAAAAACCGCAGAATTCCGGGGTTTTCGCCCATTTGCGGCTTGGTTGTCGCGCGCGATGTCACTAGAGTCCCGCCGCGGCCGTGGAGTCGCAAGAATGCGGTCTTTAAAACAATATGAGGATTTCATGAACAAGAACGAACTCGTATCGGCTGTGGCGGAGGCGGCCAAACTTTCCAAGGGCGACGCGCAGTCGGCTGTGGAAGCTGTTTTTTCGGTGATCACCGGCGAACTCAAGAAGGGCGGCGACGTCCGTCTGGTCGGGTTCGGCAATTTCGAGGTGTCGAAGCGCGAGGCTTCCACCGGTCGCAACCCGCAGACCGGCGCTCCAGTTCAGATTCCTGCCCGCAACGTGCCGAAGTTCTCGGCCGGCAAGGGTCTCAAGGACGCCGTCAACTGATCATCCCGACGGGTCTGGAGGGCCGGTCGAACCCGGCGCCTCCCTTGTTCGCGGCGGAGAGTGCCGTCCACTCGGCCACAGCTCGCCGCGAACGTGCCTGGTCGCAATGCCGGGCTTCCGGCTACGCGACAGCCGCGGACCTCGTTCAGGCGAATGAAAGATGATCGACAAGCTCGAATCCTTCATCGTCCTTGCGAGGGCCCAGCATTTCGGGCGCGCCGCCGAGGAGCTGGGCGTCACCCAGCCCACACTCTCGGCCGCCATCAAGCAACTCGAGGACATCCTGGGCGTGATGCTGGTGAGGCGCGGCTCGCGCTTCCAGGGGCTGACGCCGGAAGGGGAGCAGGTGCTTGCCTGGGCCCATCGCATCACCAGCGATGCACGCACGATGCGCGAGGAGATGCGGGCCGCGCGGTTCGGTCTTTCCGGCCGCCTGAAGATCGCGGCGATCCCGACCGCGCTCGCCATGACGCCGATGTTGACGACACCGTTTCGCGAGAAGCACCCCGGCGTCTCGTTCTCGGTCCTGTCGCGGACCTCGATCGAGGTCCTGTCCATGCTCGGCAACCTCGATATCGACGCCGGCATCACCTATCTCGACAACGAGCCGCTGGGAAACGTCGTATCCGTACCGCTCTACTCGGAGCGCTACCAGCTGATCACGGCTGCGGGAAACCCCTTTTCGGATCGGCAAAGGGTCAGCTGGGCCGAGGTCGCGGAACTGCCGCTCTGCCTTCTGACACCCGACATGCAGAACCGGCGGATCATCGATCTGCATCTGGCGGAAGTCGGGGCGACGGTGCGTCCGACGCTGGAATCCAATTCGATGATCGTGCTCTTCTCCCACATCCGGACGGGCAAGTGGTCGTCCATCATGCCGATGAACCTGGCCGAGACCTTCGGGTTCGTCGAGCCGATCCGCGCGATCCCGATCGTGGAGCCTGACGCAAGCCATCTGGTCGGCCTCGTGGCGGCGCGCCGCGAACCGCACACGCCGCTGGTGGCGGCGCTGCTCGACGAGGCCAATGCGCTTGCCCGCAAGCTCGGGCACACGATCCTGTAGCGACCTATCGGAGGAAGGTCCTCATCAACTGCCTCCGTTTCCCTTGAGACACCTGGGGCTATGCTTTGATCACATATTCCTTCCGCGTCGTCTCCAGCACCTCCCAAGTCCCCTTGAAGCCGGGGCGGATCACGAAGGCGTCGCCGGCCGCAACCGTCCGGGTCTCGCCGTCATCGCCTGAAATGACCGAACGCCCCGACAGGATGTGGCAGAACTCCCACTCGTCGTATTCGATCCGCCATTTGCCGGGCGAGGCTTCCCAAAGCCCGGAATAGAGGCCGCCCTCGGCCTCTTCCACGTTCCAGGTGCGGAAGCGCGGATCGCCGGAGATCACCCGGTCGGGCGCCGGAGCGCCCTCCTCCGGCTCCACGCCAAAGGTGTCGACGGGAACCAGCAGGCGCACGAGCGTCAGACCTTCGCCAGCGCCTGCTCGAGGTCGGCGATGATGTCCTCGACCTCCTCGATGCCGACCGAAAGGCGAATGACGTCCGGTCCGGCGCCGGCTGCGACCTTCTGCTCGTCGGAAAGCTGGCGGTGCGTGGTGGAGGCAGGATGGATGATCAGCGAGCGCACGTCGCCGATATTGGCAAGATGCGAGAAGAGCTCGACGCCCTCCACCACCTTCACGCCGGCATCGAAGCCGCCCTTCAGCCCGAAGGTGAACACCGCGCCAGCGCCCTTCGGCGAGTACTTCTTCATCATGGCATGGTTCGCGTCGGAAGGAAGGCCGGGATACGAAACCCAGGATACTTGCGGATGGCTCGACAGCCATTCCGCGACCTTCAGCGCATTCTGGCAATGACGCTGCATCCTCAGCGACAGCGTCTCGATGCCCTGCAGGATCATGAAGGCGTTGAAGGGCGAGATCGCCGGGCCGAAATCGCGCAGGCCCAGCACGCGGCAGGCGATGGCGAAGGCGAAGTTGCCGAAGGTCTCGTGCAGCACCATCCCGGCATATTCGGGCCGCGGCTGCGACAGCATCGGATAGTTGCCGCTCTTCGACCAGTCGAACGTGCCGCCGTCGACGATCGCCCCGCCCATGGAATTCCCGTGGCCGCCAAGGAATTTCGTCAGCGAATGCACCACGATGTCGGCGCCGTGCTCGATCGGCCGCAGCAGGTAGGGCGACGCCATGGTGTTGTCGACAATGAACGGCAGGCCGTGGCGGCGGGCGATCTCGCCGATCGCCTCCAGATCGACGAAGATGCCGCCCGGATTGGCGAGGCTCTCGACGAAGATGGCACGCGTCTTGTCGTCGATCTGGCTCTCGATCGTCGACAGATCGTCGACGTCGGCCCAGCGAACCTGCCAGTCGAAATTCTTGAAGGCGTGGCCGAACTGGTTGATCGAACCGCCGTAGAGCTTCTTGGCAGCGATGAAGTTGGCGCCTGGCTGCATCAGCGTGTGGAAGACCAAAAGCTGCGCGGCATGGCCGGATGCCGTCGCCAGCGCAGCGGTGCCGCCTTCGAGCGCTGCGACCCGCTCCTCCAGCACCGCCTGGGTCGGGTTCATGATGCGGGTGTAGATGTTGCCGAAGGCCTTCAGCCCGAACAGCGAGGCGGCATGGTCGACGTCGTCGAAGACGTAGGCCGTCGTCTGGTAGATCGGCGTCGCCCGCGCACCGGTGGCGGGGTCCGGCTGCGCGCCGGCGTGGATGGCGAGCGTATCGAAGCCCGGTGTGCGCTGGGTCATGTCCATTTCCTCCTGGAGTTCTTCGGCGGCATTCATGGCAAAGGCCGCGGCAAAGCGCAAAGGAGATTGTTGCCGAAAGTGGTTGGCGCAGGGATTCTCGTTCCAGTGAAAGACGGGAGCATGTCCTTTCGGCGGAATGTCGCCACCCGCCTCAACGCTCTATGGTCGAAGTGCGCCTGATCTTCTTCTGCAGGAGAAGCACGGCGTAGAGCAGGGCCTCAGCGGTGGGGGGACAGCCCGGCACGTAGATGTCGACGGGAACGATCCGGTCGCATCCGCGAACCACCGAGTAGGAGTAGTGGTAGTAGCCGCCACCGTTGGCGCAGCTTCCCATCGAGATGACATAGCGCGGCTCCGCCAACTGGTCGTAGACCTTGCGCAAGGCGGGAGCCATCTTGTTGGTCAGCGTGCCGGCGATGATCATCAGGTCGGCCTGGCGCGGCGTTCCGGGCAGCGCCATGCCGAAGCGCTCGAAATCGTATCGCGGGCCGAACATCTGCATCATCTCAACCGCGCAGCACGCGAGACCGAAGGCAAGCTGATGGAGCGAGCCCGTGCGGGCCCATCCGATCAGGTCCTGCGTGCTCGTCACGAAAAATCCCTTGTCGGCAAGGACATCCGAAAGACCGGCATGCGGGTTGTACGGTGAGTGGTTCTGATCGAGCATCGCGGCATCACCTTGCATTGGCATCCTTCCAGGAGCCATGATCGTGCGATGATCGACGGGAACGGTATTGAAGCGAAACGACGCCGCACGATCGAAAGGCGATGACCCGGGCCGACACGAAACTCCAAGCGCGGGGTGCCGTGCTGCTCATGCCTCGTCCCACCCTCGCGGGCTGCATCGTGCTGGGCATCGTCCGCGACACACGGGGACGCACCCTACCGCACGAGGACCGCTTCAATCATTTTCCCCTGTCGCCCTATTGCTCGTTGACCTTCCACTTCGAGGGGCAGCTGCATCTCGTCGAGACTGATGCACACATGAACGCGCCCGAGACCGGGATCGCGCTCCCGCGGCTGATGGTCTCCGGACCTGGCAGCACGCCGGTGACGACCTGGAGCGAGGGTCCCGTGTTCGTCCTGACCGTCGGTTTCTACCCCGACGTCTGGGAAGTTCTGACGGGCACGCGCATTGCACCGCTCTTCAACAGACACTTGGCGGGCGAAGAGGTATTGCGGCCCGACCTGATCGAGATGCTGCTGCCGGTGTTCCAGAATGGAAGCGCCGAGCAGAAGTTCGCATGTTTTGAGGAGCAGATTGCGCAACTGTGGGCGCAGAGGCGGCCGAAAGGCGGGGTATCGCCCTTCTGGATGCGGGACTGGGCGACGGCGTTGGCAACGCGCGCGGCGCTGTCGAGTACGGGGCGGAGCCTGCGGCAGTTGCAGAGGCGCATCAAGCGCCAGACCGGACGTACGCAACGCGAGCTTTCGCTGCTCGTTCGCAACGAGGAACTGTTCGCACGGGTGATGTCGGACGGCACCGGTAACGACTATGCCGGACTGGCGGTCGAGGCGGGCTTCGCCGATCAGGCGCACATGATCCGGGAGGTACGCCGGATGACCGGCATGCCGCCCGCGAAGATCCTCCGGCTCATTGCGACCAAGGAGAGCTACTGGCCCTACCGGCTGCTCGGGATGCGATACGATTGACCGGCCAATCGACGCTACCTTGCAACCGCCTACCTCTGCCTTATGCCGAAGCTCTGGAAACCCTGGCGCATGACGGGCTTTTTCGACGAGATCAGGCGGCTGTTCACGCCGTTCCAGCCGATCTCGCCCGAAAGGCGGCCGTACTCGATTTTGGGACAGCGGTTCATGACAACCTTGACGCCGGCGGCCTCCGCCTTGGCGGCGGCCTCGTCGTTGCGCACGCCGAGTTGCGTCCAGATCACCTTGGGAAGCGGATCCAAGGCCAGGGCCTCGTCGACGATCGCCGGGACGGCATCGGAGGCGCGGAAGACATCGACCATGTCGATGGGCTCGGGAACGTCCGCCAGTCTCGCATAAGTCATGCGGCCCAGCATCTCCTTGTCGGCGTGGCCGGGATTGATCGGGAAGACCGTATAGCCCTTGTCGATGAGGTACTTGGTGACGAAGTGCGAGGGCCGCACGTCGTTGGCCGAGGCGCCGACGATGGCGATCGTTTTCACGTCGTGAAGAATGCCGGAGATGTAGCTGTTTTCGTAAGCGTCGTGGTTCATGCATCCGGTTTGCAGTACCACAGGCGATCAATCAAGCCGTATCGCGACGGCCGAGACTTTCCATTCGCCGCCGCGCTGCTCGAAGCACAGGTGGGAATTGAGGTAAGGCGCGAAATGGCTGGCGTGCGGGCTGTAGGACGTGCGGAAGAAGACCGTGCCGCCTTGCGGTTCGAGAACGCCCAGCCAGCCGCCGGAGCGTTTCTGGCCCGGCGATATCGGCACCATCTGATAGGGTTTGGGCCAGCCGATCCCTGCCAGGCCCTCCGCCCCCTCGCCATCCACAGCGGCGGCGATCGCCCATTCGCGGCGGTCGAGGGTCCGCAGCGTGGCGTCGAGCGCGATCCAGTCGGGCCAGGAAATCCTACCATAGCTCGCCGTGCAGATACGCCCGCCCAGCCATTCCGTCCGCCCTACCGTCGGTTCTCCGGCAAGCGCCGCGAGCGCGTTCATGCCGTAGCGTCTGTACACGACGGGATCGATGCTTTCGCTTTCGTGCGATAGCCGCCCGGCCATTTCGAGCGCCCTTCGGGCGGGATGCCCTCCAAGCGACACGAACGCGTCGCGGTACGTGTCTCCACCCTGGCCGACGAAGAACTCCACCTCCCGGGCGAGAAACGGAAGCATGGCATCCGGATCGAGCATCCGGCCGGCGGGAGTAACGACGAGCGTCGCGCTGGCTTCTATCAAGGCGGTTCTGAACGCCGTCAGACCGGCATCGGCGGAGTAGCTGTCGTCGGTTTCGAGCACCATTTCGGGATAGAGCGGCGCGGCATCCTGTGCAGAAGCCTCGGCGGCGGTGGCGAACAACAGGACTAGGGCCGCGGCCAGGCGCATGGCCATGGTCGGTATCTCCGTCGTCCCTTCGCCGACACCAGACATGACGATAGCGGCGGGATTCCGGCGAAGGTCAGCCGGGCAGCGAGATCGTGCCGTCGTCCGCGATGGGAAAGGCGGGATTGTGAGCGACTTCCCACAGATGCCCGTCGGGATCGGCGAAGTAGCCGTACCACCCGCCCCAGAAGGCGCGGCCGGCTGCGCGGACGATCCTGCCTCCGGCTTTCGCGGCGGCGTCGAGGACGGCGCCTACTTCCTCGTCGGAGCGCGTGTTGTAGGCTAGCGCGACGCCGCGAAAGCCGGAACCCGCTTCGTCAACCCCTGCGTCGGTGGCCAATTCCTTCCGCGGCCAGAGCCCGAGAATGATCCCGCCCATCTGGAAGAAGGCGACTCCGTCCGTGACGGCCTGGTTGCGGGTCAGTCCCATCGCTTCGTAGAAGGCGACTGACCGATCGAGATCGGCCACGCCCAGCGTGACGATGGAGATGCGGGGTTCCACCTTAGGAAAAACCAAAATGCTGCTTTAGAATCTTGAACAATTGCTCCGCTGACTCTTCGTTCAGTTGAATTGTCTGACTAACTTTCCCGGGAATATCCCGTGTTGGTCGTCCAAAAGTGGATATTTGAAGCAGTTTCCGTCCATCTAACTCTTGCTCGAAATACCTGGCTTCAGCCGCCTCGTGCAGTTGCATTCGCTGCATATCGCCCCGCTCCAGCGTCGTTATCAGAGCCATTTTACTCCCCCGTCCACTCCGGCTTGCGCTTTTCGATGAAGGCGCCGATGCCCTCCTCGGCGTCACGGGCCATCATGTTCTCGACCATCACTTTGGCCGCATAGTCATAGGCGTCGGAAAGCCCCATCTCGGCTTGCGCGTAGAAGGCTTCCTTGCCGATCTTCAGCGTCAGGGGCGATTTGGAAACAATGGTTTCTGCGTATTTCCGCACGATCTGATTCAGGTACTCCGGCGGCACCACGCGGTTGACGAGGCCGAACTCCCGTGCCGTGGTGGCGTCGATCATCTCGCCTGTGAGCAGCATTTCCATCGCGTGCTTGCGCGACACGTTGCGCGACAGGGCGACCATCGGCGTCGAGCAGAAAAGGCCGATGTTGACGCCGGGCGTGGCGAACGTCGTCTCGGTGGTCGCGATGGCGAGATCGCAGCTGGCCACCAACTGGCAGCCCGCCGCGCTCGCGACCCCTGCCACCTCGGCGATCACCGGCTTGGGCAGCCGGACGATCGACTGCATCAGGTCCGAGCAAGCGCGCATCGTCCGTTCGTAGAAGGCTCGGCCGCGATCCGCATCCGACCTGTGGGCCGTCAGTTCCTTGAGATCGTGGCCGGCGCAGAAGACCTTTCCCGCCGCTGCGATGACGACGACCCTGACCGCATCGTCCTCTCTCGCGCGGTCGAGAGCGGCCTGGAGCGCCTCCATCGTGGCGAGCGATAGCGCGTTGGCGGGCGGGTTGACGAGCGTCAGCGTCAGCACGCCGCCGGACAGATGCGATGCCACCGGCCCTTCCGCATCCGGGCGCTTCATTGCGACCACCTCAGCCATGAAAATCTCCTCGTAAACGCCGTCCGGCTGGCCCAAGAGAACTAACACGGACCGCCTTGAAGAACAGCCGGGAAATGGCGAAGCTGTTTGACGTTTACGCAAACGGAACCGGAACAGGGAGGATACGGTGCCGAAAGTGCTCTATGAGAAGGACGGGCGGATCGGGCGCATCACGCTCAACCGTCCCGACGTTTTGAACGCGATCGACGACGATCTTCCGCGCGAACTGGCCGCGGCCGTCGAGGAGGCGAACGCCGATGCCGGTGTGCACGTTATCGTGCTTTCGGGCGCGGGGCGCGCGTTCTGTGCAGGCTACGACCTCATCTACTACGCCGAGGCCGCCGGAGGCGCCGGCAATTCGGTTACCCAGGACATGCCGTGGGACCCGATGAAGGATTACGCCTTCATGATGCGCAACACGGACCTCTTCATGTCGCTCTGGCGCTCGCACCGTCCGGTGATCTGCAAGGTGCACGGTTTCGCGGTCGCCGGCGGCTCCGACATCGCGCTCTGCTCCGACATGATCGTCATGGCCGACGACGCCGAGATCGGCTACATGCCCGTGCGCGTCTGGGGCTGCCCGACGACGGCGATGTGGGTCTACCGGCTGGGACCGGAACGGGCAAAGCGCATGCTCTTCACCGGCGACAAGATCAAGGGCTCCGAAGCCGAACGCATGGGGCTGGTGCTCAAGTCGGTTCCCGCCACGGAACTGGACGGCGAAGTCGAGCGGTTGGCCGAGCGCATGGCCGGGGTTCCGGTCAACCAGCTGATGATGCAGAAGCTGGTGGTGAACCAGGCGATCGAGGCGATGGGGCTGAAGCAGACGCAGATGTTCGCCACGATCTTCGACGGTATCACCCGGCATTCGCCCGAAGGGCTCAATTTCAAGCACCGGGCGGAGGAGATGGGCTGGAAGCATGCCGTTCGCGAGCGCGACCTCGGCACGTTCGACTGGACCCAGAACCGCCCGATCAATGCCCCGAAAACCTGACGACACCCCGGTGGATGCCATGACGAAGAACACCCCTCCCCTCATGCCGGTGATGAACGCCGAGGAGGTCAACCGGATGATGGGCGAAGTCTATCCGCAGCTCAATTCGGAGTATGCCGACTATCTCGCGACGGACGTCTTCCCCGGCGGCTGCACGGTGCGGCTCAACGCGAACGAACGGCACCTCAGGCCCGGCGGCACGGTGTCGGGCCCCTGCCTGTTCACGCTGGCCGACATCGGCGGCTATGTCTGCGTGCTGTCGCATGCAGGCCCCGAAGCGCTGTCGGTGACGACCAACCTCAACATCAACTTCGTACGCAAGGCCGGACCCGGCCCGATCGACGGCCATTGCCGTATCATCAAGCTCGGCAGGAGCCTCATGGTGTTCGACATCGACATCGTTGCAGGGCCGGAACGGCTTACCGTGGCGCATGCGACGGGGACCTATTCGGTGCCGCCGAAGCGCTGAACAGCCAATTCAGATGCGGTATCAAGTTACCGCGTTTCTAACTTATTGTTTTTAATAGCATTATTGCCTGAGCCGCGCGATAATCGCTCTTGACGCGCATGGCGCCCTCGCCTATAAGCCGCCACGAAGCAGCGGCCCGATGGTCGCCGTTTCATTTTGGCGGGTCAAGAGCTCGCCAATGCAAGCAACAAGAAACGCCTTTCGCGCCCTCGAGGGGACGGAAGGTCCGACAGGAAAGTAGCCCGATGAGAACCTTTTCGCAGAAGCCTGCGGAGGTGACGAAGAAGTGGGTGCTGATCGACGCCGAAGGCCTGGTCCTCGGACGTCTTGCAACCATCGTCGCCAACCGCCTGCGCGGCAAGCACAAGCCGACTTTCACCCCGCATGTCGACGACGGCGACAACGTCGTCATCATCAACGCGGACAAGGTGGTGCTGACCGGCAAGAAGTACAACGACAAGATCTACTACTGGCACACCGGCCATCCGGGCGGCGTGAAGGAACGGACCGCCCGCGACCTGCTCGAGGGCCGTTTCCCCGAGCGCGTGCTGGAGAAGGCCGTCGAGCGCATGATCCCGCGCGGTCCGCTCGGTCGTCGCCAGATGAAGAACCTCCGCGTCTATGCCGGCGCGGCCCACCCTCACGAAGCCCAGCAGCCCGAGACGCTGGATGTGGCCTCGATGAGCAAGAAGAACGTAAGGGTACAGGCCTATGGCTGATCTCAACTCGCTCGCCGATCTCGGCACCGCAACCGGAGTGACCTCCGAGCAGCCGGCCGCTCCCGTCCACGTGCAGAAGCTCGATGCGCAGGGCCGCGCCTATGCGACGGGCAAGCGCAAGGACGCGATCGCCCGCGTTTGGGTTCGCCCCGGCACCGGCCGCATCACCGTCAACGACAAGGATTTCAACGCGTACTTCGCGCGTCCGGTGCTGCAGATGATCCTGAAGCAGCCGATTCTCGCGGCCAACCGCGAAGGCCAGTACGACGTCATCGCGACCGTCGTCGGCGGCGGCCTGTCGGGACAGGCCGGCGCGGTGCGCCACGGCATCTCCAAGGCGCTGACCTACTACGAGCCGACCCTCCGCTCGGTTCTGAAGAAGGGCGGCTTCCTGACCCGCGACTCGCGTACCGTGGAGCGCAAGAAGTACGGCAAGGCCAAGGCCCGTCGTTCGTTCCAGTTCTCCAAGCGCTGAGTTCGGGCGGGGATCCCGCCTACTGCTCAAGACCGATCAAGGCCGCCTCGCGCGGCCTTTTTCATGTCCGCCTTCAGGCGGTGCGGATTGCTACGGTGCCTAGACGCTCATCACGCCGGTCCGTCATCCGTCGTGCGAGCCTGCGGAACGCCTGTTGGCCCGGGCGCTCGATCACCCGGTAGGTGACGTAGCTGATCGCGACAATCACGCCCAACACACCGACGATGGCGAGATCGCCCGCGAAGCGGTTGCCGAAGTCGATCACCAGGCCATGCGCGGCATTGCCGTCCATCGGCCGGAGTATCTCCGTTCCCAGCACCTTGTCGGCCAGGCGCCCCACATTGAGGCAGCGCAGCAGCACGAACATGTGAATCATGTAGATGGAATAGGACAGCATGCCCACTGTCAGGAAAGGCCTCCAGCGCAGCAGCCGGCTGACATGGCCACCTTCGTGCGCGAAGACGTTGATGGCGAAGGCGAAGACCAGCGGTGCGGCGAAGGCGGCCGCGTTCTGGTGGCTCGCCCCGACGTATGCGACGATGCAGCCGATCGCCGCGAGCTCGGCGATGGTCCAGGCGAGCCTCGCGGCCTGCGACGGTTCGCGCCGCAGTTCTTCCCGCGTCCGCATCACGCCGGCGATGATGGCCCGGTGCAGGAGCACGCCGAGGCAGAAGCCGTAGAGCGCCCGCACGGCGCCGAAGTCGAAGGTCGATTCCATGCCTTTGGGGGCGGCGAGCAGAAGCACCGCGAACGACGCGATGGCCCCGACCGCGGCCGCCATCCACAGCTTGCGCCCGAACGAGAGGGCGGCCGCGCCGAAGAGCAAGTAGGCGAGCAGTTCTCCCGAAATGCTCCACGAGGGCGTGTTCCAGGTCAGCCCGTCTTCGAAGCCCCATGCCTGCACCAGAAGGAGGTTGCTGACGATGGCCGACATCTCGTTGCTGCCGGAAAAGGCGGGATCCGCCGCGCTGCCAAGCGAAGGCACGACCGCCTTGGCCGTCTCAAACAGCAGGTACAGAAGCAGCATCACCGCGTGCAGCGGGTAGACGCGACCGAGGCGCTGCACGACGAAACCCACGAACTGCTGACCCGAGTTCACGCGGCCGGCATAGGCGTGGGCGATCACGAAACCCGAGAGCACGAAGAAGAAGTCCACGAATGTCTCGCCCGCGCGAACGATCGGCAGATCGTGGATGTTACCGACGATCTGCACGTGGAACAGCACGACCATGACGGCGGCGATGCCGCGCCAGCTGTCGAGCACATCGAAACGTCCCGGAATGGTCGAGCCGATGTCTTGGACGGATTGATTGGAAACGGTCTTCACCTGCGCAGCCTCCTTCGTCATCTCCCCTGTCCCGAAGGAAGACAATCGTCGTACAGTCACCCGTTCCCTGGTCCGTTCCTTGCAATATCCGTGCCGCTCGCTTGAGCGGCTTGCCGTCATGGATTACCTACTTGTGCGAACAGGAACGGATCATGCCCGCCTCGACGATCGACCACGCCTTCACCGCCCGCTCGATGACCGGGAGCGCCAGCGATCCGACCTATGCCGGCGCGCTGTCCTTCATGCGGCGGCGCTACACGAAGAACGTCAAGGGCGCCGATGCCATCGTCTGGGGCATCCCCTTCGACGCCGCCGTCACCAACCGGTCTGGCGCGCGTTTCGGCCCGCAGGCGATCCGCCGCGCGGCGGCGATCTTCGACAATGATCCGCAGTATCCTTTTCATCGCGACCTGTTCGCCGATCTCGCCGTGGTCGACTATGGCGACTGCCTGCTCGACACCGGCAATCACCAGAAGACCCCAGGCAAGATCGAGCGCGACGCGGCGAAGCTCCTGAAGTCCGGCGCCTTTCTCCTCTCGCTCGGCGGCGATCATTTCGTTACCTGGCCGCTGCTGAAGGCGCATGCCGCCAGGCACGGCAAGCTGGCGCTCGTGCAGTTCGACGCGCACCAGGACACGTGGTTTGACGACGGAAAGCGCATCGATCACGGCTCCTTTGTGGCGCGGGCCGTGCGCGACGGCGTCATCGATCCCGAGCGCTCGATCCAGGTCGGCATCCGCACGCATGCGCCGGAAGACTTCGGGATCGAGATCCTCCACGGCTACGATCTCGACGAGATGAAGGCCGCCGACATTGCGAAGGCCATCGTGGAGCGCACCGGCGGCGCGAAGACCTACGTCACTTTCGACATCGACTGCCTCGATCCGGCATTCGCCCCCGGCACGGGAACGCCCGTCGCGGGCGGCCCTTCCTCCGCCAAGATGCTGTCGGTGCTGCGCCAGCTCGGCGATCTCGACATGGTGGGTGCCGATATTGTAGAAGTCGCGCCGGCCTACGATCACGCGGACATCACCGCCATCGCAGGCGCCACGGTCGCCCAGCACTATCTGGGCCTGCTGGCGGAGAAGAAGGCGCGACCGCGATGATGCGACGACGAACAGGACCGGCCGGCCCGGACAGGCTCGCTCTCTGAGTCAGCGTCTTCGCGCACTGATTCACCGCCTTTCCGGACAGATTCCAGACATGGCCTCAAGCCATTGACCCTCTTTCCTTTTTCAGGCGGACGAAACAGTGACCAGACCGAAAATCTTCATCGACGGCGAACACGGCACCACGGGGCTCCAGATCCGGACCCGGCTCGCCGGACGCGCCGATCTCGAAATCATGTCCATCCCCGAAGCCGAGCGGCGCAACCGCAGCCTTCGGGAAGACATGCTGAAGGAAGCGGACGTGGCGATCCTGTGCCTTCCCGACGATGCCTCGCGCGAGGCGGTGGGTATCCTGGAAGGCGCCAACTCGACCCGCATCATCGATACCTCCACCGCCCACCGGACGCATCCCGACTGGGCTTACGGCTTTGCCGAAATGACCAGAGGGCTGCGCGACCGGATCGCTGGGGCGCGGCTCGTCGCCAATCCTGGCTGCTACCCGACCGGCGCCATCGGGCTCATCCGGCCGCTGGTGGAAGCCGGCATCCTGCCCGCCGATTATCCCGTCACGGTCAACGCGATCTCGGGCTATACCGGGGGAGGCAAGCAGATGATCGCGCAGATGGAGGACGAGGCGAACCCCGACCACATTGCCGCGCCGCATTTCCTTTACGGGCTCACCCTGTCGCACAAGCACGTGCCCGAGATGCAGCAGCATGGGCTCATCGAGCGGCGGCCGATCTTCTCGCCGAGCGTCGGCCGCTTCGCGCAAGGCATGATCGTGCAGGTGCCGCTGCACATGGCCGACCTCAACGGCGATCCGTCGCTGGAGGACCTCCACGGCGCGCTGGCTTCGCATTACGCCGGCCAGTCGGTGGTCGAAGTCGTTCCACTCGAAGAAAGCGCGAAGCTCGCGCGCCTCGACCCGACGGCGCTGAATGGCACCGACCGGATGAAGCTCTACGTCTTCGGGACCGAAGGCAAGGGACAGGCGAATCTCGTCGCGGTGCTCGACAATCTCGGCAAGGGCGCGTCCGGAGCGGCGGTCCAGAACATGGACCTGATGCTCGGCCGTGCCGCCTGAATGCGCGCCTATCGCGATCCGCTCGCCCTCTACGAAGAGCTGAAGACCGCCTGGTCGGCACAGTCGTCGAGCGTTTGGACGGCAGACATGCCGGCGAAGGGGCAGTGCAGCGTCAACGCCCTTGTCGTGCAGGACCTGTTCGGCGGCGAGATCCTGAAGACGCGCACGCCCGGTGGCATGCATTTCTACAACCGCGTCGGAAACGTGCGCTGGGACCTCACCATCGGCCAGTTCGCAAGTCCGATCCCGTTCGAGGACCTGCCCGCGACGCGCGAGGACGCTCTGGCGGATACAAGCCCCGCGCAGTACGCGGCGCTCCGGGAACGGCTTTAGCCCTCAGCTCCTGACCACGACGCCCGTTTCGGCCGGATAGCTGCCTCGTGTCGCCCGCCAATGGGCGGCGGCGAAGCCCAGCACAACCAGCGCGAAGGCCTGGTGCAGCAGCGCCCAGCCGATGTCGACGACCGTCAGAAGCGTGGTGATGCCGATGGCGGCCTGCACCAGGACGAGGTGGAAGAACACCACGGCGCGGCGCGCATGCGTGCTGCCGCGATCGGCCGACCGCGCCGCGAAGACATGCCAGAGCGCGGCCGCAAAGAGGACGTATCCGCCCATACGATGGACGAACTGCACGGTCTTTGCATTCTCGAAGAAGTTGAGGAACCAGGGCTGCTGGACCAGCAGATCGCCGGGGACGATGCTTCCGTCCATCAGCGGCCAAGTGTTGTAGGCGAAACCCGCGTTGAGGCCGGCGACGAGGCCGCCGAGATAGATCTGGATGAGCGCTAGGAGCAGCAGGATGCCGGCGAAGCGTCGCGTCTCGGGCGAGGATCGCGGGGCCGAATGCGGCGCCAGACCACGCGCGACGACCATGGTCGCGGCGAAGATGATGCAGGCGATGGTGAGGTGCGTGGCGAGCCGGTACTGGCTGACGTCGGTGCGTTCGACGAGCCCTGAGGCCACCATCCACCAGCCGACCGCCCCCTGAAAGGCGCCGAGGAGCAGGATGCCGACGAGCTTCGGCTTGAGGCTGCGTTCCAGCCTGCCGGTGACCCAGAAAAAGGCGAGAGGCAGCGCAAAGACGAAGCCGACGCCGCGCGCAAGCAGCCTGTGCGTCCATTCCCACCAGAAGATCGTCTTGAAGGCGTCTAGGCTCATCCCCTTGTTGATCTGCTGGTACTCGGGGATCTGGCGGTACTTTTCGAACTCCTCCTGCCATTCCGCGTCCGACAGCGGCGGAATGACGCCGTGTATCGGCTTCCATTCCGTGATCGACAGGCCGGACTCGGTGAGCCGGGTTGCGCCGCCGACGAACACCAGCGCGAACAGCATGAGCAGGACGACGTAGAGCCAGCCGCGGACGAGGACGCGATTGTGCGCCTGCCGTTCCAATCGGTCGTGAAGCACCGGTTCTGCGAAGGCTGTCATGTGATCGGTCCAGATGCGCGGGATGGAATGCTCGTGAACGATCAGTGTGGCGCTGGCAAGATTGGATCGCGCGGCAAGCCGTCGCGCCGCGCGATCCGTTCGGGTTCCGGGATTGCGCTTGGCGGGCCGGCCGCTAAAAGCGAGCGAAAGGAACCGAGATGCCCGTCCGTCTGAAAAAGTTCATCGGCTCGATCCTGCTGGTGGCCCTGGTCGTGATCTACGCGCTGGTCGCGACCGCGGTGGCGACGGCGCGCCTGGCCGAGTCCAGCTGGGTCGTCCACCTGGCCTATTTCTTCTTCACCGGCCTGCTGTGGGTCCTGCCGGCGATGTGGATCATCAAGTGGATGGCGAGCGCGCCGAAGCCTCGCGGCTGACCGCTCCGACTGGAGTGCAAGCGTCGCGAGTGCGTTGGCGACCGCCGGCTCAGACCGTGACGACGCGCCTGCCGCGGTTGGCGATCGGCGTGGTAATCCCCGAAAGCATTGTCCCGACGTGCTTCACGCACTGATACCGGCCATTGATGGAAATGCGCGGCAAGGCGTGGAGGTGCGCGGCGTGCTCCGCTTGCAGCAGCCCATGGCGGGTGGTTACGGCCGAGGCGTATCCTGCTTCCCGGGCTAGTCGGACCTCCCGGGCTCCGACCGCGGCGTCGTATCCATAGGGATAGGCCAGGTGGCGCGGCTTCTCGCCGAGTTCCATCTCCAGTATCCCCGCCGCTTCGGTGATCTCGCGACGTGCCTTCTCCTCGGAGAGCCTTCTCAGATTGTAGTGATGCACGGTGTGGGCTCCGATAGTGATCAGCGGATGCGCCACCATTCCGCGCAGTTCGTCCCAATCGAGCAGAGCTTTCTTGCCGAGTTCGCGGGGGTCCAGGCCGGAAGACCACGCCAGTTCACGAACCACGTCGAGCTGGTCTTCCTCGGCGATCTTCTCGGTGAGGTAGTCGTGGATCTCCGCGTTCGCGCGGAATTTTTCGGCCTTGGAAGCACATTCGAAGACCATCCTTCCTTCCGGCGTCTTCAGATAGACCGTCGGCCGGCGGCTCACGACCTCCTCCAGCAGTTCCCACCAGAGGAAGACGTTGCCTTCGGTCAGGCCGGGAGCCACGTAGATGGTCATCGGCGCGTCGTGGGCTTCCAGCACCGGCAGGGCTTCCACCAGATTGTCCCGGTAGGCGTCGTCGGCGGTGATGGTCACATACCTGCCACCGCGCCTGCCGCTGGAAAGGCGCTCCACCGTCTCGTCCATGGAGACGAATTCGAAGCCGAGGCGCTTCACTTCGGTCAGAAGTTCGTCGAGGAATCCGGGCGTGACGGTCAGATGCCGGTTCGCACCAATGGTCGTGAGCGGCGCGACGTTGACCCGGTGAAGCATCAGGATTGCGCCGACGCCGGAATAGTAGCGGCTGGCGAGCGGGGCCAGGAGCGAAAAGCGGATTGCATTGAGGATCAGCTTCCTCAGCAATTCCCCCCTGTCGATCATTCTTTCACCATTTGCGGATAGGCTCCGCATCCTGAAGCAGGCGCCAGGCGGCGCCATGTCAAACCGATTCATTAGCCCCGAAGGATAAAGGTATGGTTGACGCCCGCGCATCCGCCGACCTGCATTTCGCGCCAGACGGGCGGACACTCGACGGTACCGGCTCGAAGGCGGCCGCCGGTTTCTCCGTGCGCTGCCTCACGAATGAAGCAGCCATTTTCGCCTATTCCGAATTCTGCGCCCGCGCGCTTTTTGCACCGCCCCAATCCCCGCGCTGGGTGGAATCCTGGGCGCGGCACTGTAATCCGGACGTCGTCGTGCTTTCATGGGAAAGCGACGCCGGCGGCATGGCGATCCCGCTCGAGATCGTTCGCGAGGGCGCGTTCCGCATTGCCCGCTTCCCCGGCGGCAGCCACGCGAACGGCAACTTTCCGGCGGTCCTCGGCAAAAGCGAATTCGACCTGGCCGGCGGCAAGGCTCTGTCGGCGGCGCTGAAAGCGGCGCGTCCGGACGTGGATCTGTTGCTTCTCGAACGCCAGGTCAAATCCTTCGAAGGAGCCGCGAACCCTCTCGCCACGCTGGCGTCCTGGGAGAGCCCCAACCCCGCGCTGGCCGTCGATCTCGCCGGCGGGTTCGACGCCGTGCTGGAGCGGGCGAGCGCCAAGCGCAAACGCAAGAAGCATCGATCGCAGATCAGGAAGTTCGAAGCCGCCGGCGGATACAAGCGGATACGCGCGACGAGCCGTGCCGAAACGGATGCTCTGCTGGAGGCCTTCTTCGCGATGAAGGCGGCGAGGCTCGCCGCCAACGGCATTCAGGACGTCTTCGGCGACCGGACAGTTCAGGAATTCTTCCGCGACCTGTTCGGCGCTGCGAGCGAGGCGGACGCGAAGCCGGAATTCTTCCTGCACGGACTCGAGATAGGCGGGAAATTGCGTGCCATCACCGGCTGCAGCCTCACGCCATCATCGGTGATCTGCGAATTCGGCTCCATTGCGGAAGACGAACTCGCATCGACGAGCCCCGGCGAATTCCTGTTCTTCGAAAACATCCGCGAAGCCTGCGAGGACGATATCGCCTTCTACGATTTCAGTGTCGGCGACGAGACCTACAAGCGGCTTTGGTGCGATGTCGAGACGAGGCATTTCGATGTCGCCATTCCCATCGGCGCCAGGGGCCGGCTGGCGATCGGCCTTCGCCAGGCGACCAACACCGCCAAGCGGCTCATCAAGTCGAACGAATTCGCCTGGACATTCGTGAAGCGGCTGCGCCGGGCCGCGGCCGGCAAGGGAAAGGCCGCGTAGCGCCCTCCCCCGGTTCACCAAACGCGAGCGTACGCCTCAGGCGGCGCTCCGCTCGTCAGGGAGCGGTGCATGCGGCGGTTCGTAGCCGATCGGGGTCACGAGGAAAGCCTTCTCGAACCCGACCGACTTGAGCTCGTCCTCGGTGGCCGAGACCGCCGCGTCGTCTTCCTCGATCACGCTGATCACGACCTCGCTCGCACCCGACACCAGCCGCTTGATGCTCGCGCCGTCGGCCGGGCCGCATTCCACGATCACCATGTCGTAGGCGGTCGTCAGCGATTCCATGATGATCGGAAGCCTGTCCACCGCACGCATCGCGCGGGCCGGATCGGAATTGCCGACGGGGATGACATGGCAATCCGAATAGAGGTCCGGATGGATGACGTCGGTGAACTGGGCCTTCGAGCAGAGCAGGTCGGTGATGCCCGGCAATTTCGCGCCGTCGAGCATCGGCCCCGATGCCGCGCCGGTGGAGGTGAGATCGAGAAGCAGCGTCCGCAATCCGGCATCCGCGACCTCCCGCGCCACCATGACGGCAGCCGCGGCACCCTCGTCGCCTTCCGGAGAGACGAAGACGGCGCGAGAAGCGCCACGCGCGATGAGCCGTTCGGCGGCATCCTGGATCGAGACCTGTCCCTTCGTGAACACGGGCACAGCAACCGGCCGTTCCGGCTCGGGATCGGAGGCGACGGTCGCTGCGACCGGAACCGGGGCGACGTCCTCGTCCGCTTCGTTCTCCGCATGCGTTGGCATGACGACCTGCCGGACGGGCTCGGCCGCGGCGCGGTCCGCCGGCCGCATGGCGCGCCCGCTGAACAGTTCGCGCATCAGCGTGAAGACCACCATGACCAGGAGCGATGCGGCAAATGCGGCACCGGTGATGGGGACCACCTTGGGGAAGTACGGTTCGGACGGCACCGACGCTCGCGAAAAGATGCGCGCATCGGCGGGAAGATAGTTGCGATCCTTGCGCGACACCGCCTCGCGGTAGCGCGACAGATAGGATTCCAGCAGGTCCCGCTGGGAGGCCGCCTCGCGTTCCAGCGCGCGAAGTTCGACCTCCTGCTCGCCGACACGCGCCGACTCGGCCTTCAGGCGGTTCACTTCCGCGATGAGTTCGCGCTCGCGAAGCCGCGCAGCCTCCGCTTCGGTCTCCAGCCCTTCGAGCACCTTGTTGGCCTCGCTGCGGATCTGGGAGTCGAGATCGGCAAGCTGTGAACGAAGCGCGCGGATGCGCGGGTGGTTGTCGAGAAGCGTCGAGGAAAGATCAGCGATCGTCGCCCTGAGCTGAACCTGGCTTTCCCGCAGGCGCTGGATCAGCGGCGAGGACAGCACTTCCGGCAGGGCATCGATCGACGCCCCGGCGGCGAGCGCGTTGCGCACCGCCGAAGCCGTCGCTTCCGCCGAGGCACGGTTCGCCTTGACCCGCGACAGTTCGCTCGAGAGTTCCGAGAGCTGCTGGGTGGCCAGCGCCGAATTGTTGGACCCCATCAGGAGGTCCGACCCGCCGCGGAAATCGGCAACCCTGCCCTCGGCTTCCTTCACCTTGTCGCGCAGGTCGGCGATCTCGGGTTCCAGCCACTCCGTCGCATCCGTGTCCGACTGAGCCTTGGCCTTGCGCTGCAAGGCCAGATAGGCATCCGCGATGGCATTCGGGACCTTCGCCGCCAGTTCCGGGTCCACGGACGAGAACTGGACGACGATGACGCGCGACCCCTCGACCCTGTAGACGGTCAGCTTCTCGCGGAAGTTCTTGAGAACCCGCTCCTCGGGAGGCAATTCGACGGGATCGTTGCGCAGCCCGGCGATGATCAGCAGCCTGCCGAGCATCGAAACTTCGCCGGAGGCCTCGAACTCTTCCAGTCTGGCTAAGCCCAAATCGCTCGCGACCTGCTTGAGCAGGTCGGAAGACGAAATCACCTCGACCTGGCTGGTGACGCCCTGGTCGTCGAGGACCGGCGAATTGCTGCCATTGGCGTCGGGCCGCGTGAAGACCGATTCACGCTCCTCGATCAGAAGCCGCGTTTCCGCCTTGTAGTGCTTCTGCGCGGTCGATGCCAGGATGAAGGCCACGGCCGTCACCGCGAGGACGACGAGGACGATCCGCAACCAGTCGCGCGCAAGGCTCGCGGTCAGGGCGCCGATGTCGATGTCCAGGTCACTTCCGGGGGCGTGCGGGCCGGCCATGGCAAGTCACTCCACTCATTATGGGCGTGACCGTAAACAACTATGGTAACCGCGCGGTTAAGAAACGTGCAACGCAAAATTAACGATCGTTTACAGGACCTTACCAACCACTTTACGCGGACGAAGGTGGTCTTTGGGCATGTTCTCCTTTACCGCCCATTAACCCTAACAGGGGGATAACGAACACGCAGTCCACGCAACCGGGTCCCTCGCCCGGCAGCAGTTGAAGGGTGTGTGTCCGCCAATGAAGCGCCAGTTCGCACTTTCCATAGCCGCGATCGCTACGCTCGCCGTAGCCGGCTGCGCCGGCTATCGGCCGGTTCCGCCAGCCTTCCATGCCGCGATCTCCAAACCCTACGTACTCGATGCCGGCGACCGTGTGCGGATCACCGTGTACGAACAGGACGGCCTCACCAACGTCTACAACGTGGATCAGGCCGGCTACGTCTCCTTCCCCTTGGTGGGCGCGATCGCCGCGCGCGGTCACACCGCTTCGGAGATCGAGCAGCAGATCGCGCAAAAGCTCCAGAACGGCTATCTCCGCGACCCCGACGTCTCCGTCGAGATCGACCGCTACCGCCCTATCTTCGTAATGGGCGAAGTTGGCGCCGCCGGACAATATTCCTATGTGCCGGGCATGACCGTGCATAAGGCCATCGCGGCCGCCGGCGGCTACTCGGCCCGCGCCAACCAGGCGAACGTCGACATCACCCGCGACATCAACGGCAAGGTGCTGACCGGCCGCGTCCTCACGTCGGATCCGATCCTGCCGGGAGACACGGTCTATGTCCGCGAGCGACTGTTCTGAGCAGCGGTAGACGGTCTCCGTGCCCGAGAGCCTGCGCATCGTCCATTGCTTCCGGTCGCCGGTCGGCGGAATCTTCCGCCATGTCCGCGATCTGGCCGGCGCACAGGTGGCGGCGGGGCATCAGGTGGGAATCGTGTGCGATTCCACCACGGGCGGAGAATACGAGGCCCGCATGTTCCGGGAACTCGAGACGAAGCTTCCGCTCGGCGTCCACCGGACGCCGATGCAGCGCCACATCGGGCCCGGCGATTTGTCGTCGGCCTGGAAGACATACGACATCATCAAGGAATTGCGGCCGGACGTCCTGCACGGACACGGCGCCAAGGGCGGCGTCTATTCGCGCATGTTCGGCACACTCTTGCGGGTATCCAGGTATCGCGTAGCCCGCCTCTATTCGCCCCACGGGGGCAGCCTGCACTATGACGAGAAGAGCGTCACGGGACGCTTCTTCTTTGCGCTGGAACGCATCATGGAGCGCTTTTCGGAGCACATCCTGTTCGTCTCCAGGCAGGAGCGCGAGACCTTCGTGCGCAAGGTCGGGCCTCCGCGGGCACCCAACACGGTGGTCTACAACGGCGTGACCGCGGCCGAGTTCGAACCCGTCCCGCCCTCCCCCGAGGCGGCCGACTTTCTCTACATCGGCATGATGCGGGACCTGAAGGGGCCGGACCTTTTCATCGATGCCCTGAAAATCGCCGAAGAAAAGACGGGCCGCCGGCTCAGCGCCTTCATGGTCGGCGCGGGAGACGACAAGAACAGATACGTCGCTCAGGTTGCCGCACGCGGGCTGGCCGACCGGGTGCATTTCCGCGAGCCGATGCCGGCACGAGAGGCATTCGCGCTCGCAGCTGTCGTCGTCGTCCCCTCCCGCGCCGAGGCGATGCCCTACATCGTGCTCGAAGCGCTCGCTGCCGGCAAACTCATGGTCGCCACCTCGGTCGGGGGCATCCCGGAGATCTTCGAGAATGCGCCCGGGGCACTGGTCGAACCGAATGCTCCAGCGATCGCAGCCCGCATGGCGCAGGCGGTCGAAGACCTCGCCGCATACGCAGCCGTCATGCCGTCAGGCGAGGAAGTCCGCACCCGTTTCGGCGCCGATGCAATGGCAAGCCGGATCGAAGCGATCTACCGGGAAGCACGAAGCACCTGAAACAACACGCCTCGACGGCTTCCCCGGTCCTGTCCGCCCTTGCCGGTTCGGTCGAATCAACCCTTCCCGATCAAGGGAACGTTAGGGCATTTCGTATATCACGAGGCTTCAACGGGTCTCGTCCATGAACCAGATCGATCCAACGTCGCGTTTCACGCCGGATGCCGTGCGCCGGTTCGAAAACGCGAAGGAAGAACGCGGCAAGAGCGCCGAACTCGGTTCGGTTGCGCGCCAGGTCGCATCGCAGTACCGGCGCGACACCATGTCCCCGGTCATGGTCAGCGGCAAGCTGCGCATCCTGGAATTCCTGCTCCTGCTCACGGCCGGCGCCCTGGCCTACACATACCGTATCGGCGTCCCCCGGCAGTTCGACTGGGACTATCTTGCGGCGATCCTCGGCGGTTCGCTGTTGACCGTCATCCTGCTCGAGTTCACCGATTCCTACCAGATGGCGGCGCTTCGCAAGCCTCTGGCGCATGTGCGCACCTTCGCGCTCGTGTGGTCGGGTGCCTTCGCGGCCATGGCGCTCGCTAGCGTCTTCATGAAGAATTCCGCGGATTTCTCGCGGCTCTGGTTCGCCGGATGGTACGTGTCGGGCTTCGCCGTCATCCTTGGCCTACGCCTGGTGATGGCACGTCTGATCAAGCGCTGGGCACGCAATGGCGTGATGGAAAGGCGCGCCGTCATCGTCGGCGGCGGACAAGCGGCGGAAACGCTGATCCGTTCGCTGGAACGACAGGCCGACAACGACATCCGGATCTGCGGCATCTTCGACGACCGCGACGACCGCCGCTCGCCGCCGATCGTCGCCGGCTACCCGAAGCTCGGCAACATCTCGGAACTAATCGAGTTCGCCCGTGCCGCGCGCATCGACATGCTGATCGTCTCCCTGCCGCTTACGGCCGAGGCGCGCGTGCTTTCCATGCTGAAAAAGCTCTGGGTCCTGCCGGTCGACATCCGCCTGTCGGCGCACTCGAGCGAACTGCGCTTTAGGCCCCGCTCCTACTCCTACATCGGCTCGGTACCGCTGCTCGATATCTTCGACAAGCCGATCAACGACTGGGATTCGGTTGCCAAGCGCGCCTTCGACATCGTCTTCTCGCTCATCGGCATCGCCGTGTTCTCGCCAATCATGCTGGCGACCGCGATCGCCATCAAGCTCGACAGCAAGGGTCCGATCCTGTTCAAGCAGAAGCGGCACGGCTTCAACAACGAGGTCATCGAGGTCTACAAGTTCCGCTCCATGTATGCGGACCAGTCTGACCCCACGGCCAAGCGCGCCGTGACCAAGGGCGACCCGCGCGTGACCCGCGTCGGACGCGTCATCCGCAAGACCTCGATCGACGAACTGCCGCAGTTCTTCAATGCTTTGTTCGGCAGCCTGGCGCTCGTCGGCCCGCGCCCCCACGCCGTGGCCGCGCAGTCGCACAATCTGCTCTACACCGAAGTGGTCGACGGCTACTTCGCCCGCCACAAGGTCAAACCCGGCGTCACCGGCTGGGCCCAGATCAACGGTTGGCGGGGCGAGATGGACACGGACGAGAAGATCAAGAAGCGGACGGAGTTCGATCTGTTCTACATCGAGAACTGGTCGCTCTGGTTCGATCTCAAGATCCTTCTGATGACGCCGATCCGCCTGCTCGACACCGAGAACGCATATTGACCGCGCTGACCGGCGACATGACGGCACACGCCTCGCCGGTCCCGCGCGCGGCGGTCAACGCAAAACTCGTCTCGATGCTGGTGGCGGGCGCCATCTCGATCGCCGTCTTCCTCTCCGGGTTCGTCATCCGCGAACCCGCGCCCTACGAACTCTACATGGTCGCGCTGATGGCGGTCTGGGGCCTCTTCGGCCTCAGGATCTCGCGCTCCGTGACGCCGCTCCTCATCCTGCTCGTCGTGTTCAATATCGGCGGCATGATCGCCATCACGCAGATGGAGGTCCTGAAGGAGGCGCCGCTCTACATCGCCGTGTCCCTGTTCCTGGCCTTTACCGCAGTGTTTTACGCGGCGGTGCTGGAGGCGAGGCCCGATCTCTACCGACTGATGTTCATGGCCTGGATCGCAGCCGCGGTCAGCACGTCCGCCTTTGGCATCCTCGGCTACTTCCATGCCTTTCCCGGCGCCGAGATGTTCACCAAGTACGAGCGCGCGGCGGGCGTGTTCGAGGACCCGAACGTCTTCGGTCCCTTCATCACGCTCCCCGGTATCTGGCTGCTTCACCGGGTCCTGACCGGACCCGTCGCGCGTATGCCGCTCTACGGCGTTCCGCTGCTGATCATCGCGTTCGGCCTGTTCCTGTCGTTCTCGCGCGGGGCATGGGGACTGTTCGCCTTCAGCGCGCTGATGACGGCGCTCGCGCTGTTCATCCAGCACCGCAGCGGCCTCTTCCGCCTCCGCATCCTGCTGATGGGCGGTGCGGCCTTCGTCCTGCTCGTTCTGGCGCTCGTCATCGCGCTGCAGATCCCGGCTATTGCGGACCTGTTCAGCACACGCGCCCAGCTGGTCCAGGAATATGATTCAGCCAGGCTCGGCCGCTTCGCGCGGCACGCGATCGGCTTCATGCTCGCCACCGAAAAGCCGCTCGGGATCGGGCCGCTGGTGTTCGGCCTCACCTTCGGCGAGGACACACACAACATCTGGCTGAAGGCGCTGATGGACTACGGCTGGCTCGGTTTCGCCGCCTGGTTCATCATGATCATGTGGACGCTCGGGGCCGGGTTCAGGATCCTGTTCAGGGATCGTCCCTGGCAGCCCTATTTCCTGTGCGCCTACGTCGTCTTCCTCGGCCATGTGCTGCTCGGAACCGTGATCGACACCGATCACTGGCGTCACTTCTACCTGCTGCTCGGCATGGTGTGGGGCGGGCTGGCGCTCGAAGCGCGCCACCAGCACGAAGCCATCCGCACCGACCTGGCTCTCCGACGGCGCAGCACAGCGGCGTTGGGATAGAATTCGATCGTCAAGGCGAGATCGTCGCCGTCTGCGGCAGCACGTAGGGCATGCCCATCGGCGCGGGAACGCCCACTTTCATTCCACACTCGAAGACCCGCGAAATCAGATCGTCCTGCAGCACTTCGCCCGGCGCACCCGATGCCGCGATCCGGCCGCGGTGCATGACGTAGATCCGGTCGGAGAACATGGAGGCGAGGTTGAGGTCGTGGAGGATCGCCACCGTCCCGCCTCCCCTGTCGGCGAACTCGCGCGCGATGCGCATGATGACCAGCTGGTGTTTGATGTCGAGGCTCGACACCGGCTCGTCGAGCAGGAGGAAACGCGGATTGCCCTCCAGCACCGGTGCCCACACCTGGCACAGGACGCGGGCAAGCTGGACGCGCTGCTGCTCTCCGCCAGAGAGTTCCTGATAGAAGCGCCCCGCGAAACCCTCCAGGTCGACCTTGGCGAGGGCGCGTTCCGGCAGTCGGGCAGCCTCCCCTGGCAGGACACCGGAACGGCCGCCCGTCAGGCCGAGCTTGACGACTTCGCGGACCGTGAAGGGAAACGACAGCGTCGCGGCCTGCGGCAGGACGGCGCGGATGCCGGCAAGCTGCCACGGCTTCAAGGCCGACATCGAGCGCCCGGAAAAGGTGATCTCGCCGGAATAACCGAGGTCTCCACACAGCGCCCGCATCAGCGTCGTCTTGCCTGAGCCGTTTGGGCCGACGATGGAGACGAATTCTCCCGGACGCGCTTCGAAGCTGGCGCCGGTGACGATCCGCTTGTTGCCGATGAAGACGTCGAGGTCGGTCGCTTCGATCATGGCCGAGGCTCCTAGAGGTCCAGGATGCCGCGCCGGCGCAGCAGTATCCAGAGGAAGAAGGGGGCACCGACGGCCGCCGTCACGATGCCGATCGGCAATTCGGCCGGCGCGACGATCGTTCGGCTGACCGCATCGGCGGCGAGCAGCAGGGTAGCGCCCAGCAGGGCGGAAGCCGGCAAAAGGTAGCGGTTGTCGGGACCGATCAGCAGCCGGAGCAGATGCGGCACCACGATGCCGACGAAGCCGATGCCCCCCGAGACCGCAACGCAGGCGCCTATGGCCGCCGCGACCGTGACGATGGCGACGTTCTTCAACCGCTGCACCGGAACGCCGAGATGATGCGCGGTTGCCTCGCCGAGGCTGAGCGCGTTCAGGCCGCGCGCCAGGAAGGGTGCCGCGAGAAGGGTCACGACGATGATCGGGCCCGCGGCCGCGATCTTGCTCCAGGTCGCGCCGGCGAGCGATCCGAGGCCCCAGAAGGTGAGATCGCGGAGCTGCCGGTCGTCGGCCAGATATACCATGACGCCCGAAAACGCGCCTGCCATCGCCGCGAGCGCGATGCCGGCGAGCAGCATGGTGGCGATGGAGGTTTGTCCGCGCCGAGTCGCGACGCGATAGAGAATGAGGGTGGTGGCGAGGCCGCCCAGGAAGGCGGCGAAGGGCAACGCGTAGATGCCGAACATCCGCACGACGGGACCGAGCGCGGTGGTTCCCAGCACGATGACGCTGATCGCCCCGAGGCCAGCCCCCGCCGAGACGCCGACAAGGCCCGGATCGGCGAGCGGATTGCGGAACAGCCCCTGCATGACGGCGCCCGAGACGGCGAGCGCGGCGCCTATCAAAATGCCGAGGATCACGCGCGGCAGGCGGATGTCGTAGACGATGATCCGGTCGCGGGCCGAGATCGCATCGGCACCGCCACCTGACACCAGGTTCCACAGCAGCGTCGCCGCGGATGTGTCCGATGCGCCGTAGCCGAGGCTGGCGAGCGCGACCACGCCGAGAAGCAGGCCGCAAAGCAGGATCGCGAGGCGCGCGCGGGCCGACCTGTCACCTTCAACCGGATCCTCCCGGCGCGGCCGGGCCGCCGCCATCATCGTCTGGTCAACCACTTTCGGCGCCGTCAGTTCGTGATCTCGTCGCCGTAGAGCCGGACGGCGAGGTCCTTCACCGCGGCTGCGGTCCGGGGACCGAAGCCCAGCAGATAGAGCCCGTCCATCCGGATCACCTGCCTGTTCATGCCGGCGGGCGTCGCGGCGATGGCCGGATTGGAGAAGAGTTCGTTCTCGTCGATGCTGAGGTCGCCCTCGCGATCCATCATGAGCACCACATCCGGCTGTGCCTCGATCACCGCCTCGTCGGTCAGCTGCTTGTAACCGGAATAGCCGATGATGGCGTTTTCGCCGCCGGCAAGCTCGATGATGCCGTTGGCCGCGCTGCCGGTTCCCGAGGCGAGGATCTTTCCGCCCTGCAGGCTGAGGATGAACAGCACCTTCTTGCGGTCCTCCACGCCGGCGGTGATCTTCTTCGCGGCATCAAGGTCGCCGGCCACCTTCGCGGCGAAGGCCTCCGCCTTCTCCGGTTCGCCGATGGCCTGGCCGACCGCCGTGATCTTGTCGACGATGCCCTGGCTGTCGAAGCGCTCCGGAATCACGACCATCGGGACGCTTGCCTTCTCCAGCACCTGGATCGCTTCGGGCGGACCGCTGCCCTCAAGCGCGAGGATGCCGTCGGGATTGACCGACAGGACGCCTTCCGGCGAGAGCGCCCGCATGTATCCGACGTCCGGCAGCGACAGCGCCTCCTGCGGATAGAGGCTCGTGGAATCGCGCGCTACCAGACGGTCCTCCTCGCCGAGCGCGTAGAGGATCTCGGTGATGGAGCCGCCGACGGACACGACGCGCTGCGCACCGGAGGGCAGCGCCTCCACCTGCGAGGCCATGGCCAAACCGCCGGGCGGCGGCGCCAGCAGCGGCACCAGCGTCAGGACGAGGGTGAAGCCGATCGCACTCGCGCGCGCGATGCCGCGCCGGGAGGTTCTCAGGGACATGTCTGACCTCCTCAAGCCGCGCTGGACCGTTCAAGCCTGGGAAGGCCCTCCACGAGGGAGCGCCAATCGGGACGCTCGTCGGTGCCTTCCTTCCGCTTGCCGAAGAACTGGATGATCATCGATCCATCGGCGCCGTAAGCCTCGATCGAGGAGACGTGGCCATCCCGGTTCGGCTTGCGCACCGCCCATACGTCCGTGATGCGATCGGTCCTGAGATGGAGATGGAACGTCGGATCCATGACGTTGATCCACGGCCCCATCGGCTTGATCTCGGTGATTGGCCCCGAATGTATCTGGATGCAGCCGCCATTGCCGACGAAGCACATGATCGGCAATTGCTCGTTCGCGGCGAGGCGCATCAGGGCCGGGACGGCGTCGTCGGCGAGCCGCCAGGCGAAGTCCGATCCGACGAGCTCCACCGCCTGCCGGCGCGTCAGGTCGAGATCGCGCAGGATGCCGACGAATTGGTGCACGTCGGTCATGCCGCTCCAGCGGGCGCGCAGACCTTCCAGGTCGGCGCGCAAGCCCGGATCGTTGGCCGCTTGAACGAGGCGCGGGCCGGCGACCGGGAGTGCGTCCAACTGGTCGGGCGAGAACAGGATGGCCACCAGATCCTCGTAGGCCTCGAGGTTCGAATTCTCGCGCATGTGAATCTTGTGGACCGCATCGCCGGCGGCGTCGAAGAACTGGAGACTGCGCCGGATGTCGTCGCCCTCCCCCTTCTCTACGGCGAAGCCATGAACCCAGTGCTTTGGGAAAATACGAAGGTCGATCTCGCTGCCGAGCACCATCGAGGCATGCTTGCCGGAAACCGGCTTTTCATAGACCCCGATCTTCTCATGGACGGCGCTTTCGTTGCGCGTCAGGGCCATGACCTCGCCGAGCGCGGTGACGCCAGCGAGGAGTTTCTCGACGTCGGCCCGGATGCGGCGCACGCCGAAGCCGCAATGGGCGGCGACAAGCTGACACTCGGTCACGCCGAGCTGGCTCGCGAGATCGCGCTCGCGCATCCTGGGATTGTCGGCCCTCGCCTGCCGGATCGCGGCGGGAGACGGAATAGAAGCAGCGGTCATCGGCGCACCTACTTGTTGAGAATGAGCTTGCCCTGGCGGGTGATCTTCAGCCGGTAGAGCGATCCTTGATGCTCGATGCCGATCTCATGCTCGCCGAGAAACAGCGCCTGGCTGGTGAGGGTTCTCAACTGGCGCGGGTCGCCGCGCAGGAATCCGCGCGGGGCCGGCTCGTTGCAATGGTCGCGGTACGACAGGTCGTACGAGGTGCGGGTCGTGGTCACGTCACTGAACCTCCGTTCGCGCCTGGCTCGCGTCGCTGGCTTGGCGTGGTTGAATCTCGCGTTCTTATTGTTGACACCGTTTATCAGGTTTAATAGTGAGCGCAATACCGGAGTCTGAAATTCATGTTTTCCGGTATGACAATCATTCGCAAGCGAGCCTCACGGCCAGCCAGCCTGAACCGACAGATCAAGGAGTTGGGGTATGGGGTTGGTGGCTCGGAACGTCGCGGTATTGCTGGGTGGAGCCGCGCTGAGCGCGGTGGTCGTACAGATGGCCGGCGCGCAGGAGGAAACGCGCACGAACGCGGAAGACAAGCAGGGCCGCGTGACCATGCTGCAGCGCCTGGTCTTCGGCGCCGGCGTGGAAAAGGTCGCGATCGACACGCCGCAATCCGTCACCGTGATCGAGCAGGAAGAGATCGATCGGCTGCAGCCGCAGACGATCGGTGAAGTGATCCGAGCGGTGCCGGGCGTGAACGTGACGGGTTCGGATCGCGTTCTGGGCCAAAGCTTCAACATCCGGGGCATCGGCGCGCCGGAAAACAGCGGCGACGGCGGGCGCATCATCGTCAATGTCGATGGCGTCCAGAAATTCTACGAGCAGTATCGGCTCGGTTCGTTCTTCTCCGATCCGGAACTCTACAAGCGTGTCGAGGTGCTGCGTGGTCCCGCATCCTCCACGCTTTATGGATCCGGTGCCCTCGGCGGCGTGATCAACTTCGAAACCAAGGACGCCTCCGACTACATCAGGGACGGGGACAACGGTGCTTTCCGGATGAAGTCGAGCTGGAGCAGCAACGGGAACGGATGGCTCTTCTCACCGGTGCTCGCCCAGCGGTTCGGCGGAGATGCCGAGTTGCTCGTCACCGGCAACTACCGGTTCGCCGATCCCTATGAGGATGGAGCCGGCAATGAGATCGTCGGATCGAACTTCGAGGCATGGTCGGGACTGGTCAAGGGCACCTTCAACGTCGGAGACGAAGGCAAGCTGCGCGCCTCCTACCAGCGCTGGGATTCAGACCTCGCCGACCAGCAGTTGTCGCAAACCAGCACCGCGACCTTCTTCGGTCTGATCGACCGGCACGTGATCGACCAGACCGCCATACTCTCCTACGAGAATCCCTTCACCGACAATGACATGCTGGATGTGAAGGTATCCGCCTCCTATTCGGATACCAGCAATTCGCAGCGCGATGCCGATCTGCGCTCTTCCTGCAGCCCTGGGTCATTTTCGATCGTGTGCGATTCGGACTACGCCTACCAGACGTGGCAGCTGAATGCGCAGAACACGATGGAGTGGACCGGCGCCAACTGGCAGAACTATCTTACATATGGTTCCCAGAGCACCTACCAGCGCCGAGTGGCCGATGCCTTCCTGAACGACGGGACGTTGCTCCCGGTGACCTTCCACCCCGAAGGAACCGATCTCAAGACGGGCGTCTTCGTCCAAAACGAGTTCATCTGGGACGACAGGCTGACCCTCATCCCCGGCATTCGGCTCGACTGGCATCGCCTCACTCCGGGCACCGGCGTCACGGACCGCGGGAACCCCATGAGCGACAGCGACGACACGGCGATTTCGCCTAAGATCGCGGCGCACTACAAGTTCAACGACACTTTCGCCGTCTTCGGCTCCATCGCTCATACCGAGCGATTCCCCACCATCGATGAAGTCTTCTCGACGGCAAGCTCCTCTGCAACCTTCCTTCCTAGCCTCGACCTTCGCAAGGAACGATCCGACAATTTCGAAGGCGGTTTCGCGGTCTCGGGGTACGACATGGTTCAGCCGGGTGATGCCGGCCAGATCAAGGTCACCGGCTTCTACAATGACGTCACGGACCTGATCGCGCTCGACTCGCCTTTCACCGCGGGATTCAATGACCGGGCAGGTTTCGTCAACATAGCGTCGGCGCAGATATACGGCTTCGAAGTGGAGTCGGCCTACGACGCGGACTATTTCTTCGCCAACGTCGCCTACTCCTACGTGGTCGGGAAGAACAAGACGCCCGGTGCGGACTACGACAAGTACCTGACCTCGATCGCCCCGCATGAGCTTGCCTTCACCGTCGGTGGCAAGGTTCCCCAGCACGACCTGCAGTTCGGCTGGCGTTCGCGCATCGTTGCAAACCCGCAGGATCCGGCACTCCGCTCCGACACGGCCATCGGAACCTCCACGCGCTACGCGAAGGCCTTCGACGTCCACGACGTGTTCCTCTCGTGGACTCCGCAGGAAGGCCAGTTCTCCGGCTGGGAGGTGCAGGCTGGCGTCGACAATCTGTTCGACGAGGACTTCAAGGAATTCCTCAACAACGACCGTGCGATGGGCCGGACGTTCAAGATCTCACTCAGCAAGCAGATAGGATGGCAGTGATGTCGAAAGCGACGGCAACGGCACGGTTGCTGGCGGCATCGATCGCGATGTCGCCGCTGGCGGGCGCCACGGCGCTCGCGCAGGAGGCGTCGACGGCGCCTTCGCTGACCCTGGAACTCAACGGGTTGGAGCCGTCTGCGGGCGGCTGCAGGCTTACCTTCCTGGTCCGCAACGAGCTCGGCGCCGCGCTGGAGAAAGCCGCCTTCGAGATCGTGCTCTTCGACAAGGCGGGGCTGGTCCAGCGGCTGACCGTGCTCGACTTCAAGGACCTGCCGGACGGCAAGACCAAGGTGCGCCAGTTCGACCTGGCCGACACCGACTGCGCGGCGGTGGGGCGCGTGCTCGTCAACGACGCGGTCGCCTGCGACGGTGACGGCGTGGAGGCCGGCGCATGCATCCGCCATCTCGACGCCGCCACCAAGGCTGCGGACGTGACGTTCGGCAGCTGATCTCGCCGCATCGGCGAGCATACCCCAGCGACAGGACCCGACCCATGACCGACAGCGTCTTTCAGAACATGCGCTCCTTCCTGGAGCTTGGCGGCCCGGTGGTCGCCATCCTTCTGGTACTCTCCGTCTTCGCGGTGGCGCTGATCCTGTTGAAACTGGTGCAGTTCTGGCGCGAGCGCGTCGGCTTCCACGGCGCCGCGCAGCGTGCCCTGCATCTGTGGGTGCACGGCAACTATGGCGATGCGCGCCAGGTCGCCGACGCCGACCCGTCGGCGGTCGGATCAGCGCTCGCGGCGGCGATGCGGCTTTCCATGACGCGCAGCGTGCCCAAAGGCGTGGTCGAGGACGAGGTCGAGCGCATCGCGGTCGGCCGGCTGCACGACCTGCAGCGCGGTTTCCGCGCGCTCGACGCCATCGCGCAGATTTCGCCGCTGCTCGGCCTGTTCGGAACCGTGCTCGGCATGATCGAGGCCTTCCAGCAGTTGCAAGGCGCCGGCAACGCAGTGGACCCCTCCATCCTGGCCGGCGGCATCTGGGTCGCGCTGCTCACCACCGCCGCCGGTCTCGCCGTCGCCATGCCCGTCTCGCTGGTGCTGACCTGGTTCGAAACGCGGATGGAGAACGAGCGCGTGGCGATCGAAACACTCACCACCAGCTTCTTCTCGCAGCACGCGCTGGGCGAGATCCGCGCCGCCTCTCCCCGCGCCGAACCGTCGGTCGCGGCGTTGACCGGGGCGAGCCATGCGCATTGACGCGGGCGCTGGCGCCCGGCGCCGGCCGATCTCGGTCACGTCGCTGATCGACGTGATATTCCTGCTGCTGCTGTTTTTCATGCTGTCGTCGACGTTCACCAAATTCGCCGAGGTCGAGATCGTCGGCGGCCGCGCCGGCGCACGCGCGCCGGGAGTCGCGCCCGGCATCCTGCTTCGCGTGAACCGAGACGTCTGGACGATTAACGGCTTGCCGGTCGGTGCGGAAGGCGCGGTCGCCGAGCTGAAGCGCCTCGAACAAGCCGGCGCGGTGTCGGCTGTGCTCCTCGTGCGCGGCGACATGACCTCGCAGGCGCTCGTCAGCGCAGTCGAACGCATCCGGCGGGAAACCAACCTGACCCTGCAAGTCGCGAGATAGAACGATGCGGCTTCCCAGGCCCACCGCACGCACGAAGCAGGAAAGCACGATCACGCTCATCAACGTGGTCTTCCTGATGCTGATCTTCTTCCTGATCGCCGGTTCGCTGACGCCGCCGCTGGACAAGGAGGTGGCGCTGATCAGCACCGCCGAATCCGACCAGGCAGAGCCGCCGGACGCGCTCTTCGTGACGGCGCAGGGCTCGATCCGTGCGCGAGGCGCCGAGATCACGCCGGCGGAATACGTCGCCAGGATTCGGCAGGACAGGCTCCTCCTTGGCGGCGACGCGATCACGGTCAAGATCGCGGCCGACCGCGATCTTCCAGCTGAACGACTGATCGGGATCGTCGCCGAACTCCGCGACGCAGGGGCCACCCGCGTTTCCGTCGTCACCGAACGCGCGATGCCATGAAGCGCTCGCTCAAATGGACCGCCGCACTGCTGGCATCCGGCGTGCTGCACGCGGGCGCCGCCGCCTTCATGCTGCGCGAGGCTCCCGACGAGGTTCAGATCGAAGGCTCGGCGGCGATGGAGATCGCCGTGCTCGGCTCGTTCGAGGATGCCTTCCAGGCCGGCGATCCGGTGGAACCGGTCGACACAGCCACCCCCGTCGAGGAGCCCTCGGAAGTGGCCGAACCGGTGACGACGGCCGAGACGGCAGCGGAGACACCGCAGGCTGTACAGCCTGTGGAGACACAGATGGCCGCGCGCGCCGAAGCCGCTCCCGCCGAGGCGGTCGCCCCGGTGCCAGCGGCTGAACCTGCTGCGAGCAAAACAGTCGGAGCGGTGGCGCCCGAAAAGGCGACCGCGGCCGAGCCGGAGGTCGCCGCGCCGATGGAGAGCGACCCCACCCTGCCGGCCCAGGTGAACGTTCCGGCGCCCGCCGTCGCTTCCGAGGAAACCCAAGAGCCAATGGAGACCAGCCCTGCGGTCGCGGTACCTACCGAGGAGACACCGGAAACGACATCCAAGCCGTTGACGGACTTGGCCGAGGCGAACCCGCCGCAGCCCGTCGAGACCACCCCGCATGAGCCGTCCGGGGTAACGCCGCAACAGCCCGTCGAGGTGTCGGAGAGCGCGTCGCCGGTGGCTTCCGAGATCGAGCCGCCGCAAGCGCCCGAAACCGAGACGGCCGATGCGCCCGAAGTGGCCGATGAGGTCCAGACTGCTCTCGCCGTGGTTCCGCCGGTGGCGGAAGCCGTCGAGCCGGTGGAGCCCGAAGAGGTGATCGAGGCGATCGAAGAATTCCCGATTCCCGAAGACGTGCCGCTGCCGACGGCTCGTCCGGAGCCGCCCGTCGTCCGCCAAGCCGCGGTGCGGCCAGACCGCGCTCAGACCGAACCTCGGCGACAGCAGCAGACCGAGCGCAAACCCGCGCCACGCGCATCAGGCAACGGCGGAAGGCAGAAGAGCAGCACCACGCGCGGCCAGGCCAATGGCAGCGACCGAGGCAGCGCGGTGGCGAGCGGCACCGGCAACCGCAGTTCGCAGGCGGGCAACGCCGCCGTTTCGAACTATCCCGGACAAGTCGCCTCGAAGCTCAGGCGCGCAGTGCGCGCGGTGTCCCGCTCCGCCCGCCGCGGCGCCCAGCGCGACGTCCACGTGTCTTTCGTGGTGACCGCCAGCGGCGGCCTCGGTTCGGCGCGCATCACGCAGAGTTCGGGCTCGTCCGCCCTCGACCAGGCAGCACTCGCAGCAGTGCGTAAGGCCGCGCCGTTCCCGCCTATCCCCGCCGCCGCCGGACGCAGCAGCTGGAACTTCGCCATTCCGCTGGGACTGGCACGATAGGCTTATGCTATGCCGGTGCGAGGAAATCCGCGCTGAATGCCAGGACGGTGTCCCGCAGGATGCCGCCATCCGCCTGGGAGATGCGGTCCGCGAGCGCCTCGCGCGTCGTGCGGAAGATCTCCCGATCGGGACAGCGGGACGGATCGAGCCTCTTAAATTCCATGTCGTGGTTTCCGAACAGGAGCCGTGAAACCGTTGTTGCGCTCTGGATCATGACGTTGCGGTGGCGCGGATAGCGGCGAATGCGGCTCACCAGCGATCGGACGGCGGTTGCCTCTCCCTCGAGGATCTGCAGGAAGACGCCCTCGCCGGCAAACAGCATGCCGGTGATGCCCTTGCCGGCATTGTTCCTCCGGGACGCCAACAGGGTGTTCTCGAGGAGCTCGTCATTCGCCGGCATGGTGGTATCGTTCGCCTAGAGCAATCTCAGCATCAGGATCAAGGGTACACATCTCCACTTCTCCAGCCGCCTGGCCGTATCCTTTTCTCGATCAGTTTCGCTAATTTGCGAAGGTTTCCGATGTCTTGCGCGTGCGAACGGTGGAAGAGGCCGGGAGCACCTTCGTGATCTGGCGCAGTTTGCGCCTCGCGACCAACGACCTGCATTTCCTGCGCCTTGGCTGTCGACGTTGCGTCACATTCCCGATATTCGGTGTCGTCATTGAAGAGGAGAATTCGCCGTTCGGCCATGCGTCGCCTTATGTCGCACTTTGGCCGACGGCAACTTTTTGGGGCGAACGAAGGTGCGGCACCCATGGTGCCTGAAAGCACCGGCAGAAAAAGGTACCGTCGGATCGCATGGAACAGTACAAGCCGAAGTATGTTCAATACCTCTCGAAGATACTCGATGGCGTAGACCCAGGCGACGAGGCCCAGATAGAAGCCGGGTACGACCGGCTGAGGGCGGCCAACGAGAAGATGCTCGACAACAACAAGCATCTCTCCGAAACAGGCCAGGCGGAAGAGCTGCGCGCCGCTGTCGAAGCGGTCATCCGCGACCACCGCGAGAGCCGGATGGGGATGCCTGCGGCCGAAACGCTCCCGGAAGAAGCTCCAGTCCAGTCGAACCGCGCCGAACCTGTCGCCGATGGAAAGAACCGCTCCACCCGCGCTCTGCCCGTTGTCGCGGGGGTCGTCATCGGCTTGGCGCTGGGTGCAGCCGGTCTCGGGGCGCTGGCGGCCGCTTCGGTCGTCGACATCTCATATGGCGATCGCGCGCGCATCAGGACAGTGCTCTACGACGAGTTCCGGACCTCGACGCCCGCCTTCGAATCCGCCCGCTCCTTCCTCGATGTTGCCGAGGCCGGCGTGAAGCGCCTCCAGGCGGAGAATGCCGCCAGATTGACCAAACTGGCGGGCGGCAAGTTCATTCCGATCGGGCGCATCGATGCAAACCTTCAGAAGCAGGCGCCGAAAAATCTGCCAGAGGGCACAAGAATTTTGGTCCGCGCCAACAAGGAGGCCTACAAGGTCATCGTCCACGGGCCATTTTGCCGGTACGCTTACGTCTTTGCGCCGGAACTCATCGATCCGAAGCGCGTGAAAGACGGCTTGAACTGCACTGCCTTCGGGCGCTGGAACGAAGCCGGGCTGAAATTCTGACGAAAGACGACAACCTCTGGGGCGAGGTCCCCGGACCGTTGAGACGGCATAGCTCAACATTTGCCGCACCCGGGACGGGGAAACTCGCTCCGGCACCGTCGAGCTTCGCATCCGAAACGAAAGCAAGGCTCCCGCGTCCCCCCGCTTTCTGCAAGCCGCCCCGCCGAGAAGTGGCTCGCGACCATAGTCCAGAAGGGCTGCGTGCCAGGCAACCGAAACCGAACGCCCCGCGTCTCCGCTTTCGCAGAATTAGCGCTTGCGCCGCAAACCTTCCGAATATATGGCTTCCCGCGTGTCGGAGCGTAGCGCAGCCCGGTAGCGCACTTGACTGGGGGTCAAGGGGTCGTGGGTTCGAATCCCGCCGCTCCGACCATTCGAACCATTAGGCTATGCCACCTAATCCGGGAAGTTCGGCGACATCGATCCACCTCAGGTCGAATGCGGATCGCGTAGTCTCGCTCTCCTTGCTTGGGAGGAAGGAACTCTGAGGATATCGACAAGGGTGACCGGCGTCATCATGTACGAGCGCACGGGCAAGCGCGCGTGACTTGTCGCAGATTTGGCATTTCCCTTCCCGAGTGGTGGTGGTGGCGCTAATCCCTGCCCACCCGCCGGCTTAGAGGACCGCTATCGTCGCCTCACCATTCGCCGGGACGAAAAGTTCCCGAGGTCGAGGACCACGTGGAGCATTCCACGAAAGTCTGAGCAGCATCCGGCTGAACTGAGCCCCTGGCATAATCGAAATGCTGAAGCGAATCGGACGTGCCAAGTCATCTGACGTTGCCCATACCGCCGTAGCGGCTACGCGAGTTGCAGAAGGTCGCGTCCGAGATCCCGTGCTTGCGGTACAACTCTTCCATCACGATTCCCGCCTGATGCTCCTTTAGAACTCCGATGATCTGGTCTTCCGTGACCCGCTCTTCTTCATCTCTATCTCCTTTCGACGGAGCCCAGTTCAAACCGAGGACACGTTTGGGGGCAATGTCACATTGCACCCGGATGGTGAAAAGGCCGACGCAGGCGACGAAAACAAGGAGCACCCCTGTTATTCTCACCTGTAGTCCGATCACGTGAAGCTGCTGTGCAAGTTTCACACTGCCCCGGCAACTTACACAGGGGCTTTCCGATGCCACAGCGCACCCTCGGCTTTCTCGGCGAACGATACGGCTCACCTACATGGGGACGAGCTCTGCTCCGACGCGCATCCAGTTCGGCTTTCGTCTACGGTCGACGGCCAGCCCGGCCGATGAAGAGCAGAACTGGCCGTTCAACATCGTACCCGCATCATCTTGTGATTTCTTATCTTGCCGCCACGAGCTTCACGTTCTCCGAACGTGTTACCGGGACCGCTGGCGCACGCCGAACCATTTTCAGCACGGCCTCATCGAGCCTTTCGGCTTCGCGGCGCATGCCGCGTTTCAGTGCGACCTCGGCATAGGCGCGTTCTGCGATCGTGCGCGTCACCTCAGGGTCTTCGATTGCGCGCATGATTGCGGCCGTCCAGTCCTCAGCGGAATTGTCGACCAAGAAGCCGGTTTCGCCGTCCTGAACGGCGGACCGGTAGGGTTCGACGTTGCTGTAGAGCCCGCACAGTCCCGCAGCAGCATATTCGAAATGCTTTAGTGGGGACTTGGCACGGTTGAAGTCGGTTTCGACCAGCGGCGCGACTGCCAGGTCCATGTCCTTCGAAACCGCCCGCAACCAAGGTACGAAGCGGGAATAGTGCTTGGCAGGATCGGGAATGGTGATCGGCTCGTACCAGGTCCGGCGTTCGGCGGTTATCCCGACGGTGAAAAGGCGAGTCTTCGGAAAATGGCGGCGCACCGACGCCATTGCCTCTTCCAGCAGAGCGAGATCGGCGTCGTGGGTCCGCGTGCCCATGTAGAGAATGTGTTGCTCGCCGACGGCCTTGACCGGTTTGCCCCGCACCATGTGCGCTTCGGCAAGCCCGGTGAACCACAGGCGCTCGGCCAGCGCATTCTCCGCAATCATGACGTTGTGGTTGAAATGCCGGAACCGGTGCTTGAGTTCGGGCGTCGACACGATCACGAGATCGGCGCCGACCAGCAACTTGACGACGCCGTCCCGCAGACCGTCGTAGTCGACCTGATCGTCCTTGCGCCGATGAAAGCGTGTCAGGTCGTCGTCGATCTCATAGATTATCTTCTGTCCCGCGGATGCGCAGCGGTCTAGGAACGAATCGACTTTTTCTGAAGGAATTGCAGTTCGCTGTACGAGTACTGCGTCATAATCCGCGAGAGCACCTGTGTTCCCCACCTGGGTGAACGTCGCAACGTCATAGCGAACCGGTCGGTCCAGAGTATCGCGAATCTTCTCGATTACGCGGATACGGCTAGAAGCGGCGCCAAGGTCGGGCACAAGAACGGCAACCCGCGGGCGAGAATCCGGAATGGTGATGCACGGCATCAGATTGCGCCGGTAGAGGGCGTCGTAGCCATGCGACATGTGCAGAGTGGTATGAGAGGCGCCGATTTCCTCCTGCCAGACTAGGACACGGCTCCTTTGGGCGGCGATTCCCTCCTGGTCGTCTGCGATGGCCATGAGTTTTGCAAGGACCGCAGCCGGCTCCGCTTCGGAAAGCAACCAACCACCTTCATGGGCGCGAATCCGCTCTCCCACCGCGCCGTTGTCAATTGCCACTACGGGTAGGCCGCAAGCCCACATTTCCGTCAATGTGTGGCAGAACGTCTCGGGCCAGATCGAAAAAATCGCACCGAGATGAGGTCGGATGTTTTCGACTTTCCGCTCGAATTCCTCGCGTTTGTAATGCCCGTGAACGATGATGCTTTCATTCGCCTGGATGTCGCTTACGCCCAGGATGTGGAACTCGAAGCGTTTGGCGATGTCCAGCTTGGCAATCGCCTCGATGATGCGAGCACCCTTCGGGGTGTCTATGTTGCCGGGGAACAGTATCCTGACCTTGCCGGACGGTTCGTCTAGCGGCGAAGCCACCTGTACCATATCAAGATCGCGGCCGTGAGGAATGACCGGAAACGGCCGCTTTCGCGTGATCGGGAATATCTTGGAAATCTGCTCACGCGCGCTGGCCGCAGTCGTGATGAAGGTGTCGCAATCTTCGAGCACACGTGCCATCGTGCTTTGCCATTCGCGTATTGCGGCATTCTTGAGGGGCGGAAAATCCGGTTCCTTCCACAGTTCGTGCTTGCATTCGCCTTGTGTGGCAGTGCAGCGGCCACCGCAAAAGACAAGGTTCTCATCCAGTAGCTTGATCGTCGGACAGACGGTGTAGAAATCGTGAAACGAAAAGAGCACCGGCAGACCAAGCAGCTTGGCGATACGCGTCAGATCCAGTCCGTGCCAGGCGATATGGCGCACATGCAAGAGGTCGATGCAGTGCTCTACGAGGAGCTTCGCAACAGCATCGTCATACTCCTGGGAGCGATGCGGAAACCCCTTCAACTGGGTCTTGAGCTTTATCGTCTCGAGAAGTTGCGTGCCCCGCCCGCTCACGGAACTGAATTCGATCGTTTTGGAATCGCAGCGCAGTAGGAAGGGCTCATATCGGTCCTCCAGCGCTGCCATCAAATCGGCATTTGTCTGCGGCGTACCTCCGGTGCGCGTCGAAACGACGAACAGAACCCGGGGTCGTATGCCATATTCCTCCACCGGTAGGTTCCACGCCTGCGAGGTGCGCCTGCGAATAGCTGCGATGTCCGGATCCTCGACGAACTTCCGTACGCTCGGCGTGTATTCGGGGTACCGCTGATCTATGATCGCCCTCCCCGCTTTCATCAGCGGGGTTTTTTCATCACCGAAGCTGGCGGATCGCACGTGGTAGATCAGCGTCGCGTCGTCGATCACGTGATCCCATCCGGCTCTTCCGGCCCGCATGCAGAAATCATTCTCTTCGCCGTAGCCGCGGGGAAATGCCTCGGCGTCGAGCGGACCTACCTCCTCGATCGCATCACGGCGGACGTACATGCAAAAGCCATTGCCGGTCGGGATCTTGGGATAGAAGCGTCCGCTGACACGTGTCACCAGGCGTGCGCATTCGTCGAGCACGAACGCCGGGGGTAGCGGGTTCTGTTTCCCGATTTCCGGCGCCGAGAATGCGCCTGCGTTGTTGGAGAACGGAGTGGCGGTCGCAACCCGGTCCTCGCTGTAAGCTGCAAGCCGAAGGTTCGAGAACCACCCCGGCGTCACTTTCGTGTCCGAGTTCAGGAAGATCACGTCAGCCGCACCGGCGATCTCGATGCCCCGATTCACCGTTCGCGTAAATCCGAGGTTCGCCTCGTTCCTGGCCACGGTCACGTTCGAGATGTCGGCGTATCGGGCCAGCACTTCCCTCACCTTGGGATCCGGGCTGGCATCGTCGATGAGAATGAACCTGACGGAGACCGGGGTGTGCTTGAGCACCGACTCGATGCAATCCTCCGTTTCCTCAGGCGCATTGTAGATGGGTACGACAATTGCCGCAGGACGCCCAACGCGCTCGATGCGTTCCAGCACCGCCGTCCAGTTGCGGTTTCGGCTTTGCCCCCAACCGCCGCCCAGATCGCTGGCTACCGAAATCCTGCGCCCTTCCCGCCTTCCCCAGACAAGATAGTGAATAAGCGGATTGATTCGGCGCTCCGCCACGTCCGGATTGTTGGTCAAGTAAGCGGCGGTGTCGAAGTCGGAACACGGATTGCGGCCAAGCCGAGCGCCAAGCCGTAAGTAGTGTTCGACGGGATCCATGTTGAGGCTCTTCACCTCAGGGTACTTTTTTAGGTACCAATTTTGATCAAAAAGCTCGGACTCGCGAACCAGCTCGATGTCCTGCTTGGAATACCGGATCATCTATGCTCCTACACATGCTTGCGCCTGTCGCGGATATGGATTTCTCCGCGCCATGAAGCCCCAATAGCCTTGAGTTACCCGCCCTCGGGGACACGTGGCAAACCTTCAAGCGTGCTGTTCGGCTCTCGCCCTTCTCGGGCGCCGAATTCTACGTAATGTCGTAGCGGATCGACACCCGCCTTGGCAACGTCGTCATAATGGTTCCGGTACCACTCGGCATCGAAGATGCGCGAGCGGCGCAGAACAGCCATTTTTCCCCGCAGCCGAAGACCTGCCGGCACGAAGCGCCAGATTCGGCTTCCCAGAATGAAACCGACCATTCGTCCCCGCTCCTCTGCACCGGCAAGCCGGAGCCGTTCGAACTTCTCATACTGCAACCGCACCTTCGTCTCGGCCTGCTCGCGCAAGTTTGCTAGTTCGGCTTCGTAAGCAGACCTGGCCCGTTCCAATTCGGTCCTGAGTTCTTGGACTTCGTGAACCGCCTCGCCGCTCGTTCTTGCGTCGTCCAGTTCGCTTTTCAGCGAGCTCAGTTCGCCCTTGAGGACCGTCTCACGCCTCGCGGATTCCTCTTGCGCCGCGGAAAGTGCCTGGCGTGCCATTTCCTCTGCGGTGCGCGCTTCACGAACAGCATCGAGCAGAGCCGTCTTGCTGCTCGTTCTCACATCTTCCAGTTCGCTTTTCAGCGAGTTCAGATCGCTCTTGAGGATGGCCTCGCGCCTGGCCGATTCCTCCTGCGCTGCCCCGAGAGCTTGCCGCGCCACTTCCGTTGCATTGTGCGCTTCGTCCCTCGCAGCTTCCGCCCTCTTGCGCGCTTCGTCCCGTTCAGCGGCCTGCGCGCGGAATTCGTCCAGGTCCGAAATGAGAAGTTTGACATGATCCGCAAGACCGGATGCAATCTTTTCCTTCTCCCCCAGTGCCTGTTCGGTTTTGCGCACTTCGTTGCGCAGTTCTGAAAGGGCTGCATCTCGATGCTTCAGATCCGAGGTGAGGAGCGCAACATGCTCGCTCAACCCTTCGACCCTCTTCTCGCTCTCTGCCCGTGCTTTTCCGGACTCTCTCAACTCCTCGCGTGCAGAAGCCAGTTCAGCTGCGGTTTGCTCTGCCTCAAGACGCCTCTGAGCCAACGCACTGCTGGTTTCGGAGAGTTTGTCGCGTAGCTCTCGGGCCTCGCGTTCGGCTGTTTCTGCGCGGTTCGATTGCGTATCCAGTTCTTCTGCAATCTCGGCAATACGACGTTCCGACTGTTCGCGTTCTCGTGCAGCATTCGCTTGGCTTGTCGCGAGATTCGCCTCAAGCTCGGCCCGTGCCGCCGACCCGGTGGCATTTTCCGCGCTTCGCTTTTCGAGTTCAGACCGAAGGCCCGACAACTCCTTCTCGCGATTACCGATCCGCTGTTTCAGTCCGGTGATTTCGTTTACGACCTCTGCTGCGTTCTGCCGCTGCGCCGCAGCATCCGCTTCCGCGGCGTCGCGTTTAGCCTCCGCTTCTGCCAGCGCCGTATTTCTCTTAGCGAGTTCGGCCTCGAGCGCCGCGGCCTTCTTCTCGCGTTCGTCAAGTTGAGTCCGCGCCGCAGCCAATTCCTGTTCGGACTGCTTCAGCTTTTGCCCGCTCGCCGCGGAGGCTGCTTCCGCCGCACTCGCCTTCTGTTGGGCTTCGGCCAGCGCGGAACTGCGCTTGGCGATTTCGGCCTCGAGCGCAGCGGTCTTATTCTCGCCCTCGCCAAGGGCTGCACGCGCCGCGGCAAGTTCCTGTTCCAGTTGCTTCAGCTTCTGCCCGTTCGCCTCGGACGCTGCCTCGGCGGCACTCGTTCTTTGCTCAGCTTCGGACAGGGCCGTGCCGCGCTTGGCGATCTCGGCCTCGAGCGCAGCGACCTTCTTCTCGCCCTCGCCGAGGTTTGCACGCGCTGCGGCTAGTTCCTGTTCCAGTTGCTTCAGCTTCTGCCCGCTCGCCGCGGACGCTGCCTCGGCAGCGCTCGCTTTTTGCTGAGCTTCGGTCAGGGCCTTGCCGCGCTTGGCGATTTCGGCATCGA